>NZ_JBHLUE010000007.1:0-92789 GCF_042434095.1 Plantactinospora siamensis
GCGGCGGGTTCGTGGTCGGCGGCGCGGTCGTCGGCGGAGCCGTCGTCGGCGGCGCGGTCGTGGGGGGTGCCGTGGTCGGCGGCGCCGTGGTGGGCGGAGCGGTCGTGGGCGGCGCCGTGGTCGGCGCCGTGGTCGGCGGCGGCGCCGTGGTCGACCCGGCGCCGGGGCTGACCCGATAGACCACCGTGCCGTGTCCCGGCACGCTGGCCGAGATGGCGCCGGTGGTCGGGGTGGTGCCGAGGGTCCAGGCGTCCACGAGGGTGAACGAGTTGCCGCTCAGGCCGATGGCCGACGCCGTCGTCGAGATGGTCGTCGTGGCGCCGCCCTGATTGAACAGCGCCACCGCCACGTCGCCGTTGGCCAGCCGCTTGGCGAGCACCCGACGGGTGCCGTCGAAGGACACCTGGCTGGCCTGCAGCCCCAGCGTGTCCTGGTCGATGCCGATCAGGACCCTGTTCTTCAGGATGGTCTGGGTCGCCGAGTCCATCGACCGGATGTCGTTGCCGGCGATCAGCGGCGCGGCCATCATCGCCCACATCGCGAAGTGGGTGCGCATCTCCGCGTCGGTCATGCCACCGCGGCCGATCTCCATCATGTCCGGGTCGTTGAAGTGACCGGGACCGGCGTACGAGGCGAGCGGCACGTTGACGTTGATGATGTTCTGGACGCCCATCGGATAGCCGTTGGTGTTGCCGGTGTCCCACTTGTTGGTGATGTCCTCGGTGGTCCGCCAGATGTTGGCCACGTCGCCCCAGTTGCGCTGCGGGCCGGTGCAGCAGTGGAAGCTGTTCGGGTTGATGCTGTACAGGATCGGCCGGCCGGTCGCGGCCAGCGCGTCGCGCATCTTGGCGAACGTGGCCACCTGGTCGTTGATGGTGCCGCTGCCGGAGCAGTAGTCGTACTTGAGGTAGTCGACGCCCCAGGCCGCGAACTGCCGGGCGTCCTGCGCCTCGTGGCCCTGGCTTCCGGTCGATCCTGGGTAACCACCCGTGCCCTGAGCGCAGGTCTTGGCGCCCGGCACCTCGTAGAGGCCGAACTTCAGTCCCTTGCCGTGCAGGTAGTCCCCCAGCGCCTTCATCCCGCTCGGGAAGCGCGACGGGTCGCCCTGCAGGTTGCCGGCGGAGTCCCGGTTGGGGTTGAACCAGCAGTCGTCCACCACCACGTACTGATAGCCGGCGTCCTTCATCCCACTGGTGACGATCGCGTCGGCCATCCCCCGGATCAGCGACTCGTTGATGTTGCAGCCGAACGTGTTCCAGCTGTTCCAGCCCATCGGCGGGGTACGCGCCACGCCGTTCTCCAACGCCTGACCGGGGGTGGCTCGCGTGCCGACCAGCACGGCCGTCACCAGCAGCCCGACGGCCACCGCGGCCAGCCACGGGCCGCGGGAGGCGAGAGGTTTCATCGGGTCGTCCTTCCTGCCCGGCGGTCGTCGTCATCCGACCGGGACCGGTTAGCGATCACAGGAGCGAAGTCGCCCGCAGACAGGCGCGCACAACGCAATGCCGAGAACGTTAACATTGATGAACTTGATATTCCAGGACCGGCCGCGCGAGCCTCCCCCGCCGCACGCCCGCCCGGACCGGCGCCCTTGGCGCCATCAGGCCCGTCGATGTCAGCGTTTCCGGCCGCCGCCCGCATGCCGATCGGCGACCCCGACGGGGGTACGACGGCACGCCGTTCGACGCCGCCTCACCCCGCCGCGACCTGCGCAGACGCCGGCAGCGGGAGATGCCGGCGGCGGTGTTATCCAAGTGTTACGACGGTCACAGTTGATCAGGTCTATGTTAGCGATAACACTCGCTCGTTGATGTTCCGGAACCGGCTTCGACCGCCCCACGATTGGAGAGGCCACCACATGAGACTCCGACGGCTCACCACAGCGGCCGGTGCCGTGCTGCTCGCCACGGCGCTGGGCGCCTGCGGGTCGAGCACCAAGACGGTGGACAAGGAGGCGAGCTCGGGCTCGAACGCCGGCGCGTTGATCGGCGTGACGATGCCGAACAAGGTCTCCGAACGCTGGGTGCACGACGGCGACAACGTGCGGTCGGCCCTGGAAAAGCTCGGCTACAAGGTGGACCTGCAGTACGCGGAGGACGACATCCCCACCCAGGTGGCGCAGGTCGAGAACCAGATCACCAAGGGCGCCAAGCTGCTGATCATCGCCTCCATCGACGGCAAGGCGCTGACCACCCAGTTGCAGGAGGCCGGCGAGAAGGGCGTCAAGGTCATCTCGTACGACCGGCTCATCCTGAACAGCCCCAACGTCGACTACTACACCACCTTCGACAACTTCAAGGTCGGCGTGCAGCAGGCCACCTCGCTGCTGGTGGGCCTCAAGCTGAAGAACGCCGACGGCAGCGACGGCAGCGCCAAGGGTCCGTTCAACATCGAGCTGTTCGCCGGGTCGCCGGACGACAACAACGCCCCGTTCTTCTTCAACGGCGCCATGTCGGTGCTGAAGCCGTACATCGACAAGGGCACGCTGGTGGTCAAGAGCGGCCAGACGGCCTTCAACACCGTCGCCATCCTGCGCTGGAAGGCGGACACCGCGCAGCGCCGGATGGAGGACATCCTCACCAAGACGTACAGCAGCGGCGCCAAGGTGGACGGCGTGCTGTCACCGTACGACGGCCTGTCCATCGGGATCCTGTCGGCGCTCAAGAGCAACGGGTACGGCACCAAGGGCCAGCCCTACCCGGTGGTCACCGGGCAGGACGCCGAGCTGACGTCGGTCAAGTCGATCCTCGCCGGTGAGCAGTACTCCACCATCTACAAGGACACCCGCCAGCTCGCCGCGGTGACCGCCAAGATGGCCGACGAGGTCCTGAAGGGCCAGAAGCCCGAGGTCAACAACGAGAAGGACTACGACAACCACAACAAGGTCGTCCCCACGTACATGCTCCAGCCGGTCATCGTGAACAAGGACAACTACCAGAAGGAGCTCATCGCCACCGGCTACCTCACCGAGGCGCAGCTGAAGTCGTAGGCCTGCCCGGGTCGGCCGTCGGGTGCGGGAACGCCCGGCGGCCGACCCGCCGCGTACGCCGGAACCGACTCGCCGATGGGGGCGCACCGCATGACCGATCACATACTTCAGATGCGCGGCATCACCAAGACCTTCCCGGGCGTGGCCGCGCTCTCGGACGTCTCGCTGTCGGTACGCCGCGGCGAGATCCACGCCATCTGCGGGGAGAACGGCGCGGGCAAGTCGACGCTGATGAAGGTGCTGTCCGGGGTGTACCCGCACGGCAGCTACGACGGCGAGATCGTCTTCGACGGCGAGCCGAGCGAGTTCCACGGCATCCGGGACAGCGAGCGGCGCGGCATCGTCATCATCCACCAGGAGCTGGCCCTGTGCCCGCAGCTGTCGATCGCCGAGAACATGTTCCTCGGCAACGAGCGGGCCACCCGCGGGCTGATCGACTGGCACCGGACCAACCACGAGGCCGGCCGGCTGCTGGCCCGGGTGGGGCTGCGGGAGAACCCGGTCACCCCGGTGCTGGACATCGGGGTGGGCAAGCAACAACTGGTCGAGATCGCCAAGGCGCTCTCCAAGGAGGTGCGGCTGCTCATCCTGGACGAGCCGACGGCCGCGCTCAACGACGAGGACTCGGCGCACCTGCTGAACCTGCTGCGCGGGCTGCGGGACGAGGGCATCACCTGCGTGATCATCTCGCACAAGCTCAACGAGGTCGCGGCCATCGCCGACTCGATCACCATCCTCCGGGACGGCCGGCTGGTCGAGACGCTGGACATGGCCGCCGACACCGTGACCGAGGAACGCATCATCGCCGGCATGGTGGGCCGGGACCTGGACCATCGCTTCCCACCGCACAAGTCGCGCATCGGCGACGAGGCGCTGCGGATCGAGGACTGGACCGTGCACAGCCCCACCCAGCGCGGCCGGGTGGTGGTGTCGGGCGCCAACCTCGTGCTGCGCCGCGGCGAGGTGGTGGGCCTGGCCGGCCTGATGGGCGCCGGCCGGACCGAGCTGGCCATGAGCGTCTTCGGCCGCGCGTACGGCACCGACATCTCGGGCCGGGTGTTCAAGGACGGCCGGGAGATCGCCCTGCACTCGGTCAGCGACGCCATCGCGCACGGCATCGCGTACGTGACCGAGGACCGGAAGCGGTACGGGCTGAACCTGATCGACGACATCAAGCGCAACGTCTCCGCGGCCGGCCTCGGCAAGCTGGCCCGGCGCGGCTGGGTCGACGGCAACGAGGAGTTCCGGGTGGCCGACGGGTTCCGCCGGAGCATGTCCATCAAGGCGCCGAGCGTGCTCAGCGTCGCCGGCAAGCTCAGCGGCGGCAACCAGCAGAAGGTCGTGCTGTCCAAATGGATCTTCGCGGATCCGGACGTGCTGATCCTTGACGAGCCGACCCGCGGCATCGACGTGGGCGCCAAGTACGAGATCTACACGATCATCAACCGGCTGGCCGACGAGGGCAAGGCGGTGCTGGTCATCTCCTCGGAGCTGCCCGAGCTGCTCGGTCTCTGCGACCGCATCTACGCCCTGGCCGCCGGTCGGGTGACCGGCGAGGTGCGGCGAGCCGACGCCACCCAGGAACGCCTCATGCAGCTGATGACCCAGGGAACCCAGCAGACGGCACAGGGAACAGGAGCAGCCCCGCGATGAGCAGTGTGGCACCCACCAACAGCACGGTTCCGGTCGAGGCGCCCGAGCTGGCCGCGCCGGCGGAGCCGGGGGACGCCCCCCGGCGGCGGTTCTCCATCAACCTGCGGCAGAGCGGGATCTACGTCGCCTTCGCGCTGATCATCGCGCTGTTCGCGGTGCTCACCGACGGCGCGCTGCTGCAACCGCAGAACATCTCCAACATCATCGTGCAGAACTCGTACGTGCTGATCCTGGCCATCGGGATGATCCTGATCATCATCGCCGGCCACATCGACCTGTCCGTCGGCTCGGTGGTGGGCGTGACCGGCGCGGTCTCCGCAGTGCTGATGGTCAACCTCCATCTGGCCTGGCCGCTGGCCGTGGTGCTCACGCTGGTGGTCGGCGGGTTGATCGGCGCCTGGCAGGGCTTCTGGGTGGCGTACTTCGGCATTCCGGCGTTCATCGTCACGCTCGCCGGCATGCTGCTGTTCCGGGCCCTCACCCTCACCGTGCTCGGCAACCAGGGGATCGGCCCGTTCCCGGACCAGGTGCGTACGCTCTCGAACGGCTTCACCGAGGGATACCTCGGCAACGTCGGCCTCGGCCCGCTCGGCGGGGCCGACCTGTTCAGCCTGCTGGTCGGGCTCGCCGTGGTGGCCGGCTTGGTGCTCGTGCGGTGGCGGGACCGGAGCGCCCGGCTCGGCTACCAGCAGACCGTCGAACCGCTGCCGGTGTTCGTCCTCAAGCTCGCGGTGGCGGCCGTGGTGATCCTCACCGTGGTCGTGCAGCTCGCCCGGTTCAAGAACCTGCCCTGGGTGCTGGTGCTGCTCGCGGTGCTGGTGCTGGGTTACTCCCTGCTGACCGCCCGGGCCGTCTTTGGCCGGTGGATCTACGCGATCGGCGGCAACCTGCAGGCCGCGCTGCTGTCCGGCGTCCGGGTCCGGTCCGTGGTCTTCTGGATCTTCGTGAACATGGGGGTGCTGGCCGCCCTGGCCGGGGTGATCTTCTCGGGCCGGCTCAACCAGGCCAACCCCACGGCCGGCAACCAGTTCGAGCTGGACGCCATCGCGGCCGCCTTCATCGGCGGCGCCGCCGTCCAGGGCGGCGTCGGCAAGGTGGTGGGCGCCATCACCGGCGGCCTGATCATGGGCGTCATCAACAACGGCATGTCGCTCATCGGCGCGCCCAGCGAGCGGGTCATGCTGGTCAAGGGCATCGTCCTGCTGGCGGCCGTGGCGTTCGACGTCTGGTCGAAGCGCCGGGCCGGCCTCGAGAGCCGCTGACGGCCGCCGCCGGGCCAGCGCGCCAGGCCGGCAGTCGGGCCAGCGCGCCAGGCCGGCAGTCGGGCCAGCGCGCCAGTCCGGCGGCCGGCCCGCCCGGGCCGGCCGCCGGAGCACGGGTCAGCGGTAGCCGGCCGCCACGATGTTGGCCTGCACCGCGTCCTCGGTGGCGTCGGACGGGTAGCCCGCCACCATGGCGCCCTCGTAGAAGGTGCCGGCGCTCAGGTTCGCGCCGCCGCTGGGCTTGCAGCAGTCCCCGCCGCTGCCCAGGATGATGGCCCCCTGCTTCTTCATCGGGCTGTAGCCGCCCGGCAACGAGCCGGCGTAGACGGTGTAGAGGTTGCCCGACTGCGCGTTGCTGCCCTTGAGCGCCATCCGGGTGGTGCCGTTGTTCTTCAGGATGGCCGTGACGAACCGGTTGGGGAACGCCCGCTGGTTCGGGTTCCAGGACTGGCTGCCGCCGGGGTACAGCCCCCACTCCAGGTCGGCCTGCACCCACGGCCCGGAGCCGGAGCAGCCGCCGAACCAGCACTCGGTGCTGAAGTTGATCGCGTCCATCGCGCCGGCCGCGTCCGCGCTGCGGGTGGTCTCGCTGTTGCCGTAGTCGAAGCAGCAACCGCCGTTGACGTGCGTGCCGCTGGTGACCATGTACATGCCCTCGGGCTGGCTGCCGGTCGGCACGCCGCTGAGGTGGCCGTCCCGCCAGTAGCTGTTGCTCGGGTTGATGTAGAGCGAGTACGCCTTGGCGCCGCCGATGGTCAGCGACTCGGAGGTGGCGGTGGCCGGGCGGCTCTGCGGCGAGCCGGGCACCTGGGCGGAGCCCTGGTACCACAGGTCGTTGCCGTGTCCGGACTGGTCGTAGACCACGGTGATCACGCAGGAGACGCCGGCGCAGAACGAGTCCTGCGTGTTCGCGTTGGCGTACCCGCCGGCGCTCAGCAGGCCGATGTCCCGGGTGGCGCTGTCCGAGGAACGGCGTACCTGGTAGAGGTTCCCGGCGTAGCCGGCGAACAGTGCCCGGGTGGTGCTGTGCGCGGCCACGCACGGCGTGCCGCCGGCGGCGTAGATGTCGCACGGCCGGCCCCCGGCCGGCGGCGGGGAGGTGGGCGGCGTGGAGGTGGGCGGCGGGGACGACGGCGCGGCCGAGGTGCTCCAGCGCTGGTTGGCGCCGCCGTTGCAGGACCACAGGATCAGCTTCGTGCCGTTGGCCGTGCCGGCGCCGTTGGCGTCCAGGCACAACCCCGACTGCGCCCCGGTGATCGTGCCGTTCGCGTTCAGGTTCCACTGCTGGTTCGCCTGGCCGTTGCAGTCCCAGATGATCACCGCGGTGCCGTTGGTCGTGCCCTGGCCGTTGGCGTCCAGGCACTTGCTCCCGTACACCTGGAACTGCCGGGCGGACGTGTAGGTGAAGGACTGGTTGGCCGCGCCCGTGCAGTCCCACAACTGCACCTGCGTGCCGTTGCTCTGCGAGGAGTTGGGCACGTCCACACACCGGCCGGACTGGGCGCCCACGATGGCGCCAGGGCCGGGCGCGGCCGCCGCGCCGGTCACCCGGACGGCCAGGGTGAGGCCGCCGACCAACAGGGCCGCGATCAGGACGCCGATCGCCAGCGGCGGGCGTCGGCGAGCGGGGTTTTGGGGATGAGTAGGAGTCATCAGCGGAGTCCTTGACGGGATGGGGTGGATGTTATCGATAACATCGATGTTAATGATTTAAACACATCGACCCCCGGATCGTCCCGGGGTGGCGGCCGACGGGTGCCGTTGGGGAAACAAACCGGCACCCGTCAGGTTCCGGCCACCCGTACGTTCCCGCGCCGCCGATAGCGTCGGGAGCCGTCGGCCGCGGGCCGCGAACCGGGAGGCACAGATGTGCGCACTTGATCGCCGCTCATTCCTCAAGCTCGCCGGGGCGCCCGCCCTGGGCGCCGCGCTGCCGGTCGACCTGAGCAAGGCGCTCGCCATCCCGGCCGACCAGCGGCACCGCTCCATCGAGGACGTCGAGCACGTCATCATCCTCATGCAGGAGAACCGCTCGTTCGATCACTACTTCGGCACGCTGCGCGGGGTGCGGGGCTTCGCCGACCCGCACCCGGTGACGCTGCCCTCGGGCCGCAGCGTCTGGCACCAGCCCACCGGCTCCGGGGAGCTGCTGCCGTTCCGGCCGGACGTGCCGGACCTCGGTCAGACCTTCCTGCCGGACCCGCCGCACGGCTGGAACGACGGTCACGCCGCGTGGAACGGCGGCCGCTTCGACCGGTGGGTGCCCAACAAGGGCGTCACGTCGATGACGTACCACACCCGTGCGGACCTGCCCTACCAGTACGCGCTCGCGGACGCCTTCACGGTCTGCGACAACTACCACTGCTCGCTGCTCGGGCCGACCGACCCGAACCGCTACCACATGTGGACCGGCTGGGTCGGCAACGACGGCACCGGCGGCGGCCCGGTGATCACCAACGCCGAGGCCGGGTACGACTGGTCCACCTACCCGGAGCGGCTGGAGCGGAACGGCATCTCCTGGCGGGTCTATCAGGACATCGGCACCGGGCTGACCGCCGACGGGTACTGGGGGTGGACCGAGGACCCGTACATCGGGAACTACGGCGACAACTCGCTGCTGTACTTCCACCAGTACCAGCGGGCGCTGCCCGGCACCCCGCTGGCGGACCGCGCGAAGACCGGCACCGAGGTGCGCGCCGCCGGGCGGAGCCCGGAGGCGCTGCTCGCGGACTTCCGCGCCGACGTCGAGGCCGGTCGGCTGCCGCAGGTCTCCTGGATCGTCGCGCCCGAGGCCTACAGCGAGCACCCGAACTGGCAGCCCGACTATGGCTCCTGGTACGTCTCCCGGGTGATCGACATCCTCGCCGACCATCCGGAGGTGTGGAGCCGGATGGCGCTGTTCATCACCTACGACGAGGACGGCGGGTTCTTCGACCACCTGGTCCCGCCCACCCCGGCGGGGACCCCGGCGCAGGGCCGGTCCATGGTTCCGGTCACCAATGAGATCTTCCCCGGCAACGCCGACCACCCGGCCGGCCCGTACGGCCTGGGCATCCGGGTTCCGATGCTCATCGTGTCCCCGTGGACCCGGGGCGGTTGGGTCAACTCGCAGGTCTTCGACCACACCTCACTGATCCGGTTCCTCGAGGCCCGGTTCGCCGGGCGCCGGCCGGACCTGGTCGAGTCCAACATCACCCCGTGGCGCCGGGCGGTGACCGGCGACCTGACCTCGGCGTTCGACTTCCGCACGCCCAACCGGGCCCGGCCGCCGCGCCTGCCCGACACCGAGGACCTCAGGCCGGACAACCTGGTCCGGTTCCCCGACGAGCCCCCGGTGGCGCCGGCCGAGCCGCGGCTGCCGGGCCAGGAGCGCGGGGTACGCCCGGCCCGCGCGCTGCCGTACGCCCTGCACGCCGACGGGCGGGTCGAGGGCGGCGACTACCGGATCGACCTCGGCAACACCGGCACGGCGGCCGCCGTCCTGCACGTGCGCGAGGCCGGCAGCGACGCCGAACCGCGCAGCTACACCCTGCGGCCGGGTGGGCGGCTGCACGACACCTGGCCGGCCGCCGCCGGGCACGACCTGTCGGTGCACGGGCCGAACGGGTTCTTCCGGCGGTTCAAGGCCGGGCCGGGCCGGGCCGTGGAAAGCACGGCGGTGTACGACGAGCACGGCTACCGGCTCACGCTGGCGCTGACGAACCGGGGGTCGACCCCGGTGGAGGTGCTGGTCCGCGACGCGTACCGGTCGGCCGCCCGCCGGTTCGTGCTGCGGCCCGGCCAGGTCCGCCACGAACAGTGGTCGCTGCACCGCACCCGGGGCTGGTACGACCTCGTGCTCACCCTGCCGGCCGATCCTTCGGTCGAGGCGCGCTACGCCGGCCACGTCGAGAACGGCCACGACAGCATCAGCGACCCCGCCCTCGGCGGCCTGGTCGAGGCTCAGGCGTCGACCGGGAGCCGGTAGCCCCGCTTGATCACGGTCTCGACGTACCGGGAGGAGCCCAGCGCGGCGCGCAACCGGACCACGGCCATGTCCACGGCGTGGTTGTCGGCGGACCGGGGCAGCGCGGCCGCCAGGTCGGCGCGGGAGAGCACCGCGCCGGGCCGGGCGGCAAGCGCCGCCAGCACCGCCATCGTGGCCGGGGCCAGCAGCCGGACCTCGCCGTCGACCAGCACCGCGTGCCCGCGCAGCTCCAGCCGGGTTCCGGCCACCGTCACCCGCCGGACTCGGCGGAGCAGCTCGGCGCCGACCAGCCGGACCAGGGCCCCCGCCCGGGCCCGCTGCGGGACGAGCGCGGCGATGCCGGCGGCCCGCAGCGGCGCGGCGCCGGCCGGACTCACGCAGGCGGCCAGCACCCGGTCGCCGAACAGCTCGGCGGCCCCGAAGCCGGCGACCGCCAGCAGCGCCCGGGCGGCCGGGGCGCTGGTGAACGTCACCGCGTCGACCTGACCGGCGACGATCTGCCCGATCAGCCGGCGGACCGCCGCCAGCTCGGGGTGCCGCGGGACGGCGTCCTCGCGCGGCGGCGCGGGCGTCCCGGCCGGCGCGTCGAGCACCCGGGCGCCGGACCGGTCGAGCAGGGCCCGCAGCCCGGCGTCGGTCCGCTCGGCGGTGACGGCCACGGTGAAGCCGGCCAGCGGCGCCGGCTCGGCCCGGCCGGCGCGGTACGGACGGTCGGTACGGGACGCCATGTGGCCGATGCTCGGGGCCGATCGTTTCCGCGGTCGCAAGGACGTGTTACGGCGCGGGAAACGCGCGTGCCCTCAGGTGGCCGGCGGGCATCCCGACCAACCGTCGGGGAAAATCGTCCGGGCGCGGATGTCAAGGCGACGACGACCGCTCCGACCACCGGTCGACGGGCCCGCCCGGGGTTCGCCAGGCATGAGGAGCACGAGATGAAGTTTCTGATCAGCATGTGGATCAACCCGGCCGTGCTGGACGCGCTCACCGAACAGGAGCAGGCGGCCATCGGCGAGGGCCACGGCAGGTTCATGGCGGCCCTCAAGGAGTCCGGCGAAATGATCACCACGCAGGCGCTGAGCGACCCGACCCAGGCCGCCGTGGTCTCGGTGCGCAACGGGCAGCCGGTGGTGACCGACGGCCCTTTCCTGGAGGCCAAGGAACACCTGGGCGGGTTCTACCTGATCGACTGCGAGAACCGGGAGCGGGCCATCGAGCTGGCGGCGCAGATCCCGGACGCCGCGATCCCGGGCCTGGGGATCGAGGTCCGACAGGTGATGTTCGCTGACGGACAATTGGAGGCATGACCGCGCCCGCCACCGAGGACCTGCTGCGTGACCTCACGCCGCAGGTCCTCGGCGTGCTGGTCCGCCGGCACGGCCAGTTCGAGGCGTGCGAGGACGCCGTGCAGGAGGCCGTGCTGGCCGCCACCCAGCGGTGGCCCGCCGAGGGCGTGCCCGACAACCCGCGCGGCTGGCTGGTGACCGTCGCGTCCCGACGGCTCATCGACGAGATCCGCAGCGAGCACGCCCGCCGGGAACGCGAGTCGGCGCTGGCCACCGAGGCGCCCCCGGAGGAGGTGCCGGACACCGACGACTCGCTGCTGCTGCTGTTCCTGTGCTGCCACCCGGCGCTCACGCCGGCCTCCCAGACGGCGCTGACGCTGCGCGCGGTCGGCGGCCTGACCACCGCCGAGATCGCCCGCGCGTTCCTGGTCCCCGAGGCCACGATGGCCGCCCGGATCAGCCGGGCCAAGCAGCGCATCAAGGCCGCCGGCAGCTCCTTCAGCCTGCCCGCCGGGCAGGAGCGCGCGGAGCGGCTGCGGGTGGTCCTGCACGTGCTCTACCTGATCTTCAACGAGGGCTACACCGCCTCGTCCGGCGGGCGGTTGCACCGCACCGATCTCGCGTACGAGGCGATCCGGCTGGCCAGGATGGTGCGCGCGCGGTTGCCGGAGGACGGCGAGGTGGCCGGGCTGCTGGCGCTGATGCTGCTCACGCACGCCCGGCGGGCGACGCGGGCGACGCCGGCCGGCGACCTGGTCCCGCTGGCCGAGCAGGACCGGACCGGCTGGGACCGCGCGCTGATCGACGAGGGCACCGAGCTGGTGAAGGCGGCGCTGGCCGGGCCGGAGCTCGGGCCGTACCAGTTGCAGGCCGCCATCGCCGCCACGCACGCCGACGCGGACACGGCCGCGGCGACGAACTGGCCGCAGGTGCACGCGCTCTACCTGATCCTGGAGCGGATCGCGCCGAATCCCATGGTGACGCTCAACCGGGCCGTCGCGCTCGCCGAGGTCCGGGGGCCGCGGGCCGGGCTGGACCTGCTGGCCACCCTCGACGCCGACGAGCGGATGGCCGGGCATCACCGGCTGCTGTCCGTCCGGGCGCACCTGCTGGAGAAGGCCGGCGACCCGGCCGGGGCGTACGAGCACTACCGGCGGGCCGCCAGGTCGACCGCCAGCCTCGCCGAGCAGCGCTATCTCGAGTCCCGGGCCGGCCGGCTCCGCGGTTAGGCGCGGCATCGCGCCTCGTCGATTCGGGCGGCGCCGTCGGCTAGGCTGCCGGGGTGGGCCGCGACCGGAGGTGGCGCGGGGTCGGCGGACGCCACCGCGGCCTCGGCCGGGACGCCGTGACGGCGGTGGTCCGCGAGGTCGTCTCCGGACTGCCCGCCGGATGCACCTGGTTGCTGCCCGAGAGCGGACCGGACGGGCGGCCCCGGGACTACCTGGTGGCCGCCGTCAGCGACCGCGGCGAGGACCTTTACGGCCGGGGCGCCGAGCGGACCGGACAGCGGCTCAGCGAGCTCTATCCGGGCATGGTCGGCGGCCCGCTGTGGGCGCTCTACGCCACGGTTCTCGACACCGGCACTCCCGGCGAGCTGGCCGACTTCCAGTACACCGAACGTCGCTCCGGGGTGGTCGAGCGCTCATCCTTCGAGGTACGCGTCCATCCCATGCTCGGCGGGCTGCTGGTGTGGTGGCAGCGGGTGGACGAGGCCCGCCGCCGGCTGGACCGCACCGAACTGCTGGGCAGCCTCGGTTGGGCCGAGTACGACCTGCTCACCGGGAACAGCGAGTGGTCGCCCGGGATGTTCCGCATCTTCGACCGCGACCCGGCGCTCGGGCCGATGCCCCGGGCGGAGCAGAGCGCGGCCATCCTGCCCGCCGACCGGGGCCTGAGCGAGACCGCGTGGCAGACCCTGGACACCGGCGCCGCGTCGGACGTCACGGTACGGTTCCGGCTCGGCGGGTCGGTGAAGCACCTGCGGATCCTCTCCGACGTGGCCCGGGACGCCGACGGAGAGCCGCTCAAGGTCTACGCCGTGGTGCAGGACGTCACGGCCCGCGAGGACTCCCGGTCGGCCATTGAGCGGCTGAGCGATCAGCTCCGCAGCCGGGAGATGACCGCGCTGGCCGAGCACCGCCTCGCCGGCCAGTTGCAGCACCTGATCCAGCCGCTGCCGCCCGGGCCGTTCCCGCTGCCGGGCCTGGAGGCCATGGTGAGCTACCTGCCGGCGGAGAGCGCCATGCAGGTGGGCGGCGACTGGTACCACGCGGACGCCCTGCCCGACGGCAGCGTGGCGCTGGCCGTCGGGGACGTGGCCGGGCACGGCCTGGACGCGGCCAACGGCATGGCCCACCTCCGGTTCGCGCTGAGCGCCTGGCTGTCGATCGGGATCACCGACCCCGGCATCCTGCTGGCGCACCTCAACCGGCTGTCCCTGCAGCTGGCGATCACCGGTACGGCCGTGCTGGCCCGCTACGAGCCGGTCAGCCGGACGCTGTCCTGGGCACGCGCCGGTCACCCGGCGCCGCTGGTGGCCCGCGCCGGCGTCGTCGAGGAGCTGCCCGGGCCCCGGCGGCTGCTGCTCGGCGCCGACGCCGACGCCGCATACCCGGTGGTCGACCGCGGCCTGCTGGCGGAGGATCTGGTCCTGCTGTACACCGACGGTCTGGTGGAGCACCGGACGGGCGGCGTGGAGCCGATGCTCCAGCGGGTACGGGAGGTGATGGCCGCCGCCTCCGCCGAGCCCGGACCGCGGACCCTGGGCCGGTTGCGCACGATCCTGCGGTACGCGAACCCGGACGACGACACCTGCCTGCTCGCCCTGCGCGTCGCGCCGCCGCCCGACGGCGCCGGCTGACCGCGCGCCCGGGGGCGAGGCCGGTGCGGGGTCGGCGCTGGCGCGACCTAGCGGCGCAACCGCAGCACCACGGCGGTCCCGTCCGGCCTGGTGGCCGTGGACACCCCGTCGCAGAGCCGCTCCACGATGGCGAGACCGCGGCCCCGCGGCTGCACCGCGTCCGGCATTTCCCGGCCGAACGTGCGGGCAGCGCCGCGGTCGACCACCTCGCAGACGACCTCGTCGCCCTCGACCCGAACGGTGACCCGGCCGCCGCCCGCGGCATGCTGCAGCGTGTTGGTGGCCAGCTCGCTCACCGCCAGGACGAGCAGCTCGGCCCGCTCCGCCGACAGGCCCGACGCCACCGCCCGGTCGTGCACGAAGGCCCGCACGACGGCCAGGTCGCCGGGCTGGTGGTAGGAGATGCCCGACGGCTCGTCGGGCCGCGACCGCCGGGCGCGGAGCTTCCCCGCGTCGGTGTCACTCATGGGCCCGCCCGGGACCGTCGACCGGCGGCCGGAGCAAATCGTCCAGCCCGGTCAGCGCCAGCACCCGGGCCACCGCGCCACCGGCGTTGCGGACGTACAGCCGGTGTCCCCGCTCCAGCGCGGTCTGGTGGCCGACGACCAGCACGTGGATCCCGCTGGAGTCCATGAACCGGAGGTCGGCGAGGTCGATCACCACACACGGCGCGCCGTCCAGGGCGGCCAGCACCGCGGACGTGAACTGGTCGCGCACGGCCAGATCGCACTCGCCGACGAGCCGCACGACGGCGTACCCGTCGTCGGTCGTCGTCCTTGCCTCGAACCCCGCCATGCGACCGCCGCCGCCCTTCGACTCCGTCGATCCGTCGTGCCGGCGACATCATCGCATCCACCGCCGCAACCGTCGCGTACCCACCGGTCGCCCGCGCCGGTCAGGGGCGGCCGCCCGGCGGCGCCGGCACGTCGGCGGCCAGCAGGCCCTCGGCGCGCAGGTCGGCCCAAAGCCC
Source organism: Plantactinospora siamensis (assembly GCF_042434095.1). Classification (NCBI taxonomy): domain Bacteria; kingdom Bacillati; phylum Actinomycetota; class Actinomycetes; order Micromonosporales; family Micromonosporaceae; genus Plantactinospora; species Plantactinospora siamensis. The sequence continues at coordinate 14,985 of NZ_JBHLUE010000007.1, forward strand.
GGCCGGGATGTCCCGGCCCAGGTTGCCGACCGCGTCCGCCACCTCGGCGGGGCTGCGCAGTCCCAACAGGACGCTCGCCACGGCCGGGTGGCCCAGCGGGAAGCGGGCCGCGACGGCCCGCAGCGGCACGCCGTGGGCGGCGCAGACGGACCGGATCCGCAGGGCCCGGTTCAGCGTGTCCACCGGGGCCGGGCGGTAGTCGTAGCTCGCGCCCGGCCGCGGATCGGCCAGCAGCCCCGAGTTGAAGGCCCCGCCGATCACCACCGAGACACCGCGGTCGAGCGCCGCGGGCAGCAGGTCGGCCAGGCCGCTCTGGTCCAGCAGCGTGTACCGGCCGGCCAGCAGCACCACGTCGACGTCGGTCTCCCGGACGAACCGGGCCGGCAGGGCGCCGGAGTTCATCCCGACGCCGATGGCCCGGACCACGCCCTCGGCGCGGAGCCGTTCCAGCGCCGGGTACGCCTCGGTGAGCGCCTGCCGGACGTGCGCGTCGGGATCGTGCAGGTAAACGATGTCCACCCGGTCCAGACCCAACCGGTCCAGGCTCGCCGCCAGGCCGCGGCGGACCCCGTCGGCCGTGAAGTCCCAGACCCGGCGGTGGGTGGCCGGCACGGCGAAACCGCCGGCGGCAAGGTCGTCGCCGCGCGGCACGGCCACCGGCTCGAGCAGCCGGCCGACCTTTGTGGAGACCGTGTACTCCGCTCGGGGGTACGCCCGCAGCGCCGCGCCCAGCCGCCGCTCGGAGAGGCCGAGCCCGTAGTGCGGGGCCGTGTCGAAGGTGCGGATGCCACCGGCCCAGGCCGCCGCCACCGCGCCGGTAGCCGTCTCCGGGTCGACCGGTCGGGCCAGGTTGCCGATGGCCGCGCCGCCGAAGGACAGCCGGGTGGTCCAGGCCAGGCTCCGGCCCAGCCGCACCGTCCGCATGCCGCCCTCCCTCACCGGTCGGCCGGCAGTCGGAGCCCGTGGATCCCGCCGTCCACCGCCAGCGCCGTGCCGGTCACCGAGCCGGCGGCCGGGCTGGCGAGGTAGCAGATGGCGGCGGCCACCTCGTCGGCCGTCACCAGCCGGCCGGTGGGCTGCCGAGCCCGCAGCCGGGCCCGTTCGGCGGCCGGATCGTCGGCCCGGTCCAGCAGCCGGTCCACCCAGGGCGTGTCCACGGTGCCGGGATTGACGCAGTTGACCCGGATGCCCTCCGTCACGTGATCGGCGGCCATCGCCAGGGTGAGCGCGTGCAGCGCGCCCTTGCTGGCCGCGTAGAGGGCCCGGCCGGGCACCCCGGTGAGGGCCACGAACGAGCAGGTGTTCACGATCGCGGCGTGCCGGGAGCCGCGCAGGTGCGGCAGCGCCGCGCGGGTGGTCCGGACGGCGCCCAGCAGGTTCACCTCCAGCACCCGGCGCCATTGGTCATCCGGGTTGTCCGCCACCGTGCCCACCGCGCCGATGCCCGCGTTGTTCACCAGGATGTCGAGGCCGCCCAGGGCGTCCACCGCGGACCGGACGGCCGCCCGCACCGACTCGTCGTCCGCGACGTCGGCACGGATCCCGAGCAACGGCGCCGGCACGTCGCCGGCGTGCAGGTCGAGCACGGCCACCGCGGCGCCGCCGTCGCTGAGCAGGCGCGCGGTGGCCAGGCCGATCCCGGACGCCCCGCCGGTCACCACGGCGCGCAGCCGCTGCTGAGCCATCTCTCGAGTCCCTTCCGCCCCGCCGGTCAGCGGGCCAGCCAGCCGCCGTCCACCGGAATGACGGCGCCGTGCAGGTAGGCCGCCGCGTCGGAGGCCAGGAACACCGTCGCGCCGGCCAGGTCCTCCGGCCGGCCCCACCGGCCGGCCGGGATGCGGTCCAGGATGGCCCGGCTCCGGTCCGGGTCGTCCCGCAGCGCCTGGGTGTTGTCGGTGGCGATGTAGCCGGGAGCGATGGCGTTCACGTTCACCCCGTGCGGCGCCCACTCGTTGGCCAGGGCGCGGGTGAGCCCGGCCAGGCCGGACTTCGCGGCCGCGTAGCCGGGAACCAGCACCCCGCCCTGGAAGCTGAGCATCGAGGCGGTGAAGATGATCTTTCCGGCGCCGCGCCGGAGCATTCCCCGGCCGACCTCCCGGGCCAGCACGAAGGGGGCGGTGAGGTTCACCCCGAGCACATGCTCCCAGTCGGCGTCGGCGTGCTGCGCGGCCGCGGCCCGCCGGATGGTTCCGGCGTTGTTGACCAGGATGTCCACCGGGCGGTCCAGGTCCGCCAGCCGGGCCACCAGGTCGCGGACGGCCACCGGGTCGGCGAGGTCGACCCGGTACGGCCGGAACCGGCGGCCGTGCCCGGCCACCCGCTCGGCGACCTCGCTGCCACGCTCGGCCAGCTCCCGGCTCACCCCCACGATGTCGGCGCCGGCCGCGGCGAGCGCCTCGGCCATCGCCAGCCCGATGCCACGCCGGCAGCCGGTCACCACGGCCAGCCGGCCGGTCAGGTCGAACGGGTCGTTCACCCGGCACCTCCACAGTCGATGAGCACCTTGACCTCTCCCCCACCCTCCAGCGCCGCGAACGCCCGCGCCGCCTCGTCGAGCGGGACCACCCGGGTGATCAGCCGGGTGGCCGGTATCCGGCCGTCGTGCACCAGGCGGACCGCCTCGGCGTAGTCGTCCCGCTCGTAGACCCGTACCCCGATCAGCTCGAGCTCGCGCCAGAAGACCCGGTGCAGGTCCACCTCGCGCGGGGTGGGATGGATCGCCACCACGACCAGCCGGCCCCGGACCGCGGCCAGGTCGGTGGCCAGCCGTACGCCGGCGGCCGAGCCGGACACCTCGAAGACCACGTCGGCGCCGGCGCCTCCGGTGTGCCGGTGCACGTACCGGGCCACGTCGACCGCGCCGGGGTCCAGGGTGGACAGCCCCAGGTCGGCGGCCACGGCCCGGCGCCGGGGATCGAGCTCCAGCACGGTGACCGCGGCCCCGGTGGCCCGGGCGACCGTGGCGATGAGCAGCCCCACCGGCCCCGCCCCGATCACCACGGCGTGCTCGCCGGCGGCCAGCCGGGACCGGCGCACGTCGTGCACCGCCACGGCGGTGGGCTCGATCAGCGCGGCGTGCGCGAGCGGCAGGTCGGCGGGCAGCGGTACGAGAATCCGGGCCGGCACCGTCCACGAGCGCTGCATCGAGCCGGTGGAGTCGATGCCGACGAACGTGAGCCGGTGGCAGATGTGGGTGTGCCCGGCGCGGCAGGCGGGACACCGGCCGCACCAGTCCAGCGGCATGACCGTGACCGGATCGCCCACCCGGCGCCCCCGGACGGCGGCGCCCAGCTCGGCGATCCGGCCGGACATCTCGTGCCCGATCACGGCCGGGCGGCGCACCCGGGCGTCCATGTCGCCGTGCAGCACGTGCAGGTCGGTGCCGCAGATCCCGGTGTACGCCACGTTCAGGCGTACCTGGTCGGGCGCCGGCGGGACCGGCTCGGTGTCCCGTACGACAAGCGTGCGGTCCCCCACGTACTGTGCCGCGCGACTCATGGCGGCACCCTCGCTGCGCTCGCTCATGACGGCTCCTCGTCGGACAGGTGCCAGACCTCGCGCATGGGCGCCCACCAGTGCCCGGCGCCCGGCTCGGCGAGCGACTCCTGGCACGGGTCGGTGAGCGTCCACCACTGTCGGGTCGCCGGGTCCGCGGCGATCCTGGCCTGGTCCGCGTCGTGGTCGGCGCCGACGTACTCGTAGTAGCCGAACAGCAGGTCACCGTGCAGGAAGATGGTGTAGTTGCGGATGTTGGCCGCCCGCAGCGTCCGCTCGACGGCGGGCCAGACCGCCGCATGCAGCCGCAGATAGTCGTCGCGGCGCTCGGGCCGCAGCCGGATCACGGAGCCGTACCGTCGCATCTCATGCCCTCCGGCAGACATCTGACGTCTCTATAGTGAGGCGTACGCCGGTGTGAAGGAGGCCGCGGTGGCGCTGACCGACGAGGCGATCGTGAAGATCCGCAGCATGATCCAGAGCGGTGAGCTGCCCCCGGGGGCGCGGCTGCCACCGGAACAGCAGCTCGCCACCCAGATGGGCCTGTCTCGCAGCGGCGTCCGGGAGGCCGTGAAGGTGCTGGAGTCGGCGCGGGTGCTGGACGTACGCCGGGGCGATGGCACCTACGTGACCAGCCTCGCCCCCCGACTGCTGCTGGAGGGCCTCGGGCTCGCCGTCGAGCTGCTGCGCGACGACACGCTGCTGGAGGTCATGGAGGTGCGCCGGATGCTCGAGCCGATCGCCACCGGGCTGGCCGCGCTGCGGATGTCGGAGGCGGACCTCGACGAGCTCGGCCGGCTCCTGGACGACATGCGTACGGCGGCCGACGACGTCGAGCAGCTGATCCGGTTCGACACGGCGTTCCACCGCACCGTGGTGGCGGCCACCGGCAACGAGACGCTCACCTCGCTGCTGGACGGCCTCTCCAGCCGCACCCTCCGGGCCCGGGTGTGGCGCGGCCTGATCGAGGGCAACTCGGCGCACAAGACGCTCGACGAGCATCACGCGATCTACCGCGCCCTGCGCTCCCGCGACCAACTGCTCGCCCAGGCCAGCGCCCTGGTCCACGTCAACACCTCGGAGTCCTGGCTGCGCGCCGTGCTGTCCGCCCCGGACGACCCGGCCGCGCGGCCGGCCAGCCAACCGGACGGGGACCCGGCCGGGTTGCGCACCGCCGGGGACCCGGCCGGGTTGCGCACCGGCGGGGACCGGGACGGGCGAGCCGGCGGGGACCGGGACGGGCGAGCCGATCCGGGCGGGACGGTCGGACCGGGGGCGCATCACGCGGCGCCCGTTCCGGCCGCCCGCGCGGGCAGCCGACCGAGCCGCTCCGCCAGGTCGTAGACCCGCACGGCCGTACCGGCGAAGATGTCGTGCTCGTCCCGGGCCGACAGCCGGGGCAGGCTCTCGCGGAGGGCGCCGCAGACGCCCGGATAGTCGGCCACGAGCAGGCAGACCGGCCAGTCCGAGCCGAACATCAGCCGGCCGGGGCCGAACTCCCGCACGGCCACGGCCACGAAGGGCCGGAGGTCCCCGGCCGACCAGCCGGGCCCGGCCTCGGTGACCAGCCCGGACAGCTTGCCGGCGACGTTGCCGTTGGCCGCGAGCGCCGCGAGCGGGTCGCGCCAGCGCCGCAGCCCCGCCGCGCCCTCGTCGATCCGGGGCTTGCCCAGGTGGTCGAGCACGAACTGCAGGTCCGGCACGGCCCGGGCCGCCCGGGCGGCGGCCGGCAGCTGGTCGACCCGGATCACCAGGTCGAACACCAACCCGGCCCCGGCCACCTCGGCCAGCCCGCGCCGCACCTCGGGCCGGTCGAGGTAGTCGGGGTCGGTCTCGCCCTGCACCTGCGCCCGTACGCCGGTGAGCAGCTCACCGCCGCGCAGCCGGCGGTACCGCCCGATGGCCTCGGCCACGTCGGGCGCGGCCACGTCGATCCAGGCCACCACCCCGAGGATGGCCGGGGTGTCGGCGGCGTAGCCGAGGAACTCCGCGGCCTCCTCCGGGTGGCAGCGGCCGCCCTCGACCAGCACTGTGCCGGCCACCCCGGCGGCGGCGATCTCGGCGGTCAGGTCGGCGGGCGTGAACGGCCGGCGGATCGGCTCGAGCCCCGGCGCGGCCAGCCAGTCGTAGCCTCGCTCCGGCCGCCAGAGATGGTGATGCGCGTCGATGATCACGGTCCGCTCCGTCCACTCGTCGCACCGGCCGGTTCCTCCACCGAGTCCGTCCACTGCGGACCGTCCGGGAAGCGGTAGGCGGCCAGCGAACCGGCCGCGATCTCGGCGCTCATCCCGGGCACGGTGGGGGCGAGGTACCGGCCGCGCCGGATCCGCACCGGGTCGACGAAGTGCTCGTGCAGGTGGTCGACGTACTCGATGGCCCGGTCGTCGCTGCTGCCGCTCACCGCCACGAAGTCGAACATGGCCAGGTGCTGCACCAGCTCGCACAGGCCGACGCCGCCGGCGTGCGGGCACACCGGCACGCCGTACCGGGCCGCGAGCAGCAGGATCGCCAGGTTCTCGTTGACCCCGCCCACCCGGCAGGCGTCGATCTGCACCACGTCCACGGCGCCCGCCTGGAGCAGCTGCTTGAACATCACCGCGTTGTGCGTGTGCTCCCCGGTGGCCACCCGGACCGGCCCGACCGCGCGGCGGATGGCCGCGTGTCCGAGCACGTCGTCCGGCGACGTGGGCTCCTCGATCCAGTACGGGTCGAACGGCGCCAGCTCGCGCATCCACCGGATCGCATCCGGCACCCCCCATACCTGGTTGGCGTCCACCGCGATCCGGACCCCCGGTCCGACCGCGCGCCGGGCGATGCCCAGCCGGCGCACGTCGTCGGCGAGGTTGCCGCCCACCTTGAGCTTGATCAGCCCGTACCCCGCCGCCACCGCCTCGCGGCACAGCCGGGCCAGCTTCTCGTCGTCGTAGCCGAGCCAGCCGGGGGTGGTCGTGTACGCCGGATAACCCTGGGCCAGCAGCTGCCGTTCCCGCTCGGACCGGCCGGCCGCGACCGTACGCAGCAGCGCGAGCGCGTCGTCCTCGGTGAGCGCGTCGCGCAGGTAGCGGAAGTCGACCTGCCCGACCAGCTCCTCGGGGCTGAGCCCGGCCAGCAGCTGCCACAGCGGCTTGCCGGCCCGCCGGGCGGCGAGGTCCCACACGGCGTTGACGAGCCCGCCGGCGGCCATGTGCACCACGCCCTTCTCGGGCCCCAGCCAGCGGATCTGGCTGTCCCCGACCAGCCGGCGGGCCAGGGCGCCCGGGTCGGCCGTCAGCTCCTCGACGCGCCGCCCCAGCACCATGGGGGCGAGCGAGCGCAGCGCCGCCACCACGATCTCGGTGCCGCGGCCCACCGTGAACACCAGGCCGTGGCCCTCGGCGCCGGCGGTGGTGCGCAGCACCAGGTAGGCCGCCGAGTAGTCCGGGAACGGATTCATCGCGTCGGATCCGTCGCGGTGCCGGGAGGTGGGAAACCGCACGTCGAGGGTGTCCACGGACGAGATGCGCTCGGTCAACCGGAGCTCCTGGGGTGTCGTCGGTTCCGCATGCGGCGGTGCCCGCTGCGGGAGGGGTGCGGGCGGGAGCCGCGCCGCTCCCGCCCGGTGCCGGGTCGCGGCTACGTCTGCGCCTTACCTCCGGTGATCCGGGAGACGACCAGCGCGACCAGGATGACCGCGCCGTTGAGGAAGTTCGTCCACTGCGCGGGCACCCCGGCGAGGGTCAACACGTTGATGATCAGGAACAGCAGCAGCACGCCGGTGAACGCGCCGAACACCGTGCCCCGGCCACCGTTCAGGCTGACCCCGCCGATCACCGCGGCGGCGAAGACCTGGAAGATCGCGCCGTTGCCCTGAGCCGCCGGCACCGAGGCGAGCCGGCCGCTGATGAGCAGGCCGGCCAGCGCCGCGAGCATGCTGGCCACGACGAGGGTGAGCCACAGGATCCGGTCGGTACGGATGCCCGCGGCGCGCGCCGCGTCGATGTTGCCGCCGATCGCGTAGAGGGCCCGCCCCGGGCGGGTGAAGCCGAGCACGACGATCCCGGCCGCGAAGAGCAGCAGCGACACCCAGATCGACGCGGGCAGCCCGAGCCAGCTGGCCGAGCCAAGGTACGTCATCGAGCCCGGCAGGGCGAAGAAGGTCTTCCCGCCCGAGATGCCGGTGAGCAGGCCGCGCAGCACGATGAGCATGCCGAGGGTGACGATGAACCCGTTGAGGCCGAACCGCACGATGAGCAGGCCGTTGAACGCCCCGATCAGCGCGCCGACCGCCAGCGCGACCGGGACCGCCCAGCCCGGCGGCAGCGCGTGCGCCCCGAGCCCGTGCGTGACGGCCGGGTCGACGACCAGCCAGGCCGCGACGCCGGGGGCGAGCCCGAAGGTGGACTCCAGGGACAGGTCCATCTTGCCGGCGATCAGCACCATGGTCTCGGCGAGCACCACGATCGAGATCTCCGACATGCTCTGCAGCACGTTCACGATGTTGTCCGAGCTGAGGAACACCGGGCTGACGATGAAGCCGACGATCGCCACCGCGATGATCGCCGGCACCAGCGCGAGGTCGCGCAGCCGGGCGATGGCGAGCGTCCGGGCCGGCGGCCGGTCGGCGGACGGTGGGCCGGCGGTCGGCGCGGTGGCCGGCGACAGCGTGTCAGACATGGTCGAGTTCGACCCCCTCCATCGCGGCTACCAGATCGTTGTCCCGCCAGCCACGGGCCAGCTCGGCGACGACCCGGCCGGCGAACATCACCAGGACCCGGTCGCAGATCCGCAGGTCGTCGAGCTCGTCGGAGACGACCACCACGGTGCTGCCCCGCCGGCGCACCTCGTCCACCACGCCCAACAGGGTCTGCTTGGACCGCACGTCCACCCCGGCCGTCGGCGTGATCAGCACCAGCGCCTTCGGGTCGTTGGCCAGGGCGCGCGCCATCACCACCTTCTGCTGGTTGCCGCCGGACAGGTCGGCCACCGGCGCCCGCGGGCCGGACGCCTTGACCGCCAGGTCGGCGATGGCGGCCCGGGCCAGCGCGTCGCGCCGGGCCGGCGAGATGAAGCCGTACCGCCCGACCCGGTCCGGAACGGTCATCGTGACGTTCTCGCCGATCGACAGGGACGGCACCAGGCCCTCCCGGTGCCGGTCCTGGGGCACCAGCCCGATCCCGGCCGCCAGGGCGTCGGGGACGCTGCCGGGCCGCAGCGCCCGGCCCGCCACGCTGACGGCGCCGGCCGCCGGCCGGGCCAGCCCGACGATCGCCTCGGCGACCTCCACCTTGCCGCTGCCACCGCCGCCGGCCAGGCCCACCACCTCGCCGCCCCGGGCCTGGACCGTGAGGGTGGCGCCGGACCGGGTCGTCAGGTCCCGCACCGACAGCAGCACCGGCGCGTCCCGCGGCGGCGGCCGGTGGCCGGCCTCGGGCAGCGTGACGTCCGCGCCGGTCATGGCCGCGACCAGCGCCGGGCGGTCGAGCTGCGCCACCGGGGCGGTACGGATGTGCCGGGCGTCCCGCAACACCGTCACCCGGTCGCAGATCTCGTAGACCTCCTGCAGGTGATGGCTGATGAACAGGAAGGTCACGCCCTGCGCGCGCAGGTCCCGGATCCGGGCGAACAGCCGGCCGATGCCCGCGGCGTCGAGCTGCGCGGTGGGCTCGTCGAGGATGATGAACCGGGCGCCGAAGGAGAGCGCGCGGGCGATCTCGACGATCTGCCGCTGCTCCACGGTCAACGCCGCGGCCGGTTGCCGGACGTCGACGTCGAGCGACCAGGCGCGCAGCAGCCGTTCCGCCTCCCGGCGCACGCGGGACCAGCTGATCAGCCGGCCCGCGCCCCGGGCCTGCCGGTTGAGGAACAGGTTCTCGGCCACGGTCAGCGACGGGATGATGGTCGAGCGTTGGTAGACGCACGCCACCCGCCGCCGCCAGCCGTCCCGGTCGCCGAGCGGCGGCGCCGGCGCTCCGGCGAAGGCCACGCAGCCGGCGTCGGCGGCCAGCAGGCCGGTGAGGATCCCGACCAGCGTGGACTTGCCCGCGCCATTGCGCCCGACCAGGGCGTGCGTCTCCCCCGGCCGGACCAGCAGGTCGACCCGGTCGAGCGCCAGGGTGGAGCCGAACCGCTTGCTCACGCCCACGGCCTCGACCACCGGCGGGTCGAGGGCCGGCGCCGACCCGCCGGCCGCGTCCCGGGCCAATCCGGTCGCGTCGCGGGCCGACCCGGTCGCGTCGCGGGCCGACCCGGGGCCGGCGCCGGCCGGCGGGCGCGCGCCGTCGTCGCGGTCGGTCATCCGGCGTTGCCCCACAGGGTCCTGTCGTCGTACTTCACCGAGGCCTCGCCGCCGATGGCGGCGCCGTCCCTGGTCACCAGCGGCGCGGCCAGCTGGTCCTCCAGCAGGCCCGGTCGGACCTGGATGATCGTGCTGCCGTGGTCGGTGGGGCCGGGCTGGAACGTCTTTCCGTCGATGGCGGCCTTGACGTAATAGAGCCCGTACTTGGCGAACAGGTCGGCCGGCTGGCTCACGGTCGCGTCGATCAGCCCGGCGCCGATGTCCTTGAGCTCCTCGGGGATGCCGTCGTTGGAGACGACGAACACGTGCCTCGGGTCGGTCGGCGGGACCTGTCGGCCCTTCTGCTTGAGCAGCTGCAGGGTCCCGGCGAGGGCGAACGAGGACTCCATGTAGACGCCCCGCACGTCCGGATCCGAGGCGAGCCGGGTCTGCAGCTTCTGCGCGGCCACGTCGCCCTTCCAGTCGGTGGCCTCGCCGAACACCGTGATGCCGGGGAACTTCTGCCTCATGCACTCGTTGAACGCCTCGGTGCGGTCCCGACCGTTGATCGAGTCGAGGCCGCCCTCCAGCATCACGACCTTGCCCTTGCCGCCCAGCTTCGTGCCGAGGAACTGGCAGGCCTTGGTGCCGTACGCCCGGTTGTCGGCGCGGACCACCATGGCGACGTCCCCGGTGTCCGGGCGGGTGTCGATGGTGACCACCGGGATCTTCTTGCCCGCCAGCTGCTGCAGCGTCGGCGCGATGGCCGCGGTGTCCTGCGGCGCCATCACCACGCCCTTGACGCCCTGGCTGATGAAGGTCTGCGTGTTGGCGATGAGGGTGGCGATGTCGTTCTGCGAGTTGGTCGTCTTCAGGTCGACGCCCAGCTCCTTGCCGTACTGCGGCACGTATTTGATGTACGAGTTCCAGAAGTCCGTGTCCGAGCGCGGATAGTCGACGCCGACGACCGGCGCCGTGCCGCCCGAGGCGCCGGCGGTGGACGGATCGCCCCGGTTGCAGCCGGCGGCGGCCATGGCCGCGCCGAGCAGCACCGTCAGGCCGACGCTCAACAGTGCCTTGCGGTTCACCGGTCTCCCTTCGTGGTGCACGTCGGCCCGGCCGGCCGGCGGATACTGTCCACTGTCGACCGGTGCTTGACCCTGGCGATACATCTGATGTCTTTATAGAACAGCGCGAATGACATGTCCAGTGTCCGGACCTACAGCGCAACCTCCGCCGGCCGGAGACTCGATCGAAGCGTCATACATCTGCTGTCTGGGCCACCGCTCGGAGCAGGAATCGGGGCAGGCCGGCGCGTGGGCACGTTAACATAGATGTCCGGCACTTTTCTAGGATGTTGCGGCGCCCCCGGCGTCGAACGGACCGGCGTACGTGACCGGCCCGGACCGGACCGCCAGCTCGAGGGTCAGCTCGATGCGGGTCCCCGGCGGCAGCGTGACCGCCAGCCACGGCCCCGCGCCGCCGAGGTGCCGCCGGACCGTCCGGATCGGACGGTGCAGGTAGTCGTAGAAGCTGCCCGGCCAGTCCCGATCGGGGCAGGAGGTGTAGCCGACGGTCCGGATGGCGTGCTCGGAAAACGCGCCCGCCTGCACCACCACCCGACGGCGCCGGGCCGGATCCAGGTTGACCAGCTCCAGCACGGTGGCCGCCGGATCGATCCGGGACACCAGCGCCGCGACCGACGGCGGCAGACCGGGCCGGCGGGCGTCCGCGTCGTGGTAGCGGACCCGGGCCTGGGCCAGCCCACCGTTGTACACGACCTGGGGTCCGCCCCAGGTCAGCTGCGTGAGCGCCTCGGTCACCACCGGATTCGTCTGCTGCCACAGGTGGATGTCCGCCTCCGGGACGTCCACGCCCGGATGCCGGTCGATCAGCGCGAGCCGGCGCCGCACCTGGGCCTGGGCGGCGCCCAGGATCAGGTCCGGATAGCCGGGGTTGTCGCCGCGCAGGTAGGCGTACCACGGCTCCTCGTGGCCGCCCTCCTCCTTGTCCCGGAAGGGCCGGACGGTCCGCCAGTCGTACCCGCAGCCCGCGCGCAGATCGTCGAGGCGAGCCCGGTCGGCGTCGGCGCCGCTGTGGAACCACAGCGCCATCGGGACCGCCGTGTGGACCGGGTTGAAATCGAACCATCCCCGGTCGCTGCGCCGGAACGGCACCAGCAACGTGGGGCGGTCCGCGTACTCCCCCAGGTGGGCGTGGCCGCGCACCGGCATGCTGGAGTCCGCCTCCCGGTAGCGCATCACCCGACCCTCGGCGATCACGTAGTCCAGCGTCGAGCGCACCAGGTCGAGGTGCCCGTCGTCCCGGCCGGCGACGGCCGCGGCCAGCGCGCCGACCACGGCGGCCTGGCCCACGCTGTACAGCCCGTGCGGCCAGCTCCAGCCGTAGTGCCCGCCGTACCATCGGCCGCCCAGCTGGCTGCCGACCACGCCGTCCCGCCCCACGTTGTCCGGCACGATGCCGCCGTTGGCCCGCGTGCGTTCGCGCCAGCCGCCGACGTACCCGAGGATCCAGGCCCGGTACCGGTCGTCGCCGGTGAGGATGAACGCGTTGAGCACCAGCCCCGCCACCGCCATGTTCATGGCCACGTCGCCCCGGCCGAGCCGGTCGGCCATCTCCGCGCCCAGCCGGGGATCGTCCTCGCGGGACGGTGCCGTGCCGGGGGTCGGCAGCCAGTCCAGCGGGAAGCCGTACAGCCGCTCCTCCTCCGGCAGCCACGGGTACCACCCGCCGTCGAACAGGCCGGTACGGTCCGGGTCGCTGCCGTTGTGCGGGCGGGTGATGATGCGCAGGTCGGCGTCGTAGTTGCCGCGCGCCGGGTCGACGTACAGCTCGGCGAACCCGACCGCCCGCTCCCGCCACCGGTCCGGCGCGGCCATGCACAGCCCGTACAGCAGCAGCAGGCTCTCGCCCTGGTGAAACCAGTCGTATCCCCGCTCGTACCCGTCCCGCAGCATGCCCAGCTCGGTCAGCTGGCGGGTGACGCCGTGCCAGTGCCGCTCGGCGGCCGGGAGCAGGTCGTCGGCGCCGCCCAGCAGGTAGAGCTGGGGCCAGTTGAAGAACGCCTCGTAGAAGTCGTCGACACCGTCCCGCGAGGTGAGCCGGCGGCGGTACCGCAGCGACCCGTCGGGCTCGGTGTAGCACGCCGCGAACCGGCGCCAGGCGTGGTCCAGCAGGTCGAACAGGTGACGCTCGGCGAGCGCCCAGGCGGGCGGCTCGAGCACCGGGACCGTGGCGGTGACGGTGGGCAGCGCGTCGAACCGGCGCGGACGGACGCCGGGACTGGCCGAGCTGGTCATGTCGGACACCACCTGCCTCAGTGTCTCAGTTATGTACGTCTATGGGGTTCCGGTCAAGACATTAGCCTACTTATTTTCGTTCCGACCCCTCGATTGCTGCCCGATGAGCCCGCTCCGCCAGCCCACAGCCGGAGGCTGGCGGCCCGTTCCGCCGATAAGTCATACTTTCCGCAGCGAAGGACGAGGGAGGACGACCCGTGACCGATGCCGGGCGCGCGGCGGGTGGCTACCGGCCGGGTTATGAGGTGGCGGCCGAGCAGGTGCTGGAGCTCATCGGCCGGCTGCGGCTGCGCCCCGGCGACCGCATGCCGACCGAGAACGAACTCGCGCAGCAGCTGGGCACGAGCCGCACGGTCGTGCGGGAGGCCGTGAAGATCCTCTCCGCGCTCGGCCGGGTCCGCGCACAGAAGGGTCGCGGCCTGTACGTCGCCGACGACGAGGGAATGCTCGGCACGGGCCGGTGGGCGTCGTTCTTCCTGCCGACCGACCTCGACCACGTGTACATGCTCTTCGAGTTCCGCCGGGTGCAGGAGATGGAGACGAGCCGGCTGGCCGCGCGCCGCGCCACCCCGCCGGAGCTGGGGGCCATCGAACGGGCCGCCGCGGTGTGCCGGCAGGGCTTCGAGACCGACCGCGCCGAGGAGTTCAACTCCGGCGACGACGCCTTCCACACCAGCATCGCGGCCGCCTCGCACAACATGTTCCTCCAGGTGGCCGTCCGGGAGGCCCGCCGGCTGCAGGCGCAGTCCAGCATCATCGGGCTGCACGGCTCGCTGGGCGGCCACGCTGCCAAGGCGGTCGAGGAGCACGACGCCATCCACCGGGCCATCCGCGCCGGCGACTCGGAGGCCGCGGCTCAGGCCGCGGCCATGCACATCGACAACACGCTGGAGGACTACCGCCGGGAGATCCAGCAGCGCATCTTCACAAGGGCGGACTGACCCGGCCGACGGCGGCCGGGTCAGCGCCCGGCGGTCAGACGGCGGTGATCGTCCACAGATTGTTGGTGTTGGTGTTCGGCGCCCACATGCCGCAGGTGGCGCCGGCCGCGGTGCTGCCCATGCCGTCCAGTGCGGTGCCGGTGCCGCGGTTGATGATCTGGTAGCGACCGTTGCCGGTGCTGTTCAGCCGCCACTGCTGGTTGTTGCCGCCGTTCCAGGCCGCCTGCTGCGCGTTGGCGCCGTTGGCCGCGTTGCCCCAGCTGTCGATCACCATCCCGTTGGTGCGGTTGACGATGCGGTAGTACCCGCCGCCGGCGTCGACCAGCTGCCACTGCAGGTTGGTGCTGCCGTCCCAGTTCCACTGCTTGACGACCGAGCCGGACGAGACGTTGCCGCCGCTGTCCAGGACCAGCCCGGTGGTGGCGTTGGCGATCCGCACGTATCCGGTCGGCGTGGGTCCGCTGCCCAGCGCGGGGATCTGGCCGGAGAAGGTCAGCTTGACCACGTACGCGAGGGCGCTGAACGGGGCGTTCGACGACGGCATGGTGATGTGCAGCCCAGAGCCGTCCTGGCTGCGGGTGGGCAGGTTGGTGTACGAACCGGAGGCGTTGTCGAGCAGCTGCACGGAGGCGAGGCTGGTCAGGTTGATCTGGTTCGAGCCCAGCGTGGTGATGGTGAGTGCGCTGCCGGGCCAGCCCAGCACGATGGCGTACAGGATGGTGTTGTCCTTGCTGCGGGTGAACCGGATGTCCCGGTTGGTGCCGGCCCGCGGGGTCTGGAACGACCCGCCGCCCATCTGGGTGGGGCCCTCGCCGAAGGCGGACCAGGCCCGGGTGCTGTAGATGGCCTCGCCGAACGGCCGCAGCCAGTTGCCGATGTCGCGCAGGATGGTCTGCTGGCCGGACGGGATGGTGCCGTCGGCCATCGGGGCGATGTTGAGCACCATGTTGCCGCCCTTGCTGACCCGGTCGATCAGCGCGTGCAGCAGGGAGATCGAGGAGTAGTAGCCGATGCCGACCGTGTAGCACCAACTCGAGGAGGAGACGCTGTCGTCGGTGAGCCAGTACGGGGTCTGGATGCCGGCCGGGCCGCCGCGCTCGTAGTCGTAGACCTCGCCCCGGTTGTTGAACCCGTCCTTGTACGTGGTGAGCACGTCCTTGTTCCAGGAGACGGCCTTGTTGTAGTAGTACGACAGGAAGTTCAGCCGCTGCGCCTCGCTGATCTGGCTGAGGTTGAAGTCGTGGTAGATGATGTCCGGCTGGTAGCCGTCGATGACCTCGCGCAGCTTGTCGTACCACAGCTGCTGCTCGGCGGTGGCGCCGAGCTGCCCGTACAGCTTCTTGAGGCTGTTGTCGGACTGGGCCGGCACCCACTGGAAGTAGCCGGTGAAGTTGTAGGCGGTGTGCAGCGAGACCCACAGCTTCATGCCCTTGGCCCGGATGGCGTCGGCGTGCAACCGCAGCAGGTCCAGCTTCGGGCCCTTGGCCACCGAGTTCCACTCGTTGACGGTGCTGTTCCACATGGAGAACCCGTCGTGGTGCTCGGCCACCGGGCCGGCGAACCTGGCGCCGGCGTCGGCGAACAGCTGCGCCCAGGCGGTGGGGTCCCAGTTGCCGCCGGCGGAGGTCAGCTTGGGGGCGAACTGGACGAAGTTGCCGGCCTTGTCCCGGGCGCCGTTGATGAAGTTGTGGTACGGCCACACCGACGGGTCGCCGTAGACGCTCTTGTGGTGGTTGTTCTCGTTGGACCCGTTGTTGTACATGTTCCGCGGGTACCACTCGCTCGCGTACGCCGGGACGCTGTAGACGCCCCAGTGGTAGTAGATGCCGAACTTCGCGTCCTGGAACCACTCCGGCGCCGGCGGATGCTGATCCACCGACGACCAGGACGCGGTGTAGCTCTGCGGACCGGCCGTGGCCAACGCCGCGCTGGTGCGGAAACCCAACAACCCGGCGGTTGTGGCGGCGCCGGACACGACGAGCAGCCGACGGCGGGTGAACTGGTAGGAGGACATGGCCGGTACCTCTCGGGTGAATGATGCACGACCCTCGATACATCAGACATCAGATGTTAAGAAGTCAATACATGTGTGTCAATGTACGGTGACCGCACCGCGCCCGCGGACCGATCCCGTTCGGCTCGCCCCAGCGGATCAGCCGCCCGGTCGGGTCGACGCCGGCAAGCGCCGACCCGACCGGTAATACATCAGACCAATCCGCCCTCGTCGGCCCGGGTCAGTTGCGCAGGCTCCACTGCTGGTTGCTGCCGCCGTTGCAGGACCAGAGGATGAGTTTGGTGCCGTTGGCCGTGGCCGCGCCGTTGGCGTCCAGGCACAGCCCGGACTGCACGCCGGTGATGGTGCCGTTCGAGTTGACGGTCCACTGCTGGTTGGTCTGGCCGTTGCAGTCCCAGATGATCACGGTGGTGCCGTTGGTGGTGCCGCGGCCGTTGGCGTCCAGGCACTTGGTTCCGTACACCTGGAGCTGGTTGCTCGCCGTCCTGGTCCAGCGCTGGTTCGCCTGGCCGGAGCAGTCCCAGAGCTGCACCTGGGTGCCGTTGCTGGTCGAGGAGTTCGGCACGTCGACGCAGCGGCCGGACTGGCCGCCCACGATCTGCTGCCCGGTGCCCGGCGGGGGCGTGCTGCCACCGTCCGAGTAACCGGCCGCGGTGATGTTGGCCTGGACCGCGTCCTCGGTGGCGTCGGACGGGTACCCGGCGGTCACCGCGCCCTCGAAGAACTCGCCGGTGCCGCTGTTGCTGTTGTCGCCGCCGGTGCCCAGCAGGATGGAGGTGTCGAGCTTCATCGGTGAGTAGCCGTTGGGCAGCGGGCCCGAGTATGGCCTGGTGAGGCCCCCGCTGGCGGCATTGCCGTACTTGAGCGTGAAGTTCGTGGTGCCGTTGTTCTTCAGCCAGGCGCTGACGAACGGGAAGTGGATGCCGGAGTTGTTCGGATCCTTGTTGGAGCCGGTGTTGGTGTGGTACATCCCGTTTTCCAGGTCGGCCTCCACCCACGGGCCCGTGCCGACGCAGCCGCCGAACCAGCACGCCGTGCCGAACTCGATCGCGTTCATGGTGGCGTTGCCGGTGTCGGTGTGCGAGTTCTCCCCCGCGCCATAGTCGAAGCAGCACCACTGGTTCACGTTGTTCGACGAGGTGACCATGTAGACGCCCTCGGGCTGGCTGCCCTTCGGCGCGCCCCGGGCGTTGTCCACCCGGTAGCCGACGCCCTGGGTGACCTTGATGCCGTACGCCTGGTGCCCGCTCACCGTGATCGGCAGCGCCATGGCGTTGGCGCCGATGTCCGCGCCGTTCGGGCCGGGACCCTTCCAGAACCCGCCCCAGGAGATCGGCAGGTCGTTGTGGTTGGCGCTCTGATCGTAGATCTTGGTGACCGTGCAGGTGGTGCCCGAACAGAACGACGGCTGCGGCGCCGCGTCCACGAACCCGCCGGCCGACAGCAGCCCGATGTCCCGGTAGGACTTGTCCGACGCGCGCTGGATCTGGTACAGCGGCCCGTTGTACGCGGCGAACAGCGCCCGGGTCATGCTGTGCGCGGCGATGCACGGCGTCCCGCCGGTCGCGTAGATGTCGCAGGCCTGCGCGGTGGCGGCGAGCGCCGGCGACGCCGCCGAGACGACCGACGCTCCCGTCCCGGCGGTCAGCAGCGCCAGGCCCATCCCGGCTGCGGCCAGCAGGCGGCCGATGGATTTTCTGATGATCATTGACTCCTCCGTATCCGGCGTCGCGCCGGCGCCGAGCCGGATGAGTGGGCTCGGCGACCGGCGCTGTGCCAACGGTTCGAGAATGGGTCATACATAGATGACTGTCAATGTATGCCTGCGACGTCAGTTGCGCAGGGCCCACTGCTGGTTGGCGCCGCCGTTGCAGGACCAGAGGATGAGTTTGGTGCCGTTGGTGGTGCCGGCGCCGTTGGCGTCCAGGCAGAGCCCGGACTGCACGCCGGTGATGGTGCCGTTCGAGTTGACGTTCCACTGCTGGTTGTTCTGGCCGTTGCAGTCCCAGATGATCACGGTGGTGCCGTTGGTGGTGCCCCGGCCGTTGGCGTCCAGGCACTTGGTCCCGTACACCTGCAGTTGCTTGCCGGTGGTGTAGGTGAAGCGTTGGTTGGCGGCGCCGGAGCAGTCCCAGAGTTGGACCTGGGTGCCGTTGGTGGTGGTCGAGTTGGGCACGTCGACGCAGCGGCCGGACTGGCCGCCCACGAGCTGCTGCCCGGTCCCGGGCGGCGGGGTGGTGGGCGGCGGGGTGGTCGGTCCACCGTCGCCCGGCGGCAGCAGGGTGATCGTGGCCGTGTCGCTGATGTTGGCGTGCGACACGGTGACCGTCGTGCCGTTGTTGGACAGCGTCACCACGCTGTCCCGCACCGTCGTCGGGCCGGACACGACGCCGCCGTTGTTGTACGGGATGTTCTCCACCACGACCCGGACCTGGTTGTTCACCACGATGCCGCCGGTGGCGTTCAGGCCCTGGAGGTTGACCGCGACGTTACCGGTGGTCTTGTTCCCGCCGATGAGGATCCTGGCCGAGCCGGCGGCCTTGGTGGCGAAGGCGTCATAGGAGGCGCTCGGGGTGACCGACACGATCTGGCCGGTCTGGGTGGCGTAGAAGCGGTAGACCCACCACTCCCCCTTGGTCTGGTACTGGCCGCTGGAGTTGCGGGTGAGCAGGCTGGCCAGATCGTTGTGCAGGTTCTGCCCGCCGGCCCAGTTGGCCCGCAGCCCGTCCGCCCCGGCCCGCTCCAGCCGGGCCAGATACCACGCCCCGCCCGCCGGGTTCTGCTCGTTGGCCGCCCCGTATTCGTTGATCTGGTACGGCCGCGGGTGGGCGATGCCGCGGGAGTCCAGGGTGGAATTGGCGGTGGCCACGTTGGCGACCGGGTCGCCGGGCAGCGAATGCCAGCTGAAGATGTCCGGCGCCACGTTGTTCGCCTTGACGTAGTCGAGGTACTGCGTCCACCAGCCGCTGCCGGACGGCACCCCGGCCATGCTCGGCCCGACGATCAGCATGGTCGGGAACGTGGCGCGGATGCGCTGGTAGGTGTGCTTCCACATCTCGAAGTACTGCGACTGGGACCGGTTCCAGAAGATGCTCAGGTTGGGCTCGTTCCAGATGTCCCACTCGACGGTGATCCCGGCGGCCCTGATGTCGGTGAACAGCCGGTTGAGGTAGTTGTCGTAGTCGGTCCAGTCGCCGTTGTCGCCCGGGAACCGGCTGATCCCCGCGCCGTCGGCGCCCCAGATGTCGTGGTTGAGCAGCACGAAGGTGCCGCCCAATGCGGCCGTCCGCCGGGCCTGGGCGACCGTGGCGTTCCACCGGCGGTCGTACCCGCCGCCGACCCAGCCGCCGCCCGGCAGCTGCGCGCCGCCGGCCCGCATCGCCCGGAAGTTCACGTCCCGATAGAAGTTGTCCGGCGGGTTCTTCCCGTCCTCGGTCATCCCGTAGATCCAGCCGGACCCGCGGTACGTCGGGGCCGGCCCGGACGTCGCGAAGTTGACGCTGATGGACTCGTCGCCGGCCGTGGCCGGGGGCGCGCCCCCCGCGACGGCGGCCGCCACGGCCGCCACGACCGCGACGGCCCCGGCCGCGAGCCGGGTGAGCAGGGCGCGGCGCCGCCCGGGTCTGCTGCTGACTTCGCCGTTCACTGGCGACTCCTTCCGGGAGCTTGCGGATCTCCGGCGGCCGACCGTGGCGAATCGATTCGCGGGGAAGCGTAAACGGCTAGTTTCACGAATGTCAATGTTATGAACCGGTGCGGGCCCTCCCGGGACGGATCACTCCTTGACCATGGTTCCAAACAGGCATATCTTCCGATCGAACCGATTCGGCGGACGACGGTCCGATCCCATCCATCCGGCAGCAACGATCGAGCCGAGCGAGGTCAGCGTGATGACGACAGCAGCCCGGCGGCGCGGCCTGGTCGGCGCCGCCCTGATGGCACTGGTGATCGCCGGCGGGGCGCCCGGCTGCTCCGCCGGGGGCGGTTCCACGGACGCCGGCGGGGGCGGCGGCTACACCATCTGGGACCCGTACCCGCAGTTCGCCGACGACTCGAACTGGGTGCGGCTGCTCAAGGACTGCGGCGCCGGGGCGGGCGTGACGGTGACCCGGACCGGCTACGACACCACGGACCTGACCAACAAGGCGCTGCTGGCCGCCCAGCAGGGCAGCTCGCCGGACGTGCTCATCATCGACAACCCGGTGATCTCCACCCTGGCCGAGGCCGGCGCGCTCACCTCGGCCGACGAGACGAGGCTCGACACCTCGGCGTCGCTGCCGAACCTGCTCGGCGCCGGGCAGCTGGGCGGCAAGACGTACGGGGTGCCGATCGGCGCGAACACCCTGGCGCTCTGGTACAACAAGGACCTGCTGGCCAGGGCCGGCGTCGACGTGGCGTCGATCCACGACTGGCCGTCCCTCACCGCGGCCCTCGGCCGGGTCAAGGCGGCCGGCAAGAAGGGGATCACCTTCTCCGCGATCGGCACCGAGGAGGGCAGCTTCCAGTTCCTGCCCTGGTTCTGGGGCGCCGGCGCCCAGCTGACCGCGCTGGACTCGCCGCAGGCGGTGTCGGCGCTCGAGCTGTGGACCACCTGGCTCAAGCAGGGGTACGCGCCGAACTCCGTCATCAACAACACCCAGACAACGAGCTGGCAGGAGTTCGCCAGCGGCGGGTACGCGTTCGCCGAGAACGGCACCTGGCAGCTGGCCAACGCCAAGAAGCTCGGCTTCGCGTACGGGACGATTCCCATCCCGGCCAGCGCCGGTGGCACAGCGCCGGCGCCCACCGGCGGGGAGTTCGTCTCGATCCCGGTGCAGCGGGACACCGGGCGGTACGGCACGGCGCAGAAGCTGGTCGCCTGCCTCACCAACCCGGACAACCTGCTCAGCACCGACACGACACTGTCCTACGTCGCCCCGGTGGCCACCGTGCAGCAGAAGCAGGCGGCCAGCGACGCCGCGCTCAAGGTCTGGGTCCAGGCGGTGCAGGCCGCGAAGGCCCGCACCGGCGACAACCTGGGCACCCGGTACCCGAAGATCTCCGAGCCGCTCTGGACGGCCGTGCAGGCCGCGCTCAGCGGCGCGAAGACGCCGCGGGCGGCGCTGACCGCCGCGCAGGGCACGGCCGCCAGCGCCACCCGGTAGGCCCGGGGACGGCGAGGCATGCGCAGCCATTCCCGGTACGACCGCTGGGCCGGGTGGGCGTTCCTGGCCCCGGTGGCCTGCTACCTGATCGCCTGCTACGCGTACCCGCTGTACCGCAACGTCGAGCTGAGTCTGCGGCGGTACACCGTCCGGTCCTTCGTCTCCGGCGGCGCCCCGTTCGCCGGCGGGGGCAACTACCGCCAGGTGCTGACCGACCCGACGTTCGGCCCGGCGCTGCTGCACACCGCGGTGTTCACGGCGGTGTCGCTGGCCTTCCAGTTCGGCCTCGGCCTGGCGCTCGCGGTCTTCTTCCACCGGCACTTCCCGCTGTCCCGGCTGCTGCGGGCGCTGTTCCTCGTGCCGTGGCTGCTGCCGCTGATCGTGTCGGCCTCGACCTGGTCCTGGATGCTCAACAGCGAGGCCGGGGTGGTGAACGCCGCCCTCGCGGCCGTGGGCGTCGCCCCGGTCAACTGGCTGACCTCGCCGAGTTGGTCGCTGGTCTCGGTGACCATCGCGAACATCTGGATCGGCGTCCCGTTCAACCTGGTGGTCCTGTACAGCGGGCTGCAGGCGATCCCGACCGAGCTGTCCGAGGCCGCGGCCCTGGACGGCGCGACCGGGGCGCAACGGTTCTGGCGGGTGACGTTTCCGCTGCTCCGGCCGGTCTCGGCGATCACGCTGCTGCTCGGGCTCATCTACACGCTGAAGGTCTTCGACATCATCTGGATCATGACGCGAGGCGGCCCGACGGACTCGTCGACGACGTTCGCCACCTGGTCGTACCGGCTGGGCTTCGGCAGCCTGCTGCCGCGGTTCGGACCCGGCGCGGCCGTCGGCAACCTGCTGATCCTGGTGGCGCTGGTCTTCGGGCTGGCCTACGTCCGGCTCCAGCGAAGGCCGCGGTCGTGAGGGGGCCGCGGTCGTGAGGCGACCCGGCGGCGGCTGGTGGCGGACCGGCCTCGGCGTGCTGCTGACCGCGCTGATGCTGTTCCCGGTCTACTGGATGATCAACGTGTCGTTCACCCGGGACCAGGACATGCGGGCCGACCCGCCGCACCTGTTCCCGAGCGACGGCACGCTGGAGGGTTACCGCGCGGTGCTGCACCAGCAGCTGCCGTACCTGGGCACCAGCCTGGTCGTCGGGGTCGGCACGGCCGCGCTCACCCTGGCGCTCGCCGCGCCCGCCGGGTACGCGCTGGCGAAGCTGCGGCCCCCCGGCGGTGGCGTGCTCACCTTCGCGCTGCTGATCGCGCAGATGATCCCCGGAATCGTCATGGCCATGGGGTTCTACGCCGGTTTCCTCCGGCTGGGCGTGCTCAACACCCTGCCCGGGCTGATCGTCGCCGACTCGACCCTCGCCGTCCCGTTCGGCGTGCTGGTCTTCACGGCGTTCATGTCCGGCATCCCGGACGAGGTGCTGCAGGCCGCGGTCGTCGACGGCGCCGGCCGGCTGCGCGCGTTCCGGTCGGTCGTGCTGCCGCTGAGCCGGGGCTCGCTGATCACCGTGGCGCTGTTCGCGTTCCTGTGGGCCTGGTCGGACTTCATCTTTGCGTCCACCGTGGACGGCGGCGGCGCGCACCGGCCGATCACCCTCGGCATCTACCACTACATCGGAAACAACAACCAGCAGTGGAACGCCATCATGGCCACCGCCGTGGTCGCCTCCGTCCCGGCGACCGTCCTGCTGGTCCTGGCCCAACGGTACGTGGCCGCCGGGGTCACGGCCGGCGCCGTCAAGGACTGACCCAGCCCCCGACAGGAGAGGCAGCCACCGCAGATGACCGTCGTCGCCGCCCGCACCGGCCCCACCTTCGCCATCCAGGACATCCCGTTCAGCCACCACGGGTCCTGGTTCAGCATCTCGCCGGTGATCGCCGAGAACACCTGGGCCGACGACCTGCACCTGGTCTCCCACCAGAGCGGGATGCACCCGGTGCTGCGGTTCGCCCCCACCGGGGCCGCCACCACCACCACCGTGCTGGCCACGCCCGCGCTGCTGAGCTGGCGGCACGGCGCGGGCCGGGTCGACCTCGTCTACGCCGGCCCGGACACCATCCGGCTGCGCGGCCGTGGCCTCGGGCTGCGCGTGCTGGCCAGCGCCGACACGCTCACGCCGTTCAGCGGCACCTACCTCTACGACGACCCGGTCGACGGCTCGTACGTCTTCACCTCGTACGAGACCGGTCGCCGCTACCGGGTCACCGTGCTGACCGGCGCCGCGGACGCCGTCGGGGCGCAGGCCCTCGGCACCGCGGAGCGGGCCGTGATCCTGCCGGCCGACGAGCCGTGGGAGGTGGCCATCGAGGAGTACGCCACGGCGCGTCGCCCGTACCGGCCCGCCGGCTCCTTCGACGAGGCGGTACGGGTGGTCGCGGAGAGCTTCGCCGGCTTCGTGGACGCGGTCGCTCCCTGGCGGAGCGCGGCCACCCCGGCTGCCGAGCTGGCCGCGTACGTGCTCTGGTCGGCCACGGTGGCCCCGGCCGGCTTCGTCGCCCGGCCCGCCACGCTGATGTCCAAGCACTGGATGAACAAGGTGTGGAGCTGGGACCACTGCTTCAACGCGCTGGCCCTGGCCGGTGGGCGGGACGACCTGGCCTGGCACCAGTTCCAGCTGCCGTTCGACCACCAGGACGAGACCGGCGCGCTGCCCGACTCGGTCACCCACTCGGAGGTGCTGTACAACTTCGTGAAGCCGCCCATCCACGGCTGGGCGCTGCGGCAGCTGCGCAGGCGACTGCCCCGACCGCTGGACCGGACCGAGCTGGCGGACAGCTACGCCCGGATCGCCCGGTGGACCACCTTCTGGCTCGACCACCGCCGGGCGCCCGGCCACCGGCTGCCGCACTACCAGCACGGCAACGACAGCGGCTGGGACAACGCCACCACCTTCGACGCCGACCGGGTGGTGCAGACCGCGGACCTCGCCGCCTTCCTGTCGCTGCAGCTGGCCGAGCTCGCCGAGCTGGCCGGCGAGCTGGACCGGCCGGCGGAGTCGGCCCGGTGGCGCGGCGCGGCCGACGAGGTCCGGGCCGCGCTGCTGACCGAGCTGTGGACCGGCGACCGGTTCACCGCCCGCGCCCCGGCCACCGGGCGGACCCGCCGCAGCAGCAGCCTGCTCGACCTGATGCCCATCGTCCTCGGCGCGCAGCTGCCCGCCGAGGTCAGCGCCGCGCTCGCCCGCCGGATCGCGACCCACCTGACCACGTACGGGCTCGCCACCGAACCGCTCGACTCCCCGCACTACGCGCCCGACGGGTACTGGCGCGGCCCGATCTGGGCCCCGGCCACGGTGCTCATCGAGGACGGGCTGCGCCGGGCCGGCCACACCGGCCTGGCCGACGTGATCAGCCGGCGGTTCCGGTCGCTGTGCGAGCGGTCGGGCTTCGCCGAGAATTTCGACGCGGAGACGGGCGCCGGCCTGCGGGACCGCGCGTACACCTGGACCGCCAGCGGCTACCTCATCCTGGCCGCGGCCCACGAACGCCGCCAGGAGGCCTGACCGCGCGCCCGCGGACCTGACCGCGCAGGGGCGGACCTGACCGGGCGGACGCGCCTGACGCGCGGACGCGCCTGACCGGGCGGGGGCGCCGATCGGGCCGGGCGGCCGCCGCGGACCGGTCCCCCGGCGCGGCGCCGGTCAGCGGGCCGGCGCCGGGCCGGTGCTGGCCCGCAGCGAGATGGGCGGGCTGTACAGCCGGTGCCGGGCCGCCGTCTCCCCCGCCGCGATGCTCTGCACCAGCAGCGAGACGGCCTCGGTGCCCATCTCCAGCATGGGTACGTCGGCCGCGGTGAGCGGCGGCCGGAAGTCCTCGGCCCAGTGCCGGGCCACCACCCCGGTGATGGAGAAGTCCCGCGGCACCACCAGCCCGGCGGCGTCCAGCGCCCGCCGCATCCCGGGCAGCGCCGCCTCGTTGACCGTGGCCACCGCGGTGACCGCCGGATGGGCCGCCAGCAGCTCCTCGACGCACGCCTCCCCGGCCGCCGCGTCGTCGCCGCAGCAGACGTCCAAGCCGGTGAGGTCCCGCTCGCGCACCG
This sequence comes from Plantactinospora siamensis, assembly GCF_042434095.1. Lineage (NCBI taxonomy): Bacteria > Bacillati > Actinomycetota > Actinomycetes > Micromonosporales > Micromonosporaceae > Plantactinospora > Plantactinospora siamensis. The sequence goes on from NZ_JBHLUE010000007.1 coordinate 40,187, forward strand.
CCGCCGCGAAGCCGGCCAGCGCCCGGTGCCCGGGGCCGTAGCCGGCCGCGACCAGCTCGGCGGACCGGTTGACCAGGGCCACGTTCCGGTGGCCGAGGTCGGCGAGATGGTGCACGCACCGGGTGATGAGGCCGGCGTAGTCCACGTCCACCCAGCTCGTCCCGCCCGGCCGCGCGGTGCGGCCGATCGTGACGAACGGCAGACCGGTCCGCCGCAGCCGCGTCACGCGGTCGTCCTCGAGCCGGATCTCCATGAGGATCACGCCGTCCACCCGGCGGCCCGTGACGATCCGCTCGAACGACCGGTCGTGGTCGCCGCCCGACGGGGACAGCAGCACGTCCAGGTCGACCCGGGCGGCGGCCTCAACCACGCTGGCCACGAAGCCGAGTTGCATGTCGGTCAGCCGCTGGCTGGCGGGCGGGATCACCAGGCCCAGGGTGCGGGTGCGGCCCTCCTTGAGGGCCCGGGCGTTCGCGTTGGGACGGTAGTCCGACTCGTCGATGACGGCCTGGATCCGTCGCCGGGTGGCCTCCGAGACGGGCCGCTTGCCACTGAGGACGTACGAAACGGTGCTGCGGGACACGCCCGCGCGGCGGGCGATCTCGCCGATGTTCATCGCGCTCCTCGACACCGCTCGACGCGTCCCCGCCGCGCGTTGCCCGCCGCGCGGTCGGCGCAGGCCCGGCCCTCCGCCATCGTCCGTCGAATCGGTTCTCGCAGCGTATGGCGGCCTCATTGGCCTGTCAACGGCGCGCCTCCCGACCTGTCAACGACGTGCGGAGGACGGCAGGCGGCTCGCCGTGCTATTGCTGGTGCTTGTGAGCGACGCCCCGCCGGAGCCGGGCAGCGCGGCCGAGGCCGCTGCGGCACATCCGGCCGTCGTCGTGCGGCGGGCCATCGGCACCGATCTCGGCGACGTGCTCGCGCTCTATGACGAGGCCGTCGCCTGGCTGGCCGCCCTGGGCCGGGCCGACCAGTGGGGCACCGCCCCGTTCACGAGCCGACCAGAGGTTGTGGCGATGATCCGCGGGCGCGTGCGGACCGACCGGATGTGGTTGGCTCGGGCCGGCTCGCGGACGGTTGGCGCGATCGTCCTGGGTGGACCGGCCCCCAGCTACATTCCCGTGCCGGCCGGCGAGCCGGAGATCTATCTCAGCGGCTTCGTCACCACGCGCGCTCCGGAGGGACGCGAGGCCGGTCGGGCCCTGCTGGCGTACGCCCGGGACACCGCCCGGCGCGCCGGCATCGGCGTGCTGCGTCTGGACTGCTACGCCGGCGGCGACGGCGCCCTGGTGAGGTACTACGAATCCGCCGGCTTCCGGCGGGTGGCCCGGTTCACGGTAGAACTGCTGGGCTCGCCGTACCGTGGTTGCCTGCTGGAACAGCGGCTGCCGCCGGGCTGACGGGACCGGCGTCGAGGGTTCAGGCCGGCCCGGGGGTGCGGATGCCGGCCAGGGCGACCTCGAGATGGCGCCGCCAGTCCGGCGCGCTGCCCGGCTTGAAGTACATGGTGGAGATGATGCCGCTGGCCACCATCGTGAAGTCGGCGACGGTGAGGTCGGCACGCACCCGACCGGCGGCCACGGCGCGCTCGATGACCCGGCCGACGACGGCCACGAACTCGGCCTTCTCCCCGTGGACCTGCTCCCACCGGAGGTCCTCGGTGCCCATCAGGGCAAGCTGGAAGGTGGCGTCGTCCTCGGCCGCCTCCAGGTAGCCGCGCAGCACCGCCTCGAACGCCTCGCCGGGGTCGGCCAGTTCGGCGCCGGCGCGGGCCACGTCGGCCATGCCGCGGAACCGCTCCCCCACCATGGCGGTGAGCAGCGCCTGCTTGTTGGGGAAGTGCCGGTACAGCGTGCCCATGCCCAGCCCGGCGTGCGCCGCGATGTCCTCCATCTGCGCCGCCCGGCCGTGCCGGGCGAACAGCTCACCGGCGGCCGCCATGATGCGCTCGCGGTTGCGGCGCGCGTCCGCGCGCAGCGGCCGCTCGGCGCCGGCCCGCTGGCCGGCCGTGCTGTCGGTCATCGCTGGGCCGGCCCTCCGGGATCGTTGACAACCGGAAGCGTAGTTCCGTACCGTTGGCCGAGCCAATCGGAACCGTAGTTCCGCTTCCGAACGACCCAAGAGCCGAGGAACCATGATCGTCATCACCACCCCCACCGGGCAGATCGGTCGGCAGGTGCTGGACCGCCTGGTGGATGGCCCCGAACCGCTCCGGGTGATCGCTCGGGAGCCGGCCCGGCTGCCGCCCCGAGTTCGCGAGCGGGCCGAGGTCGTACCCAGCTCGCACGAGGACGCCGAGGTCGTCACGGCGGCGCTCGCCGGGGCCGACTCGTTGTTCTGGGTCGTCCCGCCGGACCCCGGCGCCACGAGCATCCCGGGACACGTGCTGCGGTACGCCCGCTCGCTGTGCGCGGCGCTCGACGTCCACTCGCCACGGATCGTCGGCGTCTCCAGCCTGGGCCGCGGGGTCGCCCGGAACGCCGGCCAGATCTCGGCGATCTTCGCCATGGACGCCCTCATCGAGAGCGCCGGGGTGGACTACCGCGCCCTGTGCATGCCGGGCTTCATGGACAACATGCTCCGGCAGGTGGCGTCGATCCGGGATCGGGGCGTGTTCTTCCAGCCGGGCTCGGCCGACCGCCCCACCCCGACGGTCGCCACCCGGGACATCGCGGCCACCGCCGCGGAGCTGCTCCGGGACGACTCCTGGACCGGCCAGCAGAGCGTTCCGCTGCTCGGTCCGGAGGATCTGACCTGGGACGACACGGCCCGGATCATGTCCGAGGCGCTGGACCGGCCGATCCGCGTCCAGCGGGTTCCCGCGGAGGCCTACCGGGCCAGCCTGGTCGAGCACGGGATGACGGCGGCGTGGGCCGAGGGAATCGTGCGCATGACGGCCGCGGTCGACGGGGGCGGCTACGCCGCCGAGACCCGCGATCCGCATTACCCCACCCCCACCACCTTCCGGCAGTGGTGCGCCGAGGTGCTCCGGCCGGCCGTACGGGCCTGATCCCCGCCCGGCGCCGGCGCCCGGGCCGGCCCGCGCCCCGCCCGCGCCCGGGCCCGGACGCCGGTAGGCTACGAGCTTCGATGCCGATCCCGTACGGAGGCGCGCGTGTCCACCAGTAGCACCGAGGATCCACAGCTGGAGCAGACGCCGTCCGGGGTGGACACCACCATCCCGCACTCGGCCCGGGTCTACGACTGGTGGCTGGGCGGCAAGGACAACTTCGCGGTCGACCGCCAGGTCGGTGCGGCCATGATCGACGCCATTCCCACCCTGCGCACGATGGCCGCGGAAAACCGCCGCTTCGTCCACCGGGTGGCGCGGCACCTGGTGACCGACGCCGGCATCCGGCAGTTCCTGGACATCGGCACCGGCATACCGACCCGGCCCAACCTGCACGACATCGCGCAGTCCCTGGCCCCGGAGACCCGGGTCGTGTACGTCGACAACGACCCGATCGTGCTCGCACACGCCCGGGCCCTGATGGACAGCACGCCGGCGGGGCGCAGCGAGTACATCCACGCCGACCTGCGGGAGCCGGCCCGGATCCTGGCCGATCCCACGCTCACCGGGACGCTCGACCTGACCCGACCGGTGGCGCTCACCCTGATCGCCATCCTGATGCTGCTGCCCGACGCCGACGATCCGGCCGGGCTGATCCGCGAGCTGGCGGACGCGCTGCCCGCCGGCAGCTATCTCGCCATCACCCACCCCACCGCGGACTTCAACCCGACCGAGATGGCCGCCGCGGTGGGGGCGGCCACGGGGAGCGGGATGACCCTGGTGCCCCGCAGCAAGGACGAGGTGGCGCGGCTGTTCGACGGCTGGGAGCTGGTGGAGCCGGGCATCGTGCCGGTGAGGGCCTGGCGCCCGGAGGAGCCGCCGACCGACCCGGAGTCGGCGTACTACTGGGCCGGGCTCGCCCGAAAGCCGTGACCGGGGCCCGGCGCCGGGCCGCGGCCGGCGCGCTGCTGGGGCTGCTGCTCGCCGCGGCCGGCTGCCAGGCCGGCGGCTCGACGGGCCCGACCGGTCCGGCCACGCCGGCGGCCTCCGCCACCGAAACCGGCGGCGCGCCCGGCGGCGGCACCGGTGCGCCGGCGCCGAGCCGGCCGCCGGGGTCGGCGCCGCCCCGGCACGTGGTCGTGGTGTTCTTCGAGAACAAGCCCGCGGCCCGGGTGGTCGGCAATCCGGACGCGCCGTATCTGACCGCGCTCGCCGGCCGGTCCGCCGCGTACACCAACGCGCACGGGGTGACCCACCCGAGCCAGCCGAACTACCTCGCCCTGTTCTCCGGCTCCACCCAGGGGGTGCGCAGCGACCGCTGCCCACTCCGGCTCGGCGACCGGCCCAACCTGGCACGCCAGCTGCTGGACGCGGGCCACACGTTCACCGGGTACGCCGAGGGCCTGCCGGCGCCCGGCTTCACCGGCTGTGTCAGCGGCCGATACGCGGCCAAGCACGCGCCCTGGGTCGACTTCGCCAACCTGCCGCCGGAGCTGGGCCAGCCGTACACCGCATGGCCGGCGGACCTCGACCGGCTGCCGACCGTGGCGTTCCTGTCGCCGGGCCTGTGCAACGACATGCACGACTGCTCGGTGGCCACCGGCGATCGGTGGGCGCGCGAGCGGCTGGCGCCGTACGTCGAATGGGCGCAGATCCACGACAGTCTGCTGGTGGTCACCTTCGACGAGGACGACGGCCACGCCGGCAACCAGATCCTCACCCTGGTGGCCGGGGCCGGGGTACGGCCCGGCCGGTACGCCGAGCGGGTGGACCACTATTCGGTGCTGCGCACCATCGAGGACCTGTACGGGCTGCCCCGGCTCGGCGCCGCGGCCACCGCGCCCGCGCTGCCCGGCGTGCGCGGCTGAACCCACGCAGACGTACGGCGCGACCCGGGTGGTGCGGACCCGGATCGCGCCGTACGGGCGTGGGTTGTCCGATCAGCTGGCCGGCAGGTCCGCGGTGACCGCGCGCGGCTCGGCGAAGTGGCAGGCAGCCCGCTGTTCGGGCGCCTTCTCCTCCAGCGGCGGCTCGACCTCGGCGCAGATCTCCTCGGCCTTCCAGCACCGGGTGCGGAACCGGCATCCGGACGGCGGGTTGATCGGGCTGGGCACGTCGCCGACCAGCCGGATCCGACTCTTCGGCTCGGCGCCCCGGGCCACGTTGAGGTCCGGCACCGCCGACAGCAACGCCTGGGTGTACGGGTGCTGCGGCGCCTCGTAGATGCCGTCCCGCGGACCGGACTCGACCATCTTGCCCAGGTACATCACGCCGACCCGGTCGCAGAAGTGCCGGACCACGCCCAGGTCGTGCGCGATGAAGATGAACGCGATGTTGAATTCCTTGCGCAGGTTCTCCAGCAGGTTCATCACCTGGGCCTGGATGGACACGTCCAGCGCGCTGACCGGCTCGTCCGCGACAATGATCTTCGGCCGGGCGGCGAGAGCCCTGGCGATGCCGATGCGCTGCCGCTGGCCGCCGGAGAACTCGTGCGGGTAGCGGTTGTAGTGCTCGGGGTTGAGCCCGACCACCTCCAGCAGCTCCTGGACCCGAGCAAGCTCCCGGTCCTTCGGCACGATGGCGTGGGTACGCAGCGCGGTGCCGACGATCGTGCCCACCGTGTGCCGGGGGTTGAGCGACGAGTACGGGTCCTGGAAGATCAGCTGGATCTCCCGCCGGTACGGCCGTAGTTGCCGCTCGCTGAGTGTGGCGATGTCATGGCCCTGATAGAGGATCTGACCGGCGGTCGGCTTGAGCAGCCGGGTGATGAGCCGGGCGGTGGTGGACTTGCCGCAGCCGGACTCGCCGACTAGGCCCAGCGTCTCACCCTCGTTGAGGACCACCGACACCCCGTCGACGGCCTGCACCTTGTTCGACGCCCGGCGCAGCAGCCCCTCACCTTTGACGTCGAAGTGCATGACGAGATCCCGCAGTTCCAGCAGTGGCGCGCCGGGGGTCTTCGGAACACCGGAGCCGGACCGGGAGCCCTCGGCGTCGATGGTGGCGGTGGTCATGGTTGCGGGTCCTTTACGGCAGCCGGGGCAGGATTTCGGTCTGGAAGATCCGGTCGGGATCATCCAGGTGGCACCGGGACGCCCGGGTGGAGTCCGCGGTCCGCGGGATCAGCTCGGGCACCTCGGTCTTGCACCGCCCGCCCGGCACTCGGCTGCGGAACTCGCACCGGGGGTGGAACGGGCAGCCGTCCGGCACGTTGAGCAGGCTGGGCGGAGCGCCGGGGATCGGGTGCAGCGGCTGCGGCTCGCCGGTGAGCGCGGGGATACTCTCCAGCAGGCCCCACGCGTACGGGTGCAGCGGCGTCCCGAGGATCTTGTGCGCGGAGCCGTACTCGACGGCCCGCCCGGCGTACATCACCAGCACGTCGTCGGCGATCTCCGCGACCACCCCGAGGTCGTGCGTGACGAAGATGACCGCGGAGCCGAAGTCCCGCTGCAGGTCGGCGATGAGGTCGAGGATCTGTGCCTGGACGGTGACGTCGAGCGCGGTGGTGGGCTCGTCGGCGATCAGCAGCTTCGGGTCGTTCACCAGCGCCATGGCGATCATGGCGCGCTGGCGCATGCCGCCGGAGAACTGGTGCGGGAAGTCGTTGAGCCGCCGGCGCGGGTTGGGGATGCCGACGCGGCCGAGCAGGTCGACGGCGCGTTCCCGGGCCACCCGCTTCGACACGTCGTGGTGTGCCCGGTACGCCTCGACGATCTGATTGCCGATCGTGAAGAACGGGTGCAGCGAGGACTGCGGGTCCTGGAAGATCATCGAGGCGACCGAGCCGCGGACCTTGCGCATCTGGTCCTGCCGCAGGCCCACGATCTCGGTGCCGCCGAGCCGGATGGACCCGCTGATCCGGGTGCTCTTCGGGTCGTGCAGGCCCATGATTGCCATGCTGGAGACGCTCTTGCCGGATCCGGACTCACCGACGATCGCCAACGTGCGGCCCAGTTGCACCGAGTACGTCAGCCCCTGCACCGCCTGCACGAGGCCGTCTGCCGTGGGAAAGGTGACCCGCAGGTCGGACACCTGGAGGAACGCCTCTTCGGTGCCCGTCCCGGTCGCCTGCTCCCGCCGGGAGCGGGCAACGGTCTGCGGACCGCGGGCCACCTGGGCGGGGATCTGGGGCGCCGTCTCGTCGCTCATGCTGCTGCCGCCTTACGCTCTGGCCGCCGGTCGGTGCCGGCTCCTGCTCCGGGTACGTCGGTGCGTGCTGGCCGGGTCATCCGAGCCGCACCCGGGGGTCAAGGAAGGTGTAGAGGATGTCGACCACCAGGTTCATCAGCACCAGCACGGTGGCGCCGACCAGCACGCCGCCCATCATCACCGGCAGGTCGTACTGGTTGAAGGCGCGCAGGGTGAGCACACCGATCCCGGGCAACTGGAAGATGGTCTCCGTGAAGATGGCGCCGCTCATCTGGAAGGCGAGGTCGATACCGAAGATCGTGGCCACCGGGGTGAGCGCCGCGCGCAGACCGTGCCGGTAGACCACCCGCCGCTCGGCAATGCCCTTGGACCGGGCCGTGCGGACATAGTCCTCACCCAGGGATTCGATCATGGAGGCCCGCGAGTATCGCGTGTACTGGGCGGCGTTGGCCAGGCCCAGGGTCAGCCAGGCCGCGAGCAGACCCGACGCCCAGGCGAGCGGGTTCTTGAGCAGCGAGATGTACTGCGAGGTCGGCAGGAACGTGGCGTACAGCGAGATGATCAGGGCGACCACAAAGTACGGGATGGAGCTGACGATCAGGGTGCCGCCTACGACGGCGCGGTCGGCGGGCGTGCCGCGCCTGCGGGCCGCGATCGTACCGGTCAGCACGCCGACCACCAGGAAAATCACCGCGCCGCCGACGACGATGGAGACGGTGACCGGGACCGCCTGCGCCAGCAGCTTGGTGACCGGCTGGCCGAGCGTGTACGAGTAACCCAGGCACGGGGCGTCGCAGTGGATTATCGCGCCCCCGTTGCCGAAGTCACGGCCCACGGCGATGCCCTTGAGGTACATGCCGACCTGCTCATAGGCCGGCTTGTCGAGCCCGAGGCCGGCGCTGATGTCGGCCGCCCGGTCGGGAGTGCAGCGGTTGCCGCAGATGATGCCGACCGGGTCGGTGGGAGCCAGGAAGAACAGCGCAAAGCTGGCGACCAGCGTCACGAGGATGACGGAGATGGCACTCACGCATCGCCGCAGGATGTACAGGAGCACCGCCGACTCCTCGCTTTCGTTGGTGCGGTCCGGAACGGACCGGGGTGTGCCGTAGGGGTGGGTCGGTGATCCCGACCGGCGCCGGGGCGCCGGCCGGGACCACCGTTGGTGCGTCAGCTGCCGTTCGTGAGGAACATGTAGGGGAAGTACGGGAGACCCATGGTCGAGTCACCCACGGCGCCGCCGATGTTGGTGCCGGCCACGACCGCCATCTTGTCGTAGTAGCGGGGCAGGATCAGGTACTTCTCCATCATGGCCTGGTCCAGCTCCGACCACTTCGCGGTGGCCTGGTCGGCGGGCAGGTTGGCGACGGCGTCGATCTGCGCGTCCACCGACTTGTCGCTCAGGAAGCCCCAGGTCTGACCGTCCGGGATGCTGTGCGACTGGAACAGCACCGGCAGCCAGCTACCACCCGAGGGCCAGTCCGAGCACCAACCACGCGGGCCCTGGTCCATGTTCACCGGAGCGTCGTAGTCACGGGTCTTGGTCCGCAGCTCGGCGGTGGAGACACCGATGGCCTTGACCTTGAAACCGGCCGCGGTCAGCGCGTCAGAGCGGATCTGGTTGGTCTGCTGCACGACCGGCTTGGAACTGTCGTAGAACCACGAAACCTCGAAGCCCAGCTTGCCGGCGTCCTGCAGCATCTTCTTGGCCGCGGCCGGGTCACCGGTGCCGGCACCGGACAGGCCGGGCGGGGAGTCGTACTTCTTGTAACCCGGAACGCTCGGCGGCAGAACCGTGCTGGACTTCTCCGCGATGAAATCGTTCAGGCCAGCGGCCTTGTAGATCTGGTCGTACGGGTAGGCCGTGGCGATCGCCTTACGGACCTCCAGCGGGATCTTGCGGCTGTCCATCTGCACCACGATGTTGCAGGGGCTCTCACCCTGGATCAGCTGCTTCTTCTTGTCACCCTGCAACTGCGGGATCAGCGAAGCGTCGACGTTGCCGTAGTTCAACGCGTTCGCGTCCGGCCCGTTGCTGTTCAACACCTGCTGCTGGTTCTTGACGTCATCGACGCCCCACTTGAAGTCCCAGGCATCGGCGTACTGGTGCCGCCCAGGGTCGGTGTTCGGGTCCCAGTTCGGGTTCTTCTTCAGCTTGAGCTCACTGCCCGGCGTGAAGGTGTCGAACATGTAGGGACCGGTGGCGATCGGCTTGTTCTTGTAGTTCTGCTTGTTGTCCTTCGCCTGCGGGATCGGCGTGAACATCGGGAAACTCATGTAGAACGGCAGGTCGTTGAACGGCTTGGCAAGGTGGATCACCAGCGTGTTCGCGTCCGGCGTCTCCACACCCGAGTAGTTCAGACCACTCTTGTACGGACCCTTGTACTTGTCGCCGTCCTTGAAGAACTGCTGCTGGTAGGTCGGACCGTTGATGAACACGTCGTGCGCGAACGACCGCTTGATCGCGTACGCCATGTCCTCGATCTTGATCTCGCTGCCGTCCTCGTACTTGATCCCCGGCTGCAGCTTGAACGTCCAGGTCAGCTTGTCCGCCGACGGCGTCCCCAGGTCGGTCAGGTCCGGCACCAGGACCGGCTTGCCGTTCCGCGGCACGAACTGGGTCGGCGTGCGGAACAGCAGCTTGCCGATCTCGTTCGAGTCGACGTAGTAGATGTCGGTCGGGTCGAACGTGTTGGGCGTCGACTGCGAGTAGATCGTGATGGTGCCGCCCTTCTTGGCACCATCGACGTCCGGAGCCGGGCCCTTCGCCGTCGGGTCCAGGGCGCTCTGCTGTTGGTTGATCTTCCCAGCGTTGTTGTCGCCACCGGAACCGTTGTTGTTGGAGGACGGGCTACCACAGCCCGCCACTCCGAGGGCTATGGCGGCACAGGCCGCCACGGCCACATTGAGTCGCCTCACAGTTGCTCCCTTTCTTGGTGGACCGTGGTGAATCGAGCGTGCCGTCACCGTCGGGTACGGGGATCGAAAGCGTCCCGGACGGCGTCCCCGAGCAGGCTGAGCGCGAGCACGAGAATGGTGATGCCGAGGACCGGGAGCCACAGATAGATCGGGTCAGCGCGGTAGTAGTTGACCGCGGCGAAGATGCTCAGACCCCAGGACGGAGTCGGTTCGCTGAGACCGACACCGAGGTACGTGAGGCCAGCCTCAGCCACGATGTAGCTGGGCAGCGCCAGCGACACCGAGACCATGATCGGCGCCACCAGGTTGGGCAGCAGCTCCTTGAACAGGACCTTGCGGGTGGGTACGCCCAGCACCTTGGCGGCGGCGATGAACTCACGCTCGCGAAGCGAGAGCACCTGGCCTCTGATCAGGCGGGCCAGGCCGGCCCAGCCGAAGAAGGACAACACCGAGATCAGCGAGATGAACCGTACCTTGGCCACCTGTTCGGCCGAGGCGCCCTCGACGCCGCCGAGCATGGCGATAAGCACCCCGGAGGTGGCGATTGCGAAGAGCAGGTACGGCAGGCTCAGCACGAAATCGATCACCCAGGAGAGGATCCGGTCGGTCCAGCCGCCGACGAATCCGGCGATCAGGCCGATGAACACGCCGAGGATCGTCGTGACGATCGTGACCGATCCGGCGACGATCAGCGACGGCCGGGCGCCGTAGACCCACCGGGCGAACAGGTCCCGACCCAACCGCGGTTCGACGCCGAACCAGTGGTCGGAGGTCACCCCGATGGTCGGGAAGCCGTAGTCGTCGATCAGGTCCTGGTGGTTCAGGGTGGGGCTCTGCCCCTCCATCTTGGCCAGCAGCGGCGCGAAGATCGCGATCAGCAGGAAAACCATGAAGATGCCCGCGCAGACCATGGCCACGCGGTCCTTGCGCAGCCGCTGGAAGGCGATCCGCGTCGGCGACTTGCTCACCGTGACGGACCGCTGCTGCGGCACCGGCGCGACCACCTCCACAGCCGCTGGCGGCTCATCGAGCTTGGTCGACTCGGTACTCGTACGCAACGGTTCCACCCACGTCACCTCCACTCCGCACAACGACACCGCCGCATCCATCCGGTCGAGGTGCAGCGGCGGTGCGGTGGCCGAAACGCTAGCCGCCCTGAGGTTTCGTCGGAATGGCCTGAGGCATCGAATCAATAACAGCTAGGTCACCGTTGAGTGCGAGGCCTGTCACATGGGAACAGCCATTCATCGGCCGACTGAGGGACCGGTTTGCGGCCTTTATAGGCAGCAGGGGAGCCGAAACTTGTACGGAAGGTGCACATCCCCCTGCGCAACGCAACCGAGATGTCGCTCACATCGGTCTGTCTCCAAGGTAACGGGGTTGACGCCGAAGCGGTACCGGTCGGCAGCCTGCAGTCGACGGACGCGCCCGGAACCGCCGCCCGGCGCGGGCCGGTTGACCGCCCCGCCCCACGGTTGGCGCCCTGTCGGCGCGCGCGCGCCACGGCCAGCCGTCGAAGCCGGCGCAGGTCTGGCAAGGTGGGCGGATGGCACCCGATCGGCTCCTCGACGGCCGCTACCGTCTCTCCGAGCAGCTCGGCAGCGGCGGCATGGCGGTGGTCTGGCGCGCCAGGGACGAGGTCCTCGGTCGATCGGTGGCGGTGAAGATGCTGGCCGGGCCATTGGCCGCCGACCCGGGCGCCCGGGAACGGATCCGGGCCGAGGCCCGAGCCGCCGCCCGGCTCTCCCACCCGCACGTGACGAACGTGTACGACTACGGCGACTGGACCGACGAGCACGGCGAGCACGTGCCGTACGTGGTGATGGAGCTGCTGCCGGGCCAGACCCTCGCCCAGCGGCTGGTGGCCGGCCCGCTGCCGCCGCGGGCCGCCATGCGGATCTGCGCCGAGGTGGCCAGCGCGCTGGCCGCGGCGCACCAGCAGGACCTGGTGCATCGGGACGTCAAGCCGGCCAACGTCATGCTCACCCCGGCCGGGGCCAAGGTGCTGGACTTCGGCATCGCGGCGGTGACCGGGGAGCCCGAGCTCACCGAGGACGGCCACCGGTTCGGCACGCCCGCGTACCTGGCGCCGGAGCGGCTCGTGGCCAACCAGGTGCTGCCCGCCTCGGACGTGTACGCGCTCGGCCTGCTGCTGCACCGGACCCTCACCAACCGGCTGCCCTGGTCGGCCGAGACCACCACCCAGATGCTGACCGCGCACGTCTACCAGGAGCCGGCCCGGCTCCCACCCATCGAGGGCGTGCCGCCCGCGGTGGTCGAGCTCTGCCGCCGGTGCCTCGCCAAGGCGCCCGCCGACCGGCCGCCCGCCGCCGAGGCGGCCCGGATCCTCGCCGACGCCGCCGGCCTCACCGCCGCGGGCGACGACCCGTCCGCGGCGCTGGCCTGGGCCGGCATCGGCGCGCTGGCCCTGGCCCCGCCGGCCGGCGCCGCCGCCGCGGCGGCCCAACTCGGCCCGGCGGCCCAACCCGGCCCCGAGCCGGCGGCCGAGCCGGAGCCAGCGGCCGAGCCGGAGCCGGAGCCGGCCGCCGAGCCCGAGCCGGCGGCCGAGCCCGAGCCGGCGGCCGAAGCCGACCCCGCGCCCGCAACCGGCGACGTGGCGGCGGCCGGACCCGACGCCGCGGCCGGAACGCCGGCCGCCGCGCCCGCTACGCCGAGCGGGGCGGTCCCCGGCGACCACCGCGCCCGGCGCCGGCGCCGGGCGCTGCTGGTGGTCGGCTTCGTCGTGGTGGTGGCGACCACGGCCACCGTGACCATGCTGGCCCTGCCGGACCAGCGCGGCGCCGACGACCCCGGCGCCCGGCCCGACGGCACCGTGCCGGCGGCCAGCACCACGGTCGGCACGTCCGCCGGGACCCCCGGGACGGCCCCCGGCCGCTCGGACCCGCCCGGCCGCGGTCCCGGGCCGGCCGGCCCGACCGGCGCCGGACCGGGCGCCGCCGGCACGACGGCGCCGGCCAACCGCACCGCCGCGCCCGCCGGCTCCGCTCCGGGCGGCACGGCGCCCGGCCCCGGGGGCGGGTCACCGACGCCCGGCGCCACCGGCTCGACCGGCACCCAGCAGCGGGTACGCGCCAAGGGCGGCGTCGTCCTGGTGCTCTGCCTCGGTCGCACCGCCACCGTGCTGGCCGTGACTCCGACGCTCGGCTACACCGTCTCGGACTACCGACCGGGGCCGGCCAGCGAGGTCCGGGTGGTGCTCTCCTCGGCCACCCACACCAGCGAGGTCACCGCGTCCTGCGCCGACGGTCGGCTGCTCCCCCAGGTGCGAGAACGGTCGGCCTAGCGGGGGCGGATTCCTCCCGAGAAACGTTCGGGCTACCCTGCTTGGCCATGAACGGTTGGCGCGTATGACGTTTCGGCGCATCTTCGCCACCCTCACGGGGGTCCTGCTCACCATGCCGGCGGCGGTGCTCCCGCCGGCGCCGGCCCACGCCGCGGCGGACGTACCGTGTCCCAGCGTCAGTCCGCCGGTGAGCCGGCCGCCCCGGCCGCCCGTGCCCAGCGCGGACGCCGCGGACCGGACCGTCGGCGGCGCGGCGCTGGCCACCGACGGGCTCGCCGTGCCCGACGGGGCGGCCCGGCCGCCGGCCATCACCGCGACCTCCTGGCTGGTGGCCGACCTGGACAGCGGCGCGGTGCTCGGCGCCTGCGGGGCGCACGCATACGCCCTGCCCGCGAGCACCCAGAAGCTGCTGCTGGCCGCGACCGTGCTGCCCAAACTGGACCCTAAGCGGGTCGTCACCGTCACTTCTCAGGACCTCGACTTCGAGCGCGGCAGCTCGGCCGTGGGGCTCGTGGTCGGCGGGCGGTACTCGGTGGAGACGCTGTGGCTCGGGCTGCTGCTCAACAGCGGAAACGACGCCGCGCAGGTGCTCGCCCGGCTCGGCGGCGGGTCCGCGGGGGTGGCCGGCACGGTGTCCGCGATGAACGCCGAGGCGCACCGCCTCGGCGCCCGGCAAACGCACGCGGCCACACCGTCCGGATTGGACGGCCCCAACCAGTTCACCAGCGCGTACGACCTGGCGCTCATCGCCCGGGACTGCTTCACGAACGCGACCTTCCGCCGCTACACGGCCGCCCGCACCGCGCAGATGCCGGCGCAGCCGCCGGGCGCGAAGAACGGGTTCCAGATCCAGAACGAGAACTCGTTGCTGTTCAACTATCCCGGCGCGCTCGGCGGAAAGACCGGCTTCACCACGGTGGCTCGGCACACCTACGTGGGCGTGGCCCAGCGCAACGGCCGGCGCCTGGTGGTCACCCTGCTGAACGGCGAGGCGCGCCCGCTGCGTGGCTGGCAGCAGGGCGCCGCGCTGCTCGACTGGGGCTTCGCCCGGCCCGCCGACGCCGCGGTGGGCCGCCTGGTGAACCCGGGCGAGCTGGACGCCACCGCCGGTCCGCCGCCCGTGCAGCCAAAGGCCGGCACCCAGGCGGTCGAGCGACCGAGCGGCCGCGGCCATTCCGGGCCGCCGTCGCGGACCATCCTGGTCGTGGTGGTCGTGCTGCTCGGGGCGGCCACCCTGGTGCTCACCGTGGTGGCCGTCCGCACCCGACCGCGGCACGCCGGCCGCCGCCGGGCCCGCTGACCGGCCCGGCCGGGAGGCGCGGAGCGGTCGGCCCGCCTGGATCGGTCTCGACGGCCGGATCGGTCGGTACGGCCGGATCGGTCAGGACGGCCCGATCCGTCGGGACGACGGCGCGACGCCGCCCGAGCGGGGCGAACGGGAGCAGCGCGACCAGCTGACCGGCCGCCACCACCAGGATCAGTTGCCGCGCCGACAGGTGCGCGGCCAGCACCCCGGTGCTCGCGGCGCCCAGCGCGTACCCGCCGGTCTTGACGCTCGCCGCGGTGGCCGCCAGCTGCGCGTACCGGTGCGGTGGGACGCTGGACTGGCGGATCGCGAGGGTGGCCGCGAACACCGGCCCGTCGCACAGCCCGGCGAGCACCGCGAGCGGCAGCGCCACCGCCAGCGAGGGCGCCCCGGCCACCGCGGTGAGGCTGAGGCCGTACCCGACCAGCGCGGCCATCAGCACGCCGGCCGGCGTGAAGCGGCGCAACAGGCGGGCCGAGACCAGCGCGCCGGCGAGCGCGCCGGCGCTCAGCGCGGTCAGCAGCCACCCCCCGCGGGCGGCCGGCTGGCCGAGCTGGATCGCCAGCAGCGGCACGGTCACCGGCAGCAGCCCCGACACGGCATGGGCCACCGTGGTGGCGATCGTGGCGGCCCGCAGCAGCGGCGCCCGGACCAGCAGGCGTACCCCGTCCACCAACGCCGGACCCAGCCGCTCCCGGCCAGCGGCCCCGGCCGGGGGCGCGCCGTCGGTGGCCGGGGCGGGGCCGTCGGTGGCCGGGGCGGGGCCGTCGGTGGCCGGGGCGGGGCCGTCGGTGGCCGGGGCGGGGCCCGGTGCGGGCCGCCGGGGGCCCGTCGGCGCGGCGAGCACCAGCAGCACGGCCGCGGCGGCCAGCCCGGCCGTGCCGGCCAGCGCCGCCCCGGCGCCGGCCGAGCCCGCCACGGCGGCCACCAGCGCCGGTCCGGCCAGCCCGGCCACGTTGTAGCTGGCCGAGTCGGCGGCGTTCGCCCGTGGCAGCGCCGCAGCGGGCACCACCAGGGGAACCAGGCTGCTGAAGCCGCCGGTGAGCAGCGGCGCCGTGCTGCCGGCCAGCAGACCGAGGCCGATCAGCGCTCCACCCGGCGCGCGGCCCGCGAGCAACAACACGCCGATGAGGGCGGCGGCCAGCACCAGCTGGTTGGCCAGGAACAGCACCCGCTTGCGGCGCAGCCGGTCCAGCACCGCGCCGAGGACCGGGCCGGTCACCAGGGTCGGCAGGGCGAAGGCCGACACGACCAGGCCGGCCAGCCGCGGATCCGCCGTGCGGGCGATGACGTACAGCACCACGCCGACGCCGGCGGCCTCGTCGGCCAGCCGGGCCACGGTGGCCGCGGTGAGCAACCGGATCCCGCGCCGGCCCAGCCGCCCGGGGTGTGCGGAACCGGGAACCGCTGTAACGGTTTGCATGCTTGGTACCGTAACCGATGTAGTAACGGTTTGCTCGGCGAGTACCGTAACGACATGACGGCAGGCGTGCGCTTCGGCTTCACCCGCTGGGCCCGGCTGGCCGCGGCGCTGGTCAACACCGCGCCCGCGCCGCGGCACGGCGATCTGCTCACCGCCCCGGAGCAGCTCCGCGACCTGCTGCTGGCGCACGACGAGCCCGGCACCGTCCGCATCACCCCGGCGGACCTCGCCGACGCCCGCGCCGGCCGCACGGACCTGGCGGCCGTGTTCGCCGCGACCGGGGACGATGCGCGGCTCGCCGCGCGCCTCAACGATCTGCTCGGCCGCACCGCCCGACCGCGCCTGGTCGACCACCCCGGCGGCGTGCCGCTGCACCTGCACGTCGAGGCCCCCGACGCCAACTGGGGCGGTTGGCTGACCGCGTCCGGCGCCATGGGCTTGGCCCTGATGATCGCGGAACACGGTGTCGAGGTGATCGGCGTGTGCGCCGCCGCCGACTGCCCGCACGGCGTGCTGCGGGTCGGTCCCGGCCCGGCCCGGCGGTTCTGCGACGCCGCCTGCGCCAACCGCACGAGGGTGGCCGCGCACCGGGCCGCCCGGCGGGCCCCGGGCGGCGCCACGTAGCCCGCCGTCCGCGGTCCGCCGTCGGCCGTCCGCCGTCGCCGTCGCCGTCGCCGTCGCGCGGAGCGGTTAAGAAGGGGCCCTTCCGCTACAAAGAGCGATAACAAGGGGCCCTTCCTTCCAGGGGGCCGGGCAGGGCGGCCGTCGGGCGGGGCGGTCGATCTTTGGGTAACGTCAGCTCCGACCGCGGGCCGCCGGGGACGATCCGGCGCAGCCGTCCGGGCCGCGGGCACAGCCGAAGGGATGGGATCGGGTGACGAGCGGCGGTTCCTCGCAGCCCCGGCGGTCGGGCGTGGTGATCGGCGTGGACCTCGGGACCACCAGCACCAAGGCGGTGGCGTACGACACCGGCGGCCGGTCCCTCGGCTCGCACTCGGTGGCGTACCCGCTCGACGAGCCGCACCCCGGCTACGCCGAGCAGGACCCGAACCTCATCTGGGAAGCCGTGCTGGAGACCACCCGGACCGTGGTGGCCGACCTGGACCGGCCGGTGGCCGGCCTGTCGTTCAGCACCGCCATGCACGGCCTGATCGGGCTGGACGCCGGCGGCGACCCGCTGACCCCCTCGGTCACCTGGGCCGACTCGCGGGCCAGCGCGCAGGCCGAACGGCTGCGCTCGGCGCCGGGCGGGCTGGAGCTGCACCGCCGCACCGGCACCCCGCTGCACCCGATGGCCCCGCTGCCCAAGCTGGTCTGGTTCGCCGAGGAGGCCCCCGAGCTGTTCCGCCGGGTGGCGCACTGGGTCGGCATCAAGGATCTCGTCCTGCGCCGGCTCTGCGGCGAGCTGGTCACCGACCACTCGGTCGCCTCCGGCACCGGCCTGCTGGACATCCACCGCCTGGACTGGGACGCCGAGGCGCTGACCATCGCCGGCATCCGCCCCGACCAGCTGCCCCGGCTGGTGCCCAGCACCACCGTGCTGCCCGCCCTCACCCCGGATGCCGCCCGGGCCACCGGCCTGCCGGCGCAGACCCCGGTCGTGGTGGGCGCGGGCGACGGGCCGCTGGCCAACCTGGGCCTGGGCGCCGTACGCCCCGGGGTGGCCGCCTGCTCGATCGGCACCAGCGGCGCCATCCGGGTGATGGTGGAGCGGCCGAGCGTGGATCCGCAGGGCCGGGTGTTCTGCTACGCGCTGACCGAGGACCGGTGGGCGGTGGGCGGCGCCATCAACAACGGCGGCATCGTGCTCAACTGGGCCGGCGAGGCGCTCGCTCCCGACCTCGGCGAGCATCCCGAGGAGGAGCTGCTCGCCCTGGCCGCCCGAGCGCCGGCCGGATCCGACGGGCTGATCATGCTGCCGTACCTGCTCAGCGAGCGGGCGCCGCACTGGAGCGCGCTGCCGCGCGGGGCGTACGTGGGGCTGACCAACGCGCACCGCCGGGAGCACCTGGTCCGGGCCGCCATCGAGGGCGTCTGCCAGCAGCTCGCCCTGGTGCTCCAGTCGGTGCGGGCCGCCGGCAACGAGGTGCACGAGGTACGGGCCAGCGGTGGCTTCGCGCGCAGCCCGCTGTGGCGGCAGCTGCTGGCCGACGCGCTCGGGATGGACGTGCAGTTCCCCGCCGGGCACGAGGGCTCGAGCTTCGGGGCCGCGCTGCTCGGCATGCAGGCGCTGGGCCTGATCCCGTCGGTGGACGTGGCCGCCGACCTGGTCGAGATCACCGAGACCGTCCAGCCCGAGCCGAAGGCGGCCGAGACGTACGCGGCGCTGCTGCCGCTGTTCGCGGACCTGTACGACGCGCTCGGCCCGACCTACCAGGCGCTGCGCCGGTTCACCGCGGAGCAGCCCGCCACCCCCTGATCCATGCCACCGGGGTGGCGTCCGCTCCCCCGGCACCAACCCGAGGAAGGTCGTGAACCCATGACCCATCTCGCCGCCGAGGCGGCCAGCCGGGCCGGCAACGGCCAGCTCATCACCGCCGCGCTGCTGGGCATCGCCGCGGTCGTCGTGCTGATCGCCTGGGGCAAGGTCCACCCGTTCCTGTCGCTGATCATCGGTGCGGCGGTGCTGGGCGCGGTGGCCGGCCTCGCGCCACAGAAGATGATCGACTCGTTCACCGGCGGCGTCGGGTCGACGGTGGGCAGCGTCGGCCTACTGATCGCGCTCGGCGCGATGATCGGTGGCCTGCTGGCCGAGTCCGGCGGCGCCGACGGGATCGTGAGCCGGGTGGTCAGCCGGGTCTCCGGTTCCGCCCTGCCGTGGGCGATGGCCGGCGTCGCGGCCCTGATCGGCCTGCCGCTCTTCTTCGAGGTCGGCGTGGTCCTGCTGGTGCCGATCGTGCTGCTGGTGTCCCGCCGCTCGGACGTACCGCTGATGCGGGTCGGCATCCCGGCGCTGGCCGGCCTGTCGGTGCTGCACGGCCTCGTGCCGCCGCACCCGGGCCCGCTGGTGGCGATCGCCGCGCTGAAGGCCGACCTCGGCCTCACCCTGGCGCTCGGGCTGCTCGTCGCGATCCCCACGGTGATCGTGGCCGGCCCGCTGTTCGGCAACTTCATCGCCCGGTACGTGCCGGCCGTGGCGCCGGAGTCGCTGCTGCCGAGCCGCGCGGGCGGCCCCGTCGCCGGCGCCGACCGGGAGCGCGCGGTCGGCGACCGGCAGCGCGCGGCCGACGGGAACCGGACCGACGCCGACGGCGACCTGCTCACCGAGGACGACCTGATCAACCCGGGTACGGGTCGACCCGGCGCGCCGGTGGACGACAGCGGCACCGAGACCACGCCCCGGCGGCGCACGCCGGCGTTCTGGCCGGCGGTGCTGACCGTGCTGCTGCCGATCGTGCTCATGCTGCTGCGGGCCGTGGGCGAGCTGACCCTGGACAAGGGCACCACGGCGCGCACCACCCTGGACATCATCGGCACCCCGGTGGTGGCCCTGCTCGCGGGCGTTCTGGTGGCCATGTTCACCCTCGGTCGCCAGGCCGGGTTCAACCGCGCCCAGACGTCGGCCGTGCTCGGCGGCTCGCTGCCGCCGATCGCCGGCATCCTGCTGATCGTGGCCGCGGGCGGCGGCTTCAAGCAGGTACTCGTGGACGCCGGGGTGGGCAACATGGTGGCCGACGCGGCCAAGGGCGCCAGCATCTCGCCGCTGCTGCTGGGCTGGCTGGTGGCGGTGGGCATCCGGGTGGCCACCGGGTCGGCCACGGTGGCCACGATCACCGCGGCCGGCATCGTGGCGCCGCTCGCGCAGGGCCTGGACCGGCCCGGTGTGGCGCTGCTGGCGCTGGCCGTCGGGTGCGGGTCGCTGTTCTTCTCGCACGTCAACGACGCCGGGTTCTGGCTGGTCAAGGAGTACTTCGGGCTGACCGTCGGGCAGACCATCAAGAGCTGGTCGGTGATGGAGACGATCATCTCGGTGGTCGGCTTCCTGGGCGTGCTGCTGCTCAACCTGATCGTCTGAGCGCGGTCGCCCGGGGCCGGTTCCGCCCGGCCACCGGTGACCCGGGCCCGACCCGGCTACTCGGGGAAGCGGAGCACCACCAGCGCCTGGTCGTCCTCGGTGGCCGGGAGCCGGTCCATCACCACCGTGGCCACCGCGTCGGCGGTGCGGCCGGCCGCCTCGGTGAGCACCGCCCCCAGCGCGGCCACCCCGGCCGGGTAGTCCCGTTGGCGCAGCTCCACCAGGCCGTCGGTGAAGGCGACCAGCAGGTCGCCGGGCCCGGCCGACAGCACCGTCGGCGGGACCGTCTCCTGCACCAGACCGAACGGCAGCGACCGGGCGGTGCCGACCGGTTCGGCGTGCTCGCCGCGGCGCACCCACAACGGGTGCGGGTGGCCGGCCCGCACCACCTCGACCCGGCGCCGGTCCGGGTCGACCAGCATGATGAGGCAGGTGCCCAGGAAGGCCCGGCCGAGCAGCTCGGTCACCCGGGCGAAGACCTCACCCAGCGGGACGCCCAGCATGATCAGGGTCCGCACCACGGTCCGCAGCTGGGCCATGTCGGCCGCGGCCTCCACCTGGTGCCCGACCACGTCGCCCACCACCACGGCCAACCGGCCGCCGTCGACGGGGATGAGGTCGTACCAGTCGCCGCCGAGGTTGAGCCCGGTCATCGCCGGCCGGTAGCGCACCGCCACGTCGAGCCCGGGCGGCGGTTCGCCGACCGTGTCGAACAGCCGGCCGGCCAGCCGGCTCACCAGGTCGTGCTCGGCGGCGGCCAGCCGGACCCGCTCGAGGGCCTGCTCGCAGAGGTCGGCGACGGTGTCCAGCACGGCCAGGTCGGTGGCCCGGAACGGCCGGGCCCGGGACCAGCCCAGGCCGAGGGCCGCGATCGGGCGCCGCCCGACGTCCAGCAGCGGCAGCGCCACGGTCGTCACCAGGCCGCCGTCCCCCGAGGTGTCGACCAGGCCCGGGTAGCGCCGGCGGAACGCCTCCCGGTCCGCCAGCACGATCCGCTCCCCGGTGCGCAGGCACTCGGCGATCGGTCGCGGGTCGTCGATGGTCATCCCGCGGTACGGGTCGGCCAGTCCCGACGGCACCGAGCCCTGGTGGCACAGTCGCACCCGCCGGCCGCCCTCGCGGACCAGCAGCCCGGGCTCGACCGCGCCCAGCACCGGCGGCACGGCCGCCAGGATGGCCTCGATCGCCTCCGGCACCGTCCGGGCGGTGCTGAGCCGGGCCGCCAGGTCGGCCGTGGCCCGGGTGGACCGGATCAGCTCGGCCCGCTGCAGCGCCTGGCTGGCCAGCCCGGCCGAGGTGGCCAGCAGGCTGTCCAGCGCGTCGTCCCGGCGCACCGGCACGGCCCAGTCGAGCTGCATGGCGCCCAGCGGGGTGCCGTCGGCATGGTGCAGCGGCACGCAGATCCCGCGAACCAGGGCGGGCGCCCCCGGTCCCGCCGGCTCCCCCGGCTCGGTCGGCTCCCCCGGCTCGGTCGGCTCGCCCGGTTCTGCCGGCTCGGCCGGGTCCGGCAGCACGCGGTTCTCCCGCACCACGGCGGTCAGCGCCAGGTCGGCGTCGAGGTCCAGCCGCTCGTGCACGACGTCGCCGGTCGGGTCGGCGCAGCGCACCGCGTGCAGCGTGGGCTGACCCGGCTCGGCCACCGCGATCCGTACCTCGCGCGCCAGGAACACCGCCCGGAGGTGCCCGGCGATGGTCCGCAGGATCTCGTCGGGGGCCTGTGCCGTGCTGAGGTCCCCGGCGAACCGGGCCAGCGCCTCGGCCCGGCGCAGGGTCCGCCGCCGCTCGGCCTCCGCCAGCCGCTCGGCGGTGAGGTCGGTGGCGTACGCGAGCCAGTGCAGCGGCTCGCGGACCAGGGCCACCACCCCGATCAGCACCGGCACCGGATGGCCGTCGCGGTGCCGGTACTCCTTCGCGTACGCCTGCGCGCGGCCGGTGTCGGCGAGCTCCTTGAGGGCCTCCGCGTCCGCCTCCTCGAACCCCGGCGGGGTGAGTTCCGGCCAGCTCAGCCGGCCCGCGGCGACGTCGTCGCGGTCGTACCCCAGCAGGGCCAGGAACGCGTCGTTGGCCTCGGTGATCCGCTCCCCCACCCCGCCGAAGACGGCGAGCACGTCGGCCGAGGCGAGCCGCTCGTACCGGGCCCGCTCGGCGCCGAGCGCCTCCCGCAGCCGGGTCCGCTCGCTGACGTCCACGACGGTGCAGCCGACCCCGATGGTGGTCTGCGGTCGCCCACCGCCGTGGGCCGGCGGCTCGGCCAGCCGGATCGGGAAATAGCTGGCCACCACGTGCTGGATCCGGTCCGGCTGCCGCTCGTCGGGCAACGAGAACTCGACGCCGCTGATTCCGCCATCGGTCAGCGCCTCCCGCATCAGCGCGGCCACCCGGTCGCCGATCAGCGGCAGCACCTCGGCCGGGGTGCGTCCCAGGTGCTCCGCCTCGGTGCGCCCGTTCAGCGCGGCCAGCGCCGGGTTGACGTACTGGAATCGCAGGTCGGTGTCCACCCAGCCGAAGCCGACCGGGGAGCTGGCCAGCATGGCCTCGCTGATGGCCGCGGTCCGGCCGGCGGCCTGCTCGGCCGTGACCAGGTCCTGCACGTCGGTGAACGTGCCGAGCCACTCGACGATCCGGCCCCGCTCGTCCCGCAGCGCCGTGCTGCGGGCGGCCACGTGCCGGTACCGCCCGCTGGCCGCGTGCCAGATCCGGAAGCTGGACCGGTAGATCCGGGCGCCGGCGTCCAGCGCCTCACCCCAGGCCCGGCGGACCCGGTCGAGGTCGTCCGGATGGATCACGCTGGACCAGCCGTCGCCGGCGTACTCCGGCCAGCTCTGGCCCGTGTACGCCTCCCAGGATCGCTGGGCCGCGGTGACCCGCCCGTCGGCGTCGGTGGTCCAGATGATCGCCGCGGACGCCTCGACCAGCGCGCGGAACCGCCGGTCGGGGTCGACGGGCCCGGCCACGCCGCCGGCACCACCCTCGCCCGGTCGCGGCATCGGTCGGGCGTCGCTCACACCGGCGACCTCCACCCGCTGGCCGGCTCTGGACACCGGCACCGTACCACCGTGCCGGAGCCGGGCCACCTGCCCGAACGGCGCGGAATTGCGATGGTGGCCGGGCGGCGGCTTGTGGCAGGGTGCCCGGATGACCGAGGACTACCGGGAGCTCAACCGGGCGATGTGGGACGAGCGGGCGCCGGTGCACGCGGCGTCGCGGGATTACGGCCTCCGCCGGTACGTGCAGGACCCGGAACGGCTCAGCGACGTGGTCAGCTTCGACCGGCCGCGCCTGGGTGAGGTGGCCGGGCTGCGCGGCGTACACCTGCAGTGCCACCTGGGCACCGACACGCTGTCGCTGGCCCGGCTCGGCGCC
The DNA here is from genome assembly GCF_042434095.1 of Plantactinospora siamensis. NCBI lineage: Bacteria > Bacillati > Actinomycetota > Actinomycetes > Micromonosporales > Micromonosporaceae > Plantactinospora > Plantactinospora siamensis. The sequence goes on from NZ_JBHLUE010000007.1 coordinate 63,676, forward strand.
CGGATGACCGGGCTGGACTTCTCCGCCGCGTCACTCGCCCAGGCCCGCAAGCTGGCCGCCGAGTGCGGCGCCGAGATCGAGTACGTGCAGGCGGATGTCTACGCGGCGGTCGAGGTCCTCGGCGCCGGCGGGTTCGACCTGGTCTACACCGGCGTCGGCGCGCTGTGCTGGCTGCCGGACATCCGCCGCTGGGCCGAGGTGGTCGCCGGGCTGCTCCGCCCGGGCGGCCGGCTGCACCTGCGGGAGGGCCACCCGGTGCTGTGGGCGCTGCCGGACCCCCGCCCGGACGGGCTGGTCGCGCTGGAGTACCCGTACTTCGAGCGGGCCGAGGGCACGGTCTGGGAGGAGGACGGCACGTACGTCGACACCGACCACCGCTTCACCAACACCCGCTCGGTGGAGTGGAACCACGGCCTCGGCGAGGTGGTCACCGCGCTGCTGGACGCCGGCATGACGCTCACCGCCCTGGTCGAGCACGACAGCGTGCCCTGGGAGGCGCTGCCCGGCCAGATGGAGCGGGTCGAGCACGGCGAATGGCGGCTGGCGGACCGCCCGTGGCGGCTGCCGCACACGTACACGCTGCAGGCCGTCCGGCGCTGAGCCGGCCACCCTGTGCGATCCTTGCGGGGTGACCCCCGAGGACCTCAGGCACCTGCGCCGGGCGCGTGACCTCATCGACCGCGAGTACGACCGCCCGCTCGACGTGCCGGCCATGGCCCGCACCGCGCTGATGTCGCCGGGGCACTTCTCCCGCCAGTTCCGCGCCGTGTACGGCGAGACCCCGTACTCCTACCTGATGACCCGGCGGATCGAGCGGGCCAAGGCGCTGCTGCGCCGGGGCGACCTGTCCGTCACCGACGTCTGCATGGCGGTGGGCGCCACCTCGCTGGGCTCGTTCAGCGCCCGGTTCGCCGAGCTGGTCGGGGAGAGTCCCAGCGCGTACCGGGCCCGCAACCACAGCGCGCTCGCCCCCGTGCCGGCCTGCTGGGCCAAGTTGGTGACCCGGCCCAGCCGGCATGCCGGCGCCGCGAGCCAACCCGGCCCGGTAGCGTCCTGAGCCATGGAGCTGAACCTGCACTACACGTTCCTCGAGGTCGACGACCACGACGCGGCGCTCGCGTTCTACCGCGACACGCTCGGCTTCGAGGTGCGCCAGGACGTGGCCATGGAGGGGGCTCGCTGGCTGACCGTGGGGCCCCGGACCCAGCCGGAGCTGGGCATCGTGCTGCAGTCCGTGGGCGCGGGCCGGTCGGCCGGTGACGCGGAGGCGCTGCGCGCGCTGCTGGCCAAGGGGGCGCTGTCCGGCCTCGTCCTGGCGACCGACGACGTGGACACGCTGTTCGAGAAGGTCGCGGCGAGCGGGGCCGAGGTGCTCCAGGAGCCGATGGACCAGCCGTACGGGGTGCGCGACTGCGCGTTCCGGGACCCGGCCGGCAACCAGGTGCGGATCAACCAGCCGGCCCGGGCCTGAGCCGCCGCTGCCTTTGCCGCATCGATGGCCGCGGAGCGGGGTACTCGACCGGTATGCGCCTGACGAACACCCTCGGAGCCACCCTCGCGGTGGCGGCCACGGCCGCGGCGGGTTCGGCCGCCACCGCGCCCGCCTCCCGGTGGTACCGCTCCCTCGACAAGCCGCGCTGGCAGCCGCCGCCGGCCGCCTTTCCGGCGGTGTGGACCCCGCTGTACGGCCTGATCGCGCTGGCCGGCGCCCGGGCGCTGAACCGGACACAGGGCGCCGAACGGGCGGGTTTCGCTTGGACGTACGGCGCCGACCTGCTGCTGAACGCGGGCTGGACGGCGCTGTTCTTCCGGGCCCGCCGCCCGCGGCTGGCGCTCGCCGAGCTGGCCGCGCTGAACGCGGCCAACCTCGCCCTGACGACCCGGGCCTGGCGGGCCGACCGGGTGGCCGGGGCGGCGCTGCTGCCGTACGTGGCCTGGACCGGCTTCGCCACCGCGCTGAACGCGGCCATCGCGGCCCGGAATCCGGGGCGGTGAGCTGTGACCAGCGTCGCTGTGCGCGAGATCGCCCCGTGGCCTGCGATACACCGCCGTGCTTCCGTGCCGCGGCGGACGTACTGTTTGTCCCGTAGTCGTCGGGGACCGGAGATCAAAAGATGAGCACGAAACCGCAACGCCGGCACCACGTGGTCGTGGTCGGAGCGGGGTTCGGTGGCCTGTTCGCCACCAAGGCCCTGCGCAACGCGCCCGTGGACATCACGCTGATCAACGGCACGGCCCAGCACCTGTTCCAGCCGCTGCTCTACCAGGTGGCCACGGGCATCCTGTCCGAGGGCGAGATCGCGCCGCCGATCCGGGAGATCCTGCGCAAGCAGGACAACGTCGAGGTGCTGATGGGCACCGTCACGTCCGTGGATGTGGACGCGAGGACGGTGACCGCCGAGGCGCCCGGCACCTCCTACAAGGTGGAGTACGACAGCCTCATCGTGGCGGCCGGCGCCTCCCAGTCCTACTTCGGCAACGACCAGTTCGCCGAGTACGCGCCGGGCATGAAGAGCATCGACGACGCGCTCGAGCTGCGCGGCCGGATCTTCGGCGCGTTCGAGCTGGCCGAGCTGGAGTCCGACCCGGAGCTGATCGACCGGTGGCTCACCTTCGTGGTGGTCGGCGCCGGTCCGACCGGCGTGGAGATGGCCGGGCAGATCGCCGAGCTGGCGCACCGGACCCTGCCGAAGCAGTTCCGGCGGATCGACACCCGGCGGGCCCGGGTGATCCTGCTGGACGCCCTCGACGCGGTGCTGCCGAGCTTCGGCGACCACCTCTCCACGCACGCCCTGCGCCAGCTGCACCGGCTCGGCGTCGAGGTGGAGCTGGGCAACAAGGTGGTCGGGGTGGACGACACCGGCATCGAGGTGGAGACGCCACGCGGGCACCAGCGGATCCCGTCGATGACCAAGATCTGGGCGGCCGGGGTGGCCGCTCCCCCACTGGCCCGGCAGTTGGCCGAGGTGGCCGGCGCCGAGATCGACCGGGCCGGCCGGATCAAGGTCAACCCGGACTGCACCCTGCCGGGACACCCGGAGATCTTCGCGGTGGGCGACATGATGGCGCTGGACCGGCTGCCCGGGGTGGCCCAGGTGGCCATCCAGAGCGGCCGGCACGCGGCCGACCAGATCCGCCGCCGGCTGCGCGGCAAGCCGACCGGCCAGCCGTTCCACTACTTCGACAAGGGCAGCATGGCGACCATCTCCCGGTTCTCGGCGGTGGCCAGCGTCGGCAAGCTCCGGTTCAGCGGCCTGATCGGCTGGCTGATGTGGCTGGTCGTGCACCTGTTCTACCTGGTCGGGTTCAAGAACCGGCTGACCACCGTGCTGCACTGGGCGGTCAGCTTCATCGGCCGGGGCCGGTCCGAGCGGGTGGCCACGTTCCAGCAGGTCTTCGCGCGGCGGGCGCTGCGCCAGGTGGGCCCCGGGCTGATCCGGTTCGGCGACCGCGATTCGCGCGGCGTGGACGAGCCGCTCCGGCGCGGCCGGGTGACCGATCCGCAGGACGCCGGCGCCGCGGCGCCGCACACCGACGAGGCGGACCAGGCCGCCCCGCTGGCCCGGGAGGGCCGGCCCGGCGAGGCCAGCGCGCTGCGCCGCTGACCAGCAACACGACGAAGGGGGTCCGCGCCGGTCGGCGCGGACCCCCTTCGCGTCAGGCCCGGGCGGCGTCCATGGCCTTCTTCAGGGCCTTCGGCGCGGTCGGCTTGCGCGGCGCCTTCTCCCGCATCACCAGCATGGTGGCCCCGAGCTCCTGCAGGTCGTTGCGGCCCATCCCCGCCCGCACCTGCGGGAACCAGTCCTGTTCCTCCTCCTCCATGTGGTGCGTGACGTTCTCGATCAGCACGGTGACCTTGGCGTCGTACCGCTCGTCGCCCGGGTCCATCCCGGCGAGCTCGAAGCAGAGCACGTCGGCCACGTGGTGCTCCTCGTAGGACTCCAGGACGTCGTCCTCCAGGTCCGGCAGCCGCTTGCGGACCTCCGGATACATGCACTCGTTCTCCAGGTACGTGTGCACGGTGAGCAGCTCCAGGATCTGCTGCACGAGCTTGGCCTTGGTCTTCGCGGCGTTCTCGCCGGCCTGCTCGAACGACCTGAACAGCTGGCGCAGCTCCTTGTGGTCGTCCTTGAGCAGCACAATCGCGTCGGTGGACACCGGTTACCTCCCGATCGGGTGACGTGCGACGCCCGTACCCGAGCGGTCATCCCGGCAAACGAGCGCCGCCACGGCTCGGGCGGCGCACTGATCGCTCAATCGAAATCTTTTGGATGTTCGGCCCCTGTTCGACGGGTTGCCGTCCTGTTCGGATGCCAGGAGCGGTAATTGCCGAACGACAAGGAGGCTCCGTGCGCACACCATCCCGTGCGACGGCGGGTACCACCGTGATGCTGGTGGCGGCCGCACTCGTGCTGACCACCGGGACGGGCGGGCAGGCCGAACCCGGCCATCCGGCCCGAACCCAACCCGACACGGTACGCATCGACGGCTCCCACGACAGGACACAGGACAACCGAACCGGGTTGGTGGCGCCGACCACCCACCAGCGGGACCGGGCCGCCGGCCTCGGCGCCCGGGCCCGATGGAACAGCTTCGGCACCCCCGCCACCCTCACCGCGCCGGACCGGCCGCTGGCCACCGGCCTGCCCGCCGACCCGGCCCGGGCCGCCCGGGCGTACGTGGCCGCCAACCGGGATCTGCTGGGCCTCACCGCCCGCGGCGCCGACGCGCTGGAGCAGCTCGCGGTGGTGCCGATGGGCGAGGGCGCGGCCGTGCTGTTCCGGCAGCGCTTCGGCGACCTGCCGGCCGCGGTGGACGGCATGCTCGCCGTCGGCCTGCGCAAGGGCGAGGTCTGGTACGTCAGCTCCTCGCTCGCGCCCGACGCCGCGGCGCCGCAGCCGGCCACCCTCAGCCGGGCCGACGCCGAGCGGGCGGCCGTGCGGGACGCGGCCACCGCCACCCCGGCCACCGTGCTGCGCAGCCGGCTGGTGGCCGTGCCGACGCCGGACCGCGGCGCCCGGACCGCCTACGAGGTGGTGCTGGGCGCGGACCTGACCGGCGCCCAGCCCACGGCCCTGAGCACCTATGTCGACGCCCGGGACGGCTCGGTGCTGCTCCGGGAGGACCTGGTCGACTCCGAGCACGACAGCGACCCGGCCGACAACCCGAGCTGGGCGGTCTACCCGAACTCGCCGCCCAAGGACTACTCCTCGGCCGACCGGCGCACCCGGTGGTGCTTCAACCGGGCGCACGGCTGCGACGAGACGCTGGCCAGCGCGGCCTCCCCGCTGCCCTGGGACGTGGACCCGGCCACCGGTCGGTCCACCCAGACCACCCGGGGCAACAACGCCATCGCGGTGCACAACTGGTTCAGCAACGACCCGTACTCGGTCGGCACCGAGACCGCCACCCCGCGGCCGGACCGGCAGTACGTCTACCCCTGGACCAACCAGTGGCACGACTCCGGGTGCAGCCCGGACGCGTTCACCACGCCGCAGCGCAACGACATCGACGCGGCCCGGGCGAACCTGTTCGCCATGCACAACCGGATGCACGACTGGTCCTACCACCTCGGGTTCACCGAGGCGCTGTGGAACATGCAGGACGACACGTTCGGCCGCGGCGGCACGGGCGGCGACCACGAGCAGGGCAACGCCCAGGCCGGCGGGGTGAGCGGCGGCCCGCCGAACTTCGAGGCGCGGGACAACGCCAACCAGATCACCCCCGGCGACGGCATCCCGCCGACCACCAACATGTACCTCTGGCAGTCGATCGCCGGCTCGTTCTACGCCCCCTGCGTGGACGGCGACTACGACATGTCGGTGATCGGCCACGAGTACAGCCACGCCATCACCAACCGGATGATCGCCGGCCCGGACAGCGGCTTCAGCTCGCCGCAGGGCATGAGCGAGAGCTGGTCCGACCAGCTGGCCATGGAGTACCTGCACGAGTACGGCTATGCCGCGCCGGGCCGTCGCGGGTTCACCGAGGGCGAGTACGTGACCGGGGACCCGAAGGCCGGGATCCGCAACTACAACATGAGCGACAGCCCGCTCAACTACAGCGCCATCGACTACGACTTCGTCGGGCTGCAGGTGCACGCCTCCGGCGAGGTGTGGACGGCCACCAACTACGACATCCGGGACGCCATGCTGCGCCGGTACGGCGACGCCGGGTCGGCCGTGCAGCGCGCGTGCGCCAACGGCGAGCGGCCGGTGCAGCGCTGCCCCGGCAACCGGCGCTGGATCCAGCTGGTGTTCGACTCGTTCCCGCTGCTGACCGCGAACCGGATCAGCATGGTCGACTCCCGGGACGCCATGCTGGCCGCCGACCGGATCCGGTTCGGTGGGGCCAACCAGGACCTGCTGTGGAACGCCTTCGCCAAGCGCGGTCTGGGCGAGGCGGCCGCCAGCAACGGGTACAACGACGCGGACCCGACGCCGAGCTTCGCCTCCCCGTACGCCCGGGAGGCGACCGTCCGGTTCAACCCGGTCGGTCCGGGCGGACCGGTGCCGGGCGCTCAGCTGTTCGTGGGCGACTACCAGGCCCGGGCCGTGCCGGTGGCCGACACCGATCCGGCGACCCCGCTGACCGGCGAGGTCGCGCTGGTGCCCGGCCGGTACGACTTCGTGGTCCGGGCGCCCGGCTACGGGCACGTCCGGATCGGGCCGGTCACGATCCGCGCCGGGGAGCACCGGACGCTGCCGGTGCGGATGTGGCCGAATGTGGCCTCCACCGCGGCCGGCGCCACCGTCAGCGGTGACGGGATCAACCTCGACCAGATCGCCGACGACAACGAGGCCACCAACTGGGCCTCGCTGGGCGCGCCGGTGGCCGGCCGGGGCGTGACGGTCGCGCTGGCCGGCGGCGCCACCCAGGTACGCCGGGTGCAGGTGAGCGCCATGCTGCGGCCGGCGGACCCGACCAACCCGGACAGCGGCACGCAGAGCCGGTTCTCGGCGCTGCGGCAGTTCCGGGTGCTGGCCTGCACGGCCCGGGCCGGGGTGGACTGCACCGATCCGGCCGACTTCCGGGTGGCGTACACCAGCCCGGCCGACGCCTTCCCGTCCGGGCAGCCCCGGCCGCGGGCGCCGGAGCTGATCATCCGTTCGTTCGACATCCCCCGCACCACGGCGTCGCACCTGCGGCTCGAGGTGGTCACCAACCAGTGCACCGGCGCACCCGCGTACGCCGGGGAGCGGGACAACGACCCGCGGGCCGCCACGGACTGCTCCACCGCGAGCCTGCAGGCCCGCAACGTCCGGGTCGCCGAGTTCCAGGCGTTCGCGCACTGACGGCGCGCTGACGGAACACCGGGTGGGGCCGGTCGGCATCGTGCCGGCCGGCCCTTCCCGCGTGGTCCCGAGCTGCCGCCGGGGATCCGGGTCGGCTCGCCGGCTCAGTCCTGCGGGACGTACGCCACGGCGATCTCGGACCGCAGCGTCCAGCCAAGCGTCTGGTACAGCCGGCGACCGTCATCGGTGGCGACCAGGATGCCGGTGCCCAGCCCGCTGCGGGCCGCATGGTCGCTCAGCGCCCGCATGACGCTCGCGCCGAGGCCGCGACGCCGATGCGCCGGATGTGTCTGCACCTGGTCGACGATGGCGCACCCGCCGGCCGGCGCCATCCGCCCGCAGGCGGCCGTGCCGCCGTCACCGTCGACGACCGTGGCGACGACGACCGCACAGTCGAGCGCGACCCGGATCCGGTACGGCGGCGGCGGATCGGCGACGCCGACGGTGAGCCGGGCGGTCATCAGGTGGCCGCTGCTGTCCATGGTCCAGCCGGCGGGCAGCGCGCCGCGCAGCTCGGCGGCGCGTCCGGCGGCCTTGATCCAGGTCCCGGGGGCGGTGACCCGCCGGGCAAGCGCCGAAAGCCGTCCGCTGTCCCAGGTGTGCAGCACGTACCGGACCCGGTGGCCCGGCCGGCCCACGTCGGCCCGGAATCCCCCCGGGACCTCCACGGGGCTGGGAACACCGCGCGAGACGGCCCACCCGCGACCCCACGACATGACCACGTCGGGGAGGGCATCCGCGGCGCCCCGGGCGGACGGTCCGGCAGCCTCCGGGAGCGGCCGGGCCGCGGGTTTCTCGATCATCACAGGCATTATTGCAAAACATGTGCAACAAGGCCACGGGCCGGCTCCGGCCCGCGCTGTTACGACACGGTTACCCGGCTGCGAAGTGGCGGTGGCGCGCGGCGGTGACCGTGGGCGGTGAGCGGACCACCGGGTCCGCGCACGGGAGGGCATGATGAGAATCACGAGGGCATTGCTGGCCACGCTGGTGGCGGCCGGCACGCTGCTGGCCGGCGGGTCGATCGCCGCGGCCGCCGCGCGGGTGGCGCCGGCGGCCCGGCTCGTCCCGGCCGCCGCGCAGGTGGCGGCCACCGCCACGCCGTACTGCGGGATCACCTGGGGCAGCGCCGACAAGTCCGGCGGCGCGCTGGCCACGGCGCCGCTGATCGAGGTACGCGCCGGCCAGCAGGACTGCTACGACCGGTTGGTCTTCGAGATCGACGGTCCGGCCAACGGCTACCGGGTGCGCTACGGCGAGGCGTACACCCAGGGCCAGGGGTTGGCGCTGTCGCCGTACACGGCCGGCGGGGCGGTGCTGGAGGTGACGCTGCTCGACCCGGTGGCCGACCCGAACACCGGCACCGTGCGGTATCCGGCCAGCACCGGCGCGCACCCGCTCAACCTGCTCGGCTACCAGACGCTGCGGGACGTGGTGTACGGCGGCAGCTCGGAGGGCTACACGACGTTCGCCGTGGGCGTGCGGGACCGGCTGCCGTTCCGGGTGACCGTGCTGACCGGACCGGGCACGCACAGCCGGATCGTGCTCGACGTGGCGCACCGGTGGCAATAGGACCGACACCCCGGCGCCACCGGTCGGTGGAGGGGCTGGCGGGGCGGACGATGCCCCGCCGGCCCGTCCGGCGTTACCGTTCCTCATGGACGGTCACGTGCTCGTGGTTGAGGACGACCCGTCGATCCGCGAGGTGACCGCGATCGGGCTGCGCCGGTCGGGCTTCCGGGTGAGCGCCAGCGGCGACGGCCGCTCGGCGTTGGAGCGCTGGCGCGCCGGCGGCGTCGACCTGATCGTCCTCGATGTGATGCTGCCCGGCCTGGACGGGCTCGAGGTGTGTCGGGAGGTGCGCCGGACCAGCGGCGTACCCATCCTCATGGTGACCGCGCGCACCGACACCGTCGACGTGGTGGCGGGTCTGGAGTGCGGCGCCGACGACTACCTGCGCAAGCCGTTCGAGCCGGCCGAGCTGGTCGCCCGGGTGCGCGCCCTGCTGCGCCGCGGCAGCGTGCCGGAGGAGGAGCCGGTGCTGCGGGCCGGCGGGCTGGAGATCGACCCGGGACGGTACGCCGTCCGCCGGGCGGGCCGGGACGTCCCGCTCACCGCCACCGAGTTCCGGCTGCTGCTGGAACTGGCCCGCCGGCCCGGCCGGGTGTTCACCCGGGAGCTGCTGCTGGACCGGGTCTGGGGCTACCCGTACCTCGGCGACTCGCGGCTGGTGGACGTCGCCGTGCAGCGGCTGCGGGCCAAGATCGAGACCGATCCGGCCCGGCCGGCGCTGATCCGCACGGTCCGGGGCGTCGGCTACAAGCTCGACGAGCGCTGAGGCGTACCGGTGTCCGCCGTGACCGACCGCCCGGGCCAGCAGCCGGACCGGCCCGCGCCGCCGGCCCGGGGCCGGGCGGCCGCCACGGGAACCGTGCCGCCCGGCCGGTTCCGCCGTCGGCTCACCGTGGCGTTCGTGCTGGTGGCGGGGATCGCCGCGGCGCTGCTGGCGGTCGGGTCGTACCTGTTGGTCCGGCAGGCCCGGCTGGCCGACTCGCTCGACCAGGCCGGCACCGAGCTGCGCTACCAGCTGGTGCTGGCCGGGCAGTTCCTGCCGCTGGACGACGCCCGCAGCGCCGAGCTGCTGAACTCGTTCGAGGGCAGCGGCCAGCACGTGCTGCTGGCCACCGGCGCTTCCGGTGGCGGGCCGAGCGGCACTCCCGCCGGGCCGGGCAGCGCCCCCGGGCCGGGTTTCACCGCCCCGGCCGGCGGTCTCGCCGCCGCTGCCGGCGCCGGGGCGCCGGTGCCGTCCAACCCGGACGTCAACCCGGGGCTCGCGCCCCGGTTGCGGTCCCTGGTCGGCGCCGGGCAGCTCGGGTACGAACGCAGCGCCGACCGGCTGATCGTCGGCGGACGGATCCCGGGCTCGGCGGCCGAGCTCTACGTCGTACACCCGGAGGACCGGATCCGGCGCGACCTGGCACAGCTGCGCTATGCGCTGCTGGCCGGCTGGCTGCTGGTGCTGGTGCTGGCCGCCGCCGTCGGCCACGCCCTTGCCCGGCGGACCCTCGAACCCGTCGGCCGGGCCAGCCGGGCGGCCCGGGCGATCGCCGAGGGGTTGCTCTCGACCCGCCTGCCGGTGACCGGACGGGACGAGTTCGGCGCCTGGGCCCTGTCGTTCAACCAGATGGCCGACGCGTTGCAGGACCAGCTGGCGGCGCTGGCCGCCGCCCAGCGCCGGGAACGCCGGTTCACCTCCGATGTGGCGCACGAGCTGCGTACCCCCGTCACCGCGCTGGTGGGCGCGGCGGCGCTGCTGCGCGACCGCCTCGACGAGCTGCCGGACGAGCTGCGCCGGCCCGCGCAGCTGCTGGCGGGCGACGCCGTCCGGCTGCGCCGCCTGGTCGAGGACCTGATGGAGATCTCCCGGCTGGACGCCGGGCGCGAGCCCGTCGCGGCGTCCCCGGTGGACCTGCTGGCCGCGGTGACGGCGCTCGTGGCCGCCCGCGGCTGGACGGACCGGGTACGCGTCACCGGCCGACCGACCGTGCGCCACACCGACCCCCGGCGGCTGGAACGGGTGCTGGCCAACCTGGTGGCCAACGCCGTGGAGCACGGCGGCCGCGACGTGGTGGTGACCGTCGAGGGCGCCGGGCCGGGCGCCACCGTCACGGTCGCCGACGGCGGTCCGGGCATTCCGGCCGAGCACCTGCCGCACCTGTTCGACCGCTTCTACAAGGCCGATCCGGCGCGCACCGGCCCGGGCAGCGGACTGGGGCTGGCCATCGCCCGGGAGAACGCCCGGCTGCTCGGCGCCACCCTGACCCTGGACAGCCGGCCCGGCGCGGGCACCCGGGCCCGGGTGGACCTGCCACCGGCCCCGCCCGCGCTCCCGGTGCCGCCGGGGCCTCCTGCGTCGGCCGCTCTCTCGGCGTCACCCGCGCCGACGGCGCCGGACTCCCCGGCCCCGTCCGATCCGGCAGGGTCGTCCAATCCGGCGGGGTCACCCGGGCGGCCGGCGCGGCCGGCGGACAGCGCCGGCGGATCGGGGGCGTGATGCGGCGGCCGGCGTTTCTCCTGGTCCCGGCGGTCCTGCTGGCGACGGCCGGCTGCGCGCCCAGCGTGGGATCGCTGGGGCCGGCCCCCACCGCCCCGCCGGCGTCCCCGACCGGGACGGCGTCCCCGGCGGCCACCCCCGCCCCGGCCATCACGGCCACCGCCGGCCCCGGCGGGTCGGCCGGCCCGGCCCCGGCTCCGCCATCGTCGCCGGTCACCTACCCCGCTACGGGCCCGAGCCGGAGCGACACCCTCACGCTCGAGCTGTGGTACGTCCACGACGGACGGTTGGAGCCGACCCGCCGGGTCCGGCCGGCCGCCCCGGCCACCTCCCGGCTCACCCTCGCCGAGCTGGCCGCCGGGCCGACCCCGGCCGAGGCGGCCGCGGGGCTGGGCACCTCGGTGCCGACGGGCATCGCCATCGCCGGCCTCGCCGGCCGGGTGGAGACGCTGACCGTGACCGCCGGCTTCGACAACGGGGGCACGGCGACGGTACGGCTGCGCCAGGCGCAGGTCGTGTACAGCCTCACCCAGTTCCCCACCGTCGACCGGGTGGTGTTCCGCCGGGCCGGCCGCCCCGACTCGCCGGCGCTGGACCGGACCGACTTCGCGGATCTGCTGCCGCCGATCGTGGTGACCGCGCCGGGAATCGGGGAGACCGTGCCGAACCCGGTGACGGTGACCGGCACCGCGGACGTCTTCGAGGCGACCGTCAACGTGCGCATCCTGGACGCGGCCGGCCGGCAGCTGGCGGCCGGCTTCACGGTGGCGAGCTGCGGCAGTGGCTGCCGCGGCGACTACCGGCTGACGCTCGGCTACCGGCTGCCGCCCCGCGCCGCCGCGGGCGGCCGCACCTCGCCGGCCAGTGACCCCGCGGCGGGCGGTGAACCGGTGGCGGGCGGTCCCCCGGCGGGCGGCGGTTCCCCGGCGGCGGACGCTCTCCGGGCCGGCAGCGGCTCCACGGCGGGCCGGATCGAGGTCTTCGAGGTGTCGGCCCGGGACGGCAGCCGGGTCAACCTGGTGTCGCGGCCCGTCCGGCTCACCGGGTCGTAGCCGGCGGTCGCGACGGCCCACCGGGTCGTGGCCCGCGGTCACGGCGGCCGACCGGGTCGTCGCCGGCGGTCGCGGCGGGTCGCCCCGGCGGGCCCGGGCGACCGTACGCTCAGGGCGCGGTGACCCGGTAGATCGCCCCGGCCACGTCGTCGCTGACGTACACGGCCCGGTCGGGGCCCTGCACGGCCATCACCGGCCGACCCCAGCGCGAGCCGTCCCGGTCCTGGAAACCCGTCAGCAGGGTCTGCTGCGGGCCGAGACTGCCGGAACGCCAGGCGAAGAACGACACCTCCGGCGCTCGCGGTGGGTTGCGGTTCCAGGAGCCGTGGATCCCGACCAGGGCGCCCGGGCCATATCCGCCCGCCAGCCCCGGCGAGGTCGCGAAGCTCAGCCCCAGCGGCGCCGAGTGCGCCCCCATGCCCTGCTCGACCGGTGGCAGCGCCCCGCAGTCGAGCTTCCCGCCGTCGCGGTTGTGCTGGATGTCCCGCACGAACGGCCGCCAGCTGTAGCTCAGCGGCGAGTCCTTCGCGCCGGGCCGCACGTCCGGGTCCGGATTGCAGTACGGCCAGCCGAGGTCACGCCCCTGCGTCAACCGGGCCAGCGGCTCGAGCGGATGGTCGTTGACGTACGCCTGCATGACCCGGCCCTGGTCCGACCTGCCGTCGCCGTCGTAGTCCCCCGGGTCCGGATATTCGACGTTGTCGCGGTTGTTGACCGCGGTCCACACTCCGCCGTTGGGATCGACCGCGAGCCCCGTGCCGTTGCGTACGCCGCGCGTGAAGACCGCGGGCTTCCCGCCGCCCGCCGGCACCCGCAGGATGGCCGCCCGCTGGGGGTCCGTATCCCGGTCCCGGGCCGACACGTTCCCGGTCGAGCCGATCGAGAAGTAGAGCGCGCCGTCCTTGCCGACAACGACGCTCTTGAGGGCGTGCGCGTAGGCGCCGTGCAGCTCGGGGCTCTTGGCGTCGGGCAGCCCGTCGACCACGACCCGCCGGCCCGAGACGGCCCCGGCCCGGTACGTGAACGCGTCGATCCGGTCGCTCTCGGCCACGTAGAGCGTGTCGCCGGCGAACGCCAACCCGTGCGGCTGGTTCAATCCGTCGACCAGGGTGCGCTGGCTCGGCGCCGAGTCGCCCCGACCCGGTACGAGCTCGACCACGTCGCCCGCCTTGGGCCGGGAGACCAGCAGCCGCCCGTCCGGGGTCCAGGCCAGCAGCCGGGCGCCGGGCGTCCGGGCCCAGACGGTGACCGTCCAGCCGGGCGGCGCCTGAAGCCGCCGCGGCTGGTCGAAGGGCGCCGCGCCGGTGTCGGCGAGCGGACGTACGGCCGTCTCCGCCAGCGCCGCCACCCCCGCGGAGGCCGCGGTCGGGTGCGGCGGCGGGGTGGCCCGGGGGTTGGGCACCGGAGGGGCCGGCTGGTCGGCGGAGCACGCCGCCAGGGTGAGCGCCAGCCCCGCGGCCGCCGTCGCGCGCACGAACGTGTTCATGGGTACGTTTCTACCCGCCGGCCGCCGAGCTACCGCGGCCGGCGGCAGGCCGCCCGTCACCAGGTTGACCAACGTCCCTGGGCGGCACAGCCGGTTCGGCCTGCGGGTGGCGGTGTCGCGACGGGCGCAGCCGACGATCCGGCCGGGCGCAGCCGACGATCCGGTCCGTTCGTGCGCCATCCGAAACGCCTGGTCGGAGGCTTGGCCGTCGGGCCGTTTGGTCGTACGCCGGTGCAAGCGTATGAGGCGTGACGGGGGAGTTCCAGGCGGTGGCGGCGCATGCCGGCGCGTGCGTGTCGGCGTCGACGTGGCCGCTGGCGGACGTGGCGCTGACGGTCGCGCTGGACGAGGTGCAGGTGGCGCTGCGGCGGCTGGTGGTGGCACGCCTGGCGTTGGTGCGGGAGGTCGACGGCCGCGGCCTGGCCGCCGCCCAGGGCGCCTCGTCGACGGCCGCATGGCTGCGGGATCGGTTGCGGATCCCGGCCGGGGAGGCGCGCCGGCTGGTGACCGACGCGTCCTGGTTGGACGCCGACGCCGCGGCATCCGGTCTGGCTCCGCTGCCCTACCCGCAGAACGCCGGTCCGGACGGCGGCACCGGCCCAGACGGCGATCCCGGTCCGGGCGGCGGGTCCGGTCCGGGCGGCGGCACCAGCCCAGACGGCGATCCCGGTCCGGGCGGCGGGTCCGGTCCGGGCGGCGGTACCGGCCCGGGCGGCGATCCCGGCCCGGGCGGCGATCCCGGTCCGGGCGGCGGCGGTCGCGGTGCAGACGGCGGTGGCCATGCCGCGGACAACCGCGACCGCCCGGACGACGATGCCGGACCGGACCGTGACCTTGTCATGACGTCGGGCGCGGCCGGATGCGGCGCGACGGCGGCGGGTCCGGTGCTCCGGGCGGCTGTGGCGGCCGGCGGGGTGAGCATGGAGCAGGCGCGGATCGTCGCCGCCGCCGTCGAGGGAGTCCGGCGGGAGGCCGGCGTGGAGGTGGCCGGCAAGGCGCTGCGGATGCTCCTGGACCAGGCCCATACGCTGGAGCCGAGGGCGTTGCGGATCTGCGCCGAGCGGATCCTGTGGCATGTTGCCCCCGACGCGGCCGAGGAGGCCGACCGACGGGCATTGCGCCGGCAGGACGCCGCGATGGAACGGCGTCGTGACGTGACCCTTTCGGTGACCGCGGACGGCGGGGTGCGGCTGCGTGGCATGTTGGATGCCGAGACCGGATCCATGCTGATCTCCGCGCTGGATCCGCTGACCGCCCCGAACGGACCCGGGGACGACCGAGCGCCGGGGCAGCGCCGGCACGACGCCCTCGGCGAGGTGCTCCGGCTCGCCCTGCGCACCGGCGACCTGCCCCAAAACGGCGGTGAGCCACCCCAGGTCGTGATCACCGCCGGCTTCGACGCCCTGACCGGACGGCTCGGCGTCGGCGCATTGGACACCGGCCTGCGACTGTCCGCGGAGGGCGTACGCCGGCTGGCCTGTGACGCCGCGATCCTGCCCGCCGTGCTCAACGGCGGCGGGCAGGTCCTGGACGTCGGGAGGCAACGCCGGCTGTTCACCGGGGCGCTACGCCGCGCGCTGGTGCTGCGGGACCGGGGCTGTGCCTTCCCCGGCTGCGACCGGCCACCCCGCTGGTGCGACGGACACCACCTGATCAGTTGGGCCGACGGCGGCCCGACGGCGCTGCACAACGCGGTCCTGCTGTGCCGGCATCACCACACGGTGATCCACCGGGGCCGGTGGCGGGTACGGCTCGGCGCGGACGGGCATCCCGAGTTCGTGCCGCCGGCCTGGATCGATCCGGACCAGGCACCCCGCCGCAACCGCTACCCCCTGCGCTGCTGACCGGCGAAAGCCCCTCGGCTGCTCAAATTGCCGACGGTCGCCGCGCTGCGGCAGGTCGAATTCCCTCGGCGTTGGTCCCACGGCGGATCAGTGAGCCCGGCTGAGATCGATGGTGTTGCCGTCCGCATCGCGTACGCACGAGGTGCGCGGCTTCCACGCGAAGTCCCGGGGCGGATGGACCTCCGCGGCGCCGGCGCGCAACGCGCGGTCGTGCGCGGCGTCGACGTCGTCGACGAGCAGCCCGAACCGGGTACCGCGGCGGTCGGGCGCATCAGCCGCGCGCTCCTCCAGGGTGAGCAGGAAGAACCGATCGCTGCCGTACGTCCCGAACTGCAGCGATGAGATCGACTCGTTGAACACGAGGTCGAACGCGGTCCGATAGAACTCCGCCGCCCGCGGGACGTCCGCCACGGCGATCCTGAGCTGCACCGGCCGGACGGGCTGGGCCGCCGGCAGCACGGTGTCCCGCTCGATGAACTCCTCGACGGCGACGATCCGCTGCGACACCTCGCGCAGCTGGGCGACCAGTCGGCCGAGATGGGCGTCCAGCGCCGACCGGACCTCCCCGGGCGGGCGTCCCAGCACCGCACGAAGCTCGCCGATCGGCACGCCGACGGCACGCAGCCGGCAGATGAGCCGGGCGTCGTCGACCTGGCCCGGTGCGTAGCTGCGATAGCCGGTGTCCGGGTCGACCCGGGCGGGCCGGAAGAGTTCGATCTGGTCGTAGTGCCGCAGCGCCGGAATCGTGAGGCCGGTCGCCGCGGCGAACGCGCCGATGGTCAGCAGGTCGTCTTCGTTCACGCCATCAGGATCGATCCTCAGGCTGCCGGAGAGTCAACCCGCCAGCGAGTCGGCCGGAGCGGCTGCCGGATTGCCGGGCAGCACGGCACGGCGAACCACCCGGCCGGGTCAGGGCGCGGGCCAGCCGGCCAGGCCGATGACCTCGGCGGCGATCTCGGTGACGGTACGGCCGTCGGTCGGGACCCGGTGCACCCAGTCGGCGACAACCTCGTCCAGCTCGCGGGCCGCCAACGCGCTCCGCTCGACGTGCCGGCGCAGCGCCGTGCCGATCTCCCGCCGGGCCAGCCGCTCGGCGGCGGTGGTGTCGCCCGCGGTCAGCAGCACGGCCGTCACGCGCGGGTCGTCGCCCATCGCCGCGGACAGCTCGTCGATCACCCGCACGCTCGCGGTGTTGGTATAGACCAGCCGGCGGTAGCCGAGCCGCCGGTAGTTGCCCCACATGGCCGCCAGGTTGCGCTCGGCCAGCTTGTGCTCCCATGGCGCCGGGTATGCCTGGTCCAGGTTGTCGCCCTCGATGAGGCAGTGCCGTACGCCGGCCACCGACAGCTGCTCGTGGATCTCGGCGGCCACGCTGGTCTTGCCCACCCCGGACCGGCCGCCCAGGAACAGCGCCTCGGTCGGCGCGCCGCCAGGTTCGCCGTTCAGTCCGCCAGCACCCTCTCGATGGCCGCCACGACCTGAGGGTCCTCGGGCTCGACGGGCGGGGCGAACCGGGCGACCACCTTGCCGTCGCCGTCGACCAGGAACTTCTCGAAGTTCCACCGGATGTCGCCGGTGTGCCCCTCGGCGTCGGGGGTGTCCACCAAGGCCCCGTACAGCGGGTGCCGTCCGGCCCCGTTGACCTCGACCTTCTCGGTCAGCGGGAAGGTCACCCCGTAGTTGCTGCTGCCGAACTCGGCGATCTCCGCCGGGCTGCCCGGCTCCTGCCCACCGAACTGGTTGCACGGCACCCCGACGATCGTGAGCTCGGGGTACCGCTCCGCCAGCCGCACGAGGCCGGCGTACTGCGGGGTC
This sequence comes from Plantactinospora siamensis, assembly GCF_042434095.1. NCBI lineage: Bacteria > Bacillati > Actinomycetota > Actinomycetes > Micromonosporales > Micromonosporaceae > Plantactinospora > Plantactinospora siamensis. Next base: position 81,222 of record NZ_JBHLUE010000007.1, read on the forward strand.
AGGCCGCACTGCGACGCGACGTTGACGATGAGCGCGGGCCGCCCCCGGTGCCGCCCGAGCTCATCCGCGTCGCCGGCCAGGGACGAAATACCGATGTCGTACACGGACATGGCGCCAAGCCTACGGCCCAGCCGGGGCCTTTGTGCAACGGACGGCCCGGGTGCCGGGCCGCCAGCCCGTCAGGAGGGACCGTGTGAGCTGGCGACGGCCGCCATCAGGGCGATCCGCCGGTCCCGCTGCCGCCGGCTCAGCAGCGCGAAGCAGGCGGCCAGCACCACCAGCTCGGACCAGCTCCCGGCGGTCTCGACCCGCACCGCGCCGCGGGAGAGCCGGACCGTACGCAGCTCGATCGACCCTGCCGGGCCGGTGAGCGTGCCGCGGTAGCCGCTCAGCGACCGCCGCAGTTCCCACCGCCCGGTCGCCGCGCCCGGCGAGGCCGGCGAGGCCGCGCCGCGCGGTGCGGCCGGCGCGCCGCTGGCGGCCGGCCAACCTGCCGACCCCGCCCCCGCCGCGCCGGTCGGGGCTGGCACGCCGGTCGGGGCTGGCACGCCGGTCCGGGCCGGCACGCCGGGCAGCCGGGCCGTGGGCGGTTCAAGGAGCATCCCGGGTACGCCGTCCGGGCCGGCGACCGTCCGACGGCACCGCCGGTCGCGGGTGTGGGCCAGCCAGGTGCCGTCCGGGCCGGTCAGCTCGGCGGAGGTGAGCCGCCGGCCGCCGCGGAGCCGGCCCACGATCCGCTCCGACTCGTCGATCAGGCTCCACTCGCACCGTCCGGTGCGGCGCAGTGTCATGGTCGCCATGGCGTGCTCCCGTCGCTGGTCCCGACCGTCGGTCGTCGGTCGTCGGTCGTCGGTCGTCGGAGCGACCATAGGCCGGGCCGACCGCCGAGATCATCGGTCCGCGGTCGGATCTCGCCCGCCCGCCTGGTCCGCGCGGCCGAGGCCGACTCGGCCGCGAGATGGAGCCGCCGGGCCGCGCGGACCGCCGCAGGACGAGCCGCCAGCCGCCGCCCGGCCAGCCCGGCGCGAGCCGGAGGCACCGGACCGCCCGTTACCTTTTTGATCGTCCCCAGCCCGCCGGAAGCCACCGAGCCGCCGCCCGACCAGCCGGCGCGCCACGCGAGCGTCGCGGCGCGGACCGGCAACCCGAGCGCCGCCGCGGCGGCGGCCACCGAGCTCGGCGGGGCGGAGCGGCCGGTCACCCGCGGCGGGCGACGTGCAGCAGGTATTCGCGCCGGTCCAGCGGGTTGCGGTCCGACCTCGGCCGGGTGGGCGCCGGGCCGCGGACCGGGCGGTAGTGGTCGAAGCCCGCCTCCAGCAGGCCCTCGCCGCGGGTCAGCCCGGGCAACCGCAGCTCCAGGTCGTGCACCCGGGCGGCCGGTACGAGGCCGTCGATCACGTACGACCGGCCGTGCGGCTCGGATCCGCGCGGCACGGCGTCCAGCCGGGACAGCGCCGGCAGCACCGCCCCGAGCAGGTCGGCCGGGATCTCCAGGCGGAACCGGTGCATCGGCTCGTACACCCGGGTGCCGGCCCGGCGCAGCGCGGCCATCAGCACGAGCGGGGTGACGTTGCGGAAGTCCCCGGCCGTGCTGGACATGCTCTTGTCGAAGGTGGCGTGCGCGTGGCTCTGCCGGGCCCAGTAGCCGGACCGGGTCAGCGTGACCCGGCAGTCGGGCACGGCCCAGCCGGACAGGCCCTGACCGAGGGTCTCCCGGACCGTCTCCTCGATCGCCCGCAGGAAGGCCAGCGGCAACGAGCCCAGCTCGATCTCGTACCCGAACTCGACGCCGCCGCCGACCGGCGCGGGCGCCACCCGCAGCCCCACGGTCGCGAGGAACGGGTTGGCGTCCGTGCCGATCACCTCGACCGCCGTGCCGGTGCCCAGCAGGCGCTCGACGCAGATGGTGGTGGACTCCCGGAACGTCACCTCGACGCCGTACTCGGCTGCCAGGGTCGCCCCGATGACCTCCTTCTGCACCTCGCCGTACAGCGATACGGAGATCTCCTGCCGCAGGTCGTCCTGCCGCAGGTTGATCAACGGGTCCTGCTCGGCCAGCTGGGTGAGGGCGGCGTGCGCCGCGCCCCGGTCGCTCTGGCGTACCGGCACCACCACCGTCTCCAGCGACGGCGGCGCGAACCGGTGCCCGGCGGCGGACGGCGAGCCCCGGTCCGGCTCGCCGGCCGGGCGGCCGGAGCCGGGTCCGGAGCCAGGTCCGGAGCCGGGTCCAGAACCAGGTCCGGAGCCAGGTCCGGAATCGGGTCCGGAGCCGGGTCCGGAGCCGGGTCCGGACGCCGGCCGGCGCTCGCCGGCGAGGTCGAGCGGGTCGCCCACGCGGAGCCCGCCGAGGCCCCATACCCGGCCGATCCGGCCGGCCGGCAACGCGTCGGCCCGGGCCGTCGTACCGTCGTCGAAGACCTCGATGCCGGTCACCCGGTCGCGGTCGGGGCCCACCCGGTCGCGCAGCCGCAGCGTCCCGGCGGTCATCCGGACGTACGCGATCCGCTCCCCCGCCGGGCCGCGCTCCACCTTGAACACGGTGCCGGCGGCCGGCGCCGCCGGGTCGCCGGCGGTGGCCGGCAGCAGCTCGGGGATGGCCGCCAGCAGCTCCTCGGCGCCAGCGCCGGTGATGGCCGAGCCGAACAGCACCGGGTGCACGGCCGCCCGCCGGCTCTGCGCGGCGAGCGCGGCCCGCAGCCGCGGGTAGGACACCGCGGCCGGATCGGTCACGTAGTCGGTGAGCAGGGCGTCGTCCCGGTCGGCCAGCGCGTCCAGCAGCCGGGCCGCGAACCGCCGGTCATCCCGGGGGTACGGCCGGTACGCGGCGTCCGGGCGGCCGGCGGCGGAGACGGCGCCGAGCGCCACGACCGCCGGGGTGAGCTGCTCGGCGAGGGCCGGGACCAGCTCGCCGCCCCGGGCGCCGGCGCGGTCGATCTTGTTGACGAAGATCAGGGTGGGCACACCGAGCCGGCGCAGCGTCCGCATGAGCAGCCGGGTGTGCGCCTGGACGCCCTCGACCGCGGACACCACCAGGACGGCCCCGTCGAGGACGCCGAGAGCCCGTTCCACCTCGGCGATGAAGTCCGGGTGGCCGGGGGTGTCGATGAGGTTGACCAGCACGCCGCCGATCCGGAACGACACCACGGCGGACCGGATGGTGATGCCGCGTTGGCGTTCCAGGGCCAGCGTGTCGGTGCGGGTGTTGCCGTCGTCGACGCTGCCGAGCTCGTCGATGGCGCCGGCGGCGTACAGCAGCCGCTCGGTCAGGCTGGTCTTACCGGCGTCGACGTGCGCCAGGATCCCCAGGTTGAGGGTGCGTTCCACGCGTGCTGTCCTTCGGGTAGTTGGCCATTCCCTTCTGGTCGGACAGGCACGCTGCACGCATCTCGGATATCCCCTTCGGTCTCTTCCTGGCGGTCCGGGCAAGTACACCAGGCGGGCCGCCGGGCCGGCAAAGCAATTTCGACCCCGTCAGCCGGCCGGATCCGCCGGCGCCGGCGCCGGCGGTAGCTGGTCCGCCGCGGGATCCGGCTGCGCGGGCACCGGCGGCGTCGGGTCCGCCGGCGCAGTCGCGCGCGCCGGCAGGTGGACCTCGATCTCCACCAGCGGGCTGCTGGTGCCGCGGTCGTCGCGGACGGTCAACGCCGCCAGATGGCCGCGGGTGGTCTGCCGCCAGCCCAGCCGTTCCAGCGCGGCCCGGTCGGTCTCGGCCGGCAGCACGGCGGTCACGGTCGACCTGGACCACGAGTTCTCGTCGGTCGGCAGCGGGCGCCCGTCGAGCAGCACCTGGTTGAAGGCGCTGTTCACCGGGCGGCCCTCGGCCAGGAACCCGTCCCCGCCGATCACGATCCGCCGGTCGACCCCCAGCACCACCCGCATGGGCGTGACGGCGGTGATGACCGGCGCCAGCCCGCTCTCCAGCTGCTTCTTCACCAGGTACGCGGTGGTGGAGACCCCGGACAGGGCCAGCAGCGTGGCCGGGATCGTGGGCAGCCCGCGGCCCGGGTCGACGGCGCTGGTGGTGGCGAAGCTGACGAAGAAGTAGAGCAGGGCGATCGCGTTGAAGCCGAAATATTGCAGGTCCAGCAGGTCGGTCTCGCCGGCGTCGTTGCTCACCGTCTCGGCCAGGCCGCGCGCCACCCCGGGCCGGGCCGTCGGCGGCGCCTTGAGCAGCTGCTGGGACACCACCTTGCCGGTGGTGATGCCCTGCGCCGCCACCGCGCCCGCCACCGGCAGGCCCAGCAGCGCCACGTACTCCGGGCGGAAGCCCGCGGCGAGGAAGGCGGCGAACGCGTCGCCGTACCGGCCGCCGCTGGTGGGCGCCAGTGGCGTGCGGCCGAGCACCACCATGTAGACGAGCACGAACAGCACCGCGTACGTCCACAGCGCGGCCTGGAGCTTGCTGGTCGAGGCCCGCCCGTCGGCGCCCACCACCAGCGACTTGAGCCCGGCGCGGCGGACCTTCACCACCGCGGCCGTGTGCTCGGCGGCGGCGCTGATCGCCACCCGGCCGGCGGCGACGATGTCGGCGGCGACCGGATCCCGGTCGGCGGCCCGGGCCCGCCGGGCCAGCTCGGCGGCGTGCGTCCGGGCCGCCTCGGCCCGCTGGGCCGCCACCCGCGCGGTCCGCTCGGCCGGCTCCGGATCCTGCCGGCGGACCAGCCGGTCCAGCACCAGGGTGAGGGCGAGCAGCACCCAACCGGCGAACAGGGCGGACCAGGCGGGGGTGAAGACGAAGCGGCGGCCCGGCGCGGCCAGCACCACCCAGACCAGCCCGACGCCGGTGAGGCCGCACAGCCCCAGCCCCAGCCCGTGCCACAGCCGCGTCATCCGCCCCACGCCGCACCCCTCCCCTGGCCGCTTGCCACCCTGCCGGTGATCGCCCGCGCGGTCCATCTCGCCGTCCGGAAACCGACACCGACCGTACGGCCGGCGCCGTCACCCCCATGGCCGGCCCGGGCACCCCGGTCGACTGATTGCTCAGCCAGTGTCGGCTAGCCGGCTGCGGGTCGGCGTCACCGGGCGAACCGTGGAACATGGCCGGCGGCCAGGCCAGACGGGCGCCCGGGCCGGCCGAGGAGGCGCGGGATGCGAGCGGAGCACGAGGAGCCGTACGGACTGTACGACGGGGACGACGTCGACACGGGCGAGGAGGCGCCGGAGGCGGACGACTATCCACCGGACGAGCTGGCAGCGATCCGGGCCAGCCAGCGGGACCCCGGCACCGCCGGACCGGACGCGGAGGCGAGCTGAGGTGTCCAAGCTGCTGCAGGTGGGCATCGTCTACCCCAACGAGATGCGTTCGGGCATCGGTCACGTGGCGTGCACGCTGGGTGGGATCAACTACGAGAGCCGGGGCGGCCGCGGCTGCCTGCGCGGGTCCGCGGCCCGCGGCGCGGCCCATCCGCTGTTCCGGCACCACTTTCACCGGGTGCTGGCCGACGGTCCGGCGGACGCGGCCCGCCGCTGGGCGGACCGGTGCGTCGGGCTGCCGTACCGGTGGGCCGCCGTACCGCTGCCGACGCCGCCGCGGCACGGCGGCGACTGCTCCGGCCTGGTCTCCGGCATCCTCTGCGTCGCGGACGGCCGGCCGGTCGTGCGGCGGTTCTCGACCGGTACGTGGACGTCGGTCTTCGCCCGGCTCGGGTTCGCGGAGGGGCTCGGTGGGGGCGCGGTCGGCGCCATGCCGATCGGCGTGGTGGACCGGCCGTACCCGGGGACGCCGATCGGTCCGGGCAGCCCCAAGCACGACCATGTGCGGTGGATCCAGGCCCGGCTGAACTTTGCCGCGCACAACCGGCACCCCGTGCTCGGTGGCCAGCCGCTCGCGGTGGACGGCGACTTCGGGCCGAAGACCCGCCAGGTGGTGGTGGCGTTCCAGAGGATGCATGGGCTGGAGGGGCTGGGCATGTGCGGTCCGAAGACCTGGCCGCTGCTGAACGCGATCCGCTGAGCTGGGCGTTTGGGGCAATCCGGCTGGGGAAGCAAAGGCGTTTCGCCAGCTGGAAGGAGTTCTCATGTCGGAAAAGAACCTGACCATGCGTTCCCTGCACGATCTCGGCTTGGCCGCCTGGTTCGGCGGCTCCCTCATGGGGGCGGTCGGCCTGAACCGGGCCGGCGCGAGCGTGGCCGACCCGGGCCAGCGGCTGCCGGTCTCGTCGACCGGCTGGGCCCGGTGGACTCCGGTCAACGCCGCGGCCATCGGGACCCACCTGGTCGGCGCGGCGGGTGAGTTGATCGCCGAGACGCCCCGCATGTCGATCCAGTCCGGCGTGGGAAGGACGAGCCTGGTGAAGACCGGTCTCACGGCCGCGGCGCTCGGGGTCACCGGCTACAGCCGGATGCTGGGCAAGAAGCTGGAGAAGGCCGGCGAGGTGCCCGCGGAGGGCACCACCGAACCACACCCGCAGACCCCCGACCAGGTCGCCTCGGCGCAGCGGCAGCTCAAGGTCCTGCAGTGGGCCATTCCGGCGCTCACCGGCAGCCTGGTCGTGCTCACCGCGTACATGGGCGAGCAACAGAAGCCCGGCCAGGTCTTTCGGGGCGTGCTGGGCCGGATGTCCGGTACGTCCCGCAAGGCGCCGATGCTGCTCGGCATGCTGGCCGCCCGTCGACGGGGCTGAGGCGGCTCACGCGTTCGTGTCGTACCGCCTCGCGGGGTGGGCCACCCGCTCCGGGCGGTCCGCCCCGCGCCGCATGTGTCGCGGATCTCCGGCCTCCTCGCGCCGTTGGATTCGGGCGTCCGGGTTGAGAACGATCGCGCTGGGAACCTGCCCCCGAGACCCCCGAGCACCGAGAGGACGGCACAGTGAGCCACGACCAGACGGACCGTCAGGACCCCCGGGCGCAGTTCCGGAACCCGGACGAGCAGCGCGGCCAGACGCAGTCGCACCCCGGCTCGACCGCGGAGATGCCCGACCGGCCCGACCACGGCGAGCGCAGCTACGCCGGCAGCGAGCGGCTGGCCGGAAAGCGGGCGATCATCACCGGCGGGGACTCCGGGATCGGCCGGGCCGTGGCGATCGCCTTCGCCCGGGAGGGCGCCGACGTGCTGATCGCATACCTGCCGGCGGAGGAGGACGACGCCCGGGAGACCGCCAAGCTGGTCACCGAGGCCGGCCGCCGGGCCGTGACGGTCGCCGGCGACATCCGGTCGGAGGAGCACTGCCGGTCCCTCGTCCAGCGAGCGGTGGACGAGCTCGGCGGCCTGGACATCCTGGTGAACAACGCCGCCTTCCAGATGGCCCAGGACGGCGGGATCACCGACATCAGCACCGAGCAGTTCGACCGGGTGTTGAAGACCAACCTGTACGCGATGTTCTGGCTCTGCAAGGCGGCCGTGCCGCACCTGCGCCCCGGCTCGACGATCATCAACACCGCGTCGATCCAGGCCTACCAGCCGTCGCCGCAGCTGCTCGACTACGCCACCACCAAGGCGGGGATCGTGGCCTTCACCAAGGCGCTCGCCGAGAACCTGGCCGGGCAGGGCATCCGGGTCAACGCCGTGGCGCCCGGGCCGATCTGGACCCCGCTCATCCCGGCCACCATGCCCCAGGAGCAGGTCGAGTCGTTCGGCGCGGACACCCCGCTGGGCCGGGCCGGCCAGCCGGCCGAGCTGGCCCCCGCGTACGTCTTCTTCGCCTCCCAGGAGTCCAGCTATGTCACGGGTGAGGTGCTCGGGGTCACCGGCGGGAAGCCGCTGGCGTGACGTCCTCCGTCGAGCCGGTCCGGCCGGAGCCCGAGTTGGAGGACGCGTTCGACCGGCTGGTCGAACAGGGCACGGACCGGCTCGCCCGGCCGTGGCCGGCGCTGCTGGTCACCGGGCTGCTGGGCGGGTTGGACGTCGGCACCGGCGTGCTGGCGTACCTGCTGGTGGAGCACGCCACCGGCCAGCCGCTGCTGGCCGGCCTGGCGTTCTCCATCGGCTTCGTGGCGCTCCTGCTGGCCCGCAGCGAGCTGTTCACCGAGAACTTCCTGGTGCCGGTGGCCGCGGTGGCGGCCCGGCACGGCACCCTGCTGGAGCTGGCCCGGCTGTGGGCGGTGGCGCTGGTCACCAACCTGGCCGGCGGCTGGCTGGTCGCCTGGCTGATCACCCGCGGCCTGCCCGAGCTGCGGGAGACCGCCATCGAGGTGGGGACCCACTACGGACACCTGGGGATCAACCTGCGGTCGTTCACCCTGGCCGTGCTCGCCGGCATGGTGATCACCCTGATGACGCGGATGCAGCACGCCACCGACAATCTGGGCGTACGGATCGTGCCGGCGCTGCTCTTCGGCGCGCTGCTGGCCGGCGGTCAGCTCTTCCACAGCGTGCTCGACTCGATCCTCATGTTCACGGCGCTGCTGGCCGGCCGGGCGCCGTTCGGCTATCTGGACTGGCTCGGCGCGCTGGCCTGGGCCGTCCTCGGGAACCTGGTGGGCGGGGTGGGCCTGGTGGCGTTCGCCCGGCTGGCCCGGGTGCCACACCGGCTCGCCGCCGAGCGGGCCCGCCAGGCCGGATCACCGGCGGCCGGCAACGACGGCGCCTGATCGGCGGGTTGGCGGGTGGGGCGGGTCAGCGCGGCGCCACCGGCGCCGGCTCCGGCGCGGGCGGTGGCGCCACGGCCGGCGCCGGGGCGCGGCGCAGTTCCTCGACCCGCACCAGGGCCACGCCGGCGATGATGAGCACCCCACCGAACAGCTGCACGGTGCTGGGCAGCTCGCCCAGCACCAGCCAGGCGATCAGCACCGCGAACAGCACCTCGGTGAGGCCGACGAACGAGGACAGCCGGGCGCCGAGCAGCCGGGCCGCGCCGATCCCGGCCACGTACGAGACGACGGCGGCGACCAGGGACAGGCCGAGGACCGGCACGAGCCAGCTCAGCCGGTGGCCACCGAGGTCGACCTGGCCGAACGTGGCGTGCAACGGCAACACGCGCAGGCCGCCCAGCAGGAGCAGCAGCACGGCGCCGATCGCCATCCCGCCGCAGGCCAGCGCGACCGGCGGCAGCTGGCTGTCCGTACGGGCCGAGAGCACGAAGTAGGCGGCCAGGCCCACCGCGGCGCCGAGCCCCCACAGCACGCCCACCGGCCGGATCCCGCCGCCGCCGGTGATGTCCAGCACGAAGGCCAACCCGACGATGGCCGCCGCCGACCCGGCGACGGTCAGCCGGCGCGGCCGCTGGCCGTGCGCCAGCCAGGTCCAGGCCACCACCAGGATGATGCCGAGATACTCCAGCAGCAGCGCCACCCCGACCGGGAGGAACCGGACCGCGTTGAAGTAGCAGGCCTGGGCAGCGCCCACGGCGAGCATCCCGAACAGCGCGAGCAGGCCCAGGTTGGCCCGGACCAGCCGCCACCGGCCCCGTACCGACCATGCCGCGGGGACGGCCAGGACCAGCGCGGCCACGCCGACCCGGACGGCCACGGCCGCCTCGGCCGACCAACCGGCGCCGATGAGCGACCGGGCGAACGTGCCGGAGGTGGCGAAGGTGGCGGCCGAGAGCAGCGCCAGCCCGAGCCCGATCCCGGCTGAGCGTTGGTGCGGCATGGATCTCCTCCGCCGATCGACGTAATGGGCGAACCCGCCTTATGCTTGTGACGCTAGGCCGGACGACGACAGGGGTCAAGGTGCTTTTTGCTCATGACACCCAATGCGGGTTGATCGCGGCCACCGCGCTGGTGAACACCGAGGGCGACGGCCGGGAGGGGCTGCCCGACGTGGCCGCGCTGGACGCCCACTTCGCCGCGTACGGCTGGACCGGCCGGCACGAACGGACCGAGGCCGAGCTGCACGGCGTGCGCGAGCTACGACCGCGGCTGCGCCGGATCTGGTACGCCGACGAGGACGCCGCGGTGTCCATCGTGAACGGGCTGCTCCGGTCGGCGCGGGCGCTGCCGCAGCTGATCCGGCACGACGACGAGCCCTACCACCTGCACGCCGTGCCCCGGGACGCGCCGCTGCCCACCCGGATGGCCGTGGAGGCCGCCATGGCGTTCGTGGACCTGATCCGCGCCGGCGAACTCGACCGGCTGCGCGTCTGCGCCTATCCCGGCTGCGGCAACGTGCTAATCGACCTGTCCCGCAACCGGTGCCGGCGGTTCTGCGACGCGGGCTGCGGCAACCGGGCCGCCGTCGGCGCGTACCGGGCGCGGCGGGCCGCCGAGCGGGAGCCTTGACCGGCCCCGCGGAAGGCAGCGGCGCGGGTCACCCACCCGGGGAGCGGTTCCGGTAGCATCGGTGGTGGGCGGAGCGCACGCCCGCGCCCAGTGCGGTTGCCCCACGCCGGCCGCACACCGGGGCCAAGAGGCACGGACTCAGCGCGTCGATGTCCGCTGCGCGGCGGTGGTGTGCCGCCCGGTTCGGCGGGGAGCGTGGGGCCTCGCCGGAGGTCGGTCATGACTGACAAGAAGACACGCCGCGCCCGCCCCGACCGGGCCCGCAGGCGGGCAATCCGCGCGCACGCCCGGCTCACCGGGGTGCCCTACTCGGTCGCCGCCCGCCAGCTCGCGGTGAGCCGGCGTACCGCCGCCGACCTGCGCGCCGGTGAGACGGTGGCCAACTGCGGCCGTACGGTCTACCCTGCCGCCGTGCACGACCTGGGCCGCTGGTCGATTCAACGGCGGGAGCGGCGCTCGGCCGACGAGAAGGTCCGGGACACCCACCTGGCCGGTCTGCTGCCGGCCGGCCGCGCCCAGCACCTGGCGGACCGGTTCCCGCCGACCCGGGGCCCCGCCGGCAGCGGGGTGGGCCCGCTGTATTCCGGCGACGGACGGGCGGAGCTGCTCGCGATGCTCTACCTGCATGTCGGCGCCCTGGCCCCCGGACTGGTGCCGGCAGCCGGGGAGCTGGCCTGGACCGCCCGGCTGGGCGAGGAGACGGCCGTCGACCTCGCCTGCACCGATCTGGATCGGGCCGTCCGGCACCTGCTGGACGGCAACCGGGCCCGGCTCTGGCTGCTGCTCGGCGCGGCGCTGGAAGCCGGCGAGGCGGACCCGGGCTGGCCCCTGCGGCGGGAGGCCGTCCGGCTGGCCGCGCACTACCGCGCGATGATGGCCATCGGGTGGGGGCCGGAGGGCGAGCCGGACGTTCCGGGGCCGCCGTTCGAGGGCGTACGGCAGATCCTCGACGCGCTGCTGGTGGTGGGCGATGACGGCCACGCGCCGGGGACCCGGGTGCGGACGCCGGCGGCCGGGTGGAGCGGCACGGTCGTGGGGCTGCGGTGGGCCGCCGTCGGCCCGCCGGTGGAATACACGGTACGCCCGGACGGCGCCGGGCAGACCGTGCCGGTGCAACCCGAGGCCCTGATCGTCCTGCCCGACCAGGAGACCGATCTGCGTCCCCTGGTCGACGTCGACGTCGGCTGAGGGGTCCCGTCCGCCCTCGGGGCGGGGGTCCGCGCCACCCGTGGGCGCACCGGACCCCCGCCCCGAGGCGCGGTCAGCCGATAACGGCGCTGTCGTCGAGGTCGGCCGGGACCGCGTCCGGCACCTCGACCGGCTTCTCGGCCCCCCGGAACACCAGCTTGGACTTGTCGGTGTTCTCCGGGTCGCCCTCGCAGTCGACCACCACGATCTGACCCGGGGTCA
>NZ_JBHLUE010000008.1:0-281784 GCF_042434095.1 Plantactinospora siamensis
TCGGGCAGCCGGGCGGGCGCGGCCGGCTCGGGCGGCTCGGGCGGCTCGGGCGGCTCGGGAAGCCGGGCGGGCTTGGCCGCCGCGGGCGGCGGGGCGGGCGGGCCGGGCGGGGCCGGCGCGGGCCTGGCCTGGACCGGTACGTCCGCCGCGGCGGGCCGGGCGGGCGAGATGGCGAGCCGGTCGATCCGGCGCCCGTCCAGGGCCAGCACCCGCAGCGCCCACCGGCCGGCACCGCCGGCGTCGCCGATCGGCACCACGACCTCGACCTCGTCGCCCACCGCCGGCAGCCGACCCAGCGCGGCCATCACGAACCCACCGACCGTCTCGTACGGCCCGGCCGGCAGCTCGATCCCGGCCCGTTCGGCGAAGTCGGCGAGGTTCAGCCGGCCGTCCGCCTCGACGGCGAACCCGGCCGCCACCGGGTCGGGGTCGGTGTCGTACTCGTCGTGGATCTCGCCGACCAGCTCCTCAATCAGGTCCTCCAGCGTGACGATGCCGGCGGTGCCGCCGTACTCGTCGGCCACGACGGCGAGATGGTGGCGTTCCCGGCGCATCTCCGTCAGCGCGGCCAGCACCCGCTTGCTGCCCGGGATCCGCTTGACCTCGCGCACCAGCTCGCGGACCGTGCATCCGGCCTCGCTCGGGTGCAACAGCAGGTCCCGCAGGTGCACGAAGCCGATCACGTCGTCGTGGGTGCCGTCGACCACCGGGTAGCGGGTATGCGTCTCGTTCCTGGCCAGCGCCGCCGCGTCGGCCACGGTCAGGCCGGCGGACAGGAACATCACCTCGGTCCGCGGCATCATCACCTCGCGTACCAGGCTGGCGCCGGCCGCCAGGACCTCGGCGATGATCCGCCGCTCCACCGGGTCGAGCCGGGTGTTCGCGGCCACGAGCTCCCGCAGCTCCGCCTCGGTGATCCGCTCCCGCCCCGCGCTCGGGCTGACGCCGAGCAGGTCGGTGACCAGCCGGGTGGCGGCGTCCGCCGCCCGGACCACGACCCGGGCGACGCCGCGGGCGACGGGCCCGGGCTGTCTCTGTGGGCGCCCCGGCGGTCGTCGCCGGGGCCCGGTACTGGCGGCTTCCCGCATGCCGAAATGGTAGACAGCAGGCGCGCGCCGCGCGGTACGGAAGCGGCGTACGCCACGCCCGCGGTGTGCGTTTGCGTTTGACTCTGTGCGAATATGAACGGGTGACCGGCCGGACCCGCCCCGCGGCCCGGCCGTAGGCTGAGCCGCGGGCCCGCCGCCCTTCGGCGGAGGCGGTCGGTCGAGTGCCGCCCGCCCGGCGGCCGACAGGGAGGACAGACGGTGAAACTGCTGGTCACCGGCGGTGCGGGATACATCGGCAGCATCGTCACCCGGATGCTCCTGGACGCCGGCCATCGGGTCGTGGTGCTGGACGACCTGCGCACCGGGCATTCCGTTGCGCTCGCCCCCGAGGCCGAGTTCGTCCAGGGCCGGGTGCACGACGCGGCCGAGGTGATCACGCCGGAGGCCGGGTTCGACGGCGTCCTGCACTTCGCCGCGCTGATCCAGGCCGGCGAGTCGATGATCAAGCCCGAGCTGTACTGGCAGAACAACACCGTCGGCTCGCTGGCGCTGCTCGACGCGGTCCGCGCCGCCAAGGTGCCCCGGTTGGTCTTCTCCTCCACCGCGGCCGTCTACGGCAACCCCACCGAGCTGCCCATCCGGGAAACCGCCGTGACGGCCCCGACCAACACGTACGGTTCGACCAAGCTCGCCGTCGACCTGGCGCTCACCTCGGAGGCCGTCGCCCACGGCCTGGCGGCGGTGTCGCTGCGCTACTTCAACGTGGCCGGCGCGTACCTGGCCGGCAGCGTGGCGCTGGGCGAGCGGCATGCCCCGGAGACGCACCTCATCCCGATCGCCCTGGACGTGGTGGCGGGCCGACGGGAGAAGCTGCAGATCTTCGGTGACGACTACCCGACCTCCGACGGCACCTGCGTACGGGACTACATCCACGTGGCGGACCTGGCCCGGGCCCACCTGCTGGCGCTGACCGCGGCCCGGCCCGGCGAACACCGGGTGTTCAACCTGGGCAGCGGCAGCGGGTTCACCAACCGGCAGGTGGCCGACGTGGTCCGCGAGGTCACCGGCCACCCGTTGCCGGTCGAGGTGGCGCCGCGCCGCGAGGGGGACCCGGCCGCGCTGGTTGCCTCCGCCGATCTGGCCCGCACCGAGCTCGGCTGGACCCCGGAGAAGCCCACCCTGCACGACATGGTGACCGACGCCTGGGCCTTCTACCGCGACCAGATCCTGGAGCGGTCGTGACCGGCACCGACCGGCCGGACCCCGCCGGCGACGCCCAGCCGGCCACCGATGCCACGCAGCCGGCCACCGATGCCACGCAGCCGGCTGCCGGTATCGCGCAGCCGGCCGCCGGGGATCCGGTGGCCGAGCGGGCGTTCGCCGGCTTCCGGACCGAGTACGGCGGCGACCCGGCCGGCTACTGGGTCGCGCCCGGCCGGGCCAACCTGATCGGTGAGCACACCGACTACAACGACGGCTTCGTGCTGCCGTTCGCGCTGCCCCAGCACACCGTGGTGGCGGCCGCCGCGGCCCGGCGACCCAACTGGTCCGCCTGGTCGGAGATGAACGGCGAACGGATCTCGTTCGACGACGCCGGCATGGCCCCGGGGGCGGTGCCGGACTGGGGGGCGTACGTCGCCGGCGTCGTCTGGGCGCTGCGCGAGGCCGGCCACCGGGTGCCGCACGCCGAGCTGGCCATCGCCTCCGACGTCCCGCTGGGGGCCGGGCTGTCCTCCTCGGCGGCCATCGAATCGGCCGTGCTCACCGCGCTGGCCGACCTCGGCGACCTGGATCTGCCCGTCGACGACCGCCCGCGGCTCGCGCAGCGGGCCGAGAACGAGTACGTCGGCGCGCCCACCGGCGTGATGGACCAGTCCGCGTCCATCCGCTGCCGGGAGGGTCACGCGCTGTTCCTCGACTGCCGCTCGCTGGAGGTCGAACACATCCCGTTCGACCTCGCCGGCGACGGCCTCGCCATGGTCGTCGTGGACACCCGCGCCGAGCACCGGCACGTCGACGGCGAGTACGCCGACCGCCGCCGGGCGTGCGAGGAGGCGGCCCGCCGGCTGGGCGTGCCGGCGCTGCGGGACATCGACGCCGACGACCTGCCGGCCGCGCTGGACCGGCTGCCCGACGAGGTGCTGCGGCGGCGCGTGCGGCACGTGGTGACCGAGAACCAGCGGGTGCGCCAGACCGTGGAGCTGCTACGCAGCGGGCGGATCCGGGACATCGGGCCGCTGCTCACCGCCTCCCACGCCTCGATGCGGGACGACTTCGAGATCACGGTGGACGAGGTGGACACCGCCGTGACCGCCGCGCTCAGCGCCGGCGCGTACGGCGCTCGGATGACCGGCGGCGGCTTCGGCGGCTGCGTGCTGGCGCTGGTGGACGCCGCCTTCGCCGACGCGGTGGCCGCCGCGGTGACGGGCGCCTTCGCGGACCGGGGCTTCACCCGGCCCCGATCGTTCACCGTGCTGCCCGGTCCCGGCGCGCACCGGCTGAGCTGACCCGGGCGGATCGCCCCGACCGATGATCGTCGCCCCGGCCGGG
Source organism: Plantactinospora siamensis (assembly GCF_042434095.1). Lineage (NCBI taxonomy): Bacteria > Bacillati > Actinomycetota > Actinomycetes > Micromonosporales > Micromonosporaceae > Plantactinospora > Plantactinospora siamensis. The sequence goes on from NZ_JBHLUE010000008.1 coordinate 3,600, forward strand.
GAGGCTCAGCTCGCCTCGACGATCATGCCGGCGCCGACCGTCCGGTTGGTGGTCTCGTCGATGAGGATGAAACCCCCGGTGGTGCGGTTGCGCCGGTATTCGTCGGCGAGCAGCGGGATCGTGGTACGCAGCCGGACCCGGCCGATCTCGTTGAGAGCCAACGCGGTCGCCGACTCGTCCCGGTGCAACGAGTTCACGTCGAGCCGGTACTGCAGACCGCGCACCACCGCCCGGGCCGACCGGGTGGTGTGCTTGACCGCGTACTTCCCGCCCACCTGCAGCGGCCGGCTCTCGTCCAGCCAGCAGATCATCGCCTCGATGTCCTGGGCCACCGCGGGCGCGTTGTTCGGCCGGCAGATCAGGTCACCCCGCGACACGTCCAGCTCGTCGGCCAGGCGCACGGTCACCGACATCGGCGGGTACGCCTCCTCCACCGGACCGTCCGCGGTGTCGATGCCGGCGATCCGGGTGGTGAAGCCGGAGGGCAGCACCATCACCTCGTCGCCCGGCTTGAGCACCCCGGAGGCCACCTGCCCGGCGTAGCCGCGGTAGTCGGTGACGGTCGTGGACTGCGGGCGGATGACGTACTGCACGGGGAAGCGGACGTCCACCAGGTTGCGGTCCGAGGCGATGTGCACCCGCTCGAGGTGGTGCAGCAGAGACGGCCCCTCGTACCAGGGCATGTTCCCGGACCGTTCGACGATGTTGTCGCCGTGCAGCGCCGAGACCGGCACCACCGTGAGATCCGGCGCCTCCAGCTTGGCGGCGAACGAGGTGAACTCGTCGGCGATCCGCTCGAAGACCTCCGGCGACCAGTCGACCAGGTCCATCTTGTTGACGCACAGCACCAGGTGCGGCACCCGCAGCAGGGAGCAGAGGAACGCGTGCCGCCGGGACTGCTCCACCAGGCCCTTTCGGGCGTCCACCAGAATCAGCGCGAGATCCGCGGTGGAGGCGCCGGTGACCATGTTCCGGGTGTACTGGATGTGCCCGGGGGTGTCGGCGATGATGAACTTGCGCCGCGGCGTGGCGAAGTACCGGTAGGCCACGTCGATGGTGATGCCCTGCTCGCGCTCGGCGCGCAGGCCGTCGGTGAGCAGCGCCAGGTTCGTGTATTCGTCGCCGCGCGCCGAGCTGACCGCCTCCACCGCCGCGAGCTGGTCGGTGAACAGCGACTTCGTGTCGTAGAGCAACCGGCCGATGAGCGTGGACTTGCCGTCGTCGACGCTGCCGGCGGTGGCGAACCGCAGCAGGTCCATCGGGCGGCCCTCCGGTCCGGCGCCGGGCCGGCTCTCGGTGGCGGTGACCGCCGTTTCGGCCATCATCAGAAGTAGCCCTCCCGCTTACGGTCCTCCATGGCGGCCTCGCTGACCCGGTCGTCGCCCCGGGTGGCGCCCCGCTCGGTGATCCTGGTCGCCGCCACCTCCTCGACGACCGCGGCCACCGTGTCCGCGACGGACCGGACCGCGGCGGTGCACGAGGCGTCGCCGACCGTGCGATAGCGCACCCGCGCCGTGAAGGTCGGCTCGTCGGGGCGGGCCGCGAGGAACTCGTTCACCCCGTACAGCATGCCGTCCCGCTCCACGACCTCGCGCTCGTGCGCGAAGTAGATCTCCGGCAGGGCCAGGCCCTCCCGGTCGATGTAGTGCCAGACGTCCAGCTCGGTCCAGTTGGACAGCGGGAACACCCGGATCGACTCACCCGGGTGGTGCCGGCCGTTGTACAGCGACCACAGCTCGGGCCGCTGGTTCTTCGGATCCCACTGCCCGAACTCGTCCCGGAAGCTGAAGATCCGCTCCTTGGCCCGGGCCTTCTCCTCGTCCCGGCGGGCGCCGCCGAACAACGCGTTGAAGCGGTATTTCTCCACCGCTTCCAGCAGCACCGGCGTCTGCAGCCGGTTGCGCATGCCGTCCGCCGCCTCGCGCACCAGGCCGCTCTCCAGGGCCTCCGGCACGCTCGCCACCAGCAGCTGCAGCCGCAGCTCGGCAACCCGGCGGTCGCGGTAGGCGAGCACCTCGGGGAAGTTGTGCCCGGTGTCCACGTGCAGCACCGGGAACGGGATGCCGGCCGGCGCGAAGGCCTTCTGGGCCAGCCGCAGCATGACGATCGAATCCTTGCCGCCGGAGAACAGCAGGGCCGGCCGCTCCAGCTCGGCGACCACCTCACGCATCACGAAGATGCTCTCGGCCTCGAGCTCCGCCAGGTGCGACACCCGGTACGCCGCGGTCGCGCTCATGCTGTGAACCACACCTTCCCGGTAGGTGAAGTAGGGTCGCCGGCGCTCAACCTACCCGCAGTGCCGCCGCAGCGCCGCCAGTAACCGCGGAGCGAGATCCTTGCGGCAGACCACGAGATCCGGCAGGCGCGGATCGGCCTCGTTGTATTTCAACGCAGATCCATCGATCCGGGAAGCATGCAAGCCGGTGGCCATCGCCACAGCGACGGGCGCGGCCGAATCCCACTCGTACTGGCCGCCGGCATGGACGTACGCGTCCACCTCGCCGCCGATCACCGCCGAGATCTTCGCCCCCGCCGACCCCATCGGCACCAGCTGGGCGCCCACCTCGTCGGCCAGGTCGGTCAGGAAGACCGGCGGCCGGCTGCGACTCGCGGCCAACCGGATGCTCCGCCCGCCCGGGCCCTCCGTTCCCGCCGCGGCCGGCGTCATCGGCGGATACGCCGGCGGAGAATCCGTACCCAGCACCCGGTGCTGCGCCGGCAGCGCCACCGCGCCCGCCACCAGGCCGGGCCCGGTCGAGGCCCGCCGGTCCCACAACGCCACGTGCACCGCCCAGTCGGCCCGGCCCTCCTCGGCGAACTCCCGGGTCCCGTCCAGCGGGTCGACGATCCACACCCGGTCCGCCGTCAGCCGCGGCACCGCCGCCGCGTCCACCTCGGCCGCCCAGGCCAACCGGGAGCCCTCGTCCTCCTCGGACAGCACGGCGTCGGCCGGACGCCACCGCCCCAGCTCGGTACGCAGCAGGTCGTGCGAGACCTTGTCACCGGCCGCCTTCAACGCCCCCGGGTCCCCGAAGCCCAGCTCGGCGCGTACCTCCAGGAGGGCCTGACCGGCGCGGGCCGCCAACCAGCGGGCGAAGCCGGCGTCGATCACCGGCGGAGCCGCCATCAGTGCCCACCGCCGCAAGCGGAGCGCCTCGCCACCGTCACGATCGCCTCCTCATCGCACCGGGCCGCGGGCGGGCCAGCCGGCCCGCCGCTCACCGCACACCCGGCAGCAAGCATCCGGCGCGGCGCGGCCGCACCGAATCGAGCCAGCCTACCGGCCGGCGGCGCACACCCGGCGCGGCGCGCGGGAAAGCGACACCGGTCGACGCCGTCAACCGGCGTGGTACGCGTTCTGCGTCCATTCCAGCCCGCGCTCCAGCACCGACTCCACGGCGTCGGCCGTCCGGTCGATCAGGAACTCGAGCTCCTTGCGCTCCTGCGCGGAGAAGTCGGTGAGCACGAAATCCGCCGGGTCCTGCCGGCCCGGCGGCCGGCCGATGCCGAACCGCACCCGCAGGTAGTCCTTGCTCCCCAGCGACTTCGACATCGACCGCAGGCCGTTGTGCCCGCCCTCGCCGCCGCCGCACTTGAGCCGCAGCTGCCCGTACGGGATGTCCAGCTCGTCGTGCACGGCCACGATCCGCCCGACCGGCACCTTGTAGAACCTGGCCAGGGTCGCCACCGGCCCACCGGACAGGTTCATGTACGTCATGGGCTTGACCAGCACGAGCCGCGGGCCACCCACGCCCAGCCGTCCCTCGGCCACCTCGGCCACCGCCCGCCGGTGCCGGGAGAACCTGGCACCGGCCCGCCCGGCCAGCAGGTCGGCCACCATGAACCCGACGTTGTGCCGGTTACCGGCGTACTCCCGGCCCGGATTGCCCAGGCCGACCACCAGCCACGGAAGGCTTTCCTCGGACACCTGCGCCCCTCGACATCACCCGGAGAAACGACGACAGGCGCCCCCGATGGACGGGGGCGCCTGGCACGGAACTACTCAGCTCTCGGCGTTCGCCTCGGCCGGCTCGCCCTCCGCCGCGGCGGTCGGCTCGCCCTCGGCGCCCTCGGCGCCTTCCGCGGCCTCCTCGCCCTCGGCCGGCTCCTCCTCGACCTCGCCGCCCTCGGCCGCCAGCTGCTCGGCGGTCGGGGCGGCCGTGATCACCGCGACCACGGTCTCGGCGTCCACGGTCAGCTCGGCACCCGAGGGCAGCTTCACGTCGGCGGCGGTGACCTGCGAGCCCGCCTCCAGGCCCTCGATCGAGGCCTCCAGCGACTCCGGCAGCTTCGTGGCGTCGGCCAGCACCGACAGCGTGTCGTGCTCGTGCATCACCAGGGTGTCCCGGGCCGGCTCGCCGGTCAGCTGCACCGGCACGTCCACGGTGACCTTCTCACCGCGCCGGACCAGCAGCAGGTCGACGTGCTCGAAGGTGTCCCGGACCGGGTCCCGCTGGATCGCCTTCGGCAGCGCCAGCGCCTGGGTGCCGTCGCTGATCTCGATGCTCAGCAGCTGGTTGGCCCCGCCGTGCCGGATCGCGGCGGCGAACTCAAGGGCCGGCAGTGCGATGTGCTTGGGCTTTTCGCCGTGGCCGTAGAGCACGGCAGGCACCAGGCCGGCCCGACGGGTACGGCGGGCACCACCCTTGCCGAACTCGGTACGCGGCTCGGCGCTGATCTTTACCTCGGACACGGCAAAAACTCCTGATACTTTCGCGGCGGCGGTCTCGTCTTCGATACGGCGTCGGTGCTCGGCAAGGGGCTCACTGGGGCGGAAGCGTCACGCACTACCCGGAGCACCGCGTCGATGACGGTGCCGCCGCGCCCGCGTTAATCCGCGTCCCGCAGGGCCCCCTCGCCGTGGCAACCGCACCAGTCTACCCGAGCGTGAAACCGCACCTCGGGCGGGTACCCGCCGGCACGCCCGGCCCCGCCGTCAGCTCAGGCCGCCGAACAGCGTGGTCACCGAACCGTCGTCGAAGACCCCGCGGATCGCCCGGGCCAGCAGTGGCGCGATCGACAGCACGGTGATCTTGTCGAGCCGCTTCTCCGGCGGCAGCGGCAGGGTGTTCGTCACCACGACCTCGCTGATCCGGCTGTTCTTCAACCGCTCGGTGGCCGGATCGGACAGCAGCGCGTGGGTGGCCGCCACCAGCACCTCCGCGGCGCCCGCCTCGGTGAGGATGTCCGCCGCGCCACAGATCGTGCCGCCAGTGTCGATCATGTCGTCGACGATCAGGCACACCCGGCCCTCGACGTCACCCACCACGCGGTTCGCCACCACCTGGTTCGGCTTCGACGGATCCCGGGTCTTGTGGATGAACGCCAGCGGGCAACCGCCCAGCCGGTCCGTCCACCGCTCCGCCACCCGCACCCGACCCGAGTCCGGCGCCACCACGGTCATCGGCCGGCCCGCGTACTTGCGCTCGACGTACTCGGCCAGGATGTCCATCGCGAACAGGTGATCCACCGGGCCGTCGAAGAAGCCCTGGATCTGGGCCGTGTGCAGGTCCACCGTGAGGATCCGGTTGGCGCCCGCGGTCTTCAACAGGTCCGCCACCATCCGCGCCGAGATCGGCTCCCGGCCCCGGTGCTTCTTGTCCTGCCGGGCGTACGGGTAGAACGGCAGCACCACGGTGATCCGCTTCGCCGACCCACGCTTCAGCGCGTCGATCATGATCAGCGTCTCCATCACCCACTTGTTGACGCCGTGGGTGATCGACTGCACCACGAACGCGTCCGAGCCGCGGACCGACTCCTTGAACCGTACGAAGATCTCGCCGTTGGCGAACTCGTACGAGTCGGTCGGGGTCGGCGGCACCCCGAGGGCCTCACCGATCTCGAGCGCCAACTCCGGAAATCCCCGTCCGGAGAAGAGCATCAGACTCTTACGATTTTCGGCGACGATGCTGCCCATCGGCTCGTCCGCTCCCGTTTGCTCAAGGGGTTTCCTGGCGATGCGACCAGGAGCTATTCAGTTGGAGTATCCCTCGCGTCCCACCGCCGGCCACCTTCGCCGGCCCCCGGGTGGGCTTGCTCACCCGCCGGGGCCGCACCGGCCGCCCCGGTCCGCTCGGCACCGGCCGCGCCGGCCCGCTCGGCGCCGGCCCGCTCCGCCGCCTCCGCCGCCGGCGTACCGGCTCGCTTGCGCAGCACCCAGCCCTCGACGTTGCGCTGCTGGCCCCGGGCCACCGCCATCGCGCCCGGCGGCACGTCCGAGATGATCACCGAACCGGCCGCCGTGTACGCGCCGTCGCCCACGTTCACCGGCGCCACGAACATGTTGTCCGCCCCGGTCCGGGCGTGGTTGCCGATCGTGGTGTGGTGCTTGCGTACGCCGTCGTAGTTCACGAACACCGTGGCCGCGCCGATGTTGCTGTGCTCGCCGACGGTGGCGTCCCCGACGTACGACAGGTGCGGCACCTTGGAACCCGCGCCGATCGTGGCCTTCTTGGTCTCCACGAACGTGCCGACCTTCGCGTTGCGGCCCAGCCGCGACTCCGGCCGTAGATAGGCGTACGGGCCGACGCTGGCCTGCGGGCCGATCTCGGCGCCCTGGACGTGGCTGCGCAGCACCGTGGCGCCCTCGCCGACCACCGAGTCGATCAACGTCACGTCCGGGCCGACCACCGCGCCCTCGGCCACCTCGGTGGCGCCGCACAACTGCGTGTTCTGGTCCAGCACCGCGTCCCGGCCCAGCTGCACCGTCACGTCGATCCAGGTGGTCGCCGGATCGAGGATCGTCACCCCGGCTCGCATCCACCCGTCGTTGACCCGGTCCCGCAGCAGCCGGCGCAGGCCGGCCAACTGGGCCCGGTCATTGCAACCCAGCGTCTCGGTGGCGTCGGTGGCCACGTGCACACCCACCGGCTCCCCGGCCCCCACGAGCAGGCCGAACACGTCGGTGAGGTATTCCTCGCCCTGGTCGTTGTCGGACGAGAGCTTGGCCAGCGCGGCGCGCAGCCGGGTCGCGTCGAAGACATAGCTGCCGCCGTTGATCTCGCGGATGGCCCGCTCCGCCGGACTGGCGTCGCGCTCCTCGACGATCCGCTCCAGCTGGCCGTCACCGCCCCGGACGATCCGGCCCAGCCCGGTGGGATCGGCCACCTCGGCGGCCAGCACCGTGGCCGCCGCCCCGGCGGCCTCGTGCGCGGTGACCAGCCCGTCCAGCGTTTCCGGGCGCAGCAGCGGGACATCGCCGCTGATCACCACGACCGCTCCGGTCGCCTCCGGCACGGCGTCGAGCGCTACCCGTACGGCGTGCCCGGTGCCATGCTGCTCCGCCTGCAACACCGGGGTGGCGGCCGGCGCCACCTCGGCCAGATGGGCCCTGACCTGCTCCGCGCCGTGCCCCACCACGACCACCGTGCGCTCGGCGCCGAGGCCGTCGGTGGCGGCCAGGGCGTGCCCCAGCAGGGTGCGGCCGAGCAGCGGGTGCAACATCTTGGGCAACGCCGACTTCATCCGCTTGCCCTCGCCGGCGGCGAGCACGACAACGGTGCGGGTGCGGGGTTGGGACACGGGTGGGCTCCCGTCAGAGGCTGGCAGTCTGCCGCCTCATGCTAACCAGCGGCCGGGCGTCGCGCGCAGAAGCTCCCGGGAGAGGACTCGAACCCCTACAACCAGGACCAAAACCTGGCGTCCTGCCATTAGACGACCCGGGAGGGTCTAAACCGGACAAGGCATCAGCCGGCGTGCCACCCACACACCTTACCGTCCGTCCTCCGGGTTCCCATCCGCCGTACCTGCCATGATCCCAATTCCCAGCTGGTCGGCGATCCTCGGCACGGCCCGGCCCAGCCGGCGCAGCTCGAGCGCGCGGGCTCGCAGGTCGGCGCGGGAGCGTTTGGTCGGGGCCGGAACGGGGACGCCGCTGGCCTCGACCTCGGCCGAATCGGTCACGCGCCGCAGGGCAGGACGGAGGTACGACGGATGCGGCGCTCCCAGCCAACTGCCAGAGAGCGATGCCGTGCCGTCTACGGATGCGTAGGTTACGGTGACGTAGGCGTAAGTTTCTGATCTTCCACCCTCTGCGAGGTGCCATGTCCACCGCACTCCTCGAATCGAACACCCCCGGTAGCCCCAAACCGCTGACCGAGGGGCGGCAGCCGATCGGCATCATGATCGGCCTGTGGGGCTTCGTGGTCGTGCCGTTCATCGCCCTGATCGTGGCCATCCCGGTGGCCTGGGGCGGCTGGCTGGGCTGGACGGACGTCGCCATCGCGCTGGCCTGGTACTACGTCTCCGGCGTCGGCGTGACCGCAGGCTTCCACCGCTACTTCACGCACGGCTCGTTCAAGGCCAAGCGCTGGCTGCGGGTCACCCTCGCGGTGGCCGGGTCGCTGGCCGTACAGGGCAGCATCGTGCAGTGGGTGGCGGACCACCGGCGACACCACATGTTCTCCGACGTCGAGGGCGACCCGCACTCGCCGTGGCGGTTCGGCAACTCCTTCTGGGGGCTGACCAAGGGGCTGTTCCACGCGCACGTGGGGTGGCTGTTCCGCCGCGAGCTGTCCAACCGGGAGCGGTTCGCCCCGGATCTGCTGGCGGACAAGGACATCCGCCGGGTCGACAAGATGTTCCCGCTGCTGGTGCTCATCTCGACGCTGGGCCCGGCGCTCATGGGCGGCCTGCTCACCTGGTCGTGGCAGGGCGCGCTGACCGCGTTCTTCTGGGCCGGCCTGGTCCGGATCGCGCTGCTGCACCACGTCACCTGGGCGATCAACTCGGTCTGCCACGTGTACGGCGAGCGCCCGTTCGAGGTCCGGCAGGGCGACCGCGCGGCGAACTTCTGGCCGCTGGCGATCCTGTCGTTCGGGGAGAGCTGGCACAACCTGCACCACGCCGACCCGACGAGTGCCCGGCACGGCGTGCTGCGCGGTCAGATCGACACCACGGCTCGGGTGATCTGGATCTTCGAGAAGATGGGCGCGGCGTACAACGTGCGCTGGCCCAAGCCGGAGCGGATCGCCGCGAAGATGGTCAAGACGCCCGTCAGTTCGTGACGGGCGCTCCGCCCGACAACCCCTGCCAATGGCCACCTGGCAGGATGGCACGGTGACCGAGCGCGACGACAGCGACAGCGACCGGACCGGGCGAAGGCAGCGACGGGGTGGGGCTGTGACGGAGGGCACGGACCCATCCCCCGCGCCGACCCGGCCGGCCGTCGTGCCGCCCAAGCGGGGTTCCCGGGTACGCATGTCGGCGGCGCAGCGGCGCGAGCAGCTCATCGCGATCGGCCGCCTGGTGTTCGCCGAGCGTGGCTTCGACGCCACCTCCATCGAGGAGGTGGCGGCCCGGGCAAAGGTCTCCAAGCCGGTCGTCTACGAGCACTTCGGCGGCAAGGAAGGGCTGTACGCGGTCGTGGTGGACCGGGAGGTCCGGGCGCTGCTGGACCGGGTCACCACGGCGCTGACCGCGGGGCATCCGCGCGAGCTGCTGGAGCAGGCGGCGCTGTCCCTGCTCGGCTACATCGAGGAGGAGACGAGCGGCTTCCGGGTGCTGGTCCGCGAGTCACCGCTGATGTCGGCCACCGGCAACTTCAGCAGCGTGCTGAACGACGTGGCTCACCAGGTCGAGCACATCCTCGGCGCCGAGTTCTCCAGCCGGGGGTACGACCCGAAGCTGGCCGAGCTGTACGCCCAGGCGCTGGTGGGCATGGTGGCACTGGCCGGGCGCTGGTGGCTCGAGGTGCGGAAGCCGCGCAAGGAGGCGGTGGCGGCGCATCTGGTCAACCTGGCCTGGAACGGCCTGTCGCATCTGGAGCCGAAGCCGGCCCTGCTGACCCGCCGGCAACGCTGACCCGCCGGCAACGCTGAGTCGTCGCTGATCCGCCCGCACCCTGATCCACCGGTCCGCGACCCGTCGGTCCCGAGCGGCCGAGCGGCCCGTTCAGCGCGGCCTGCTCTGCGGTTCGGGTTCCGGCATTCGAGGGCGGGCGTTCTCGACGGCCGCGTGGTGGTGCGGGCCGACCTTGTCGTACAGGCCGGTGGCCAGGAAGATCAGGCCGAACAGCAGCGAGACGATGACCGTGGACATCGAGAAGTTGAGGAAGTTGGCCGGGGTCTGCAGGACGGTCATCATGGCCAGCCCGGTCACCATGAACACCACGCCGGCGGTCAGGTTCATGTAGTGGCCCAGGTTGCCGCGTCGGGAGGCGCCGATGATCAGGCCGACGCCGAACACCACCGAGACGAGGGCGAAGGCCAGGTTGACCCGCAGGCCGAGGACCCAGTGGCTCTCCCGGGAGAACAGCGAGGAGCCCCAGGTCTCGACGATCCCCAGCACCCCGAAGACCAGGATGTAGAGCCCGACGAGGCCGGCGACGATGCGGTAGAGCGGCCGGGCCGGGTGGTTGACCGGAAAGTGGGCCACGACGCCTCCTCGGCATGGTGACTGTTACTTCCGGATTGTCCCCTGCGGCCCGGCCGCGCCGCCGGAAAACCCCGCGATCTGCGGCGCCGTCAGAGCACCAGCCTGGCGGAGCGGGACGCCTCGGCCTCGTCCTCGCTGCCGACCGAGGAGTACATGGCCACGGTCAGCAGGGTCACGCCGAGCAGCATCGTGACGATGACCGTGGCGATGCTCCAGTCCAGCAGGTTCGCCTGGGTACGCAGCACCGCCAGCTCGGCCAGGCCGAGCGCCATGATGACATAGCCGAGCGGCTTGTTGACCCGGACGTCGATGTTCCGGCCGAGCCCGGTGGCGGCCAGGATGACCACGCCGAGCAGCACGGACAGCACCGAGCCGCCGAGGTTGACGCCCTGGCCGAGGACCGTGTTGTCGTCGTTGGCGAAGAGGTTCTCGCCGGCGTTCTGGATCACGCCGATGATGCCGAAGAGCACCAGGTAGAGCCCGATCAGACCGGCGATCGCCCGGTAGACCGGCCGCGCGGGATGGTTGACGGGGTTGTGCGCCATGTCGAAGTCTCCAACGTGCCGGGGGTGTCACCGGCGATTGTCCCGCATCGCTCCGGACGGCCGTCCGACACCCCCGGCCGGACCGGACGGCGGGCGAGGCCGTTCGCCGACCCGGCCGGCGGATCCGGCCGACCCGCACCGGTCGGCGACGGGCGACCAGCGACGGGTGACCGGCAACCGGCAACCGGGGACCGGGGACCGTCAGCCGTCCCCGACCCGGTCGGCGAGGGTGAGCCATGCCTCCTCGACCTGTTCCCGTTCGGTCCGCAGCGCCCGCAACTGGCCGTCCAGCTCGGCCACCCGGCTGTAGTCGGTGGCGTGCTCGGCGAGCTGTTCGTGCAGGGCGGTCTCGCGCTGTTCCAGCTTGCCGATCTGCCGTTCCAGCCGGCTGAGCTCCTTCTTGGCGGTCCGCGCCTCGGCCGCGGAGAGCGGCGCCGGGCCGCCGGCATCCCCGCCGCCGGCCGTCCCGGCGCCAGCGCCCGCGGCACCGGCGCCCGCGGCACCGGCGCCCGCGGCACCGGCGCCCGCGGCGCCGCCGGCGCCGCCGGCCGCCGCGCCGGCCGCGGTCGACCCGGCCCGCCGGGCGGGCACGCCGCCGTCGGCCGCCCGCGCCAGGTATTCGTCCACCCCGCCGGGCAGGTGTACGAGCCGGCCGTCGCCGAACATCCCGTACACGACCTCGGTGACCCGTTCGATCAGGTACCGGTCGTGGCTGGCCACGATGACCGTGCCGGGCCAGGAGTCGAGCAAATCCTCCAGCGAGGCCAGGGTGTCGGTGTCGAGGTCGTTGGTGGGCTCGTCGAACAGCAGCACGTTGGGTTCGGCGGCCAGCAGCCGCAGCATCTGCAGCCGGCGCCGCTCGCCGCCCGACAGGTCGCCCACCGGCGTCCAGAGCCGCCGGTCGTCGAAGCCGAACATCTCGGCGAGCTGGGAGGCGGCCACCTCCCGGTCGCCGAGGACGACCCGGCGGGCCACCTCCTCGACGGCCTCCAGCACCCGCAGCTCGCCGGGGAGCTCGGCGAGTTCCTGGGAGAGGAACGCTGGCCGCACGGTGGACCCGGTGCGGATCGTGCCGGCGTCCGGGCCGCGCACCCCGGCCAGCAGCCGCAGCAGGGTGGTCTTGCCGGCGCCGTTGGCGCCCACGATGGCGATCCGGTCCCCGGGGCCCACCTGCCAGCTGAGGTGGTCGAGGATCGGCCGGTCGCCGGCGGTGAGGGTGACGTCCGCCAGCTCGTACACCTGCTTGCCGAGCCGGGCGGTGGCCAGCCGGTGCAGCGCGACGGTGTCCCGGGGTTCTGGTTCGTCGGCGATGAGCGCGTTGGCCGCCTCGATCCGGAACCGCGGCTTGGAGGTCCGGGCCGGCGGGCCCCGGCGCAGCCAGGCGATCTCCTTGCGCAGCAGGTTCTGCCGCCGGGCCTCGGTCGCGGCGGCCAGCCGGGCCCGCTCGGCGCGGGCCAGGGTCCAGGCCGCGAAGCCGCCCTCGTACGCCCGCACGGTCCGGTCGGCCACCTCCCAGGTGGTGGTGCAGACCGCGTCCAGGAACCAGCGGTCGTGGGTGACCACGACCAGGGCGCCGCGCCGGGCCACCAGGTGCCGGGCGAGCCAGTCCACCCCGGCCACGTCCAGATGGTTGGTGGGCTCGTCGAGGATCAGCAGATCCGACTCGCGGACCAGCAGCGCGGCCAGGGCCACCCGCCGCCGCTCGCCGCCGGACATCGGTCCGACCGGCTGGTCCAGGCCGAGGTAGGGCATGCCGAGCCCGTCGAGGACGGCCCGTACGCCCGCGTCGCCGGCCCATTCGTGCTCGGCCCCCATGTCCTGGCCGAGCCAGGCCGTGCCGAGGACCACCTGCCGGACGGTGGCCTCGGGGTCCAGCACCAGCTGCTGGGGCAGCCAGGCGACCCGCAGGTCCCGGCGGTGGGTGACCCGCCCGTCGTCGGGCTCCTCGGTGCGGGTCAGCAGGCGCAGCAGGGTGGACTTGCCGGCGCCGTTGAGCCCGACCACGCCGACCCGGTCGGCGTCGTCCAGCCCCAGGGATACGTCGGTGAGCAGCGGCCCCGCGGCGCCATAGCCCTTGGACACCCGGTCCAGGTTGACGATGTTGGGCACGAACCCACCTTTCTGTCGTTCGGCTCCCCGCCGGCGCCGAGCTGGGCCGGGTCGGGGCGTACGGCGTACGGAAGCCGCCAAGGGTAACGCCCGACCAGCCGGCCGCGTTCCCGGCGCGGTGGCCGGTCTAGCCGACGCGGGCCCCGGCCACCGGGCCGTGCGCCGTACGGACCAGCCGGCAGACGTCGGCGGCGGTCAGGTCGCGGGCCATCCGGTCGGCGTGGCCCGCGTCGGAGGCGAGGAAGACGCAGGTCGGCCCGGATCCGGAGACGATGCTGGCGAGGGCGCCGGCGGACCGGCCGGCGGCCAGCACCCGGGCCAGCTCGGGCCGGAGCGACACGGCGGCCGGCTCGAGATCGTTGCCGAGGGCGGCGCCGAGCACGGCCGGGTCGCGCTGGCGCAGCGCGCCGAGCAGCCGGTCCGGGCTGCCCATCGGCGTCGGGGCGGCGCCGGCGTCGCGGAGCCGGTCGAGTTCGGCGTACACGCTGGGGGTGGCCAGACCCGCGTCGGCGATGGCGACGGTCCAGTGCCAGGTGGTGGGCCGGACCAGGACGGGGCTGACGGCCTCGCCGCGGCCGGTGCCGAGCGCCGTGCCGCCGAAGACCAGGAACGGCACGTCGGAGCCGAGGCCGGCCGCGACGGTGGCGAGTTCGTCGCGGGTGAGGCCGGTGCCCCACAGCGCGTCGCAGGCGACCAGCGCCGCGGCGGCGTCCGCGCTGCCGCCGGCCAGGCCGCCGGCCAGCGGGATCTGCTTGCGCAGGTGCAGCCGGGCGTGCGCGGGCACCCCGGCGTACGCGGCCAGGGCGCGCGCGGCCCGGATGACCAGGTTCGTCTCGTCCAGCGCGAGCACCCCGGTGCCCTCGCCCTCCATGGTGAGGGTGAGGGTGTCGCCGCGGCGCGCGGTCAGCTCGTCCTGGATGGAGATGGCGTGATAGACCGTGTTCAGCTCGTGGTAGCCGTCGGCCCGGAGCGGGCCCACCCCGAGGTGAAGGTTGATCTTGGCGGGAACGTGCACCTTCACCGGGCCGGTGGCGCCGCGCCGGGAGGTCTCGTCGTCCTCCGGGCGCCAGGCCTCCGTCACGGGGTGATGTCCCGCACGCGCAGCCGCAGCTCGAAGGGCTTGGCCAACACCAGTTCCTCGGCAGATTCGGCAACGAGCTCGTACCGCCCGTCGACCAGGTCGTACGCGTACACATGCACGGGGTTCTGCTCGATCCGCCAGTAGTGCGGGATGCCCGCCTCGGCATAGTAGACCGGCTTCTCCAGCCGGTCCCGCCGCCGGGTGCTGGGCGAGACCACCTCGACGACCAGTGACACCTGCTCAGCGGTGGCGTAGTGGCTCTCGAAGTTGATCGTCTCGGCGACCAGGAGCAGGACATCGGGCTCGAAGGTCTGGTCAGGGCCGACGATCACGCCGGTGGCGATGCTCGGCTCCAGCTTACGGGGCGCCTGCTGGCGGAGCCAGTGCCACAGGAGAGTGCTGATCTTCTGATGACCGAAGGTCGGGGAGGGAACCACGATCATGACTCCATCGCGCAGCTCCACCCGGGGAGCGTCGTCGGGCAGGGACAACACGTCCTCGACGGTGTAGTTGCCGAGTCGTTGACGCCAGAGGTCCGGACCGGACCACCGGTCGCTCGACGGCGGCACGGCCGCTGCGGTCACTCGTACACCTCCTTGGCGGGCACGCCGTCAGCCTACTGTGCGCCCGACGCGCCGGCAGGGGCCGACGCGGCGATCGCGGCGAACTGCTCAACGGTCAGCGACTCGCCCCGGGCGGTGGGGTCGACCCCGGCCGCGACCAGCGCCGCGGCCGCCCGGTCCGGGCCGCCGGCCCAGCCGGCCAGGGCCGCCCGGAGGGTCTTGCGGCGCTGCGCGAACGCCGCGTCGATCACGGCGAAAACCCGCTCCCGGGGCACGCCGCCGCGCGGCGGGTCGTGCCGGGTGAACGCCACCAGGCCGGAGTCGACGTTGGGCACCGGCCAGAACACGTTCGGCGGGACCCGGCCGGCGGCCCGGGCCGTGGCGTACCAGGCGAGCTTGACCGACGGCACGCCGTACACCCGGGAGCCGGGTCCGGCGACGAGCCGGTCCGCCACCTCCTTCTGCACCATCACCAGACCCCGGCGCAGCGTCGGCAGCTCGGCCAGCAGGTGCAGCACGACCGGCACGGCCACGTTGTAGGGCAGGTTGGCCACCAGCGCCGTGGGCGCCGGGTCCAGGTCGGCCGCGGCGATCCGCAGCGCGTCGGCGCGGTGCACCCGCAGCCGGTCGGCGGCCGGACCGGCGTGCCGGACGGCGGTGGCCGGCAGGGCGCCGGCCAGCACCGGGTCGATCTCCACCGCGTGTACGTGCCGGGCGGCGGGCAGCAGGCCCAGGGTGAGCGAGCCGAGGCCCGGCCCCACCTCGAGCACCACGTCGGCCTCGCTCAGGTCGGCCGCGGCGACGATCCGGCGCACGGTGTTCGGGTCGTGCACGAAGTTCTGCCCGAGCCGCTTGGTAGGCACCACCCCGAGCCGGCCGGCCAGCTCCCGAATCTCCACCGGCGAAAGGAAGGGCCCCTTGTTATCGCTTTTTGTATAGGAAGGGCCCCCGCTTAACGGCCGCGGTTCCCGCTGGTGGCGCTGCTCGGTCATGGCACCAGAGCCTACGGTCCGGGGTGGGTCGGGCCGGTCGAGACCGAACCGGGCCGACGGACGACGGCCGAACCGGGGCCAATCCCGGCATGGCCTCTCCCCGCTCGCTCGTCCGGCTGCGCGGCCTTGTCGAGGCGCCACCGGACCGGGTCGCCCCCTTGATCATCGACGCGCCCGTGGACCCGCTGGTACGCACCGTGGAGCGCGACCACGCGGCCGGGCTACTCACCCTGCAGGGCGGCTGGTGGTACCGCGGTGAGACGAGGATCGCGCCGCACGAGGCGGGAACGCTGGTCAGCCACGAGATATTCGACCTGACCGGCAATCCACGCTGGCTGATGTGGCCGGTCACCCACAAGCCTCTTCGGAACGCCCCGGCGGAGTTCGCCACCCGGCTCGCAGAGATCGGCGCCCGGCTCGGCTGCCGCGCCCATCCGCTCGACGGTACGGCCTAGCCGGGCTGCCCCATCCTTACCACGGGCCGAAGGTCCGGTCGCCGGCGGCGGAGATGGCCTCGCACAGCTTCCCCAGGTCGGCCCCGGTGCTGTCGGCCAGCGCCCGGACCGTGAGCGGGACGAGGTACGACGCGTTGGGCCGGCCGCGGTGCGGGGTGGGCGTGAGGTACGGGGCGTCGGTCTCCACCAACAGCTGGTCCGGCGGGGTGATCCGGGCGGCCTCGCGCAGCGCGCCGGCGCTGGCGAAGGTGACGGTGCCGGCGAAGCTGAGCAGGTAGCCCCGGCGGACGCACTCGGCCGCGAACTCCGCGTCGCCGGAGAAGCAGTGCAGGACGACGGTGTCCGGGGCGCCCTCGTCGTCCAGGATCCGCAGCACGTCGGCGTGCGCGTCCCGGTCGTGGATGACCAGCGCCTTGCCGTACCGCTTCGCGATCGCGATGTGCGCCCGGAAGCTGGTCTCCTGCGCGGCCCGGCCCTCCTCGCCGGTGCGGAAGAAGTCCATCCCGGTCTCGCCGATGCCGCGTACCCTTTCCAGGCCGGCCAGCGACTCGATCTCCCGCAGCGCCTCGTCCAGGTCGGCCAGCCGGGGGGCCTCGTTGGGGTGCAGCGCGACCGTGGCCAGCACCCGCGGGTGCCGGGCCGCCAGCTCCGCGCCCCAGCGGGACGACTCGACGTCCACCCCTACCTGCACCAGCCGGTCCACCCCGACCCGCTCGGCCGCGGCGATCAGCGCCGCCACCGGATCGCCGTCGGTGGCCGCCGGGCCGTCCGGCGGTACGCCGTCGGTGGTCGGCGGGCCGGCCGGCGGTACGCCGTCGGTGGTCGGCGGGCCGGCCGGCGGTACGCCGTCGGTGGTCGGCGGGCCGGCCGGCGGCGCGCCGGCCTCGCCGGCGGTGATGTCCAGGTGGGTGTGGCTGTCCAGCACCGGAACCGGCAGCGGCTCGGGCGCGGGCGGGAACTCACCGGCACGCCGGGCGGCGCGCTGGCGACGGGACTCGGTTGGTTCGCTCATCGCCCGAAAGCATCACACACCGCGCGCCCGGCGGCCGTGGGTGCCGAGCATCACCCCGCAACCTGCTCATCAGTTGTCGCGCGGAACCTTCGGGCAACGTGATGTTCACCCGGCGCACCTAGCGTGCGGCTGTGAGCCTCAGCCCGCAGCCGCCGCAGCAGCTTCCAGCCGCCGGGGGCGAACTCTGGGTGTCCCTGGACGGCGCCGCCTACCCCGCCCAGGAGCTCGCCCGGGGTGCGGCGTACGAGATCTTCAGCGCCGAGCCGGCCGCCGGGTTCGAGCCGGTCCGCCGGCCGGACGCGCGGCTGCCCTGGCACCGCTTCGTCCACGTCGCCGACGTGGACACGGTCGGCGGGCCCGGCGGCGGGCCGGATCTGGACGCGCCGCTGCTGGCGCCGGTGAGCCGCCGACGGAGCTGGGCCGACCTGCACCAGCTCAGCCAGCGGCCGGCCGCGTCGGCCGACCCGGCGCTGCACGCCGTGCGCAGTTCGGCGGTGATCCGCCGGGGCACCCCGATGGTCAAGGTGCTGTCCGCCCGCCAGCTGGCCGGCTTCCTGCACGGCTGGCAGCCGTACGGCTTCTGCTACCGCGAGTACGACATCGCGCACCTGCGGACGCCCACCGACCTCGCGGTGCTGCGGACCGACCCGGAGCCGGGCCGGGGCGACCCGGACGTCTCGTACGCGCTGCGCTGGCGGGCCATCGACGCCGCCGACTACGAGTTCCCGACCGCCGACGCGTACCCGGGGCTGGTGGTCATGCCGCCGCACGACCGGGTGGGTCCGGCGGTGCTCGGCACCGGCTTCACGCCGAGCGGCCGGCAGCTCCTTCCCGAGTTCGTCACCCGGGACCTGGCCGACCTGCCCATGCCGGCCAACGCGGCGCTGATCGCCTACCCGGCGTCCGGCGAGGAGATCGTGCTCTACACGTTCCGTCCGGAGCAGCGGGGGTGGCTGCGGATGGCCGGACCGCGCTGGCGGCACCTGCTGGCTCCGGTGCCCGGCATCTCGCCGGACCAGGAGTACCTGCCGGTGGGCGCCGCGCCGTCGACCCGGCTGGTCGGCGAGCGCGAGGGCGAGGAGTACGAGGCGGTGGCGGACCTGCCGGGCGGGTTCCGGGCGCTGTCGATGACCCGCGCGGCCCGGTTCCCGATCGAGCGGGTACGCCGGCGGGCCCGGTTCGTCACCTGGCGCGGCGCCCGCTGCGTGGCGCTGCACTCCGACGCCAGCTGGGTACGGGTGCGGTTGTGCCGGCCGGACCCCGACAGCGTGCCGGCGCTCGGCGCGCAGTGTTACGAGCGCGGCGTGTACGAGGCGTGGGCGCCGGCCGCCGAGATCACCGACGACCGGACCGTGGACCTCGACTACCCGGAGGGTTGAGCCGGGTCAGCCGCCCAGCCGGGCCAGCTCCTCCTCGACGATCGACGGGTCCAGCTTGCGGAACACCGGCTTCGGCGCGGCCAGCGGCCGGCCGGCCTCGATGGGCGTGGACTCCCAGCGCGCCCCGACCGTGTAGTCCCCGGTCAACACCGGGTACGCCGGACCGCCGTCCAGGTCCTCGACCGTCACGATGGACGGCATCGGGGCGTGTACGCCGGTGCCGCCCAGCAGCTCGTGGATCTTCTGAGCCGAGTGCGGCAGGAACGGGGTGAGCAGGATGTTGGCGTCGCTCACGGCCTGCAGCGCGACGTGCAGGATGGTGCCCATCCGCGGCTTTTCGGCCTCGGCCTTGAGCTTCCAGGGCGCCTGCTCGGAGAGGTATTTGTTGGCCTCGGCCACCACCCGCATGGCCTCGCCGATGGCCTGCTTCTGCCGGTGCCGGCCGATCAGCCCGCCCACCGTGTCGAAGCCGGCCCGCACGCTGGCCAGCAACGCCTCGTCCGCCTCGGTGAGCCCGGCCGGGTCGACCGGCGGGATGGCGCCGAAGTTCTTGGCGGCCATCGAGATGGACCGGTTGACCAGGTTGCCCCAACCGGCCACCAGCTCGTCGTTGTTGCGGCGGAGGAACTCGGCCCAGGTGAAGTCGGTGTCCTGGCTCTCCGGACCGGCCACCGCGATGAAGTAGCGCAGCGCGTCGGCGTCGTACCGCTCCAGGAAGTCGCGGACGAAGATGACCACCTGGCGGGAGGAGGAAAACTTGCGGCCCTCCATGGTGAGGAACTCGCTGGACACCACCTCGGTGGGCAGGTTGAGCCGGCCGTAGCTGCCCGGCTCGCCGTCCCGGTCACCCTCGCCCGAGTAGCCCAGCAGCAGGGCCGGCCAGATCACCGAGTGGAAGACGATGTTGTCCTTGCCCATGAAGTAGAAGCCGCTGGCATCCTTGCCGGCGCCGTCGGCGGACCACCACCGGCGCCACGCCTCCGGGTCGCCACTGCGCCGGGCCCACTCGATGGACGCGGAGAGGTAGCCGATCACCGCGTCGAACCAGACGTAGATGCGCTTGTCGGTGCGGTCCTGCCAGCCCTCCAGCGGGATCGGCACGCCCCAGTCAAGGTCGCGGGTGATGGCCCGCGGCTGCAGGTCGTCCAGCAGGTTCCGGGAGAACCGCAGCACGTTGGGCCGCCAGCCCTCCCGGCTGTCCAGCCAGCGCCCGAGCGCGCCGGCCAGGGCCGGCAGGTCGAGGAAGAAGTGCTCGGTCTCCACGAAGTTGGGCGTCTCGCCGTTGATCCGGGAGCGGGGGTTGATCAGGTCGACCGGGTCGAGCTGGTTGCCGCAGTTGTCGCACTGGTCGCCGCGGGCGCTGTCGTAGCCGCAGATCGGGCAGGTGCCCTCGATGTAGCGGTCCGGCAGGGTCCGGCCGGTGGACGGCGAGATCGCCCCCATGGTCACCCGGGGCACGATGTAGCCGTTGCGGTGCAGCCCTTCGAAGACCTCCTGCACCACCGCGTAGTGGTTGCGGGTGGTGGTGCGGGTGAACAGGTCGTACGAGAGGCCCAGGCCGTGCAGGTCGGCCACGATGACCCTGTTGTACCGGTCGGCCAGCTCGCGCGCCGTGACCCCCTCGGAGTCCGCCTGCACCTGGATCGGGGTGCCGTGCTCGTCCGTACCGGAAACCATGAGCACGTCGTGGCCCGTCATCCGCATGTAGCGGCTGAACACGTCCGAGGGCACGCCGAAGCCGGAAACGTGGCCGATGTGCCGCGGGCCGTTGGCGTACGGCCAGGCGACCGCCGCGAGAACGTGACTCATGACAGTCAAGCCTAGTGACCCCGGCGCGGGCGCCGCGAACCAACGCCCCGGCCGCGGCCCGGCGGCCGGGGACCGATCCGGCAATTCTGCTCCGCCGACACGCCGAGTCACCTATTGGTTTCGATCGGTGACGCGTTGTCCAATGACGGCGTGACTGGAGAGCCAGCACCGCCGGAGGCTGCCGAAAACCGGGCCGGAATCCGGATCGCCCCGCCGCGGGACGGCGAGACCGCCCGCGGCACGGCGCCCGCGCCGGCCGGTTCCCGGGCCACCACCATCGCGGCGCCGCCGGGCCCGACCGCCGGTCGGGCCACGGTGCCGGTCCAACCGGGCGCGCCGCCGGCCGACGCCGACGAGACCGCCACACCGCCGGACGCGACTGCCGGCCGGGCCACGGTCCCGGTCCAACCGGGCGCGCCGCCGGCCGACGCCGACGAGACCGCCACGCGGACGGCCGAGCCCGGCGCGGCCCGGGACGAGACCACCGCGGCCCCGGACGAGACCGCCGTGCCACCTCAGCGGCGCGGGTCGGCGGCCGGCCTCGACACCCGGGCCGAGGACGAATACGAGCCGACGGCCGGCGCCGACACCCGCGCCGAGGACGACCCCGAACCGGCGGCCGACGCCGACACCCGGGCCGAGGACGAACCCGAGCCGGCGGCCGACGCCGACAGCCGGGCCGAGGCCAGCGGCACGGTGGAACCGGAGCCCGCGGATGAGCCGGCGCCCGGGATCGAGCCGACCACCGGCGCCCCGTTCGGGGCGCTGCCACAGCGCGCGCCCGTCCGCCAGACCCGCGACAGCAGGCCGGCCGCCCCGACCGACGGGCCCGCCGCGCCGCCGGACCGGGCCGCCCCGGTCGAGGGCGTGGACGAGCCGGCCTTCTGGTTGCCCATCGAGGAGGTGCACTGGGACGGCCGGCCGATCAAGCGCGAGCGGGAAACCTGGTTGAGCCGGTGGCGTGCCGCCCGCGCGGCCGCCGAGCGGACGAACCGGCCGCCCCCACCGCCCCGCCACCCGCTGGCCGGGCTTGCCGGGCTGGTGCTGTTCGCGCTGGCCGCGAGCTTCTTCGCCCGGGTGAGCGCCGGCCCGCTGTGGCTCGCCGCCGGGCACGGGGAACGCGGGGTGGCGATCGTCTCCTCCTGCTCCGGCTCGGGCCTCCGGCTGGACTGTCTGGGCCGGTTCAGCGCCGCGTCCGGCTGGACCAGCCCACCGGTCCCACTGGTCGGGGTCGCCCCCCAGGCACGCGCCCCGGGCGCCCGGGTCGGCGCCCGGATGGTGAACGCCGACGCCGGCAAGGCGTACGCGGAAACCGGCCTCGCGGCCCGGCACCTGCGCTGGCTGCTCGGCCTGGTGGCGGCGCTGGGCTGCGGACCGGGCATCGTCTGGGCGACCGGCGCGCGGCGGCTGCCGGAGCCGCGCGGTCGGCGCGGCGCCACCCTGGCGGCGTTGGCCGTCCCCGTGCTGCTGGTGGCCGGCTTCCTGACGGTCGCCTTCTGAGCCACCAGCCGGGGCGCGAGCGGTAGGGACGCCAGCGGTCCGGACGCCAGCCGTCAGGACGCCGCGGTAAGGACGCCGTGGTCCAGATGCCGCGGTCAGGATGCCGCGGTCAGGGGGTCAGCGGTCCGGCGTCAGCGGCCCGGGCGCGTGCACCACGCCGTACACGTCGCGGCGGCGCAGCCCGTACTCGACCGCCACGGCCGCGATGGCGTCGCGGCGGGAGGCGCCCGCGGCCTCCAGCGCGGCCACCGCCTCCCGCAGCGCGGCGTCGTCCGGCCGGACCGCCGGGCCCGCCGGCGCGCCGGCCACCACCAGCGTGATCTCCCCACGCGCGCTCCCGGCCGCGGCCCACTCGGCCAGCTCGCCGAGCGGTCGACGCAGCACCTCCTCGTACGTCTTGGTCAGCTCGCGGCACAGCGCGGCCGGCCGGTCGGCGCCGAACGCCTCGGCGAGGTCGGTGAGCGCCCCGGCGATCCGGTGCGGGGCCTCGAAGAAGACCAGCGTCCGTTCCTCACCGGCCAGGGCCCGCAGCCGGCTCCGGCGGGCGCCGCCGGACCGGGGCAGGAAGCCCTCGAAGCAGAACCGGTCGCAGGGCAGCCCGGACACCGCCAGCGCCGTGGTGACCGCGCTCGGGCCGGGCGCCGCGCTGACCGGAACACCCGCTTCGAGCGCGCCGCGCACCAGCCGGTAGCCCGGGTCGGAGACGCTCGGCATGCCGCCGTCGGTGACCACCGCGACGGTGGCTCCGCCGGCCATCGCCGCGACCAGTTCCGGCGTACGGCGTTCCTCGTTGCCCTCGAAGTACGAGACCACCCGGCCGGTGATCGCCACGTCGAGGTCCCGGGCGAGCCGGGCCAACCGGCGGGTGTCCTCGGCGGCCACCACGTCCGCGGCGGCCAACTCCGCGCGGAACCGGGCGGAGGCATCGGCGGGATTGCCGAGCGGGGCGCCCACCAGCACCAGCCGGCCGCCCTCGGTTCGTTCCGGCACTCGGCAACTCCTCGATTCTCGGTCCAGATCGCGGGCAGGCGGTGGCGGGAGCCACCGTTTCCCACCCCGGCAGCCTACGATCGCGGGGTGACCTCGGCGTCGACAGCGCAGACCAAGGACCCGGACAACGCCCTGACCAGCGGGGATGCCGGCGACCCGGCCACCGATCCACCCACGGACCCCGGCGCCGGCCGCCCGGTCGGCGTGCTCGCGGCCGCCCGGCGCCGGCTGGCGCCCCTGGACGGGCGGCTCGACCCCTGGGCCTGGCCGGCCACGGCCGTGGTGGTCGGGATCGCGGCCATCCTGCGGCTGGTGGGGCTCAGCCACCCACCGGGCAAGATCTTCGATGAGATCTACTACGCCCGCGACTCCTGGGGCCTGCTCAACAAGGGCGCCGAGTGGAACTACGAGACGAACACCCCCTCGTACGTGGTCCATCCCCCGCTGGGCAAGTGGCTGATCGCGCTCGGCGAGTGGGCGTTCGGGTACGCCGACCCCGAGCAGCACATCACGGTGGCCGGGCACCTCACCACCACGGCGCCCGAGTTCGGCTGGCGGATCTCGGCAGCGATCATCGGCACCCTGTCGGTGTTGCTGGTGGTCCGGATCGGCCGCCGGATGTTCCGGTCGACCGTGCTCGGCTGCGCGGCCGGGCTGCTGACCGCGCTGGACGGCTTCCACCTGGTGCTGTCGCGTACCGCCCTGCTGGACGTCTTCCTGCTGTTCTTCGTGCTGGCCTCGTTCGGCGCCCTGGTCCTGGATCGGGACGCCCGGCGGGAGCGCTGGCTGCGGGCCCTGGAGGCCGGGGTCGACCCGACCCGGCTGCCGCACGGGGTGCCGTGGTGGCGGCTGGTCGCGGCGGTGCTGCTCGGCTGCTCGCTCGCGGTGAAGTGGAGCGGGCTCTACTTCGTGGTGGCCTTCGTCATCCTGGTCGTGCTCTGGGAGGTGGGCGCGCGCCGGTCGGCGGGCGTACCCCGGCCGTGGCTCAACACGCTGCTCGACGAGACCGGCTGGCTGGCGCTGTGCGGCGTGTTGGTGGTGGCCACCTACCTGGCCACCTGGTCCGGCTGGCTGCTCAGCGACGGCGGCTACTTCCGGCACTTCCTGCGGGACAACGGGCAGCCGGAGCCGCCGGTGATCGGCGCCCTGCGCAACCTGTGGCACTACCACGTGGAGGCGTTCAAGTTCCACACCACGCTCGACAAGCCGCACAAGTACCAGTCCTGGCCATGGCAGTGGCTGCTGCTGGGCCGCCCGGTGGCCTTCTACTGGTCCGGGACCGGGCCGTGCGGCGCGGCGAGCTGCGCTTCCGAGGTGCTGCTGCTCGGCACGCCGATCCTGTGGTGGTCGTTCCTGCCCGCCCTGGTCGGCACGGCATGGCTGGGGATCGCCCGCCGGGACTGGCGGGCCGGCGCGCTGCTGCTGTGCGTCGGCGCCGGGATCCTGCCCTGGTTCTGGTACGCCTTCGACAACCGCACGATGTTCTTCTTCTACGCGGCCCCGGCGCAGCCCTTCCTGGTGCTGGCCGTGGTGTACGTGCTCGGCGCCATCATGAGCCCGGCCCGGGCCCCGCTGACCGTCGCCGGCCAGGCCGTCGCCGACCAGGCCGCCGCCGGCCAGGCCGCCGCCGGCGAGGTGGCGGACGCCGGCGACGGGGCGGACCGGCGGATGGTGGGCGCCGTGGTGGCCGGCGTGTACGTGCTGGCGGTCGCGATCTGCTTCGCGTACTTCTATCCGATCTTCGTCGGCAGAGTGATCACCTACGCCGAGTGGTCGGCCCGGATGTGGCTTGGCGGGCGCTGGATCTGATCCCGCCCGCCGCCGACCTGGCGGAAGCCTCACCCGGACGGCTCGCGGACTTCTGCGCTCCCGTCCCGGGGACGGGCGTGCGGGCTTCGTCGGCTCCGTCCCGAGGACGGTCGGCTCCGTCCCGAGGACGGTCGGCCGGAGCGATCGGGCCCCAACGCGATCGGGCCACAAATAGGTGCGCGCCCCGATCGCCTGCCACGGGGGAAGCGGGCGATTGGGGCGCGCAGACCAAGCTTAACCACAGCAGTTGCCTCTGACAACGGGGCGACCACGGTCAGATTTCCGACGATCGTCGAGCGAACGCTGGGTAAACGTTCTCCAACCGTCCGCGACCCGGCGCTACGCCGGCCGGACCGGTTGAGAGAGCCGTTCTGCAATCGTTCATCCTGAATGCTTGCCAGCCAACACATTCATAGTGCTGACTGTCTCTACCGAACATCCCCGATCGGATGGAGTCAGCATGAGCCGCATCCTGCGCTGGGCCGCCACCCTGTTGGCCAGCGTCACGGCCGCTACCCTCGGCCTGGTCGGCCCCGCCGCGGCGGCCAGCACCTCGCAACCACTGCGCACGATGATCGCCAACCTGCCGGTGGCCACCGAGGTCCGCACCGGCTACGACCGGACCCTCTTCCCGCTCTGGATCGACGCCGACGGCGACGGCTGCAACACCCGGTACGAGGTCCTCATCGCCGAGGCGGTCCGGACCCCCACCATCGGGTCGGGCTGCTCGCTCAGCAACGGTCGGTGGTACTCGTACTACGACGCGGCGTACTGGACCAGCACCTCGGACCTGGACATCGACCATCTCGTCCCGCTGGCCGAGGCGTGGGACTCCGGCGCCCGCGGCTGGACCACCAGCCGACGCCAGTCGTACGCCAACGACCTGGGCGACTCCCGGACGCTGGTGGCGGTGACCGACAACGTCAACCAGGCGAAGGGCGACCAGGACCCCGCCACCTGGATGCCCACGTACGAGCGGTGCCGGTACGTCGGCGAGTGGGCGGCGGTGAAGACCCGCTGGCGGCTGACCGTCGACAGCGCGGAGAAGAGCGCGTTGACCAGCTACGCCAGCTCGTGCTCGAACGTGACGATCTCGGTAACCTACGCGTACTGAGACGTCGGATCTTCTCGGGCGGGGCGATGGAACTGCTGGACCGGGTACGCGCCATCTGCCTCGCCCTGCCCGAGGTGACCGAGCGGCTCAGCCACGGCTCGCCCACCTGGTTCGTCCGCGGAAAGACGACCTTCGTCACCCTGCACGTGACCGGGCACCACGAAAGCCGGTTCCCGCACCTGTGGTGCGCCGCGCCGGCGGGCGCGCAGCAGGAGCTGGTGGCCGAGGATCCGGAGCGGTTCTTCCGGCCGCCCTACGTGGGCGGGCGCGGCTGGCTCGGCGTACGGCTGGACGGCCGGGTGGACTGGTCCGAGATCACCGAGCTGTGCACGGACGCGTACCGGGTGGTGGCGCCCAGGCGGCTGGCGGCGCTCCTGGACGACGACGTCGTCGACGGGCGTGATCGGCGCTAACGCGATCGGCGTTAACGGGGGGCCCTTCCTATCCGGAAAGCGATAACAAGGGGCCCTTCCTTCAGACCGGGGGGAGCCCGAGGGCGGCGTCGACCCGGCCGAGCACCTCCGCGTCGTCACCGCCGCCCACGCCGCGCAACAGGTCGATGGCGGTGGCCCGGACCTGGCCGATGATCATGATGAGCGGTAGCGGCGGGCCGGTCGAGAACAGCCCGCCGGCCAGCCGTACCGCCTCCAGCGCGGCCCGTTCGGCCTCGTCGGCCCGCCGATCCGCGGTGGCGTCGTCCATGCTCAGGTCGGCGGCCAGCGCCTCCCCCGCGGCCCGCACGGCAGTGGCCAGCGAGCGCAGCGCGACGATCAGGTCGGCCGGCACCCCGGCGGGCAGCCGGGTCAGCGTCACGGCCGCCCGGGCCAGCACCCGGACATTCCGTACGGCGTAGTCGACCTGCCGGGTCGACGCGTCCACGGCATGCACCCGGTGCAGGTCCCGGCGCCGGCGGATGTGCAGGCTCAGCGCCTCGCCCGCGGCCGTGACCTCGGTCTCCAGCCGGTCGACCGTGGCATCCATCCCGCGGGCCCGGGTCAACGCCTCCCGGGCGGCCGGCTCGTTGTGCCGCTCGAGCGCGTCCGCGATCTCCTCGACCAGCGTGCACAGCTCGCCGAAGAGTTCCCGGGCCTGGGCCACCAGCGGGGCGAGCGGTTGCCGGGCCGAGATGAGCTGGCTGACCAGGATGGCCACCCCGCCGCCGACCAGGGCGTCCACGAATCGGAATGGCACCAGGCTGGTCGTCGTCGGGCTGATCACCACGAGATAGAGCGCGGACACGGCCGCCTGCACCACGGTCACCGTGCTGGCGCCGACGGCCACGGCCAGGCCGAGCGTCAGCAGGATCACCGTGAAGATCGTCCAGGTGCCGCGCGGACCGAGGGCCTCGATCACCAGGTCGGCCACCAGGACCCCGGCGGCCACCCCGAGCACCACCTCGACGGCTCGGCGCATCCGCTGGCCGCGGGTCTGACCCAGCACGATCAGCGCGGCGGCCGGGGCGAAGAACGGCTGCGGATGCCCGATCAGCCGGGTGTCCACCACCCAGGCGGCGGTGGCCGCGAGGGTGGCCTCGGCGATCGGGAGCCACCCCTGGCGCAGCCGACCCGCGCCGCGGCGCAGCCACCCCATCCCGACCATGCCGCCTCCCAGCGTCCGCGCCACGAAGGTCTACCCCGCCTGCTCTGCAACCTAACGACGAGCCGACGGTAGCCTGCGAAGATCGCCACCGAGGCGTCCGTCGATCAGGAGATCCGGGTACGGCGGTTTCACCCGCCCGTCCCCCACCGTCCGCCCGAGCCCTCACCGTCCGCCCGAGCCCACCGTCCGCCCGTCCCTCACCGTCCGCCCGAGCCCACCGTCCGCCCGAGCCCACCGTCCGCTCGAGTCTCACCGGACAGGAGAAGCGTGCAGCCAGAATTCGCGAACCCGGACAGCATGCCGCCGACCAACGGCTACAGCCACGTGGTCGGCATCCCGGCCGGCAGCCGGCTGGTCTGGACCTCGGGGCAGGTGGCCCTGGGCCCCGACGGGACTTCGCCCCCGGACGGATGGGAGGCGCAAACCCGGCTGGTGCTGCAGAACGTCGGCGCGGCGTTGGCCGCCGGCGGCGCCGGCTGGTCCGATGTGGTCAAGCTGACCATCTACGTGGTGGACACCGCGGAACTCGGCACCGTGCGTGCGGTCCGGGACGAGTTCATCGACACCGCGAACCCGCCGACCAGCTCGCTGGTCCGGGTCGCCGGCCTGTTCCGGCCCGACCTGCTGATCGAGATCGAGGCCGTGGCCGCCGTCGCCGGGTAGCGCGACGGTCGCGTCCGGGCCCGCCGCCACCCGCCGCCAGGTACGAGGCCGCCGCCACCCGCTGCCGCGACCGGTCCCGCCGTCGCGGCCCGGTAGGGCGACCGGTGCGGCCGGCGCTGCGCGGTAGGACGACCGATGCGGCCGGCGTTGCGGTGGAAGGGTCAGGGCCAGACCACGTCGTCGAGGAACTCCTCGACGGCGGCGGCAACCTGGCCGAGCACCGCGGCGGACCGGGCGAGCGGGCCGGGGACCAGCAATCCGTGGTCGGCGTCCGGGATCTCCAGCACGTGTGACGACAGCGTGCGGGCCAGCGCCCCGTCCCAGTGCGTATGGTCGGCCGTGCCGCCCACCAGCAGCATCGGGGCGGTGGCCCGGCGCAACGCCTCGACCACCGGCCCGACCCGCAGCAGAGGGGTGAGCCAGACCGCCGGCAACCCGCGCTCGGCG
Organism: Plantactinospora siamensis; assembly: GCF_042434095.1. NCBI lineage: Bacteria > Bacillati > Actinomycetota > Actinomycetes > Micromonosporales > Micromonosporaceae > Plantactinospora > Plantactinospora siamensis. The sequence continues at coordinate 32,041 of NZ_JBHLUE010000008.1, forward strand.
GCCAGCGGCGCGGCCAGGGTGCCGAGCGACTTGCCGATCAGCAGCGGCCGCCGGCCGACCGCCGATGGACCGTCCGCCGTCGGCCCGCCCACCGCCGAACCATCCGCCGCCGAACCATCCGCCGTCGGCCCGTCCGCCGCCGGGCCATCCGCCGCCGGACCATCCGCGGCCACCCCGTGCGCCGCTGGCCGGTGCGCGGCCAGCCTGTCCAGCACCGGCGTCACCTGCCTGTGCAGCCAGGGCATCCGGTCGGCCAGCGGGATTTTCGGCGCGTTCGGCGGCGGGCCGTTCGGGTCCCAGCCGTCGCCGCCCCAGGTGACCGGATGGATGTGGGCGCCACGCCGCTCGGCGGCCGTGGCCGCGTACGTCAGCAGCGGCGCGTACGGCCCGTAGCGACCGCCGGGTAGGACGATCGCGTTCCGCTCCACCATGGACGCGAGCCTAGCCCTCGGCCCCCCTGGCTGCTGACCGCCATTCCCGGTTCAGCAGGGCGAACACGAGCCGGTCGGCCCACTGTCCGCGGAACAGGTAGCTCTCCACGTGTCGCGCCTCGCACCGCATCCCGACCCGGGCCATCAGCCGGGCCGACGCCTCGTTGCCGGCGTGGCACCGGCCGTGCACCCGGTGCAGGCCGAACTCCTCGAAGCCCCACCGCAGCAGCGCGGTCACCGCCTCGGTGGCCAGGCCGCGGCCGGCGAACTCCGGGTTGAACACGAACCCGATCTCCGCGTCGCGATCGGTCTCGCTTCGCCAGACCAGCTCGACGGTGCCGGCCACCCGGCCGCCGGTCTCGGCGCTCAGGGTCAGCACGTCGCCCTCGGCGCGCAGCCCGTCCTCCCTGGTCATCAGGCTCACCGACTCCCGCGACTCGGCGAGGGTGCGCGGCTCGTTGCCGAGCATCCACCGGCACACGTCGGGGCGGCGCTGGTACGCGTACACGTCGTCGAGGTCCGCCATGGTGACCGGGCGGAGGACGAGCCGGGCCGTGCGGATCGGGGTGAACACGCCCGGAGCGTACGGGATCCGGCTCGGGCGGACCCGGCGGTTTCGCGCGGGCCAGCCCGCCCGCGCGGCCGCCGACGGTACGCCCGGGAGACCGGAAGTTTTCCCCAACCCACCGATGATTCCGGCCGCCCGGGACGGTCCACACCTTGAACGAGGGGTGACCCGTGCCCGGGTCGGGCCGACGCGGGGCGGCCCGGCCGGGGCACGAGGAAATTCGCTGTGCCGCGCGCCGAGCAACCGTTACGGTGTCCGGCATAGGTCCGATGACGGGACGAACGAGGAGGTGAGCCGCCGATGACCTGGATTGGCGCTGCCCCCTGCCCTCGTTCCGCCGCCCGCTGACCAAACCTTCTTCCAGGGCGGCCCGACTCATCGGAGTTCGTCTTGTCTTCTGCATTTCCGACCGCTCACCGCGTCGTACGCGTGGAGCGGAAGTCCTGCGTGATCGCCACCCCGGACGGTCCACGGACCGTGCCCACCACGGTCGCGGTGGCCGTGGGCGACTGGGCGCTGCTCGACGGCGCCGGGCAGGTGTCCGGCATCCGGCCGCGCAGCACCGAGATCCGCCGGCTCGGCGTCGGCGGCCAGGCGGTCGAGCAGGTGCTCGCCGCCAACGTGGACGTGGTGGCCGTCTGCGCGCCGCTGGAGCGCGACGCCCGGCTCGGCCGGGTGGAGCGGCTGCTCGCCCTCGCCTGGTCCTCGGGCGCCCAGCCGCTGCTGGTGGCCACCAAGTCCGACCTGTGCCCAGCCGATGACGTCGGTCCGGCGCTCAGCCAGTTCGCGGCCAGCGCCCCGGGCGTGGAGGTCGTGCCGGTCACCGTGACCGACCCGGCCACCGTCGAACCGGTGCTCGCGGCGATCGCTCCGGACCGCACGCTGGTCACCGTGGGGGCCAGCGGCGCCGGCAAGTCCAGCCTGATCAACGCCCTGATCGGGGGCGCGGCCCTGGCCACCGGGGAGGTCCGGCAGGACGGCAAGGGGCGGCACACCACGGCCTGGCGGGAACTCGTCGAGATCCCGGGCGGCGGGTGCCTGATCGACACGCCGGGGCTGCGCGCGGTGGGCCTCACCGACGCGGCCGACGGCGTCGACGCGGCGTTCTCGGACATCACCGAGCTCGCGGCCGCGTGCCGGTTCACGGACTGCGGCCACGAAACCGAGCCGGGCTGCGCGGTGCGGGCGGCCATCGAGGGCGGCGAACTCGACGCCGGCCGACTGGAGCGGCACCGCAAGCTGCAGCGGGAACTGGCGTACCAGGCCCGCCGCTTCGACGCCCGGGCCCAGTCCGAGGCGCGCAAGCGGTGGGCGAAGATCGCCCGCAACTCCAACCCGGCCCGCCCCTGATCGCAGCCCTCAGCCCGCCGCCCGTCGCCCGTCGACGTATACGTCAGCCACCTCACCGCAGCTTGCTGGGGTGGCTGACGTATACGTGAGGCGGCCGTCTTAGGGCACCGGGCGCGACAGCCGGACGGACGTGCGCAGCGCCCGCGCGGACGGACGTGCGCAGCGCCCGCGCGGACGGACGTGCGCAGCGCCCGCGCGGACGGACGTGCGCAGCGCCCGCGCGGACGGGGGCGGCGGCGTCGCCGGGCGCGACAGCTGGACCGCGCGCGCCGGCGGACGGGTCAACCCGGGCGGGTGCCGGCGGCTACCCAGATGGTCAGGGCGGCCAGGAACTCACCGCGCCGGCCCGCGTCCTCGATCGCCGCGAACCACGGTTCGTACAGCTCCTCGGGCAGGAAGCCGGCCTCCCACGGCACCCGGGGGTTGACCATCACGAGCACGTCGGCGGCCGCCGCCGGGTCGAGGAAGCAGCAGGTCACCGGCACCGCCGTGACGTCGGCCAGGCCGGCACCCACCAGTCGCCGGCGCAGCGTGCGACCCATGTCGGCGCGGTGCTCGAACGTCCGCGCCAGCAGGTGCGTCCGGACGGCGGTCACCAGGTCGGCCGGCAGCCCGTCGAGGGCCGCCGACTCCCAGTCGGTGTCGATCAGGCACACCCGGCCGCCGGCCCGGGTGACCCGGGTCAGCTCGGCCACCGCCCGGTCCGGCTCGGTCAGGTGTTGCAGCACCCGCTCACAGCGCACCCCGTCGAAGGCGGCGTCCGGGAAGGCCAGCCCCGTGACGTCGCCGGTCAGGTAGCGGACGGCGCTGCCGTCGTGCCGGCCGGCCGCGGCCGAGACGGCGGCCGCCGAGAAGTCCAGCGCCACCACCTCGCCGCCCGGTGCCACGGCGGCGGCCAGCCCGCGGGCCACCTCCCCCAGGCCGGCGCCGGCGTCCAGGAGCCGCTGCCCCGGCACCGGACGCAGCGCGTCCAACGCCACCGCGCGGACCCGCTGGATCTCGGGATTGCGCGCCATCGAGTCGAGCGCCGCGAGGATGAGCGCGGCCATCTCCGGCGGCGTCCGGTCGATCTCCCGGAACGGCGTCGGTCGGTTCGGCTGCTGCTGCACCATCCCGCCATGGTCCGCCGTCCGGCCGCCCGGCCCGGTCGGATACCCGCCACCGGTGGCCATCCGACAGTTCAGGCGTACAGGCAGAACGGCACACGGGATCGGGAGGGGATCAGGGGCGACCGGCCCGGTCCCACCGCTCGTGGTCGGCGCGTACCCGCCGCCACAGCGCCGCCAACCGCTCCTCCGGTACGTCGTCGAGGACCAGGCCGAAGCCGTCGGTGAGCAGGGCGCGCCAGTCGGCGTACCCGTCGATGTCCCGGACCGACGCGGCGCCGGCGGGCGACCGCTCGCTGAGCACGCAGCCGCGCAGCGCCCGTGTCCCGGCGGCCGTGCGGTGCTGGGCCGTGACCACCCGGACGAACCCGGAGTCGGGCGAGGTGGACAGCTCGACGTGCCGGGGCAGCAGGGCCGCCGGCTCGGTCGGGCCGAGCGAGAAGTCCATCCCCGCGAAGCTGCCGGCCGGCTCGTGGTCCAGCCGCCAACCGTCCGGTACGACGTCCGAGCGGCGCAGCCGGAACCCCGGGCCGAAGCGGGCGTCGGCGAGCGGCACGGGATCCAGCGGGCCGTCGCCGAGGCCCACGTCCAGCCACCAGGTCCGCCCGTCGAGCCGGGCCGTGAGCGCCAGGTGGTTGCCGTCGTCGCCGGGCGGGACGGGGGCGGCGCGACCCTGCACGCCGCCGCGATGCCAGCGCACGTCGTAGCCGAGCGAGGTGAGCAGCGCCGAGAAGGCGCCGTTGAGGTGATAGCAGTAGCCGCCGCGGCCGCGGGCGACCCGCCGGGCCGACTCGACCGGGTCGATCCCGAGCGGCTCGCCGAGCGCGATCCAGAGCGTCTCGTAGATCGCCCCGGCCACGTGCGCGGCGTGCAGCCGGCGCAACCGCTCGGGCGAGGGCGCCGCGGCCCGCTCGGCCGCGGGATCCAGGCCGAGCCGGGCCAGGTATGCCTCGACGAACGCGCCGGGCAGCGGCGGCACCCGCCACTCGCAATCGGCGCCGACGGTGGCGCGACCCACGGTGACCATGCGAGGACGCTAGCGCAGCCGTCCGACAATTGCGGGGCAGCGGGCGACCAGGCGGCTTCGTAGGCTGGCCGGATGACGGACACGGGCCTTCTGCAGCGGTTTGCCGACCTGGTCATCCGGGTCGGCGTCAACGTTCAACCCGGGCAGGGGGTCGTCGTCCGGGCGGACACCGCCCATCTGGAGGTCGCCCGGGCGGTGGTGGACCGGGCGTACGCGGCCGGCGCCGGCTGGGTGGACATCGAATGGACGGACGGCCCGATCCAGCGGTCCCGGCTGCTGCACTCCGGGATGGATCAGCTGACCCGCAGCCGGCCGTGGATGCTGGAGCGAATCGACTCGTGGGGCACGGAGGGCGTCTGCTTCATCTCGCTGGCCGGGAACCCCGATCCGCACCTGCTCGACGACGTCGACCCGGTCAAGGCCGCGGCCCGATCGCTGGACGAGGCCCTCGCCCGGGACCGGGCGCTGATCGACAACCAACTGCGCTGGACGGTGGTGGCCGCGCCGAACCCCGGCTGGGCCACCCAGATCTTCGGCGAGCCGGACGTCGACCGGCTGTGGGCCGCGGTGGCCACCGCCATGCGGCTGGACGAGCCCGACCCGGTGGCCAGCTGGCGGGACCGGAACGCCGAACTCTCCGCCCGGGCGGCGGCGCTGGACGCGCTGAAGCTCACGCAGGTCCGCTACCACGGCTCCGGCACCGATCTCACCGTCGGCCTGCTGCCGGAGACCAGGTGGACCGGCGGCGGCGACGAAGACCCGGGCGGGCTGTTCTACATCCCGAACATCCCCACCGAGGAGGTCTTCACCAGCCCGGACCGGCGCCAAGCCGACGGCCGGATCCGGCTCACCAAGCCGGTGGTCGTGGGTGGGCGGCTGGTGGAGGGCCTGGAGGTGGCCTTCGCCGCCGGCCGGATCACCGACGTGACGGCCACCTCGGGCGCCGACATCGTCCGGGCCCAGCTGGACACCGACGAGGGCGCGCGCAGCCTGGGCGAGGTGTCGCTGGTGGATCGGGACTCGCGGATCGCCAAGGCCGGCATCGTCTTTCACAACACCCTGTTCGACGAGAACGCGGGCTGCCACGTGGCCTGGGGGTTCAGCTTCCCGTTCGCGGTGACCGGCGGCCTCGACATGAGCAACGACCAGCGGTACGAGCTGGGCCTGAACCGGTCCACCGTGCACACCGACGTGGTGATCGGCGGCGAGGGGCTGACGGTCACCGGCACCGGGCCGGGCGGGAGCGTCGACATCATCCGGGACGACGAGTGGGTGCTCCCGGTCTGACCGAGGCCCGCCAGCTGCCAGGCGAGCCAGCCGCCGGTAGGCGTACCCGATGGACTCGGTAGGGCCGCCGGCCGCCGCCGGTGTGACGGCGGCGGCCGGCGGGGTACGACGCCAGGCGAGGCGGCGCCGCCGCTACCAGGCGGTGATGTCGGGTAGCTGGTCGATGGAGATGGTCCGCGGGTTGGCCATTGCGGTCTTCCACAGCCCCGCCACGTCCTTGCCGCTGCCGGCCCAGTCCCGGGACGCCCAGACCACGAAGTACGGCCAGGCCGGGTCGCTGTTCGGGTTCAGCGGGCTGAACGTCTCGGCCACCCCGGCGGTCTTGTTGGTGCCGATCGCCTTGACCGTGTTGAAGTCGCTCGCACTCTGGAAGTAGTCCGAGGTGACCAGGTCGACGTAGCCGTCACCCGGATACCACGAGGACAGCGAGGTGCCCTGCCCGCTGGCCATGCCGTTGAAGACCCAGAGTACGTTGTTCACCCCGGCCGCCTGGGTGCGGTCGTAGATCAGCCGCCACAGCTGCTTGTACGCGTCGGGGCCCTTCTTCGTCCACCACATGTAGTTGTTGTTGCTCTCGTGTAGCGGCCGGAACATCACCGGGATGCCGGCGGCCTGCAGCTTCTTCAGCTGCTGCGCGATCAGGTCGATGTCGGCGTACAGCTTCGACGACGGGTTGGTGAGGTCGGGGACGAAGTCGCAGGGCGCCGAGTAGTTGCCGCCGCGCGGGCAGTACCAGTGCCACTGGAAGGCCACGATCCCGTGGTGCGCGTTGTACCAGTCGATCACGCTCTGGGTGTCGATCCGGCCGTTGGTGTACTCCATGAAGTCGAAGGCCGTGATCGCCGGATACCGGCCGGTCAGCGACTTCACCTTGTCCGAGTCGGGCGCGTCGGTCTGCCCGCTGATGTACGTGTGGGTCTTCAGGTAGCAGAGCAGGTTACGCGCCTTGGAGTTGGCGTCCGGGTCGGCCGGCGCCTGCGAGCAGGTCGGCGGCGGGGGCGGCGGGGGCGCCACCGCGTACACCTCGAATTCGTACAGCGAATAACCCCACGCCGTGCCGCGGACCGTGCCGGACATCCGGACGTACCGTCCGTGGCCGGAGACGGCGAGGTTCTCGACGCCGCCCGCGCCGGTGGTGGTGTTGTAGACGGTGGTCCAGCTGGCTCCGTCGTCGGAGGTCTGGATCTGGTACGCCTTGCCGTAGGCGGCCTCCCAGCGCAGCGTCACCTGGCTGATCGGGTAGCTGGCGCCCAGATCCACCTGGATCCACTGCGGATCGCTGTAGACGCTGCTCCAGCGGGTGCCGGCGTTGCCGTCCACGGCGAGGTCGGCGGTCTTGCCGGAATCCTCGGTGGACGAGGCGGTGACGGGCCGGCGCAGGGCCAGGTTGCCGGCCGGCGCCGGGCCCGTTGGGGTGGGCGTCGGGCCCGTCGGGGTGGGCGTCGGGCCGCCGGCCGGGCCACCCGTCCCGGTCGGGGTGGGGGTCGGGCTAGGCGCCGCGCCGCCACAGGCCGTGCCATTCAGGGTGAACGCCGTGGGCGCCGGGTTGGCGCCGCTGTACGCGAGGTTGAAGCCGAAGGTCACGGTGCCGCCGCCAGCCGGGATGCTGGCGTCGTACGACACGTTCGTGGCCGACACGTTGGCGCCGGTCTGCTGGTACGTGGCGCTCCAGCCGTCCGTGACGGTCTGGCCGCCGGGGAACGCCCAGCCGACGGTCCAGCCGTTCACCGCCGTGCTCTGGTTGTTGGTGACGGTCACATTGATCGTGGCGCCGGAACCCCAGTCGTTGCTGACCTGGTAGTTCACGTCGCAGGCCGAGGTGGCCGCGTGGGCCCCGGTCGCCGAGAGCAGGCCGGCGGACAGCAGCGTCACCGCCGTCGCCGAGCCGGCCAGGGCGGCCCGAATCCGTCCATTATGGATCATGAGGACTCCTGAGAGCAGAAACCATCGAGGGAGGAACGAGTGGGTGGCGCAAACGCACCAGGAGATGGCGGCCCGGCCGACGCGAGCCCAATTCCGGCGCCGGACCGGCCGTCCCGCCCGCGGCGCGACCGATCGGCCACGGCGCGAGCCCGGAGGCGCGCCGGCCCGGTCGGCGGCCTCGATGGATAGACAATGATGATGCTGAACCGGTTCATGTGTCAACCACGTGACGGCCCGATTTCCGAGGCCGCATCCATCGATGCGGGTAGCGACAACGCCCTGAGCTGGTGTGAACCGTTATCGACAACGTTCAGCACCAGGATCACCCGATTCGGCGCGCCCCCCGCCCCGCAAGGAAGGGCCCCCTGTTATCGCTTTTGGTATAGGAAGGGCCCCCTCTTAACCGGGAGGGCCTAGGATTTCGGCTCGTGAGCGCCGTCCCCCGCCGAGCCCCGGACGATCTCCTGGTGCACCTGCGCCGGGCCCGCGATCACGCCGACCGGCACTACGCCGAGCCGCTGGACCTCGACGCGCTCGCCGGGGTGGCCGGGATCAGCAAGTATCACTTCCACCGGCTCTTCACCCGCACGTATGGCGTGTCGCCCGCCGCCCACCTGAGCCGGCGGCGGGTGGAACGTGCCCAGGATCTGTTGCGGGCCACCAACGTCACGGTCACCGAGGTCTGCCACGCGGTCGGCTTCGTCAGCCTCGGCTCGTTCAGCAGCCGGTTCCGCGACCTGGTGGGCGAGACGCCCAGCGAATTCCAGCGGCGCTGGGCGTCCACCGGGGCGCCGCGGATACCGGGGTGTTTCGTGTTCATGTGGGGACTCGCAGAGCGGCGCGGGTCCGCAAGCAAGGAGAAGACCCCGGCCGGGATCGGCCCTAGCCTGGTCAAATGATTATCCACGTCTCGCTCGCCAGCGTTTTCGTCAAGGACATCGACGCCGCCAAGGCCTTCTACATCGACGTGCTGGGCTTCGCCGAGCGCACCGACATCACCCTCGGCAACGGATACCGCTGGTGCACGATCGGTCATCCGAGCCAGCCGGAGCTGGAGGTCCAGCTGAACGTCCCGGGTCCGCCGCAGTCGCCGGAGATGGTCGACGCGCTCAACCGGGCCCTCGACGAGGGCAACTCGTTCGCCGTCGGCCTGGGCGTGGACGACTGCCGCAAGACCCACGAGGAGCTGCGGGCCAAGGGCGTGGAGTTCATCCAGGAGCCGTCGGATCGCCCGTACGGGGTGGAGGCGATCGCCCGGGACAACTCCGGCAACTGGCTGGTGCTGGTCGAGCGCCGCGCGTTCACCCCGGCCGACTTCGGCTGACCGGCCGACTTCGGCTGACCGGCCGACGCGCCGGCCGACCGGGTCCGCCGGCCGGCCGAGTGGATCATGGCGGGACCCACTTCGGGGACATCGCGCACGGCCGATCGCTGCTAGTTTTCCGGTCGTGACCCAGCCGCCGGAGCCGCCCGCCCAGAACCCAGCAACGCCGGATTCGCCAGCGGGCGCATATTCACCGGCGCCCGCAGCGCCGGCCGCCGCGGGCTATCCGTCCCCGCCGGGGTACGGCCAGGGTCCGGGCTATCCGCCGCCGGGATACGACCAGGGCCCCGGCTACCCGCCGCCGGGGTACGGCCAGCCGCCGTATCCGGCCCAGCCGTACCCGGCCCAGCCGGCGCCACCGGCCGGCACCAACGGGTTCGCCATCGCCTCGCTGGTCTTCGGCATCCTCGGCGGCATCCTGCTGGCCGTCATCTTCGGCATCATCGCGCTCGTCCAGATCCGGCGGCGGGGGCAGCGGGGCAAGTCACTCGCCATCGGCGGCCTCGTCTGGGCCGGTTGCTGGTTGACCATGATGGCCGTGTTCGTCGGGGCGGCAATCGTGCACGGCCGGAGCGACCGGTCGGGTGACGGGAACAGCGCCACTGTGGACATCCGGGCGGTCGCCCTCGCCACCGGGCAGTGCGCGGACGGGGACATCATGTACGAGCAGTTCCACGCCGTCAGGGTGGTGCCGTGCTCGGGACCGCACCACGCCGAGGCGTACGCCGTGCTCACGCTCCCCCCGGCTGCCTGGCCCGGTGCGGCGACCGTTCAGCGACGGGCCGACGATGCCTGCATCAAGCGACTGGTGCAGATCGACCGGCAGGGGACGAAGGACGGCAACCTGATGCCCTACTCGATCCAGCCCACCGAGCAAAGCTGGTCGACCGGCGACCGCAAGGTCACGTGCGTCGTGTTCTACCTCGACAAGCACACCGGCTCGATCACGCGTTAGCCGACCGGGCGACACCGGCACCCCGGGCCTCATTGACGGAAAGACTACTAAGTCACTAGGTTTAATGGGCAAGCGTCACCCCGCGGAGAGCCGATTCGGCTCATGGCCAGAGGGGGCCACCGGTGACCCGATCGATCCCGCCCGCCGAACACGATTACGACCGCCTGCGATCCCGGCAGTGGCTGGCCGGCCAGGCCCGCGGCGACGGCTTCTCCCGCCGGGACCTGCTTCGCCTCGCCGGCGCCATGGGAGCGGCGGCGGCCGCGACCACCGCACCGGCCGAGGCCGCCGCCGCAACCCCGCCGGCCGGGCCCGCGGCCGAGGACGGCCGCCCGCGAGCCGGGGCCGTGACCGACGCCGGTACGCCGGCGGCGGGCCAGCGGACCGGTGCGGTGGCCGCCGCGCCCCCCATCGTCAAGCCGCTGCCGCCGGAGCTGTTCGAGGTCTACGGCAGCAACGCCGAGATGCGCTGGTCGGCCATGGCCGGCCAGGGCTACCTGGTGCCCACCGACCGGTTCTTCGTCCGCAACCACACCTCGACCCCACTGCTGGACGCCGACTCCTGGCGGCTGCGGCTGTTCGGCACCGGCCTGCGCGGCTCCCCCACGGCGGACGATCCGATCGAGCTGAGCCACCGCGACCTGCGACGGATGCCGGCGGAGACCCGAACGGCCGCCGTCGAATGTGCCGGCAACGGGCGGAGCTTCTTCACCAGCCAGCAGGGTCAGACCGTGTCCGGCACCGCCTGGAAGCTGGGCGCCGTCGGGGTTGCCCGGTGGCGCGGCGTACGACTGTCCACCGTGCTCCGACACGCGGGCCTGACCGGGGACGCGGTGGACGTGCTGCCCACCGGCCTGGACGCCGACTACGTGACCGGCGGGGTGAACCTGGGTCCGGTCCGCCGCCCGCTGCCGCTCGCCAAGGCGCGGCACGACGTGCTGCTGGCGTACGAGATGAACGGCCGTCCGCTGCTCCCCGACCACGGCTTCCCGGTCCGGCTGGTGGTGCCGGGCTGGATCGGCATCTCCTCCATCAAGTGGCTGGGATCGATCGAGGTGGCCGACGGTCCGCTGTTCTCGCCGTGGAACACGCAGTTCTACCGGCTGTTCGGCCCCGGCTACCCGGCCGACGGGCAACTCATCGGACCGCAGGTGGTGAAGAGCGCGTTCGAGCTGCCCTGGGCGGCCCGGCTGCCGGCCGGCGCCCCGATCGAGCTCACCGGCCGGTCGTGGTCGGGCGCCGGGCGCATCCGTACGGTCGAGGTGAGCATCGACGACGGCCGCACCTGGCGGCGGGCCAAGCTGAGCCCCGGACCGGCCGGCGCCAGTTGGCGGCGGTGGCGGTTCCGCTGGCAATCACCGGCCGCCGGCGCGTACACGCTGCGGGCGCGGGCCACCGACGTCACCGGCGCCACCCAGCCCGACGAGGCCCGCTTCAACACCCTCGGCTACCTCTTCGACGGGGTGGTCCGGCATCCGGTCACGGTCGGCTAGACCCGTACCCCGGACGTGACGGCGGCCACCCGCGGCGGCCGACCGTTGCGCTGCCGGCGTCCCGGTGACCATGCTGCGGGGATGACGGAGCTGGCGGAGACCATCGCGGCCTGGCGGCACTCGCTGGATGCGGTCGTGGGCCTGGGCGAGTCGCTCGCGGACCGCGACTGGGATGCGCCCACCGAGTGTCCGGACTGGAGCGTCCGGGACGTGTACGCCCATCTCGTCGGCGGCGAGCTGTGGATGGCGGCCGGCCACCCGCGCCCGGAGCGGGGTCTGGCGCACATCGCCGCGGAGCCGGTCGCCGCCCGCCGCGGCAGGCCGGCCACCGAGGTGCTCGAGGAGCTGCGCGAGGTGCGCGAGGTGCGATACCGGCAGCTCACCGACGCGCCACCGGATCCCGACGAGCCGGCGTACGCGGCCTGGGGGCAGCCGGTCCCGCTGGGCATGCTGTGGCTGCACCGCGCCTTCGACCTGTGGGTCCACGAACAGGACATCCGCCGAGCGGTTGCCCGGCCGGGCAACCTCGGCTCGCCGGGCGCCCGCGCGGCGCGCGCCCTGTTCATCGCGGCGCTGCCCGCCGTGGTCGCCAAGCGTGCCGGCGCCCCGCCCGGGTCGGTGGTGCGGGTCACGGTCCGCGGTCCGGTCCCGCTCGACCATTCGGTACGGGTCGACGCCGACGGCCGCGGCCGGTCGCTGCCGGAGACACCCGACGCGGTGACCAGCGTGCTGACCATGGGCTGGGAGAGCTTCGCCCGGCTCGCCTGCGGGCGGATCCCGGCCGACCGGGCCGCGGCGGAGCTGACCGGCGATGTCGACCTCGGCCGCGCGGTCCTGACAAACCTGTCCATCACGCCCTGAGCCCTCGCCGGCCACCGACCGCCGACCACGGACCCGGCCCGGCCCGGTCGACGCCGGAAGGCGCCGACCGCGCCTACCCGGATCGGGCCGGTCAGTCGGCCGCCGGCCCGTCCCCGCGCAGCAGGATCCGCGCGCCGGCGCCCAGGCCGGCGGCGATCATGGCCGGCACCACCAGGACGAACAGGCTCGCGGCGCCGGCGACGCCACGGGGTTCGGGCAGGTGGGCGGTCTGCGGCCGGAGCACCGCGAGGGCGACGTACAGCACCGGTAGCGCCGATCCGATGACCAGCCCGGCGATCCACGCGCGGCGCGGCGCGGCGAAGCCGGACCCGGCCGCCGTGACCAGAAGCACCAGCAGCGAGACCTGACCGGCATCGTCGGAGGTGCCGAGGCGGTCCACCACCACCAGAGCCACCGCCGCGAGAGCCAGGCCCAGCCCGTACGCCAATCGATGCCGCACGGTTTCCTTGCCGACGTACCAGAGGCCGCCGGCGAGCCACCGCGACCGCCGGCGGCCCGGCGGGACCTGCGGGGCCTCGGCCAGCAGCGCCCCGGCCAGCTCCCGGCGGCGCCGGGGCAGCAGCCGGATCGCGGCCGTCAGCAGGATCAGCAGCAGCCGTTCCATCACGCCTCCCCGGTCGACGGGCGAACCCGTGCCTGGCCGGCCGGGGATGTCCGCTGCGGCGCCGCGCCAAGCTCGGCCGCCAGCCGCGCGCCCTCGGCCGTCAACCGGTAGAGGTGGCGGCGCGGCCGGCCCGTTGGCGCGTCCTCCTCCCAGCTCGTTTCCACCAGCCCCCGGTCGGCCAGCCGGCCGAGAATCGGATAGAGCGTGCCGGACGCGAGCCCGGTCTCCCGGGCCATGTCGTACCCGTAGCGCCAGGGCGCAGGATGGGAATGCAGCGCGGCGATCACCGCGCGGGTCTGCGCCGAGGAAAGCGGACGAGCAGGCATGACGCCGATACTACATATGTAGACCTTCGTTGCCAAGGCGGTGTTGGCGGCGTCGGCGCGAGCGGCCCGCGCCCCGGCGTCAGCCGGCCCGCGCCGCCAGCCGGTCGCGGAACCAGCGCGGATCGGGGTTGACGGACGCCTCCCCCCGGACGAAGACGGTCGGCACGGTCTCGTTACCACCGGCCACCGCACGGACGGCGGCAGCTCCGGCCGGGTCGGCCCAGATGTTCACCCAGTGCGCAAGCCGCGCCCGCCGGCCGAGCCGGATGCGCAACCGGAGGCAGTACGCGCAGCCGGGTCGCCAGTAGACGATCGGCCGCCCATCGACGGCGCCGCGCCGCTGCGCCTCAGCCGCGCCGATGGAGCGCGGGAAGGCCAGGGGCGAGTTCACGACCGCCAGCGGGACGAACACCAGAAACTCGCCCACGCCGAACTCCCGCGGACCGACAAGCGTCAACAGGCCCCCGAAGACCAGGCCGCACAACAACATTCCGCCCGCGATCCGCCAACTCCGTGCCATGCCCCCGCACGCTACCCACCGCCGTCGAGCCTCCTCAGTCCGCGGATCGCCGCCGCCGGCTGTCGCAGGGGCCGCCTGCTTACGGCATTACGGGGCTGCGGGGCGGCACCCCGTTCGCTAGCTTTCGATCATGCGCATCCCTCCGCTGCCCCCGCCGCCGCCGATGCTGACGCCCGAGCAGATGGCCCAGCGGGTGCTCGGGGACCGCCCGGCCGAGGTGACCCAACCGATCGTGATCAGCCCCTACGACCCGGAATGGCCGGCCAGGTATGCCGTCCAGGAGGGCCGGATCCGCCTCGCCCTCGGCGAGCGGGCGCTCGCGGTGGAGCACGTGGGCTCGACGGCCGTGCCGGGGCTGCCAGCCAAGGACCGGATCGACATCGACCTGATCGTGACCGAGCCGGCCGACGAGGACGCCTACGTCCCCGCCCTGGCCCGGGTCGGCTACACGCTGCGGACCCGGGAGCCGCACTGGTACGAGCACCGCTGCCTGTGGACGGACGACCACGACGTCAACCTGCACGTCTTCGGACCGGACTGCGACGAGCACCTGCGGCACCTGATCCTCCGCGACTGGCTGCGTACCCACCCGGAGGACCGCGACCGGTACGCGGCCGCCAAGCTCCGGTCGGCCGCCGAGAACCCGATGTCGATGGGCCGGTACGTCAACGGCAAGACGCCGGTCATCGTGGAGATTCTGAAGCGCGCCGGTCTGAGCTGACCGCTGCCCCGGAGTCCGTCACGGGAAGGCGTGGTCGCAGACCTGCCACTCGCCCTCGACGACCGCGACGGTCAGCGAGAATGCTCGCCCGGCGCTTGTGTGAGAGGTGACCCGCACATCGACCGCGGCGGAGTTGCCCGCCTCGTCGAGGAAGACGGCGCCGACCACGGAGTGCGACACGGGCCGTCCGAGGTCCTCGACCGCCGCAACGAACTGCGCCACCGTCATCCGTAGCCGCATGTCGGCGCAGAGGGACGCGTAGGCCACACCGTCATCGCCGGCCTCGACCCGCTGGAGAAACCGATCGGCGGCGTTTCTCGGCCCGTCGAGGTCCGGACCGCCGGAAGACCAGAGGATCGCGCCGGCAATGGGAAGGCCGAGGCCGCACACCAGGATGGCGACGATGGCAGCGGCCGCCCCGCCGGACAGCCGGCCTTTCCGCGGCCTCGCGCGCAACTCCTCGGCCGACACCTGCGGCCACGACGGGTACGTCACGTCGGCAAAGCTAATTGGTGGTTGTCGCGGACGCGTCACGGTCGGACATCCATTGCCCGCCAGCTCCCGCCCTCCGGCCGCGCCGCCCCACGGGCCGGGCCCGCCGCGGGCCGGCCAGGCGCTTTGACACGCGCCCTAGCTGTCGCGGGCTCGGCGATCGGCAAGAAGCTGCGCCGCGAGGCCGTAGATATCGGCTAACGCGGCCCCGACATCGGCATCGTCGGGCGGATAGACGTCATTGATGCTGCCCATTCCGCCGAATGCCTGCGTCAGATGTTCAAGCCCGTGCCCATCCCCTTGGGCTAGCCGCACCCGATCCCGCCCAAGCCAATCTGCCCAATGGTCGTCGCCGAGCTGCCGTAGCCGGTTCTCCGCCGCTGTCAACGCTGCAAGCAGGGCAGGAAGCCGCTCATGCTCACCAGGCATGCGGCTCCACGTCACAGCCGCAGCGTAGCGGCCGCTACCCAACCCGGATCCACACGCCATTCGCGCCGGTCCGACATGAGTCGTGCCGGATCTGTTCCTCATGATCGATCACCAGCGTTTCCGCTGGTCAAAGTGCGTAAGGGTGGAGCTGAGGGGATTTGAACCCCTGACCCCCTCGATGCGAACGAGGTGCGCTACCGGTCTGCGCCACAGCCCCTCGACCCACCGTGAGGCGAGCCGGCGACAAGCCTAACAGGGACCCCGCTCACCACGCGAACCACCCCGGGCGGCTGTCAGGCGGGGCGAGGGTTGGGGCCGGCCTCGTACGGGCGGCCGCGGAGTCCGCCCGTACGGCGGTAGGAGACCGAGGCGGCGGTCCGGCCGCCACCACCGGAGGCCGCCGCGGGCAGGTCCGTGCGGTCCAGGCCCATGGCCGCCCGGCGGACGGCCTCGCGCTGGGCCGCCAGCCGGCGCTGCGCCTCCCGGCGCGCCGCGGCGCGCCGGGCCTGCTCGCGGCGCACCTCGGCCTGCCGGGCGGCCAGCCAGGCGGCCTCGCGGGCCTCGATCCGGCGGCGGCGGCGGGCCGCGAGGGCGTGGTGGCGGAGCCGGACCACGTACGCGCCGAGGAGCATGCCGGTGACCGCGAAGCTTATCCAGAAACCGGCGCTGACCAGGGCCACCCCGACCAGTTCGACGAGGTTGAGCAGCAGCAGCGCCGCGAAGACCCGGCGGCGGCGGTACACGGCGGGGGTGTGCCGGCGCGCCGCCGGGCGCCGCCCGTCGACGCCGAGCGGCCCGGGGCGCGGACGGGTGGCCGCGGACACCGCCCGCAGCCGCCGGCCGGAGCGCGCGGGAACAAGGCGCTGGCGAGGCGCCGATCCGGACGAGGTCGCCGGAACGCCGGAGACGGGCTTGACCACGAGCTCGCGGCCGGCGTTGATCGGGCGGCGCCCGGGCACGGTGCGGCGCCGGCGCTGGCGTTCGAGCACCCGCGCCGTGGACTGCGCACGCTCCGCCACCAACCGCTCGGTCGCGTCGTACCGGCGGACCAGCGCCGGGGCGAGGGCCAGCAGACCGGCGGCGGCAAGAACGGCGAGGAGCACCGACGTCGGCACCCGCACTCCTCCCGTAGCCCCGATCCGACGGCCGGAGCCCGAAGGATTTTCGGAGCAGGGCCGCTGACAACGAAGATCATGCGGTCAACACGCGATTACCGCACGTCCAGTTACCTCAGGTTACGGGCGGTCAACCAGCACCGGCGTACGGCGCGCCGGGCGGGTGACCCGTGAACGAGTCAGGAGGCGGCGGCCCGGAGCCGGTGCCAGCGCGCCAGCAGGCCCCCCTCGGCCGCCACGTCTTCGCTGGTCAGGGCGTACCCCAGGTGGTCACGCCAGGTGCCGTCGATGTGCATGTAACGCGGGTGGTACGCCTCTTCACGGAAGCCCAGCTTCTCCACGACACGCCGCGAAGGCCGGTTTTCTGGTCGAATGTTCACTTCGATGCGATGCAGACCACCGTGCGTGAACGCGTGGTCTACGGCGAGTGCGAGGGCCGTGGGCATCACCCCGCGGCCGGCCACCCGGGAATCCACCCAGTAGCCCGCGTACGCCGAGCAGAACGCGCGCCGGACGATGTTGCCGAGATTCAGATGGCCGACCAGGCGCGTGCCACCGTCGTCGCGCAGGCAGATCGCGAACGGCATGCCCTCGCCGCGCTTCGCCGACCGGCGCTGGTCCCGGAAGACGTACCGGAAGGCGAGCGGCGAGTTCAGCTCGTACCAGCCGCCCGGCGGAGTCGACTCCCAGGGCGCGAGCCATCGCTCGTTCGCGCGCCGCACGTCCGACCAGGCCGTCGCGTCCGAGCGATGGTACGGGCGCAGCAGCACCGGCCCGTCGGACAGCACCGCGGGCCAGCCCGGAACCGGCCGCAGCATCACCGCCGCCGATCCAGCAGCAGCACGTCGACGGTCGACCCGGCGGCCGCCGAGGTCACCCGCTCGCCGAGCACGAGCAGGCCGTTCGCGTCGGCCAGCCCGATCAGCGTGTGCGGCCCGCCGCGCAGCGGCTGCACGGTGTAGCCGCCGCCGCGCCGCTCGGCAACGTGCGCCGGGCGAAACTCGCGCAGCCCCGCCGGGGACGAGACGGTTTCCAGCAGGTGCGCCCGGGCGCTGGGCCGGAACACCGGCTCGGCGCCCGCGAGCAGCTGGATGGCGGGCCGCGCCAACACCTCGAAGCCGATCAACGCGGCGCCGGGGTCACCGGGTAGACACACGACCGGCACCTCCTCGGCACCGACCGTACCGAATCCGAGGGCGGTTCCGGGATAGAGGGCCACCTCTGTGAAGGTGACCGGCCCGGCCCGGGAGCCGTCCCGGCGGGACAGGATCCGCCGGACCATGTCCCCGGGGCCGTTGCCGGTGCCGCCGGTGGTGACGATGAGGTCGGCCCGCAGGGTCTGGTCCTCGAGCAGGCCGCGGAGCGCCTCCGGGTCGTCGTCGCAGATGCCCACCCGGTACGCCAGCGCGCCCACCTCGGCGGCCGCGGCCGTCAACGCGTGCGAGTTGGTGTCCACCACCTGCCCCGGCTGACTGGCCCGGCCCACGTCGACCAGCTCGTCACCGGTCGCCACGATCACCACCCGCGGGCTGGGCCGGACCACGACGTGCCCGATGCCGGTGGCCGCGAAGATCGCCACGAGGGCCGGCGAGACGTACGTCCCGGCGCGCGCCAGCAGGTCCCCGGCCGCCACCTCCGCGCCGGCCCGGCGCACCCCGTACCCGCGCTTGGGCACCCGGTAGATCTCCACGGCGGCCATGCCCTGGTCGGTCCACTCCACCGGTACCACCACGTCGGCGGTGCTCGGCAGCGGCGACCCGGCGGCCACCGAGAAGCACGCGCCCGGCGTGAGCCGGACCGGCCGCCAGCTGGCCGCGCCCAGGTCACCGACCACGTTCAGCCGGACCGGGCGCAGCTCACCGGGGCGACCCGGGCCGGGCAGCGGGCCGGCGGCCGGGGCGTACCCGGCGCCCCGGGCGAGGGACAGGTCCTCCCACCGCGCGGCGTACCCGTCGATCGCGGCCTGCTCGAACGCCGGGAAGGCGTGCGGGGCCACGACGTCCTCGGCAAGGGTGTTGCCGTACGCCTGGGTGAGGTCGAGGTCGAGCGGCGGCAACGCCCGCAACCTGCGCAGCACGCTGCCCAGGTAGTCGGCGAGCGGCGTCAGCTCGTTGGCGGCCGCCTCGGCGTCGGCCGTGGCTGTCATGTACCGGACCCGCCCCCCGGGAAGCCGGCCTGGACGAACTCGCTGAGCCACGTGCGGAAGTCCGCGCCCAGGTCGTCACGCTCGCAGGCCAGCTGCACCACCGTCTGCAGGTAGCCGAGCGGCATGCCGGTGTCATAGCGGGTGCCGCGATACACGATCGCGTGCACCGGGACCTCCTCCTTGCGCAGCAGGTCGATGGCGTCGGTGAGCTGGATCTCGCCGCCGCTGCCCGGCTTGGTGCGCCGGATGGCGTCGAAGATGCGGCCCGGCAGGACGTACCGGCCGAGCACCGCGAGGTTGCTCGGGGCGTCCTCCGGCTTCGGCTTCTCCACCAGGCCGGTCACCTCGACCACGTCGCCGATGTCGGCGTAGTCGGAGCCGGTCGGCTGCACCGAGGCGATGCCGTACCGCTTGGTGTCGGCGGGCGGGACCTCGAAGAAGGCCAGCACCACGCCGCCGGTCCGGGACTGCAACTCCAGCATGGCCGGCAGGAGGGGCTCGGTCAGGTTGACGAACTCGTCGCCGAGCAGCACCGCGAACGGCGCGTCGCCCACATGCGACTCGGCGTAGCCGATGGCGTGCCCCAGGCCGAGCTGCTCCGGCTGGCGGCAGGTGTAGATCTCGGCCAGCTCGCTGGGCCGGCGCACCGCGGCCAGCCGCTCGTCGTCGCCCTTCTGTTCCAGCCGGGCCTCCAGATCGGGGCGGCGGTCGAAGTGGTCCACCATCGACGTCTTGCCGCGACCGGTGATCAGCAGAACGTCGTTGATGCCGGCCTCGGTGGCCTCCTCGACGATGTACTGCAGCACCGGTCGGTCGACCACCGGCAGGAGTTCCTTCGGCACGGCCTTGGTCGCGGGCAGGAACCGGGTCGCCAGGCCGGCGGCCGGGATGACGGCCTTCACCGCGCGCCGACCGGCGGGCGGAGTGGACGTCGTTGCTGGGGTCGCTGAATGCTCCGACATGCCGCGAGACTATCGGCCACGGCCCTGCCGTGGCGGGTGCGGCCCGGAAGACGCGCCGCCCGTGCCCCCCGCGCCGGCCGCCGCCGCCCGCGGCGCCGGGTCCGCGCGGACCGGGCCGGCGCACTCCGCCGGCACGGTCGCGTCCAGCACCGGCCGCCCGGAGGCCACCGCCAACCGGTACGTGTCCCGGCCGGCGGCCTTGGCCGCGTACAGCGCATCGTCGGCCGCGTCGAGCACGAGCTGACCGGTGGTGGCATGATCGGGATAGACGGCGATTCCTATCGATACGCTGATGGTGACGAGCACCGGCGGGTCGCCCGGGGCGCCGGTCGGCGCGGACACGGGATTGCCCCGGATCGCCGCGCCGAGCCGCTCCGCCGCCCGGACCGCGCCGCGGGCGTCGGTCTCCGGCAGCAGCACGACGAACTCCTCGCCGCCCTGCCGGAAGGCGAGGTCCACCTCCCGGACCACGGCCCGGATCCGCCGGGCGAACTCGACCAGCACCGCGTCCCCGGCGGCGTGCCCGTACGTGTCGTTGACGTCCTTGAACCGGTCCAGGTCCAGCGCCAGCACGCTGAGCATCCGGCCGAACCGGCTGGCCCGCTCGACCTCCCGGCGGATCGACTCCTTGAGATAGCGGTAGTTCCACAGCCCGGTCAGCGGATCGGTCAGGGACAGCCGCTGGGCCTCCTCGTGCACCCGGACGTTGTCCACGGCCACCGCCGCGTGCCGGGCGAACGACCGCAGCGTCACCAGGTCGGCGTCGTCGAAGTCGTCGTCGCCGAGCCGGTCGTACAGGGCCAACACGCCGAGCGCCGCGGGCGGCGCCGTACCGCCGAGGGCGATCGCGGCCCGGGCGGCGGCCGTGCTGGCCGGCCCGTCGCCCGGATCGCCCGGCGCGGCGAACGGCACGGCCACGTACGTCGAGCAGCGCGGCTCCTCCGGCGCGAGCGCCGGGGCGTCCCGGCGGACCCGGCCCCGCCGTGGTTCCCCGGTGGCGGCCACCCGGCCGAGCAGGCCGCGACCGAGGGCGATCCGGATCCGGGACGGGTCGTACGCCGGGACGCCGGGCCGGACCGCCGGCGCCGGCAGCCCCTCGGCGCACTGCCCGACCAACATCCCGGTCAGCTCGTCGACCAGCAGCACGAGGCCGGCCCGGGCGCCGCTCGCGGCGATCGCGCTGCGCAGGATGACCCGCAGGATCCGGTCCAGGTCGTGCGTGCTGGCCAGCGTGTCGCCGAGCACGGCCAGGTTGGCCCGCAACTGGTCCCGGCTGGTGGTCACCGCCTGCACGTACGCCTGGGTCTCCCGGGCCATCCGGTTGAAGGTGGCGGCCAGCCGACCCACCTCGTCGGCGCCGCGCACCGGGACCCGGGCCGTCAGGTCGCCCTCGGCCACCCGCTGCACGCCGAACGCCAGCTCGGCCAGTGGCCGGGTGGTGGACCGGGCCAGCCGCCACGCGGCCAGCACGGCCAGCCCGCCGGCCAGCAGCACCGCGGCCGCCAGCAGCACGTACGTCCCGACCGGCGGATCGGGGCTGATCGACAGCACCAGCGGCAGCGGCTGGCCGGGCGACGGACCGACCCGCCGGACGTACCGGCCGCCGTCCGCCCGGCTGATCGCGTCCCCGTCGATCCGCTGCGCGGCGGCCAGCACGGCCGGGCGGACGGCGGGACGTTCGGTGCTGCGACCGGCGGCCGTGGTGGCGTCGCCGTCGGCCAGCGTGACGTCCACGCCGGTGGCAGCCGCGAGCCGGTCCACGAACGGGCGGTCCAGCGGCGCGGCGGCCCAGACCCAGCCCATCGGCGTACCGGCCGCGTCCCGCAGCTCGCTGCGGACGGCGATGGCGTACACCCGGAAGCCGGACGGCACCGGGTTGCCGCAGTCGGCCCACGGCTCGGCCGGCGCGCGCGGGGTCTGGAAGGCGATCTCGCCGCCCGGTTCGGCGAGCCGGACCGCGGCGGCCAACCCGCGCCCGACCACCTGGTTGGCGGTGCCCACCCGGCCGGCCGGCTCGCCGACCAGGGCCACCGCGTCGGCGGCGGCCCGCAGCTGCTGACACAGCGCCCCGACGGAGGTCCGGGTCACTACGGCGGCCAGGTCGAGCCGCTCCTGGGTGCGCCGCAGATCCACCGCCGCCAGGGTGCTGCCGGCGAAGATCGCGCCGAGCAGGACCGGCCCGAGCACGACCGCGAGGAACGCGATGGTCAATCGTCGGTGCAGCGTCACTCGTCCCCCCGGAGATTGCGCACCAGTGCTGCCATGCTGGCACAGCCCGATTTCTTAACCCGGGCGGACGACGGAGAGTTGCGTGCCGGATTTTTCGGATGAAGCGGACGAGGCGAAGCTCGGCCTCCGCCGGGCCGTGCTGGCCGGCCGCCGGGCGCTCTCCGCGCCGGTCCGCGCCCGCGCCGCCGGGCTCGTCCAGGCCGAGCTGGCCGCCCTGGTACGCCGGCTCCGCCCGCGCGTCGTCACCGGGTACGTGCCGGTGGGCAGCGAGCCCGGCGGTCCGGATCTGCCCGAGGCGCTGGCCGCGGCGCTGCGCGCGGTCGACCCGCAACCGACCGGTCTGCTGCTGCCGGTGCTGCGATCCGATCTGGATCTCGACTGGGCCACCTACACCGGGCCGGCCGGGCTGCACGCCGCCGGCTACGGCCTGCGGGAGCCGACGGGCGCCCGGCTGGGTCGCTCGGCGATCTCCTCGGCCGGGCTGGTCGTGGTGCCGGCCGTGGCGGTGGACCGGCGCGGCGTACGGCTCGGCCGCGGCGGCGGCTCGTACGACCGGGCGCTCCGCCGGGTGACCCCGGGCGTGCCGGTGGTGGCGCTGCTGCACGAGGGCGAGTTGCTGGACGCGGTCCCCGCCCTGCCGCACGACGTCCGGGTCGACGCGGTGGTCACGCCCGCCGGCGGGCTGGTCCGGCTGCCGGCGGGTTGACCGGCGGAGCTGCCCCGCGGGCGGGTGCTGTCTGACTGCGCACGTCCGCTGGACGATCCGGGCCGGATGACGGATCATTGGCACTCGGATGCGACGAGTGCCAAGCCAGGATCCGGAGGGGAACGTGCCCACCTACCAGTACGTCTGCACCGAGTGCGGCCACCAGCTCGAGGCGGTGCAGTCCTTCGCCGACGAGCCGCTGACCGTGTGCCCGTCGTGTGAGGGCCGGCTGCGCAAGCTGTTCAACTCGGTGGGGATCGTTTTCAAGGGCTCCGGCTTCTACCGCACCGATTCCCGGTCGAACGGCTCCGAGTCCGCCGCCAAGGACGCCAAGCCGGGCGAGTCGGGGACCAGGGGCGACGCCGCGAAGGGCGGCGCCTCCGCCGGCAAGGACGCGAAGTCCGGTTCCGGCAGCGGCAGCTCGGGCAGCGGCGGTGGCTCCGGCGACGGCCGCTCGTCCGCCAGCAAGCCGGCCGCGACGAGCGGCTCCGGCTCCGGCTCCGGCTCCGGCTCTAAGGCTGCCACCACCAGCGCCAGCTGAGCGGTAGGGGCGCGAGCGGCGCGCCCGGGCCCGTGGGGTCCGCGCCCGAGCGGCCACCGAGCCTGTCCCGGTCCGCGCCCGGGCGGCGGCCACCGAGCCTGTGCTGGTCCGCGCCCGGGCGGCGGCCACCGAGCCTGTCCTGGTCCGCGCCCGAGCAGCGGCCACCGGTCCACGCCCGCGCGGCGGTCATCGGTCTGTTGAGGTCTCTGACCGGTTGACGCTCACCAGTGCGGCGGGCGGTCCTCGTAGAGCCGGTCGTCGTTCGAATCGGGGCGCTCACCCCAGCCTCGGTCGGTATCGTCGGTCGACTGATCCGGCAGCGGCGCCAACCCGTCGTCGTCGAACTCGACCGTCCGCTCGGCGTCCGCCCCCGAGGGGCGTGGCTCGTCCCGCATGTCCACGACAGCCAGGATACGCGCGAACGCTCGCCGGCCAGGCACTCCGCGCACCGGCTTCCGGCGCCGACTCCCGGCGCCTCGCCGGTGGCCATCGGCGTGCAGATCGGACGTTTCCCTACCCTGGGTGACCCCGCCGGCGGTGACATCCGCGTGCAATCGCTATACCTCTGAGGCATAAAAATGCCGTAGAGGCATAGGGATTGCTGATCCACTGGCCCGCACTCAGGACATTCGGCGCCTGGTGCCCGGTTTGGCCCGCAGGCCTTGGGCGGGGTGCTGCGCCACCTCGACCAGGCGGTCACCGACGGCAAGGCGCGCGCCCCCAGCCCAGACACGGCACGGCACGCGTCCGTCTACCGGCACGTCCCGGACCGGCGCGCGTCCGTGTACCGGCACGTCCCCGGACCGGCGCGCGTCCGTGTACCGGCACGTCCCCGGACCGGCACGGCACGCGTCCGCAGCCCGGCACGGCACGCGTTGGTAGCGTCGGTGCCCGTGAGCACGCACAGCGGTGGCGATCCCGACGAGGTCTGGCGACGACCGTCGACCGGTCCCGGCGACCCGGTGACCCCGGTTGCCGGTCCCGGCGACCCGGTGGCCCCAAGTGGATCGGGCGAGGAGCCCCCCCGACCGGCCCCCGCCGATCCGGAAGGCGAAGGTAGCGGCCCGCTCCCCCCGACCGGAGACCCGACCCCGGCCCGACCCGCCGCACCGACCGGGGATTTGGCCGCACCGGACGGGACCGCCACCGCACCCGGCGGCCCATTCCCGCCACCACCAGCGACCACCGCCGCCGCACCCGGCGGCCCCTTCGCGCCACCACCGGCCACCACCGCCGCCGGACCGGGCGGGGCGGGCGGGCCGGGGTCTGCCGCACCGGACGCCTGGCGCGCTCCCGGGGGCTATGCCGGGCCGCCGGTGAGCACCCCGCCGCCGCCGGGCTGGCGGCCCCCCGTACACGTCGAGGCCGCCCCGCCGCGACCGCTTCCCCCGCAGGACGCCGCGGCGCTGGATGCCGAGGAGCGCGGCGCCAGGACGATCACCACCGGCGTCGCGCTGGTGGCGACCGCCATCCTGGTCGTGGTGGTCTGCCTGCTCTGCTCGCGGCTGCTGTTCTGACCGGCGCCGGCAAAGCCCAGTCCTCGCCTCCGCGCACGGTCGGCATGATGCCGTACCCGCTCGGTTTCTAGAGGACGCCCCGCCAGACCGCCTGGGCGCCGGAGTCACCCGTCAGGTAGACGTACACGGCGGCCGCCACGCCCAGCGCGACCACGGCGCCGGATAGCAGCCAGCCCAGCCAGCCCGGCACGGCCCGCGCCCGCGGACCGGTGGCGGCGAGCAGCAGCAGGGTCATCACGCCCAGCCCCAGCGTCCACCAGAACAGCTTGTCCGCGTACCCCTGGTGTTTGGCGACCTGGTCGAGGATCTCGGCCTGGTAGCCCCGCGCGACCAGGACCCGCTGGAGCTCCTCGCCGGATTCCTTGGCCAGATAGACGGCGCCCACCGCGCCCACCGCGAGGATCCCGGCCAGCCAGCCGACCCGGGGCCGGAACCGCGGCACGAGCGCGTACGCGATGGCGGCCAGCACCAGCAGCGGCACCGAGGCCACGGCGGCGTGCACCAGCAGGGCGTGCGCCGGAAGGCCCATGATCTCCCTGAACATTCGTACCTCCCGGCTGTGTGCGGCCGCCGGACGATGAACGGCGTACGACGGTTCGGGGCGCCTCGTTCGAGCACACGCAGCCGGGGCCGGTCCGGTTCACCGGCGTGTGGCCCTGGCCACCTCCGGGCTCGGGGAATCGAACCAGAGTGGTCGATCCGTGCTCCAATGGGAGCATGTCCAGCGAGGAGCTGCTCCGGTCCAGGGGGCTGCGGGTCACCCGCCCCCGGCTGGCCGTGCTGGACGTGCTGGCCGAGGGCGGCCACCTGGAGGTCGACGAGATCGCCCGGCGGGTACGCGGGCGCCTCGACTCGGTGTCCATCCAGGCCGTGTACGACGTGCTCGCCGCCCTCGCCCGGGCCGGCCTGTCCCGGCGGATCGAACCCGCCGGCAGCCCCGCCCGGTACGAGGCACGGGCGGGAGACAACCACCACCACATCGTGTGCCGCGGCTGCGGGTTGATCAGCGACGTGGACTGCGCGCACGGCGGCGCGCCCTGCCTGGATCCGGCCGACGGGCACGGCTTCGAGGTGGACGAGGCCGAGATCACCTTCTGGGGCCTCTGCCCGGACTGCCAGATGCGGCGCGCGGCCGACGACTGAGCGCGACCGCTCGGCCCGACCGCTCGGCCCGGCCGCTCCCGGCCGGCGCGTGGCACCCTAGACGGATGGACCGCGAGGACGATCTCGGACTGTTCGGCCCCGGCTCGGTGACCTGGAAGGTGCACGACGAGCCGGTGCTGCTGGTCGCCGGTCTGCGCTCGCTCTATCTCCAGGCGCTGCACCCCCGGGCGATGGCCGGGGTGGCGCAGAACAGCAACTACCGGGCCGACCCGTGGGGCCGGCTGCTGCGGACCGCGACCTACGTGGCCACCACGGTCTATGGCACGACCGCCGAGGCCGAGGAGGCCGGTCGGCGGCTGCGCGCCCTGCACGCCCGGATGCGGGCCCGGGACCCGTTCACCGGCGAGGAGTTCCGGATCGACGGGCCGGATCTGCTCCGCTGGGTACACGTGACCGAGGTGGAGTCGTTCATCGACACCGCTCGGCGGGCCGGGGTGGCGCTGACCGGCGCGGAGATCGACGCGTACTACGCCGAACAGCGCCGGACCGCCACGCTGGTCGGGCTGGACCCCGAGACCGTGCCCGGCTCGGCGGCCGAGGTGGAGGAGTTCTACCTGCGGGTCCGCCCGGAACTGCGGCTGACCCGCGCGGCCGCCGAGACCGGCTTCTTCCTGGCGGCGCCCCCGGCGCCGAAGACGCTCAGCCGGCCGTTGCGGCTCGGCCTGGACCTGGGACCGGCCCGGCTGGCCTATCTCGGGGTGGCCGGCACCGCGTTCGGGCTGCTGCCGGCCTGGGCCCGCCGGCTGTACGGCGCGCCGGGCCTGCCCACCACCGACCTCTCCGCCGGCCTGGGGATCCGTACCCTGCGGCTGGCCCTGAACTCGGTGCCGCGCCGGCTCGTCGAGGGGCCGCTCTACAAGGCCGCGATGGAGCGCGCGGCCTGGGCCGACCGCGCGGCGGCCCGGCTGAGCTGACCGTGCGACTGGCCGGGCCAGCCCGCCCCGGCCGGCTCAGCCCCCGGCCGGCTCAGCCCCCGGCCGGCTCAGCCCCCGGCCGGATCGGCGGCGCCCGGCTCGGCGGCGCCCGGGGCGGGCGTCAGGGCTCGGGCCACGGCCGCCCAGGGTTCCTCGCCGGGCGCCCGGGCACCGTCCGGACAGGTCCGCCGATAGTCGCACCAGGCGCACCGGCCGCCGGGCCGGGTCGGGAACGCCTCGTCGGGGTCGCCGCCGTCGGACACCGTCCGCTCGGCCGCGATGATGTCCCGGGCGGTCTCCTCGGCCCGGGTGACCTGGCGGGCCAGGGACTCCGGCGTGTGCTCGTGCGCCGCCACCGTGGCGGTGGGCAGGTGGTGCAGCTCGACCCGCCGGCAGGGGCGCCGGAAGACCCGTTCGGCCGCGAACGCGTACAGCGCCAGCGCCGACGAGCCGCGGGCGTCGTCGGCGTCCAGACCGGACCGGCCGGTCTTGTAGTCGACGATCACCGCCTCGGGACCCGTGGGGCCGGACCGGGCGTCGATCCGGTCGGCGCGGCCGTTGAAGGCCAGCACGGCCGTCTTGACCGCGACCACCCGTTCGACGCCGAGCGGGTCGGCCTCCGGGTCGAGCGTCGCCACATAGGACTCCAGCCAGCCCAGCGCCCGCCGGAACGCAAGCCGTTCCTGGTCGGGGTCGCGGTAGCCCTCACCCACCCAGGTGGCCCGCAGCAGCCGGGGCAGCGCCTCCGGACGGCGGTCGGACGCGGCGAGGGAGAACCAGTTCCGCAGGGCGGTGTGCACGCTCGCGCCGAGCGAGTTGTGGGCCCACGGTGGACCCTTCGGCGGCGCCGGCCGGTCGAGGTAGCCGTACCGGTAGCGGCGCGGACAGTCCTCGTACGCTCCCAGCTTGCTGGGCGTGCACACGAAGAGCCGCTCCGGCATGCCGGCGAAGCCCAACTGTTCCGGTTCGGCGCGGGGGCGTGGGGGGCGCCCACCCCCGGTGGAGGATCGTCGCACGTGACGATCCTGCCATCCGGCACCGACAGCCCCGCGCCCCCGCGCGGACCCCGGCGGCTCAGTCCGCGCCCCCGCGCGGACCCCGGCCGCTCAGCGGGCGTTGAGGTACGCGGTGACGAACGAGCCGATCGCGTCGGCGATCAGCTGCACCGCGATGGCCGCCAGCAACAGACCGGCGATCCGGGTGAGCACTTCGATGCCGCCCGGCCGGAGAATCTTCACGATCACCCCGGAGAACCGCAGCACCAACCAGACGGCCACCATCACCGCCACGATCGCCGCGCCGATCTGCAGGTAGTCGACCAGCCCGGTGGACCGCTGCACGAACAGCATGGTGGCGACGATCGCGCCCGGCCCGGCCAGCAGCGGCGTGCCGAGCGGGACCAGCGCGATGTTCGCGGTCGAGGACTGCTGCTCCGGGTCGTCCGCCTTGCCGGTCAGCAGCTCGAGGGCGACCAGGACGAGCAGCAGCCCGCCGGCGGCCTGCAGCGCGGGCAGCGAGACGTGCAGGTACGCCAGCAGCGTCTGGCCGGCCACCGCGAACACCACGATCACCCCGAGCGCGAGCGCCACCGCCTGCCAGGCGGCACGGTTGCGGTCCCGGGCCGACAGCGGCCCGGTCAGGGCCAGGAAGATCGGCATCATGCCCGGCGGGTCGGTGATGACGAGCAACGTCAGGAAGACCTCGCCGAACAGCTTGATACCCACCCGGACACGGTATCGGCGTGATCTGGCGCGCCGACGCGGATCAGCCGGAAGCGACCCCGGTCACGCCGCTGGCCGCGGCCACCAGCCGCTCGTACGCCGGCTCCGCGGTGGTCCAGGCGCCCAGGGCCACGCTCTTGTGACTGCCGTGGAAGTCCGACGAGCCGGTGACGAACAGCCCCAGCTCCGCGGCCAGGGCCCGGACGTGCGCCCGCTCGGTCGGGGAGTGGTCCTCGTGGTCGGCCTCCAGCCCGGCCAGGCCGGCCGCGGCCAGCTCGGCGATCAGCGTGTCCGGCACCACCCGCCCGCGCCGGGTGGCCCGCGGGTGGGCGAAGACCGGCACTCCGCCGGCCCGGCGGACCAGCTCGACGGCCCGGAATACGTCGATGTCGTCCTTGGGCAGCTGGTACCGCCCGCCCAGCCAGTTTCGCCCGAACGCCTCCCTGGTGGAGCCGACCAACCCGGCCCGGATCAGCGCCTGGGCGATGTGCGGCCGGCCGACGGCGCCACCGGCCGCCCGGTCCAGCACGTCGGGCCAGCTGATGTCGAATCCGTCGGCCCGGAGCAGGTCCACGATCCGCTCCCCGCGCAGCTCCCGGTCGGCCCGGACCCGGCGCAGCTCAGCCGCGAGCTCCGGCTCCGCCGGGTCGAACAGGTACGCGAGCAGGTGCAGCGGCACCGCCGGCCGGCCGCCGTGCCAGCGGCAGGACAGCTCGGCGCCGCGTACCAGGTCGAGACCGGGCGGTAGCGCGGCGAGCGCGGCGGCCCAGCCCTCGGTGGTGTCGTGGTCGGTGATGGCCAGCACGCTGAGGCCCGCCGTCGCCGCCGCGCCGACCAGCTCGGCCGGGGTGAGGGTGCCGTCGCTGGCCGTGGAATGGGTGTGCAGGTCGATGCGGCGCCCCCCGGCGGGCTGCCGGCCGTCCGGGCCGGCCCAGCGGAGCGCCGTTGATCCGTCGTCCGGGCCGGTCAACCGCCGACCGCCGGTGTGCCGGCCGGGGCCGCCGCGCCGGTGGCGCGGCCCACGAGCACGACGGGGGCGCTGCGCAGCGGCAGTTGGGCCACGGCCCGACCGTCGCTCACCTTCCCGACCGACACGACGTCGAGGCTGCCCTGGCCGTCCACGTGCACGGCCGTCCGGTCGTCGGTCCAGACCGGTTGGGCCCGCAGGGTCGGCCCGGCCGGCCACACCGACGGGATCGACCCGAAGGCGCCGTGCAGGTCGACCAGCAGCGCGCCGTCCGGCGTGCCGCCGCCGGCCCCCGGGCTGAGGGTCGTGCCGGGGTCGCCGCTCACCGTAACCGCCGGGTTGGCCAGCAGCCACCGGCCGTCCGGGGAGATCGCCGCCGGACCGGGTGCCAGCCGCACCTGGCAGGCGGTGCTGGTCGGCGCGAGGTCGCGGCCCAGGTCGAGCAGGGCCAGGCAGGGTACGTCGCGGGCGTCCCGGACCACGCCCACCGCCTGCCGACCGTCCGGAAGCGGCCCGTACACCGCCAGCGGGCCGGCCTGCCACCTCGGGCTCCGGTCGGCGGTCGGCCACCAGAGCCGGAAGCCGGCCGGCTCGGCACGGCGCAACAGCAGGGCGGCGCCGAGGAAGCGGACTGGTTCCGCCCCCGCGACCCGGATCTGCTCGGGCACCCCCAGCGTCCCTTCGGCCAGGCTGCCCATGAAGAGCCGATCGTCGAACCGCCAGGCCACCCGCCGGCCGTCGGGCGCGAGCACCAGGGCGCTCACCCCGTTGAGCAGCCGCCGGACCGCCCCGGAGCTCGTGCCGTACCAGAGCGCTGACCGGGCGGCCGTCCCGGTGACCAGCAACCAGCCGTCCCCGGTACGCAGCGCCGCGGTCACCGGCGAGTCGACCGCGAAGTCGATGCGCCCGGTGCCGATCAGGGTGTGCTCGTTGATCAGCTCGACGGTCGGCGGGGCGCCGGTGGGCAGGGCCAGCGGATCGGCGTCCGACGGGTCGGGGCCGAACGGCAACGTGGGCGCATCGGGCGAGTCGTCGAGCATCACCACGCCCGGTCCGGGCCCGGGCGCCGGCGTTCCCACCTGGACGATCCCGACGCTCACCAGGACGATGGCCAGTGCGGCCGAGGTGACCCCGCCGACCGCACGTAACCGGCGGGCCCGCCGGCCTCGGCGGATCGCCACGCCCGCCGGGTCCAACGGGGACCGGGCGGCGGCCACCCGCTGGGACAGGGTGTCCCGCAGGGCCCGCTCGAGCTCGTCCTGTTCCACGTTCGTCAGACGCCGGTGGCGGCGCGGAAGGTTGCCAGCCGGGCGGGTACGGACCGCGCCGGCCTCGGCATCTCAGACCTCCATCCGGGCCGCGCGGCCCGCCGGAACGGCCGAGGCGGGGACCGTCGCCACCGGGGCCGGTGGCACCGGCCGCAGGGCGGACGTCCTCGCCGGCTCGCCGCCAGCCACCGGCGCGGGCCGGCGTACCCGGGTCGGCGGACCGGCCGGCGGCGGACCCGCCGGGACGTGCGTCGGCCCGACCGGCGCGGGCGCCGTCGGCCGGACCAGCGCGGGCGCCGTCGGGCGGACCGGCGCGGACCCGACCGGCGTGGGCGCCGTCGGGCGGCCGGCCCGCGGGCCGGCGGCCGACCCGCGGGCCGTCCCGGTCGCCGCCGGTACGTCCCGGGCCCGCTCCACCGCCTCCTCGGCGGCGAGCCGCCGGCGCAGCGTGGCCAGCGCCCGGGAGGTCTGGCTCTTGACCGTGCCCGCCGAGATGTTCAGCAACGCCGCCGTCTGCGCCTCGGAAAGATCCTCGTAGAAGCGGAGCACCAGCACCGCGCGCTGCCGGGCCGGCAGGTCCTGTACGTGTCGCCAGAGCGCGTCCCGCTCCAGCTGCTCGTGGATCCGGTCCCGGGCCGGCTGCTCGGGCAGCACCTCGGTGGGCCGTTCCCCGTGCCACCGCCGCCGCCACCAGCTGGTGGCGGTGTTGACCAGGACCCGACGGGCGTACGGCTCGACCGCCTCGATGCCGCCCAGCCGCTTCCACGCCAGGTAGGTCTTGGTGAGCGCGGTCTGCAGCAGGTCCTCGGCGGTCGCCCAGTCCCCGGCGAGCAGGTAGGCGGTCCGCAGCAGGGCGCCGGAGCGAGCCGCGACGAACTCGCGGAACTCTTCCTCCAGAGCGTCGCTGGCCGCCACCGTCGGTCCTTCCTGCCGGTCGTGCCAACCGAGGCTGCCACAGCGGGCGCACAAGGTCCATGGCGCTTCGGTGCGGAATCGTCGATGTTTGGACAGAACCGCGCAGCCGCGACCGCGGCCCGGTCAGGCGCCGTCGTCCGCCTTGGCCTCGTCGGCCTCCTTGCCCAGCCGCGCCTCGACCGCCTGCGGCTCGTACATCTCCTCGACCACCCGCAGGTAGAGCTCGTTGGGGTTGGGCAGGTGCTTGACCTCGCGCAACGCCTGCTCCTGGCCGGCCGACTCCAGCACGAACGTGCCGTAGTTGAGGGTCCGGCCCAGCGGGGACTGCTCGTACTTCATGTCGGTGACCCGGGCCAGCGGCATCATCGCCACGTGCCGGGTGACGATGCCGTTGACCACCATCACCCGCTTGTTGGTGAGGATGAAGCGGTCGTGATACCAGTCGGCCACCCGCCAGGCCACCCAGCCGATCACGACAAACCAGAGGATCACCGCCACCGTGGTCAGCGCGCCGACGTTCTGGCCGGCGAGGAACCCGGAAAGGTAGCCGAGGATGAAGGTGGCCAGGATGCCGACCACCAGCGGCGTGGCCAGGTGCACCCAGTGCCGCTTCCACTCGCCGCGGTACCGCTCGGTGGGGAAGAGATAGCGGGCCACCAGCGGGGTCGGCTCGTCCTCCAGCGGCAGGACGCGCCGGGTGCCCAGCGGCATGCCCGAGGCGTCCACCCGGAGACCGGCCAGCTCGTCCTCGGTGATCCGCGGCGCCGAGCGGTAGCCCTCCTCGTCCCGGTAGCCCTCCGACCCCCAGGCGCCGGAGCCCGCCGCGCCGTAGCCCGCGGCCTCCGGATAGGGCGAGGATCCCGGGTACGGGCCATCGTCGGGCGGCGGCCCGTCCTCCGGTCGGATCCGCGGGATCGGTTCGGTGTCCCGCTCACGCCGGAAGCGATCGTCGTCTTCGGGATCGAGAGGTGGCGGGCCCGGCGGGGTGGTCATGGGGCGCTACGCGACGAGGTTGCTGAAGAACTCGCCGAACCCGGAGGCGATGTCGACCAGGCCACCGCCGAGCGACTTGAAGACGTCGGCCGCCGAGTTCGGTCGGAAGGCGACGAAGAAGATGAGAAATGCGACCCCAAGCCAGGTGAGAACCTTCTTGACCATGACGGGCCATCCCCTCCGTGCGGCTCCGCACCGGCACCGCAGCGATACCGAGAGTGTCAGTCAGACGCCTAACAGTGAACAGACTACCCATGCCCTACGGCACCGGCGCAAGCCCCGATCAGGCCTTGCCGTGCAGGTAGGGACAGGGCGCCCCGAACACGAGCTCGGGCGGTGTCCACTCGGCAAGGTCCTGCAGGACGACCTCGTCGGCGAGGACGTAGCCCGCGCTTGCCGGCCAGGTTATCGCATAGAGCCACATTCCCCGAGCTTCACCGACGTAGGCGCTCCGGTCTGTCGCGGATCCAACGGACCACAGTGGAGTTGGGTGGCCGCCAGCACGAATCTTCGCGTGTGCCGTGACCTCGGCGTGTCCCGGCGGCGGCTGGGTCATCACGTCGGCCAGCTCGGCGCCGGGATCCGGACCGGACAGTGCGGCGAACCGGTTGCCCAGGCCCACGCCCGGCTCCTCGGCCACCAGCACCAGGTCGGCCGGACCGCCGCCCAGCGGCGCCGGGCCGCTGCACGCCACGGCGGCGGCACGTACCCCGGTGCGATCGTCGCCCGCCCACGCCACGCCGGTCACCGTCCACCCGGGCAGCAGCGGCCACGGGCACCAGAGCGGCACGGCGGGCCGGCCCGCCTGCGCCGCGGTGACCGCGACCCGCTCGGCCGCCGCCGCCACGATCTCCGCACCGACATGCTCGGCCGTGTGCAGCGGGGGCACCGGCCCGCAGTCCGGACACCGCCACTCCGTATGCATCAGGTCCGGTTCACGTACCGGTCCACCACAGCGGGGGCAACTCACTGAAACACCCATGGCCTCTACGGTCTCGGCCGTGGCCGGCCGCGTCAACCGAACCGGCTCTTTTGGTCATCTTCCGGGAGCCCTAGGCCCGCGGACACGACCGACGTTCACCCGGCGGGCGGGGCCTCGGCGTGCGCGCGGATCCAGGCGTGCATGGCGATTCCGCTCGCCACCCCGGCGTTGATCGACCGGGTCGAGCCGTACTGGGCGATGGAGAAGACCTGGTCGCAGGACCGCCGGGCCGGCTGGGAGAGACCCGGTCCCTCCTGGCCGAACAGCAGCACGCAGCGCCGCGGCAGGGTCACCGTCTCCAGGGGACGCGCCCCGGGCAGGTTGTCGATGCCGACCAACGGCAGCCCGGCCGCGGCGGCCCAGGCCAGCAGGTCGGTGATCGTCTCGTGGTGCCGCACGTGCTGGTAGCGGTCGGTCACCATGGCGCCCCGGCGGTTCCACCGGCGCCGGCCGACGATGTGCACCTCGGCCGCCAGGAACGCGTTCGCGTTGCGGACCACGGTCCCGATGTTGAGGTCGTGCTGCCAGTTCTCGATCGCCACGTGGAACCCGTGCCGCCGCTCGTCCAGGTCGGCGACGATCGCCTCCCGCCGCCAGTAGCGGTACCGGTCCACCACGTTGCGCCGGTCGCCGGCCGCCAGCAACTCCGGGTCGTACCGCGGATCGGCGGGCGGCTCCCCCGGCCACGGACCGACCCCGACCTCCGGCTGCGCAGGCTCCACGAGCGGTCAGCGTACGGTCCGCGTCCCAGCCGGACCCGTCGACCCGGCCAGCATCGCGGTCAGCCCAGCGCCAGGGCGCGGCGGAGTTCGCCGAGGAAGCCGGTCCGCCGGACCGGGCCCAGGCGGGCGACCGGCGCCACGTCCTCGCCGGCCCGGCACACCCGGACGGCCACCGACTGCACCCACTGCCGGTACGCGGCCGAGTCGGCCGGGTCGGCGTGCTCGGCCAGGATCGCCACGGCGCGCCGGCAGGCCGACAGGGTCGCGGCGGCCCGCCGGGCCGGGTCCCGGCGATCGACCAGCGGATGCGGGTCGGCCGATTCGGCGTAGATGGCCGCGACGACGGCGCGGACCAGGTCGCTGTCGAAGGCCCGGCCGGCGGCGATGCCCTCGAGACCGGCCAGGCTCTCCCCGACCATCAACCGCGGATCGTCCGGTCCGGCCGACGCGGCGGCCACCATCACCTGGCCCGGCAGCCGGACCAGCAGTCCCCAGTCGGCCTCGGCAAAGGTCGCGGTGTCGGCGGGACCGGCACGCCGGCCCGTCGGCGGTTCTCCGGCAGCGGAGTGGCTCATCGGGACCTCCGAAATCAGCATAGGTCCCGGTGGTCGAAATGTGCCCCAGCCACCGGGATGAGCCGTCGTCAGTCGGTAAGCGGTCGCGGGAAGCTGGGCCGATCCGGGTCCACCCCGTCGGGCGTGTTGGCCATCACGTACTCGCGCTTCGGCACCATGACCCGGCGCTTGAAGACGCAGACCAGCGTCCCGTCCTGGTTGAATCCCCGGGTCTGCACGGAGACCACGCCCCGGTCCGGCTTGGACCCGGATTCCCGCTTGTCCAGCACGGTGGTCTCGCCGTAGATCGTGTCGCCGTGAAAGGTGGGCGCGACGTGCCGCAACGACTCGACCTCGAGGTTCGCGATGGCCCGGCCGCTCACGTCGGGCACGGACATGCCCAGCAGGAGCGAATAGATGTAGTTGCCAACCACCACGTTGCGGCGGAACTGGCTGGCCTGCTCGGCGTAGTGCGCGTCCAGGTGCAGCGGGTGGTGATTCATCGTGAGCAGGCAGAAGAGGTGGTCGTCGTACTCGGTGACCGTCTTGCCCGGCCAGTGCCGGTAGACCGCACCGACCTCGAACTCCTCGAAGTAGCGGCCGAACTGCATCCTTGAGCCCTTCGACGGACGGCGATGAAGTACGGCTCAGCATGCCCTACCGACGAGTAGCGTCGCGTCCGGGGCGATCGGCGGGTCGAATCCGCGGACCGGCCGTCGAGGGTTTCCGCGATGCGGATCAACCGGAGGCGGACGCAATGAGCGGCGGGGCCCTCCCCGGCACCCGCCGCCCACGCTTGATGGAAAAGATTCTGCCCCAGCGGCACCCGAACAGAAAGAGTCGGACCCGAGACGGAGGTCACAGTTATTAATTTGTTACCTCACGTTCCGTGAATCGGCGGAGAGCCGTAACCGACCGTCACTAACGCCATCCGCCCACGTCCGAGGGCAAGTTACCGATAAGTATGAATGGGACGCCGATGACACCGTGGGCACGCTCCCATCACTAACGGTGGTGGCCTGATCATGGTCGTCACGGACCGCAAGTCGATCAAATCCATCGACGGTCGCCACCTGCCGGTCGCCGGCCGCCGGGCGTTTCGGCTCACCGGGGCACGGGAATTCCCGAGGGACTGGCCGAGTTCTTCCAGATGTACGTGAGCCACTCAGATCGGAGACTTCAATGGCGACCGTTGAGCTGACCTCGACCAACTTCGACGAGGTGACGGGCCAGGACGGCATCGTGCTGGTGGACTTCTGGGCGAGCTGGTGCGGTCCGTGTCTGCGGTTCGCTCCGATTTACGAGCGCTCGTCCGAAAAGCACCAGGACATCACCTTCGGCAAGGTGGACACCGAGGCCCAGCAGGACCTGGCGGCGAAGTTCGACATCCGGTCGATCCCGACGATCATGGCCGTTCGGGATGGCGTCATCGTCTTTGCCCAGCCGGGCGCGCTGCCCGAGTCGGCCCTGGAGTCGCTCATCGAGCAGGTTCAGGCGCTGGACATGGACGAGGTGCGGACCCAGCTCGCCGGCCATCAGCACTGAGCCACGACCATTCACAGCGGCCGGACCCTCGCGGGGTCCGGCCGTTGCCGTTCCGTGGGTCGACTTGCCGCACCGTCGTACGCATGTTCGAATGGCACCGTGCGCTGGGACAACCTGTCGGCCGGGGGCGACGATCGGCCGGCCATGGACGCGGCGCCAGCGGCTCCACCCCTGCCGCTGGCGCTGCCCGGCGCGGTGACGCGCACCTTCGACACCCCGGCCTTCGCCGGGATGACCTTCTACGAGGTACGCGCCAAGTCGATCATCAACCGGGTGCCCGGCGCCTCCCGCGTGCCGTTCCAGTACACGATCAACCCCTACCGGGGCTGCACGCATGCCTGCAGCTACTGTTTTGCCCGCAACACCCACACCTACCTCGACTTCGACGCCGGGCGGGACTTCGACAGCCGGGTCGTCGTCAAGGTCAACGCCGGTGAGCTGGTCCGGCGTGAGCTGGCCGCCCCCCGGTGGCCCGGCGCGCACATCGCCATGGGCACCAACGTCGACTGTTACCAGCGGGCCGAGGGGCGCTACCGGCTGATGCCCGAGATCATCTCGGCGCTGCGCGACTTCGCCAACCCGTTCTCGATCCTCACCAAGGGCACGCTGATCCTGCGCGACCTGCCGCTGCTCCGGCAGGCCGCCGAGGTGACCGAGGTGGGCCTCTCCGTCTCGGTGGGCTTCGTCGACGAGGCGCTGTGGCGCTCCGTGGAACCGGGCACGCCGAGCCCGAGCCGCCGGCTGGACGCGGTCCGGGCGCTCAGCGACGCCGGCTTCGCCGTCGGAGTGCTGATGGCGCCGATTTTGCCCGGGCTGACCGACGACGGCCCCTCGATCGAGGCCACCATGGCGGCCGTCGCGGCGGCGGGCGCGGCGAGCGTGACGCCGCTGCCGCTGCACCTGCGACCCGGGGCTCGCCAGTGGTACGCCGCCTGGTTGACCCGGGAGCACCCCGCGCTGGTGCCCCGGTATCGGGAGCTGTTCGGCGCCGGTTCGTACTCGCCGCAGGCGTACCAGCGGGAGGTGACCGCGCGGGTCCGGATGGCCGCGCGCCGGCACGGCCTGTACCGGGCCGAGACCGGGGAGCACCGCCGGGCCGACACCGCCGCCGCACGCGACCGGGCCGAGACCGGGGAGCATCGCCGCGCCGACACCGCCGCGGCACGCGACCGGGCCGGGACCGGCGCGGAGCGCGGCCCGGCCGGGATCGGTGGACGCCGCCGGACCGGACCCGGATCCGTCGCCCCGGGCGAGCAGCTCTCGCTGCTGTAACGTGCCGCGGCGGTGTCCTGGGTGACCCGTCACACGTGGCCCCCGCGCACGGTCCGGGGCGCGTAAGTTGACCACGTGACCTCGGTACGGGTGCAACGGTCCGGAGACCACGACGCGGCCGTGGCGGCGCTGCGCCGGTCGTATTCGGCGGTGCCGCCGGGCGAGCCGGTCCGGCTGGCCAAGCGGACGTCCAATCTGTTCCGGCCGCGGACGCCGGTCCGGGTGCCCGGGCTGGATGTCACCGGGCTCACCGGCGTGCTGGCCGTGGACCCGGACGCGCGGACCGCCGACGTGCAGGGCATGTGCACCTATGAGGACCTGGTCGACGCCACCCTGCCGCACGGCCTCATGCCGCTGGTCGTGCCGCAGCTGCGCACGATCACGCTCGGCGGCGCCGTCACCGGCCTGGGCATCGAGTCGACCTCGTTCCGCAACGGGCTCCCGCACGAGTCGGTGCTGGAGATGGACGTGTTCACCGGCGCCGGTGAGCTGCTCACGGTGCGCCCCGAGGGCGAGCACGCCGAGCTGTTCGCGGCCTTCCCCAACTCGATGGGCAGCCTCGGCTACGCCACCCGGCTGCGGATCGAGTTGCAGCCGGTACGCCGGTTCATGGGGCTGCGCAACGTGCGATTCACCGACCTCGACGCGCTGGTCGAGGCCATCGGCACGGTCACCGCCACCGGGGAGTGGGAGGGCCAACCGGTCGACGCCATGGACGGCGTGATGTTCAGCCCGGGCGAGGCGTACCTGGTGCTCGGGAGCTTCACCGACGACGCGCCGGCGGTGAGCGACTACACCGGCCCGGAGATCTACTACCGCTCGCTGCCGCGGCGCACCTCCGACGCGCTGACCGCGTACGACTACCTCTGGCGCTGGGACACCGACTGGTTCTGGTGCTCGCGGGCCTTCGGGGTGCAGAACCCCGCGGTCCGCCGGGTGTGGCCGGCGCGGTACCGGCGCAGCGACGTCTACCACCGGCTGGTCCGGCTCGAGCAGCGGTACGGCGTGGCCGCCCGACTGGACCGCTGGCGGGGCCGCCCGGCCAGCGAGCGGGTCGTGCAGGACGTGGAGATCCCGCTCGACCGGACCGCCGAGTTCCTCCGCTGGTTCGACCGGAATGTGCCGATGTCGCCGGTCTGGCTCTGTCCGCTGCGGCTGCGCGAACCGGCGGGTCCCGGATCGGCCCGGACCTGGCCGCTATATCCCCTGCGACCCGGCGAGCTGTATGTGAACATCGGCTTCTGGGGGACGGTGCCCATCAGCCCGGGCGCCGCCGACGGGGACGTCAACCGCGCGGTGGAACGGGCAGTGTCCGAGACGGGTGGGCACAAGTCGCTGTACTCCGATGCGTACTACGACCGGGAGACCTTCGACCGGTTGTACGGCGGCCCGGCGTACCGGGCGGTAAAGGACCGTTACGACCCGGATCATCGGCTGACGGGTCTGTATGAAAAGGCGGTTGATCGACGATGAGCATCACCGAACGGAACACCGACACCACCGGCCCGGCCGCGCCGCCGCCGCCGGGCCGGTCCACGCCCACCGTGGCGTCGATCGTCCGCGCGGTCACCCGCGGCGAGCTGCCGGTCCGGGTCACCGCGTACGACGGCAGCGACATCGGCCCGGCCGACGCGCCCATCAGCCTCAACATCCGCACCGAACGCGGCCTGTCCTACCTGCTCACCGCGCCCGGCGACCTGGGCCTGGCCCGCGCCTACGTGTCGGGTGACCTCGCGGTCGGCGGGGTGCACCCGGGCGACCCGTACGAGGCGCTGCGGGTGCTCAAGGACGGGCTCCGGCTCAAGCCGCCGGCGGTGGCCGAGGCGGTGTCGCTGGTCCGCGGCCTCGGCTGGGAACGGCTGCGGCCGCCGCCCGTTCCGCCGCTGGAGGCCACCCCGCGGTGGCGCCGGGTGGTGTCGGGCCTGCGGCATTCCCGGACCCGCGACTCGAGCGCCATCCAGCACCACTACGACGTGTCGAACTCCTTCTACGAGAAGGTGCTCGGCCCGTCCATGACGTACACCTGCGCGGTGTTCCGGGACCCCACGGACAGCCTCGAGCAGGCGCAGGCCAACAAGTACGACCTGGTGGCCGGCAAGCTCGCGCTCAAGCCGGGGATGCGGCTGCTGGACGTCGGCTGCGGCTGGGGCGGCATGGTCCGGCACGCCGCCCGGGAGTACGGCGTCAAGGCGCTCGGCGTGACGCTGTCCCGGGCCCAGGCGGAGTGGGCGCAGGCGGCCATCGAGCGGGAGGGCCTGTCCGACCTGGCCGAGGTGCGGCACATGGACTACCGGGACGCGCCGCGGGAGCACTTCGACGCGGTCAGCTCGATCGGGCTCACCGAGCACATCGGGGTGCGCAACTACCCGGCATACTTCGGCGCGCTGCTGGACCGGCTTCGGCCCGACGGCCGGCTGCTCAACCACTGCATCACCCGGGCCGACAACCGGATGCCGGTCAACCCCGGCGCGTTCATCGACCGGTACGTCTTCCCGGACGGCGAGCTGGCCGGGCCGGGGCGGCTGATCACCGAGATGAACAACGCCGGCTTCGAGGTGCACCACGAGGAGAACCTGCGGCAGCAC
Source organism: Plantactinospora siamensis (assembly GCF_042434095.1). Classification (NCBI taxonomy): domain Bacteria; kingdom Bacillati; phylum Actinomycetota; class Actinomycetes; order Micromonosporales; family Micromonosporaceae; genus Plantactinospora; species Plantactinospora siamensis. The sequence goes on from NZ_JBHLUE010000008.1 coordinate 72,297, forward strand.
TACGCGCTGACGCTGACCGGCTGGTGCCGGAACCTCGTGGCGAACTGGGACGCCTGCGTGGCCGACGCGGGCGCGGCCCGGGCCCGGGTCTGGGGCCTCTACATGGCCGGTTCGCGGCTCGCGTTCGAGCGGAACGAGATCCAGCTGCACCAGGTGCTCGGGACCAAGACCGGGCCGCGCGGCGAGTCGAGCTATCCGCTCCGGCCCGACTGGACGGCCTGATGCGGGACGCCCAGCGGATCCTGGCCGGGGCGGCCACCATCGCCGTGGTGGGTGCCTCCCGGGATCCGCGCAAGCCGGCGCACACCGTGCCGGCCCAGATGCAGCGGTACGGCTGGCGGATCATCCCGGTGAACCCGATGGCCGAGGAGCTGTTCGGTGAGCGGGTGTACGGCTCGCTGGCCGACATCCCGCACCCGGTGGACCTGGTGGACGTGTTCCGGCCGGCCGCCGACGCGGTCGAGGTGGTCCGGCAGGCGGTCGCCATCGGCGCGCCGGCGGTCTGGCTGCAGCTCGGCATCGTCTCGGCGGAGGCCCGGCGGATCGCCGAGGAGGCCGGGATCGAGTACGTCGAGGACAGGTGCCTCGTCATCGAGCGCGCGGCCGGCGGCCTAACCCGGCTCGGCTGAAAGGAAGGGCCCCCTGTTATCGCTTTCTGCATAGCAGGGGGCCCCTCTTAACGGGTCAGACCCTGAGCAGGTCCACGCCGTACCGCGCGATCGACGCGTCCCGGGAGACCAGCGTCAGGCCCTCCGTGATCGCCTGGGCCACCAGCATCCGGTCGAACGGGTCGCGGTGGTGCGGTGGCAGACGGCCGGCGGCGATGGCGTGGGCGCTGGTCACGGGCAACTCACGAAAGCCCATGTCCCGCACCCGTTCGGCAAGGTCGGCTGGCCCGTCGAGCTTCCCGGCGGTCTGCTTGATGGTGATCTCCCACAGGCTCACCGGGGAGAGGAAAATCTCCGGGTCGTGCCGCAACCGGTCGAGGAAGTCCTCGCCGAGGGTGGCGTCGCCGGTGATGGCCCACAGCACGACATGGGTGTCCAGCAGCAGGCTCATCCGGCGACGCCGAAATCGGCGGCGATCTCGGCGTTGGTCTGCGGCGAGTCCCAGTCGCCAGACAGGTCCAGCTGACCTGCGAGCGAACCCACGGCGGTCCGATTGGCCCGACGTACCAGCGGCACGACCTTCGCCACCGGGGTGCCCGCCCGGTCGATGATGATCTCCTCGCCGCGCTCCACCCGCTCGATGATGCGCGAGAGATGCGTCTTGGCGTCGTGCATGTTGTAGTGCGCGGCCTCCGCAGACATCACGACCTCCTCGGGTTAGCTAACAGCTTAGCCCGCAGGGTTTGACGTCTCCATGCCTTCGTCAGAGCTGGTACTCCTTGAGCAGGCCGCGGGAGATGATCGTCTTCTGGATCTCCGAGGTGCCCTCGCCGATGAGCAGGAACGGCGCCTCCCGCATCAGCCGCTCGATCTCGTACTCGGTGGAGTAGCCGTAGCCGCCGTGGATCCGGAACGCCTCCTGGACCACCTCGGCGCAGTATTCGGAGGCGAGCAGCTTGGCCATCCCGGCCGCCACGTCGTTGCGCTGGCCGGCGTCCTTTCCCCGGGCGGCGTTGACCATGAGGGCGTGCGCCGCCTCGATCTTCGTGCCCATCTCGGCCAGCTTGAACGCCACGGCCTGGTGCCGGGCGAGCGGTTGACCGAAGGTGCGGCGCTGCTGCGCGTACGCGACGGCCAGCTCGAAGGCGCGCAGCGAGATGCCGCAGGCCCGGGCCGCCACGTTCACCCGGCCGACCTCGATGCCGTCCATCATCTGGTAGAAGCCGCGGCCCACCTTGTCGGCACCGCCCAGGACCACGCTGTCCTCGACGGTGACGCCATCGAGAATCATCTCGGTGGTCTCGACCCCCTTGTAACCCATCTTTTCGATCCTGCCCGGGATGGTCAGCCCGGGCGCCGTCTCGCCGAAGCCCGGCTCCTTCTCCAACAGAAAGGCGCTCATGTTGCCGTACACCGAGTCGGCGCCCACGTCGGTCCGGACCAGGGTGGCCACCACCGACGAGTACGCCCCGTTGGTGAGCCACATCTTCTGGCCGTGGAGCACGAACCGGTCGCCGTCCCGGACCGCCCGGGACTTGATGGCCGAGACGTCGGAGCCGCACTCCGGCTCGGACATGGAGAACGCGCCGCGTGCCTCGCCGGTCGCCATCCGCGGCAGCAGCCGGGCGCGCTGTTCGGCCGAGCCGTGCCGGGAGATCAGGTACGCGACGATGAAGTGGGTGTTGACGATGCCCGAGATCGACATCCAGCCCCGGGACAGCTCCTCCACCACCAGCGCGTACGTGAGGAGTGACTCGCCCAGGCCGCCGTACTCCTCGGCGATCGTGAGGCCGAACAGCCCCAGCTCCTTCATCCCCTCGAGGATGTCGGCGGGGTACTCGTCGGCGTGCTCCAGCCGCTGGGCGTGCGGGATGATCTCCTTGTTGACGAACTCCCGGACGGTCTCCAGGATCGACCGCTGCACATCCGTGAGGCCGGGGGTCTGCGCGAGTCTGGCCATGGTCCGCCTCCGGTGGGCCGTCCGATCGGGGTCCGCTGGACCGCTGGCTACCGACGAGTAACCGAACGTTCGGTCAGTATCGACCGCCGCTCCGGGCCCGCGCCAGGTCACGAGTCCACACATCCGCTGTGAAATGGTTCACCGGCCGCTAGCGTCGTCGGCAGGAGGGCGGCCGGCCGTGCGGAGGAGATCCGATGACACATCCACCACCGGGTGAGTCCCTGGAACCCGAGGAACCGGCCCCGGCAGCGCTGCCGCCCGACGATCCCACCAATCCGTACGGCCGGTACGGCCAGCACGACCAGCCCGAGTACCAGCCCGGCCCGGGGCCGTACGGGCAGCATCCCGGCGCTCCCGGCGCCGGCGGCGGACCCTGGCCCGGCGGCGGGCCCGGACCGGGCGCGGGCCCCGGACCGGGCGGCGGACCCGTTCCCGGCCTGGGCCCAGGACCGGGGTACCCGGGGCCGCCGGGCGGCCATCCCGGCTACCCGGGCAACCCGAACACCAACACGATGGCGATCCTGTCGCTGGTCTTCGCCTTCGTCTTCGCACCCGCCGGCATCGTGCTGGGCCACCTGGCCAAGAAGCAGATCCGGGAAACCCGGGAGCAGGGTGAGCAGCTGGCGAATTGGGGACTGGTGCTCAGCTACCTCTTCACGGTGCTCTACCTGGCCGGCTGCTGCGCCTGGATCGGCGTGCTGCTCTGGGCCACGAACAACAACGGCGGGTCGTACTGACGCCGGAGGTGGGGGACGCACGGGAGCGTGTGCGTCCCCCACCGGCCGCGGCCGCACTGTCGGAAATCCGCCACGGCGGGCGGCGGACCGGCCGCGGCAGGTTGTACTCATCAAGCAGACACCGACCGGGCCCGGGGCGTCGATCGGCAGGACCACCGATTCCGCCCCGGCAGCCGGCCGGAGATCCGTAGGAAGCCCATGGCAGATCCTCCGTCCGAGGCCACCTCCGTGGCCGCCGAACTCGCGCAGATCGCCTCGGCGTCGGCCCCGGTGGCCGACCGGGTGGACGCCATGCTGGGCGAGCTGCACCGGCTCGTTCCGTACAGCGGCGCCGATCTCGCGATCCTCGACAGCGACCGGCGGGAGTTCGAGACGCTGCGCATGATCGGCTGTTCCGACCGGATCCGCGACTACTTTCACCAACCCGCCTTCTACGCCGACATCGAGATCGCGGGCATGGACCGCAACCGACCGCCAATGTGCGTCCGCGACCTGCCGGTGCCGCGCGGCGAACTGCGGGTGTGGGCGGACTACCTGGAACCGGCCGGCTTCCGCGAGGGCGTGGGCGTCACCCTGTTCGCCCCGGACGGGCGGCATCTCGGGCTGCTCAGCCTGCTCACCGACGACCCTCGGGGACCCGACGACGCCACCCGCGACTTCATCGGCACGCTGGTCCCGTTGATCGCGAACGCCATCGACCCGATGCGGTCGGTCGGGGCGCTGGCCCGGATGGTGACCGACGCCCGGGCGGGTGTCCTGCTCACCCGCTCCGGCCACGTGGTCGCCCTGCCCGGGCTGTCGGTCGAGGACCCGCTGCTGCGGCCCGGCTCCCCGGTGCTGGCGGTGGCGGCCGCGGTGCTCGACGCCGGGCAGACGCACGTGCCGTTCCTCGCGCCGGACGGACCGGTCCACGTCCGAGTCACGGTGCTGGCCTGCCCGTCCGACGTACCGCGGCACCTCCAGGCGGTGGTGCTGGTGTCGCCCTCGGGCGACCTGCACGGGCTCACCCCGCGCGAGCTGGAGATGCTCGGCCTGGTGATCGAGGGGTGGACCAACGCGCGGATCGCCCGGCACGCCTACATCACCGAGCGGACCGTGGCCACCCACCTGGAGCACATCCTGGCCAAGCTCGCGGTCACGTCCCGGACGCTGGCCGCCGTCCGCGCCCTGCGACTCGGGCTCTACGTCCCCTACCGGCTCAGCCCGACGCGCTGAGACGGCGAGATGGATGCCAAGGCGGCCAACCTGGTCGTACGGGATATCGCCGCGGTGGGCCGGTCGGCCGCGCCGCTCCCCGAGCGGGCCTCGGCGCTGGTCGACACCGTGGGCAAGCTGTTCCCGGTCGACGGGGCATACCTGGCGCTGCTCGATCCGGCCGAGCGGCGCTACGCGCCCGCCCTGCACTGCTCCGGCTTCGATTCCGGCACCGAGGCGCACCTGGCCAGCGAGTTCTGGTACGCGGAGCTGGCCGGGGTCGGCCACAACGTGTACCGCCGCGCGCTGCTCACCCGCGACCTGCCGCGGCCCCGGATGGAGTACGCGCTCTGGGCCGAGCACCTCGAGCCGGCCGGTTACCAGCAGTGCCTGGGGGTCGCGCTCTACAGCGGGGTCGAGCGGATCGGCATGCTGCTGCTCGGCTCGGGCAGCACCGAGGCGCTGGACGAGCCCCTGCGAGACCTGTTGAACGCGCTCTCCCCCGCGATGGCCGCCGCGGTGGATCCGATCCGCTCGGCTGTGGCGCTGGCCCGGCTCGTGCAGAACGCCTCGGCCGGCGCCGTCGTCGACCGCGCCGGCGCGATCCATCCGCTCCCCGGACTGCCCGGTCACCGCCTGCTCGATCCCGGGTCGATCCTGGCCAGGGTGGCCCGGCACGAGCTGGCCGGCGGGCACCGGCACGCGGTGTTCCACTGGCCGGCCGGGCCGGACGATCCGGACCACCTGCTGCGGGTGACCGCGTTCGCCGGGGCGGAGGCGCCGGCCCGGGTCGCCGCGGTCCTCGTACTGGCCCCCGCGGGGGACCTCGCCGCGCTCACCCGTCCGGAGTTGGAGCTGCTCGGCCAGCTGGTCGCCGGGCACGCCGACGACGGCCTCGCGGCGCTGGCCGACCTGGCCGGCCGCCCCCGCGCCGAACTCCGGGACGCGGTGGCGAACCTGCGGGACAAGCTGGGCGCCACCAGCCGGACCGGGCTGGCCCTGCGCGCCGCCCGGGAGGGCCTCTACATCCCCTGGCATCCGGCCCGATAGCGGCGGGTCCCCACCGGGCCGCCGGCCACCCTGCCCGCCGGGCCGCCGGGCCGCCGGCCACCCTGCCCGCCGGGCCGCCGGGCCGCCGGGCCGCCGGCCACCCTGCCCGCCGGGCCGCCGGGCCGCCGGCCACCCTGCCCGCCGGGCCGCCGGGCACGCTGTCCGCCGGGCCGCCGGCCACGCTGGCCGCCGGGGCGCCGGCCGTGGGTCGGCCGCGCTCTCCGCCGTCAGTAGCGGAACTCGGCCTCCCGGACGCTGTTGCCGCCGTCCACCACCAACATCTGGCCGGTGATGTACGACGCCGCGGGCGAGCACAGGAAGCAGATGGCCGCCGCCACCTCGTCCGGGGTGCCGGGGCGGCCGACCGGCGTGCCGAGGCCCTGCTTGAGTTCGGCCATCGTGGACGCCGCGGTGTAGATCGTGCCGGGCGCCACGGCGTTGACCGTGACGCCGTCGGCCACCATCTCCATGGCCAGCGCCCGGGTCAGGCCCACCACCCCGGCCTTGGCGGCGGCGTACGCGGCCTCGGTGGGCAGCGCGTTCACCGGACCTGAGGTGGCCGCCAGGTTGACGATCCGGCCCCAGCCCCGCTCGGCCATGCCGCCGATGAAGGCGCGGCTGCACAGGAACGCGGTCGACAGGTTGCGCTCGATCTCCCGGTGCCACTCGTCGTAGCTGAGCTGGGCCACCGGCCGCAGCACCTCCGGGCTCGCCCGGCTGGCCAGCCCGGCGTTGTTGACCAGCACCTCCACCTCGTCGAGCTGGTCGGCGATGGCGTCGGCCAGCGCCGCCACCTCCGCCTCGTCGGTCAGATCGGCCACGAAGCCGGTGACGCCCAGCTCGGTGGCGCGCTCATGGATCCGGCGGGTGGTGGACACGATGGCCACCCGCGCGCCCAGGTCCCGCAGCCGGCGCGCGGTCGCGTACCCGATGCCGTCCGGGCTGCCGGCGCCGGTCACCAGGGCCACCCGACCGTCCAGCCGCAGGGTCACCGGCTCCTCGCGGGCGGCCCGGTCGAGATCCGGACCCGTACCGCCGGCGCCCGCGCCCGGACCGGTCCCCCGGCTGCGCCGGGCCAGCGCGGGACGGGTCGTGTCCCGGGGGGACCGACCGGAGCGATCTGCGGCGCGAGCGTCGAATGCCATGCCGTGATCCTGCCCGGTCCCGGCGGTGCGAGCAACGCGCCGCCCGGGCGCGCGGCGCGAGCCGTGCGGCGATCGACCCGCGCCGGGGCGTACGGCCGTTTCCCCCGGTGATTACCCTGAGCCCGCACGACCTACCGCGGACCGGAGATGAAGCGATGACCTACCCCTCCCAGCCGGGCGGCTCCGAGCAGCCATCCGGCGGCTGGACCGACCCGACCGAGCCCACCCGGCAGTTCAGCGGCCCGCCGGCCCAGCCGGGACCGGCGTACCCGGCCAGCGGGCCGGCGGCGCCCGGGTACCCGTCGAGCGGAGCCGCCGCGCCCGGATATCCGGCCGGCGCACCCGGGTACCAGACCGGCGCCCCCGGTTACCAGTACCCTGGCCAGCCGGCCGGGCCGACGCCGGGCTACCCGTACGGCTACGGCCAGCCCGTGCCGGCGCAGCGGCCGAACAACACGCTGGCGCTGGTCTCGATGATCCTGGCCCTGGTCGGCGTGGCCACCTGCATCACCGCGCCGGTCGGCGCCATCCTCGGCCACGTGGCCATGAAGCAGATCCGCGAGCGCGGCGAGGGCGGCGAGGGGATGGCCAAGACCGGCATCATCGTCGGCTGGATCCTCACCGGGCTGCTCGTCCTGCTGCTGATCGGCTACGGGATCGCGATCGCCTTCGCCATCAAGAACGGCGACACCTCGTCCGCGGACACGGGCTACTGAGCCGGGGCGGGTCGGCGGGTCAGGCGGGCGGGGTGAAGCTGGAGGTACGGCTCAGCCCGGCCGCCCGGCCCTTCGCCGCCACCACCAGCGCCATCTTGCGGGACGCCTCGTCGATCATCTCGTCGCCCAGCATCACGGCGCCGAGCCGGCCGCCGGCCTCGGAGGTGTAGTGCTGGTAGGCGTCGAGGATCAGCTCGGCGTGGTCGTAGTCCTCCTGGGCCGGCGAGTAGACCTCGTTGGCCGCCTCGATCTGGCCCGGGTGCAGCACCCACTTGCCGTCGAAGCCCAGCGCGGCCGACCGCTTGGCCACCTCGCGGAACCCGTCGACGTCCCGGATCTGCAGGAACGGGCCGTCGATGGCCTGCTGGTCGTGCATCCGGGCGGCCATCAGGATCCGCATGAGGATGTAGTGGTACGGGTCGCCCGGGTAGTCGGGAATGAGCGCCCCCACCACCAGGGACCTCATGTTGATCGAGGCCATGAAGTCGGCCGGCCCGAAGATGATCGTCTCGACCCGGGGCGAGGCCGCGGCGATGGCGTCCACGTTGACCAGGCCGGCCGCGTTCTCGATCTGGGCCTCGATGCCGATCCGGCCCACCTCGAGGCCCAGCGTCTTCTCGATCTGGGTGAGGGTGAGGTCGAGCCATTCCACGTGCGCCGCGCTCTGCACCTTGGGCAGCATCACGCAGTCCAGGTTGGCGCCCGCGCCCTCGACCACCTCCACGACGTCCCGGTAGGTCCACGGCGTGGTGAGGTCGTTGACCCGGACCACCCGGGTCTTGCCGGCCCAGTCGCCGTCGTTGAGCGCGGCCACGATGTTCTTCCGGGCGTCGGCCTTGGCCAGCGGTGCGACCGCGTCCTCAAGGTCGAGGAACACCTGGTCGGCCGGCAGTCCCTGCGCCTTGTCGAGCATCTTGAGGCTGGAGCCGGGCACGGCCAGACAGGACCGGCGGGGGCGACCAACAGCGACCATCAGACGCTCCTTCCGGGGTGGCTTCCGCCTGGCCCGGTCGCCGGATCTCCGCGCGGCGGCCGAGGTTGACGTCACGGTAACCTCATGCCATGACCGGGGAGAACCGCGCTGTGGAAGATGTCACTGGGCGCCGCCGGGTGGTCATCACCGGCGCGAGTTCCGGCATCGGTCTGGCGGCCGCCAGCGAGCTGGCCCGGCTGGGCGACGAGGTCGCGCTGGTCGGGCGGGATCCGGCCCGGCTCACCTCGGCCGCCGAGCGGATCCGCGGGATCACCGGCCGGTCCCCGGAACTGTTCCGCGCCGACTTCGCGGTCCTTGACGACGTACGCCGGCTGGCCGGCAACCTGCGCGACGCGTACGACCGGATCGACGTGCTGGCCAACAACGCCGGCGCGATCGCCGTGGAGCCGATCACCACGGTGGACGGCTTCGAGTGGAACATGCAGGCCAACCACCTGGCGCCGTTCCTGCTCACGAACCTGCTGGCCGATCGGCTGGGCCGGGTGGTGAACACCGCCTCGGACGCGCACCGGGCCGGCGCCCTGGACCCGGACGACCTGGCCAACCAGCTGCGCCGGTATCGGCCGATGCGCGCGTACGGCACCAGCAAGCAGGCGAACATCCTGTTCACCGCCGAGGCCGCCCGGCGCTGGCCGCAGTTTCCGTCGTACGCGTTCCACCCGGGCGTGGTGCGGACCCGGTTCGGCAGCGACAGCCGGCTGCTGGCCGTCGGGATGCGGCTCGCCTGGTTCCTGCGCAGCCCGGCGAAGGGCGCGCAGACCCTGGTGTGGCTCGCCCGGCAGGACCCGAGCACGTTGGTGAACGGCGGGTACTACCTCGACCAGCGGCCCCGCCGCCCGAATCCGGCGGCGGCCGACCCGCAACTGGCCGCCCGGCTGTGGGACGCCAGCGCCCGCGCCGTCGGCCTCTGACAGTCATCTGTCGCGCTGCCAGCGCGCCCGTGCCACCACTACGGCGATCGTGCCGGCGGCCCGGCGTGGGTCACTTCCGCAGCGGCGCGGTCTCGGGCGGGGCGCTGACCGGGGCGGGCCGGCGGGGCGTCCGGGCGTTGCCCAGGACGACCACGGCGACCCCCGCCATCAACAGCAGGAGCCCGGGCAGCGCCGCCGTCCGGGGCGTCTGGCCCAACCAGAGCCAGGCGATCAGCGCCGCACCGGGCGTCTCGAGCAGGATCAGCACGCTGATCGTGGTGGCGGAGATGCGCTGCAGCGCGTAGTTGAGCAGCGAGTGCCCGAGGAGCTGCGGCCCGAACACCAGGGCCAGGATGGCCAGCCAGGTCGCCGGGTTGAAGCCGGTCAACCGGACCCCGCCGGCCAGACACACCGCCAGCAGCAGCACCGAGCAGACGCCGTAGCAGACCGTGGTGTACGTGGTGGTGCTCGCGGTGCTGCGTACCCGCTCGCCGAAGGCCGTGTAGACGGCCGCGGCCATCCCGCCCAGCAGGGCCAGCACGTCGCCCAGCACGGCCCGGCCGGATCCGCCGCCCAGGTCGGCCCCCGTGGTGAGGACGGCGCCGGCGACGGCCAGCCCGATGCCGAGCCAGGACAGCGCCGACAGCCGGCGACCCTGACCGAGCGCGATGAGGCCCTGCCAGACCGGCTGCGAGGTGACCAGCGCGGTGGAGGCGGCCACCGAGGTGAGCTTGGTGCTGGGCGTCCACGCCGCGAAGTGGGCCGCCAGCGCCACCCCGGCCAGCACCGCGTACCAGCCGGTCCGCCGGCCCGCGCGGGCGAACAACCCGACCAGCTCGGCCCGCCGGCGGATCAGCGAGACGGGCGTCAGCAGGACCGTGGCGCCCGCGTTGCGCCAGAACGCCACGGCCAGCGCCGGCGCGGCGGCGTACGCGATCAGCGGGCCGGACGACGAGATCGCGAGCAGCGCCACCGCCACCGCGCCGGCGGTGCCGGGATCCACGGGGTAGCCGGGAGGTCGATTGGAGTAGCGGTGGGGCACAGCCGAGTATCTCCACACCGTTCGGGCGGCCCCACGGCCGCCCTAAGATCATTTGCACCGCCAACTCCCTGCTCAGAGCGACGTTCGGAGGTTCTGCCGCCATGGCCGTTTTCCGGGCGGTGCTGTTCGACTTCTTCGGCACCCTCACCGAGGCCGTGCAGCGCGGACCCTGGCACCGGGCCGTGGCCGAGGCGCTGGGATGCGACGAGGTCAACTTCATCGACGTACTCGACCGGTCGTTCCGGTTGCGCGCCTCCGGCGCCCTCGGCGATGCGGTGGCGACGCTGCGCTGGGCCGGCGAGCAGGCCGGCGGCCGGCCCAGCGACACGGCCGTACGCGCCGCCCGGGAGCACCGGATCGCGGCCCTGCGCGCCGACACCCGGCTGCGGCCCGAGGCCGTGGACGTGCTCCGCGCCCTGCGGCGGCGGGGCCTGCGTACCGCTCTGGTCAGCGACTGCACCCACGAGCTGCCGGCGCTGCTGCCCGGGCTGCCGATCGCGCCGCTGCTGGACGCGCAGATCCTGTCGGTGCAGTTCGGGCGCTGCAAGCCGGACCTGGCGCTGTTCCTGGCCGCCTGCGGCCGGCTCGGCGTCGAGCCGGCGGACTGCCTCTACGTCGGGGACGGCGGCGGCCGTGAGCTGACCGGGGCCGCCGCGGCCGGGCTGACGGCCGTCCGGCTGGCCGCCCCCGATCTGGACAACCACCTGGTCTTCGACGCCGACGTCGACTGGACCGGCCCCACCGTCACCTCGCTCAACGACATCCCCGCACTGGTGGAAAGGAAGGGCCCCCTGTTATCGCTTCCGGTATAGAAAGGGTCCCCTGTTAACGCCTGGGCCGGCAGGCTGCCCACCGGCCGTCCGGTGCGGCAGGATGGCCTGGTGACCGACGAGAGCGCCGAACCGGCCGCGCCCGGGGAGCCGGCGCAGCCGACCGCCGACAGGAATCCGGCGCCACCGACCGGCGCCGGGCGGCCGGGTCCGCCGGCGGCCGCCGGGGAGCCCGCGCCGGCGACCGCCCCCGGATCCCCGGTGCTGGCCGAGGCGGTCAGGAAGGCGAGCGTGGCCTGGATCGCGGTCGGCGACGGTCCGGCGTACGCGGTCTGGTGCGTGCCGGTCGACGACGCGCTCTACGTGGTGACCGGCCCCGGCGAGCAGTCGCTGCCCGGCCTGGCCGAGGCCGACGCGGCCGTGGTGACGCTGCGCGGCGACCACGGCGGCCGGATCGTGAGCTGGCCCGCCCAGGTGGGCCGGCTGACCCCGGCGGACGAGGCGTGGGCCGCGGTCGCCCCGCAGGTGGCGGCCAAGCGGCTCAACTCCCCCGAGCCGGCCCCCCGGCTCGTCGAGCGGTGGGCCGCCGAGTGTGTGCTGAGCCGGCTGACCCCGGCCGCGGCGCCGCCGACCACCGGCGACGCGCTGCCGGCGGGGTCGCTCGCGGCCACGCCCCGGGAAACCCCCGCGGTCAGGCGAACCCGCCGGCCGTTCCGGCTGCACCGGGTACGCCGACGCCGCTGAGCAGCGATCAGCCACCGGCCGGCGGCGGCCCGCGCGAGTCAGCCGATGAAGGGCGGGACGATGATCTCGCCGCGGGCCACCGGCACCACGTGACCGGCCACCGTCACGCCGACGGCCGCGCCGCCCGCCGCGGTCACCACGCACTCCAGCGTCGACGGGCGGTGGATCTCCGCGCCCTGCCGGATGGTGTACGCGGTGCTCCCGTCACCGGGCAGCAGGCCGGCCGCCACCAGCCACACCCCCAGACCGAGCGCCGCGGAGCCGGTGGCCGGATCCTCCGGAACCCCCAGCCCGACGCCGAACACCCGCACGTGCGCCGCGCGCTGCTCGGGATGCCAGCCCACCACGACCACGTCGCCGATCCCGTGCCGGCGGGCGGCCGCCACGTCGACGGCCGCCCGGGCCACCGCGTCGGGGCGTACCAGCAGGTAGGGAAAGTCGAGGCCGCAGCCGGCCATCCGCGGCGCCGGGCCGGCGAGGTCGGCCTCGGTCAGGCCGGCCATGGCCAGCAACGGCGCCGGATCCAGCTCGCCGCCGAGGGTCGGGGTGCCGCCGGTCAGGATCGCCCGGTCACCCGTCACGCTGACCGGCAGCAGGCCCGCGCCGCACTCCTGCACCAGGTCCCCGGCCGGGAAGGCGCCGCGCCGGCTGCCGGTGACCGCGGCGCCCACGCTCGGGTGCCCGGCGAACGGCAACTCGCGGTCGACCGTGCAGATCCGCGCCCGGTACGTCGCCCCGGCCCGGCTCGGCGGCAGCACGAAGACCGTTTCGGAGAGGTTGAACTCCCGGGTCAACGCCAGCAGCTGCGCCGCGGCCAGGGCCTCGGCGCCGAACACCACGGCCAGCGGATTGCCCGCGAACGGGCGGTCGGTGAAGACGTCCACGATCTCGTAGCTGAGGCTCGACATGGTCATTAACCCTAGGCCCGTAGGCTTGACAGGTGACCACGCCGACCCGGGTGTACATCGCCCGCCTCGCCGGGCTCACCGTCTTCGATCCGAACGGTGACCAGGTGGGGCGCGTCCGCGATGCGGTGGCCCGGCTGCGCAGCACCAACCGGCCGCCGCAGGTGGTCGGCCTGGTGGCGGAGATGCCGATGCGCCGGCGGATCTTCCTGTCCATCAACCGGATCACGTCCATCGACGGCGAGGCCGTGGCGCTCGGCAGCGGCACGCTCAACCTGCGCCGGTTCTCCCGGCGGCCCAACGAGCTGCTGGTGCTGGAGGACCTGCTGGACCGCCGGGTACGCGTCGAGCCCGCCGGCGTGTCGGGCTCGGTCGTCGACGTGGCCATGGAGTGCAGCCGCACCGGGGAGTGGACGCTGTCCCGGGTGGCCGTCCGGGAGGCGACCGGCCGGCTCAGCCGGCGCGGGCACCTGCACCAGGTGGCCTGGGAGGACGTCCGCGGCCTGCTGGGCACCCCGGACGGGGAACGAGGCACCGCCAACCTGCTCACCGTGCTCGGCGAGATGCGCCCGGCCGACCTGGCGAACGCCCTGCAGGATCTGCCCGACGCCCGCCGCAACGAGGTGGCGGCCGCGCTCGACGACGAACGGCTCGCGGATGTCCTCGGCGAGCTGCCCGAGCGGGACCAGGTGGAGATCCTCGCGGCCCTGGATCGGGAACGGGCCGCCGACATCCTCGAGGAGATGGATCCGGACGACGCGGCCGACCTGCTCAGCGAGCTGTCGCCGCCCGAGCAGGACATGCTGCTGGACCTGATGCAGCCCGACGAGGCCAACCCGGTCCGCCAGTTGCTGCAGTACACCCCCGGCACGGCCGGCAGCGTGATGACGTCCGAGCCGGTGATCATGCCGCCGGACGCCACCGTGGCCGAGGCGCTGGCCCGGATCCGGGAACCGCAGATGTCCCCCGCCGTGGCCGCGCAGGTGTTCGTCACTCGGGCGCCGCTGGCCACCCCCACGGGCCGCTACCTGGGCATCGTGCACTTCCAGCGGCTGCTCCGGGAGCCGCCGGCCGAGCTGCTCGGCGGGGTGGTCGACAACGACATCGATCCGCTCCAGCCGGCCACCCCGCTGCCGGAGATCACCCGCCGGATGGCCACGTACGACCTGGTGGCCATGCCGGTGGTGGACGCGGCCAACCGGCTGGTCGGCGCGGTGACCGTCGACGACGTGCTGGACCACTCGCTGCCGCGGAACTGGCGGGACCGGGACGCCATGGACGTGGTGGCGGCCGGGCCGCCCACCTGGGCTGCCATGGCCGGGGCCACACCGCCCGCACGAGGGTCGGCCGGTACGGCGGCCGGGCCGGCCGCGCTGGCCGGCGACCCCGGCGCGGGCCCGGTGACCGGGGCCGGGACGGCGCCCACCGCCGGCCGGAGCGGCGACGCGGCCCCGGAACGCGAGCTGGACCGGCCGCAGCCCGGGGAGGCCGGAAATGGTTGATCGTCGCCAGGTCCCCCGGCTCGATCAGCCCGCCCAGCCCGCCCGAATCAAGGTGCCCCGGTTCGACCCCGAGGCGTTCGGCCGGTGGTCCGAGGGCACCGCCCGCTACATGGGTACGGCGAACTTCATCGTCTGGATGACGCTGGTCATCGCCCTCTGGCTGGGCTGGAACACGCTCGCTCCCGACCGGTTGCGGTTCGACCCGTACACCTTCACCTTCCTCACCCTGCTGCTGTCGCTGCAGGCCTCGTACGCCGCGCCGCTGATCCTGCTCGCACAGAACCGGCAGGCCGACCGGGACCGGCTGGCCATGGAGGAGGACCGGCGGCGGGCCACCATGCAGAAGGCGGACACCGAATACCTCTCCCGGGAGATCGCGGCGCTGCGGATCGCCCTCGGCGAGGTGGCCACCCGGGACTTCGTCCGCTCGGAGCTCACCCGGCTGGTGGAGGAGTTGGACGAGCAGAGCCGGCGCCGGCAGCGGCTGGAGCGGCGGCACGCCCGCGAACGGGTCGGTGGCGGCGACCACATCCGGGGTGACCAGGGCGAGATCGAATCGATGGACGAGCCGCGGGACGAGCTGGACAGCGACTGACGGCACGGTGCGGCGACGCAACGCGCCTCCGGCACGGCGACGCCGCGCGCCTCAAGGGGCAGGGCGCGCGGCGTCGTAACGATCGTCGCACCGGCGGAGGTACGGCGTCCAGCAGCAAATCGCCGCTTTCTCCCGACAGCCGGAGAAAGACCCGCAAGCTGGGGCATCGACTCGCTCACATCCGGGCCGCTGCCCGCCGGCGGTCGAAACGCCCCGACGTAGCATTGCCGGCATGTCTGCACCTGCCAGCACCGTCGAGGACGCGGTACAGGCCGCCCTCGCCACCGTCGACGACCCGGAGATCCGCCGGCCGATCACCGAGCTGGGCATGGTCCGCTCCGCGGTCGTCGGCCCGGACGGCGTCGTCCGGGTGGAGCTGCTGCTGACCGTGGCCGGCTGCCCGCTGCGCGACAAGCTCCGTACCGACATCACCGCGGCCGTCGGGGCCGTGCCCAGCGTGACGGGAGTGGAGATCGATTTCGGGGTGATGAGCCCCGAGCAGCGGCAGGAGCTGCAGAGCCGGCTGCGCGGCGGCGCCACGCAGGAGCCGGTCATCCCCTTTGCCCAGCCCGGCTCGCGGACCCGGGTGTACGCGGTGGCCAGCGGCAAGGGCGGCGTGGGCAAGTCGAGCGTGACGGTGAACCTGGCCGCCGCGCTGGCTGCCAAGGGTCTCTCGGTGGGCGTGGTGGACGCGGACATCTACGGCCACTCCGTCCCGCGGATGCTCGGCGTCGACGCCCCGCCCACCCGGGTGGAAGACATGATCATGCCGCCGCAGGCGCACGGCGTGAAGGTCATCTCGATCGGCATGTTCACCGCCGGCAACGCCGCGGTGGTCTGGCGCGGGCCGATGTTGCACCGGGCGCTCCAGCAGTTCCTCGCCGACGTCTACTGGGGCGAGCTGGACGTGCTGCTGCTCGACCTGCCGCCCGGCACCGGCGACGTGGCGATCTCGCTCGCCCAGCTGCTGCCCAACGCGGAGATCCTCGTGGTGACCACCCCGCAGACCGCGGCCGCCGAGGTGGCCGAGCGGGCCGGGGCCATCGCGCTGCAGACCCACCAGCGCCTGGTCGGGGTGGTCGAGAACATGTCCTGGCTGGAGCTGCCGGACGGTTCCCGGATGGAGGTCTTCGGGGCCGGCGGCGGCGCCACGGTGGCCGAGTCGCTGACCCGGACCGTCGGCGCCCAGGTGCCGTTGCTGGGTCAGATCCCGCTGGACACCCGGGTACGGGAGGCCGGCGACGCCGGCGACCCGATCGTGCTGACCGAGCCGGCGGCGCCGGCCGCCCAGGCCCTGCACGCGGTGGCCGACCGGCTTGCGGTCCGCCGCGAATCGCTGCTCGGGAAGCCGCTGGGCCTCCGCCCTGCCGGTCGCTGACAACCGCCTGCACCGTCTAACCTGCCGCCGGAGGGGACAGCCCTTCGGCGGTCAGGTGGCGTCGATGTCGTACTCGCGGCGGCTGGCCGGCACGACGGGCCCGGCGCCCGTTGCGGACGACCCGGCCGCCGGCGCGGCGCCGTCGAGCGAGCCCGAGCCGTTGGTCGACCCCGAGCCGTTGGCCGGGCCCGAGCCGTTGGCCGCCGCGCCGCCGTTCGGCCGGATGGCCGACCGGAGGTCGGTAGCGGCCTTGATGTCCTTGAACTCGTTCTGCACGCCCGTGAGGTCGGACTTCAGGCTGTCGTACACCCCCTGAAGCGGCTTGCGCAGTTCCGCCTCCTCCTCCTCGCTGAGCAGGTGCTTGCGGATGAACGCCTTGGGGTGCAGATCCTCCAGCTTGATGTCCGTGCCCAGCTCGCGGCTGAGGTCGCTGGTGGCGTTGTTGGCCATCGCGCGCACGTTGCGGAGCAGGCGGAGCCCGTCGCTGATCACGTTGGGCAGCTTGTCCCCGAAGATCAGCAGCGCGAGGAGCAGCAGGAGACCGATCTCCCACCAGTTCAGGTTCTCGAACATGTTCAGCTCCCCTCGTCCGGCCCTCGGCAAGCGTACGCACCTGGCGGCCCCGGGCGGCAGGGGATGAGCGTCCGGTTACTTCGCATCGGCGGCCAACGTCACCGAGGCGGTCTGCCGGGCGGCGCCGCGCCGGTACTCCACGGACACCACCGAACCCGGCGCGTACTTGCGGACGAGCGCGATCAGGTCGGTGGGCTCGGTCAACGCCCGGCCACCAAGCTTGAGGAGGATGTCGCCGCTCTTCAGGCCCGCGCTCGCCGCCGGGCCGCCGGGCTCCACGCTCGACAGGCGTACGCCGGTGCCGGCGCCGGCCGCGCCGTCCGAGCCGACCTGGGCGCCGATCACCGTACGGCGGGCCCGGCCGGTGTCGATGATGTCGCTCGCGATCCGCTTGGCCTGGTTGATCGGGATGGCGAAGGCCAGCCCGATGTTGCCGGCCTGCTGCTCGTCGATGGCCAGTGATTTGATCACCGAGTTGACCCCGACGACCCGCCCGGCGCCGTCCACCAGCGGGCCGCCCGAGTTGCCCTGGTTGACCGCGGCGTCAGTCTGGATCGCCGCGTAGTACCGCACCGGGCCACCGGGCTCGCCGGCCCGGATGGTCCGGTCGAGCGCGCTCACGATGCCGGCCGTGACCGTGTTGGAGAGCGCCAGCGGCGACCCGAAGGCCAGCACGGGGTCGCCGACCGCGATGGCCTCGGAGTCGCCGAACTGCACGGGAGTCAGCCCCGAGCGGCGCGCCTTGATCACCGCGATGTCGGACTCGGCGTCCTGACCCACGATGTTGGCCGGCGTGGTGGAGCCGTCGCTGAACTCCACCGTGGCCGGCCCGTTGGCCCCCTCCACCACGTGCTGGTTGGTGATCACGTAGCCGTCCTCGGTGGCCACGAAGCCGGAGCCCACGCTGGTCCCCTCGGTGCTGCTGGTGCGCACCGTCACGACGCTGGGCAGCATCCGCTCGGCCACGCCGGCCAACGATTCCGGCGGGCGCTGGGCCGCGGCCGGCGCCGAGGCGTTCGGGGCGCCCAGTGCGGTGGGCCGGGCCACCCCGCCGCGCATGGCGAAGGCGAACCCCAGCGAGCCGCCGAGCGCGCCAGCCAGCAGCGCCGTGACGATCGAGATCAGGAACATCGTCCGCAGCCCCCGCGGCCGGGGCGCGTCCGGGTCCGTCACCGGCTCCGGTTCGGCCCCCGCGTCGGCGCCGGACGGGCGGAGCACGGTGGCCACCGGCGTCGACGGGTCCCGCCAGGGATCGTGCAGCGCATCCGACCACCAGGGCGACGGCTCGCCCGCACGATCGGCCGGCGATGGGCCGGCCCAGACCGGGCTGGGGACGGCCGGCGACGGGCCACCGGCGCCCGGGTACGCCGCGCCCGTACCGGGTGGCGGGCCGCCCCACGCACCCGAACCGGTCGGCGGCGGGCCGGCCCAGGCCGAGCCCGATCCGGCCGGTGGTGGGCCGCCCCAGCCGGAGGCCGATCCGGCCGGCGGGCCGCCCCAGGCCGAAGCGGGGCCGACCGGCGTACCCGGGTCGGGGCGAGGCGCCGGCTGCGGCGTCCCCGCGGGCTGGTGCCAGTTCCAGCCGTCGGTCACGATCGGTGCCTCCCAGTTCGGTCCCGGGTCACCGGCCGCGCCGGCCCGGCACGGCCGTCGGCCGCTCCGGTCGCGAAGTCCGGTTTCCGCATCCAGGATTACACGGATGCGGCCGGGGGTGTCCGGTGGATCTGCTCGAGAGCGTCAGTCCGGGCACCGACCGCTGCGGACGCGGCCCGAACGGCGAGGCCCTACGCTCGTACCCGCGACCCGCCCAACCGACCAGATGCCTGGAGGTGCCCCATCGGCACGCTCGACCGGTCCGTCCCCTCGACGACCTTACAGGCACTCCAGTTCGCCGACGCGTACGTCGCCGAGGACCTCGTGCTGCGCACGGCCCGCAGCCTCGCCCGGGAGATCGGCCTGGAGGCCGTGACCCCCGGCGTCGGCGCGACGCTGCGGATGCTCGCCGCGGCCGGGAACGCCCGCGCGGTGGTGGAGATCGGCACGGGCACCGGGGTGAGCGGCGTCTGGCTGCTGCGCGGCATGCGACCCGACGGCGTGCTCACGACGATCGACGTCGAGGCCGAGCACCAGCGGATCGCCCGGCGCGTCTTCGTGGAGGCGGGCTACCCGGCCGGGCGTACCCGGATCATCACCGGCCGCGCCCTCGACGTGCTGCCACGGCTCGCGGACGGCGTCTACGACCTGGTGTTCGTCGATGCGGATGTGGCCGAGTACCGGGCGTGCGTGGACGCGGCCCTGCGGCTACTGCGGCCCGGTGGCCTGCTGGCCATCGGCCGCGCCCTGGCCGGCGGCCGGATCGGGGACCCGGCGGCCCGCGACCCGGCCACGGTGACCGTGCGCGAGGTGGTGAAGGCCGTCCGGGAGTCCGAGGACTGGGTGCCCGCCCTGCTTCCCGCGGGCGACGGCCTGCTCACGGCGGTCCGCCGGGGCTGAGCCCGCGGGCGTTAAGAAGGGGCCCCTGCTATACCAAAAACGATAAGAAGGGGCCCTTCCTTACAGCCCGGCCAGCCAGCGCAGCAGGGTGCGTACGCCCCAGCCGGTCGCGCCCTTCGTCAGCTCCGCCGAGTCGGCGGCGGCCCAGGACGGCGCCGACATGTCCAGGTGCAGCCAGCGGTCCCGCAGTTCCCCGGCGAACTCGCGCAGGTAGAGCGCCGCGGTCACCGAACCGGCGCCGGCGGCCGGCGAGCTGTGCAGGTCGGCCAGGTCGCTGTGCAGGTACTCCAGGTAGTCGTCCGGCAGCGGCATTCGCCAGGCCCGCTCCCCGGCCGCGGCCGCCGCGTCCAGCACCGCCGTGGCGAGTTCGTCGTTGTCGCTGTACAGCGCCGCCGTCCGGGAACCGAGCGCCACCGCGTTCGCCCCGGTCAGCGTCGCCAGATCGACCAGTACGTCCGGCGCCAGCCGCTCCCGGGCATAGCTCAGGGCATCCGCCAGCACCAGCCGACCCTCGGCGTCGGAGTTGGTGCTCTCGCTGGTCAGCCCCCCGTAGTGCCGGATCACGTCACCGGGCCGGAACGCCGAGCCGCTCACCATGTTCTCGGCCAGCGGCGCCAGCGCGGTGATCCGGACCGGCAGCCGGAGCGCCGCGGCCCCCACGGTGGCGGCCAGGATCGCAGCGGCGCCGCCCATGTCCTTGCGCATCAGCTTCATCGCATCCCGCGGCTTGATGGACAGGCCGCCGGTGTCGAAGGTGATGCCCTTGCCGACCAGCACAACGTGCGTGGTGGCGCCCTCGGGCCGCCAGCTCAGCTCGACCAGCCGGGGCGGGTTGACGGAGCCGCCACCGACGGCGAGGACGCCGCCGAAGCCCTCGGCCGAGAGCCAGTCGGGCTCGCGTACCCGCGCCTCGAGGCCGGGATGCCCGGCCGCGGCCGCCACGATCTGGTCGGCGAGCCACTCGGGACTCTTCACCGACGAGGGCATGTTGGTCAGGTCCCGGGCCAGCCGGGTCGTCTCGGCGGTGATCCGGGCCGCGGTGAGCGCCTCCTGCACCCCGACCGGGTCGGACACCACGAGCCACACGGCCGGCTCGCCGGTCCCGCCCGGGTCGTCGCCCCCGGCCGCGTCCGCGCCGCCGGTCGCGTCGTGGCCGCCGGCCGCGTCCGCGCCGCCGGTCGTTCCCGGCCCGGCCGGCACGCCGGTCGTTCCCCGCCCGGCCGCCGCGTCCGCGCCGTCCGGCCGCCCGCCGCCGTTTTGCGGCGGGACCCGGAACCGGTACGACGCCAGCCACAGCCCCTCGGCCATGCCGCGCGCCTCGGCCACCCCGGCATCGCCCGGCAGCACGAGCGCCACCGTGCCGTCGAGGGCGCCGGAGCGGGCCAGCGCCGCGCCCGCGGTCCGCCAGTCCGCCTCGGTGCCGCCACCCACCCCGAGCAGGACCAGCCGGCCGACCGGGTTGCCCGGACGGACCCCCACATACGTCTCGCCCGGGCCGCCGGAGTGCCGCACCGCCGGGAGCAGCGCCGTGGCCTCCGACCGGACGTCCGCCGGCGGCGCCCAGCTCCCCGGCGCCAACTCCGCGCCGCCCGGACCGCCGGCGCCGGGCCGGACGGGCAGGACGAGCACGTCGTACCGGGTTGGTTCGGCGACGGGGTGGATGTGCAGCACCCGGGATACCTCCGGAAGTAGAAAGGGGCGGATGGTCCCGCCTACGGCGAACGGCCCGGTCGCGGGGTGCGGCCGGGCCGTTCGCCATTCAATCAGCCGACGGCGGCCTTCAGCGCGTCGCCGAGCGCGTTGGCCTCGTCCGGTGTCATCTCAACGACGAGCCGGCCGCCACCCTCCAGCGGCACCCGCATGACGATGCCCCGGCCCTCCTTGGTGACCTCCAGCGGACCGTCGCCCGTCCGCGGCTTCATCGCCGCCATGTCGTCTCCCCTCAGACCTTCATCAGGGTCCGTGGGTTGCCCCACAGCCACTTCGCCAGCACTTGCCGCGGGAAGCCCACGGCGTCGAGCAACGATTTTCCCTGATGAACACCGCCGGACCCAAACCGAGCCGGTCTCGATATAACAGCATCTAGCATATATCGCAAATGACTGTCACAATATGCGGTCATGCAGGCACGGTCGGCGCTCTTCGACCTATACGGCGACTACCTACGTCCACGGGGTGGCCGCGCGCCGGTGGCCGCCCTGGTCAGACTACTGACTCCGCTCGGCATCGCGGCACCGGCCGTCCGCACGGCGGTCTCCCGGATGGTTCGACAGGGGTGGCTTGACCCGCTCCGGCTGGCCAACGGACCGGGCTATTCGATCACACCAAAGGCGGCGCGCCGGCTGGACGAGGCGGCGGCCCGGATCTACCGCACCGGCCGGAGCGGCTGGGACGGGCGGTTCGATCTGCTCGTCCTGGACGGGCCCGCCAACCGGCGAGACCGGCAGCGGCTCGGATCCAACCTCAGCTTCATGGGGTACGGGATGCTCGACGAACGCACCTGGGTGGCCACCCGGCCCGGCGTTGACATCGACGGGCTGCTGGCCGAGGCCGGCGTTCGGCACGAGCGCTTCACCGCCAGCCACGCCGGCGGCACCCAGGGCGCCATGGGCGTGGTCCGGCGCGCGTGGGACCTCGGCGAGATCGGTGAGGCGTACGAACGGTTCGTGGCCGAGCAGCGACCGCTGGTCACCGGCGTGACGGCCCGCAGCAGCGACGAGGACGCGTACGCGGCCCGGTTCCGGCTGGTGCACGCATGGCGTACCTTCCTGTTCCGGGATCCGCAACTGCCTCCGGCCCTGCTGCCCGACCGGTGGCCGGGCACCGGCGCGGCCTCCTTCTTCGACCGGCACGCGGCTCGGCTGCGGCCGGCCGCCGACCGGTTCGTGGACCACTGCCTCGGTAACGGACCCGCGGTGACCCCCACCCGGGGCCGCGGCGCCGGGACCGGGACCGGGACCGGGACCGGGCGACGACAACAGAAGGGCCTGAACCAGTGAGCGCGAGGAGTGAGCCGGGTCTGCGAGCCCCGCAGTCGCGAACGGAGGAGCAACCAGTGAACGACGAGCCGCTGCTCGTGGACCGAACCGACGCCGTGGTGACGCTGACCCTCAACCGGCCCGCGGCGCTGAACTCCCTCGACGTACGGCTCAAGGAGGCGCTCCGGGACACGCTCGCCGAGCTGGAGCAGGACCGCTCGTGCCGGGCCGTGGTGCTCGCCGGGGCCGGTCGGGCCTTCAGCGCCGGCCAGGATCTGCGGGAACACATCGCCACCCTGGAAGCGGGCGCCGCCGATCCGCTGGAGACCGTACGGAAGCACTACAACCCGATCGCCGCGCGGCTCGGCGACCTGCCAAAGCCGGTGGTGGCCGCGGTCCGCGGGATGGCCGCGGGCGCGGGCGCGTCGCTCGCCTTCCTCGCCGACTTCCGCATCGGCGGCCCGGCCACCAGCTTCCTGATGGCGTTCGCCCAGGTCGGCCTCGCCGGCGACACCGGCGTCTCCTGGTCGCTGCCCCGGCTGGTCGGGCACGCCAAGGCCGTGGAGCTGCTGATGCTGGCCGAGCCGGTACGGGCCGAGGAGGCGCTCCGGCTCGGCCTGCTCACCCGGCTGGTGAGCGATGACGAGCAGGTGCTGCCGGTGGCGCAGGAGCTCGCGGCCCGGCTCGCGGCCGGCCCGACGGTCGCGTACGGGGCGATCAAGCGGCAGCTGTCGGTGGGCGACGCCGGCACCCTCTCCGAGGCGCTCGCGGCCGAGGCCCAGGCGCAGACCATCTGCGGCGCGACCAGCGACCACCGGTCCGCCACGGCCGCCTTCGTGGCCAAGCGCAAGCCGGAGTTCGAGGGCCACTGATCCGGATCGGGCCCGGACGTCGGGCTTACCTGACTCGTACAGTCGAGTCGTAGCGTCGCGGGCATGGCCAATCGGGACATGCTCGCGCATCTGCTGCGCCGGGCCACCTTCGGGCCGACCGCCGCCGAGGTCGACGCGGCCGTTCGGGACGGCCTGGACGCCACCCTGGACCGGCTGCTCCGGCCGGTCGGCAGCGACCGGGGCGCCGCCGCCACTCCGCCGCCGCGACTCGGGCCGGACCCGGCCGCGAGCCTGGGCCGCAAGCCGGCGCGGGAACAGCGGCAAGAGGCCAACCAGCAGCGCGGCGCGCAGGTCCGCCAGGTCCTGGAGTGGTGGCTGGACCGGATGGTGGCGGCCGATCACCAGCTCGGCGAGAAGCTGCTGTTCTTCTGGCACGGCCACTGGGCCACGAGTGTCAAGAAGGTGAAGTCGGCTCAGCTCATGCTCGGGCAGCTGAACACGCTGCGCCGGTACGGGCCCGGCCCGTTCGGCGACCTGGTGACCGCGATGGTGCGCGACCCCGCGCTGATCGTCTGGTTGGACGGTCAGAAGAACACCCGGCAGGCGCCGAACGAGAACCTCGCCCGCGAGCTGATGGAGCTGTTCACCCTCGGCATCGGGAACTACACCGAGGCCGATGTGAAGGCCGGCGCCCGGGCGCTCACCGGCTGGACGATCGACCGCGGCACCGGCGCCGCCACCTTCGTGCCGCGCCGGCACGATCCCGGGGACAAGACCATCCTGGGCCGGACGGCGGCCTTCGACGCGGAGTCGTACGCCCGGTTGCTGGCGGACCGGCCGGAGGCGGCCGCCTTCGTGGCGACCCGGCTGTGGTTCCGGTTCGCCGGCGGCGCCACGCCGGCGCAACCGACCGCCGCGCCCGGCCAGCCTGCGCATCCGGACAGCACGGCGGTCCTGCGGGCCGTGCTGACCTCGCCCGCGTTCGGCGCCACGGCCGGTCAGCTGGTGAAGCAGCCCGTGGAGTGGGCCGTGGGCGCCATGCGGCAGCTCGGCATCCGCCCGTCGGCGCTGCCCGAGCAGCAGCGCCGGCAGCTCGTGTCCGGCCTCGACGGGCTGGATCAGGTGCCGCTCCGCCCGCCCAGCGTCGGCGGCTGGCCGGCCGGCACGGCCTGGCTGACCACGGGCGCGCTGCAGGCCCGGATGCGGCTGGCCCAGCTCTTCGCGGCCCGGATGGCCCCGACGGTCGGTCGGGCTCTCGCGGCCGCGCCGCAGCCGGGCCGGCTCGATGCGCTGGCCCGGCTGCTGGTGGTGGACGCGTGGACCCAGCGCAGCAGGGCGGCGCTGGCCCCGCTGGCCGCCGACCCACCCAGGCTGGTCGCGGCGGCGCTGGTCAGCCCGGAATACACGGTGAGTTGAGGGGGACGGCATGGATCTGCTCACCCGACGGAGGTTCCTGATCGGCAGCGGTGTGGCCGGCGCGGCCGCGCTCGCGGCCGGCGGGTCGGCGTACGCCCTCACCGACCTGCTGGCCACGGCCGGCGACCGGGACCCGGACGCCCGCACGCTGGTCCTGGTCACCCTGTACGGCGGCAACGACGGGCTGAACACCGTCATCCCGTACGCCGACCCCGCCTACCACGACGCCCGAGCCGAGATGGCCTACCGGCCCGAGGAGGTCAAGCGGCTGGACGACCGGCTCGGGCTCAATCCGGCGCTCGGCGGCCTGCACGGGCTGTGGACGCAGCACCGGCTGGCCGTCGTTCGCGGGGTCGGTTACCCCAAGCCGGACCGCAGCCACTTCCGCTCGATGGACATCTGGCAGACCGCCCAGCCCGATCGGCCGGGCACCACCGGCTGGCTGGGCCGCTGGCTCGACGGCGCCGGGGCCGATCCCCGGCTGGCGGTGTCGTTCGAGCCGGCCCTGCCGCCGTTGCTGGCCGGTGCGCGCAGCGCCGGCGCGGCCGTACCGGTCACCCAGCGTGGGGCCGGCGGGCTTCGCGACGCGACCCTGGCCGCGTTCGCGGCGCCGGCCGACGAACCGCCGGCCCGGGCCCGCGCCGCCGCCTGCTTCGCGGACCTGCGCGCGGTGACGGCCATGATCACAGCGGTACGCGAGGGGACCCCCAGCCCGGGCGACGGCGACGACGGCGAGAGCCCGGCCACGGCCACCGGGGGTGGGCACAGCCCGTTGGAGGCCCAGCTCGACCTGGTGGCGCAGTGTGTCGAGGCCGGCGTCTCCAGCCGGGTCTTCTCGGTGTCGCTCGGCGGCTTCGACACCCACGCCGACGAGAAGCAACTGCAGGCGGTGCTGCTGGGTGAGTTCGACCAGGCACTGAGCCGCTTCGTCGACCGGATGAGCCGGACCGACGCCGGCCGGCGGGTGGTGGTGGCGGTCTACTCGGAGTTCGGCCGGCGGGTACGCGCCAACGCCTCCCAGGGCACCGACCACGGAACCGCGTCGGACATCCTGCTGCTGGGCACCGGCGTGCGCGGCGGCCTCTACGGCGAGCAACCCAGCCTCACCGACCTGGACGACGGCGACCTGAAATGCACCACCGACTTCCGGGACGTCTATGCCACGCTGCTGGAACGGGTCCTGGACGCCGATCCCGGGCCGGTGCTCGGCGGGTGGCGCGGCCGGCTGTCCGGCGTGCTCACCTGACCCGGTCGGTCAGTCGTCCTCCTCCGGGTCCTGGTTGGCCTCGGCGCCGAGCACGAAGGCCTGCATGGCCAGCTCGTTCCGGCTCGGCGCCACAAAGGCCGGCAGCTCCCGCGGGCCCAGCTCGAGGACGTACGACCAGAAGACCCGGGCCGCCTCGGCGGCCGACGCGGCCTCGATCGGCAGGTCGAGGCTGACCAGCCAGCGCTGCCGGTCGCCGGCCGGCGCCACCCGGCCCGACCAGCGACGGAAGGTCTCCTCGTCGATGGGGGTGACCGGGCCGCCCAGCGCCAGGCCCGGGGCCGGGACCGGCCGGTCGAGCGCGCGGCGCAGATAGGAGACCACCAGCGGACCGCCGTCGGCGGCCTGCGGGTCGTCCGGGTCCCGCTCGTCGGTGCCGCTGGCGGGGCTGACCCGGCCCACCGCCACCACGAGCGGCGTCTGCTCGTCGCGAACCACCAGCACGTCGTCGCCCGGACCCGGGCCCGGCCGGCCGGCCAGGTCGACCAACTCCAGCGTGTCGTGCTGCACCAGCCGCTCGGCCTCGAAGCGCTCGACCGGGATCACCACGGCCCAGGCGCTCACCGGGACACCTCGCCGACAACCGCCCCGGCCGGAGCGCCGACGGGCACGTGGCAGCCGGCGAGGTGGTCGTCCACCATCCCGGTGGCCTGCATCAGCGCGTACGCCGTCGTCGGGCCCACGAAGCGGAAGCCGGCCTTCTTGAGCGCCTTGGCCATCGCGGTGGACTCGGCCGTCACGGTCGGCACGGCCGCGAAGCTGGCCGGCCGGCTCGGCCGGGCCGCGGGCGCGAAGCCCCACAGCAGCTCGGCCAGGCCGACCGGCAGGTCCAGGGCGGCCCGGGCGTTCGCGATGGCCGCCTCGATCTTGGCCCGGTTGCGCACGATCCCGGCGTCCGCGAGCAGCCGCTGGACGTCGTCGTCGCCGAAGGACGCCACGGTGGCGATCCGGAACCCGCCGAACGCCCGCCGGAACGCCTCCCGCTTGCGCAGGATCGTGATCCAGGCGAGGCCGGACTGGAACGCCTCCAGGCAGAGCCGCTCGAAGAGGCCGTCGTCGTCGCGTACCGGCCGGCCCCACTCACCGTCGTGGTAGGCCGCGTAGTCGGGGGTGGCGGACCCCCACGCACACCGTGGCAGCCCGTCCGCCCCCGTCACCAGATCAGTCACGGCACAACGGTAGGCCACGGCACCGACGGTCTCCGAGACACCGCCGGAACGGCGGCCCGGCACGGCGATCGCGGTACGGCGATCGGGTACGGCCGCCTGAGCGGCCGGCGAGGCTCGGTCGTCCTTGCCAGGGCAGCGACGGTTGCCTATCGTCTGAGGTTACCGACCGGTAGGACGGAGGTACGCGGTGCGCGAGCTGCCGAACGTCATCGCCTGGTCGATCCCGGCCTTCCTGCTGTTGATCGTGCTGGAGCGGGTCTCGTACCTGATGCACCGGGACGACGACGAGCTCGGCTACGCGGCCGCGGACACCGCCACCAGCCTCGCCATGGGCCTGGGCAGCGTCGGCGCGGACATCCTGTGGAAGATTCCGATCGCGGCGGCGTACGCGGTGCTCTACGCCGGCACCCCGTTACGGGTGCCGACGGCGTGGTGGGTCTGGCCGGTGCTGCTGGTCGCGCAGGACTTCTGCTACTACTGGTCGCACCGCAGCCATCACGTGATCCGCATCCTCTGGGCGTGCCACGTGGTGCACCACTCGTCGCGACGGTTCAACCTGTCCACCGCGCTGCGCCAGCCGTGGACCGGGCTGACCTCGTGGATCTTCTATATCCCGCTGATCCTGCTCGGCGTGCACCCGGCCGTGCTGGCGTTCCTCAGCTCGGTGAACCTGCTCTACCAGTTCTGGATCCACACCGAGCGCATCGACCGGCTGCCCCGGCCCGTCGAGGCCGTGCTCAACACGCCGTCGCACCATCGCGTCCACCACGCCTCCCAGGGCGGCTACCTGGATCGCAACTTCGGCGGCATCCTGATCGTCTGGGACCGGCTGTTCGGCTCGTTCGCCCCCGAGCGGGACCGCTGCGTGTACGGGTTGACCACGAACATCGGCACGTACAACCCGGTCCGGGTGGCGTTCCACGAGTACGCGGCCATCGGCCGGGACCTGCGGGCCGCCTCCTGGCGGCAGTGGCCCGGCTACCTGTTCCGGCCCCCCGGTTGGCGCCCGGCCGCCGCCGAACTCACGGCAGTTGCCCCTGCTCCACCAGCCGGCCCAGCCGCTTCAACGCGCTCGTGAGGCTGAACTTCGACCCGGGCCACAGCACCGGCCAGGCCATCCGGCCGGCCACCCCGCCCGGCAGGTGAAACCACTCGTGCCAGACCACCTGGGTGCGATCGCGGTCCATCTGGGTGCACCGCAGCACGCCCGGTCCGCGCAGCAGCGCGCCGGTGTGCACCACCCGTACCTCGTACGGCGGGTCCAGCCGGACCACCCGCATCTCGTCCCGGAGCACGGCAGGACCGACGCTGGTGACCGCCTCGATCCGGCTGCCCTCGCCGCCGTCGCCGGCGACCACCCGCACCCGGGTGAAGGGGATCCACTCCCCCTGCCGCTCCCAGGCGGTGAACGCGGCGAAGACCCGCTCGGCCGGCGCCCGCACGATGACAGTCGCCGTCACCTCGCCCGAGCCGGGACGGGCCGCCGCGCGCAGTTCGTCGGCATCGGCGGGGTCGGTCATGCGCGCTCCGACCGTGCGGGCGTGTCCGGCGGGATCGTCCCCACCGCGCCCGCCTCGGAGGCCGGGCCGTCGGTCGGCACGACGTTCCCCATCGGGACGGCGCTGCCGACCGGTCGGGCGGATGCGTCCGGTGCCGCCGCGCCGACCGCCCGGGTCGAGGCGTCCGGGTCGGTGCCGACCGCCCCGCTCCCGGCGTCCGGGTCGGCCGTGCCGACCGGCCGGGTCGGGGCGTCCGGGTCGGCGGTGGCGACCGCCGCGGCCGGCTGGGTCCCGGCGGCGACCAGCGCCGGCTCGCCCTCGGGCCGGTCGCCGTCCCGGCCCGTGACCGGCCGCGCCGCACCGCCCGCCACGTCTTCGGGCGCCTCGTCGGCCGCCGCGCCCGCGGCGGTCTCCCGGTCGACCGGCGCGGCGGCGGCCAGCGCCAGCTCCCGGGAACGCCGGAGGCTGTCGGCGTCGTCCGTACGGCCGTCCCGCAACGCGGCGACCTCCGCTTCCAGCACGCTGATCAGCTCGTCCTTGTAA
This sequence comes from Plantactinospora siamensis, assembly GCF_042434095.1. Lineage (NCBI taxonomy): Bacteria > Bacillati > Actinomycetota > Actinomycetes > Micromonosporales > Micromonosporaceae > Plantactinospora > Plantactinospora siamensis. Next base: position 101,316 of record NZ_JBHLUE010000008.1, read on the forward strand.
CCGATGTCGTACGCGGCCCGCCGCATCGCGTCGTCGACCTGGCCCATCCGGTACCCCCGGACAGCGGTGTCAAAACGGACATCACCGATGTCACCCTCGCGCAACGGGCGGCTGCTCGGCAAGGGCACGGATCGGCCGTCCGGCTCGGCGGGCGCCAGCCCGGGATCGCCGCCGGTCACCAGCACGGCCACGCCGAACACGACCGCCGCGACGGTGACCGCCGCGACCAGAATGAGCAAAAGCTGACCCATGGCCCCGATCGTGGCATGCCGGACGGTGTCGGGGTAGCCCGCCACTCCTCGAAACAATGTTTACCCGGCGATCCGGGACCGCCCGCCGCAGGTCGAGGGCGACATCGAACGCTTCACGACCAGCGAAGGACGTTCTTCCGCCAGGCGTACAGGATGCCGAGCGCGAGGACCGCCACGAAGATCGCCATCTCCACCACGGTGGCGGCGCCGAAGCCCGGCCGGTCGAAGATCACCGCCCAGGGGAACAGGAACACCGCCTCGACCGCGAACAGGACGTAGAGGTAGGCATAGACGTAGTAGCGGATCTGCATCTGCGCCCAGTCCTCGCCGACCGGGTCCAACCCGCACTCGTAGCTGGCCCGCTTCCCCGGCGGGTCGGCGGGCGCGGCCGGTCGCAACAGCCGGTTGGCCCCGAACGCCGCCACGAACAGCGCGGCGCCGACCAGCAGGAGCAACCCGAGCGTCGCGTACGAGCCGAGATAGCCGGTCATGCCCGGCAGCCTACCGGCGGCGCCGGCCGGCGTCCCGGGCCCGCGGCGGCCGATTCGGTGACGCTGCGGAGTTCCTCGCTGACCTGACCTCCGCCGTTACGAACTTGTTTCCTCGGTTGACTAGTGGCACATGGCAAGTACCTGCGAATAATGGACAGCCAACCTGCGCTGACCCCCGGAGGGACGATGGCGCGCGACGAACCCGGACGGCCGCTGCCGGCACATCAGCGGCAGTTCCGCGTTCGCGCGGCACTCCTGGCCGGCGGCCTATCCGCCCTGCTCGGCGCGGGCGGAAGCCTGCTGCTCGCTCCGGCGTCCGCCTCGGCCGGACCGGCCGGCGCGACCCGACTCGGATCCACGACGGCCCGGCAGTTCGCGGCCACCCTGGCGCGCGGCGCCGACGCCTCGCCGTCACCCGGGTCCGAGGGGGATCCGCCGCCCACCGAGTCCCCCGGCCCGGACCCCACCGCCACGGACACCACGCCGCCGGCGCCCCCGGACCCGCCGAGCCCGTCCGAGAGCACGACGACCCAGGCGCCGACCCCGATCGACCCGGCGCCCACCACGGCCGGACCACCCCCGCCGCCGCCCCCAGCCGGATCGCCCACCCCGCCGCCGGCGCCACCGCCGCCGCCACCCGGCACGACGCCCGGCCACCCCGGGCCGCAGGAGCCGGGCGCGCCCCGCCGCGGCGTGTACGTCACGACGAGCGACATCACCCTGCCGGAGTCGTACTGGTCGGCCCGCAGCACGGTGGCCGACCTGCGGGTGACGATCGCCAACACGGGCGAGGTGAGCGAGCTCGTGCAGCTGTCGTACACCCTCCCGGCCGGTCTCACCGACGCCGGGACGCCCGGCTGCCGGACCGCGGACGGCGGCGGCCGGTGTACGGCCTGGACCGTCGCGGCCGGCGCCCGGTTCAGCACCCACCTGCGGCTCCGGGTCGACGGGGACGCCTGGCGGCGCATGCCGCTGAGCGGCTCGGTCCAGGTCTCGGCCAGCCGGCCGAACGCGCCGGCGGTGCTGGACAACCAGGGCTTCGCGGTGCTCTTCCCGGCCGGGCCGCCGGTCCCCGGCATATCGCTGTCGGCCAGCGACGTCAGCTTCGACATCACCGGCCAGGCCACCACCCTGGACGTACGGCTGGGTAACACCGGGCATACGGACGCGGGCGGCACCGTCGAGGTGGTCCTGCCGGCCGGGGTGACCGTGCCGACCCCACCGCCCGGCTGCGTGGCCCTGGCCCCGGACCGGACCCGGTGCGACCTCGGCCGGCTGGCCGCGGGGCAGGTCGGCACGGCCCGGCTCCCGGTGGCGGCCACGCCGGAAGCCCAGCGCAACGCGCCGCTTGCGGGCGCCGCGAGCGGCACCCTGACGCCCCGGGCCGGCAAGCCGAAGACGATCCATCTCAGCTTCCGGATCGTGGCCGTGGCCGCCCTGGCCACCCCCGCCGCCCTGACCGACCCGATGGCCACCGGCTCGCAGGGGGCGCTTCCGGGGCTGGCCGGCGCGGCGCACGACACCGGGCTGTCCCGGGTGCAGAAAACGGCGATCGCCCTGATCGGCGCCTCGCTGCTGCTGGTGGTCCTGGCGCTGGCCCTGGCCACCGGCTCACTGCGCCGGATCGGGCGGCCGAAGCCGGCCGAGGGGACGGGCGGCCCGCCCGGGCCGTGATCTGAGTTACCCCTGGGGGGAATGGGGCAAAATTTGTCCCATTCGTCCCGGTGGCCTCGAGTCATCCTCTACCCCTTGCCGACGGATCGGTGGCCGATCCGACGTAGGCTCAGAGGTGACAGGGAGGGTGCCGGCGATGTCGCCGGGCGCCCGTCGCCGGATCAGGGAAGTCCCGCGACCGGGAGGCGACGTCACCGGCGGCTCGACGGGCCGGCCGGCGGTTCGGCCCGGCACGGAGTCGAGCGAAGCGAGGTACGACCGTGAACAAGCAGGTCCGGCAGCTGGACCGGGTCGTGATCCGGTTCGCCGGAGACTCGGGCGACGGTATGCAGCTGACCGGTGACCGGTTCACCTCGGAGACGGCGCAGCTGGGCAACGACATCTCCACCCTGCCCAACTTCCCGGCCGAGATCCGGGCACCGGCCGGCACGCTGCCCGGGGTCTCGAGCTTCCAGGTCCACTTCGCCGACTACGACATCCTCACCCCGGGTGACTCGCCAAACGTGCTGGTGGCGATGAACCCGGCGGCGTTGAAGGCCAACCTGGGCGATCTCCCGCGCGGCGCGGACATCATCGTCAACACCGACGAGTTCACCAAGCGCAACCTGGCAAAGGTCGGCTATCAGAGCGACCCCGTCTCCGATGGCACGCTGGACGGCTACGCCCTGCACCCGGTCGCGCTCACCTCGATGACCGTCCGCGCGCTGGCCGAGCAGGCCGTGTCCAAGAAGGACGCCGAGCGGGCCAAGAACATGTTCGCCCTCGGCCTGCTCTCCTGGATGTACTCCCGCCCTTACGCCTCGACGCTGCGCTTCCTGGAGCGCAAGTTCGCGGCGCGGCCGGAGCTGGTGGCCGCCAACGTGGCGGCGTTCAAGGCCGGCTGGAACTTCGGCGAGACCACCGAGGACTTCGGGGTCCGCTACCAGGTCAAGCCCGCCCGGATGACCCCGGGGACATACCGCAACATCACCGGGAACGCGGCGCTGGCGCTGGGCCTGGTGGCCGCCGGCGTCCGGTCCGGGCTGCCGCTGTTCCTCGGCGCCTACCCGATCACCCCGGCCTCCGACATCCTGCACGAGCTGAGCAAGCACAAGCGGTTCGGCGTGACCACCATGCAGGCCGAGGATGAGATCGCCGCGATCGGCGCGGCGCTGGGCGCCTCGTACGGGGGCTCGCTCGGGGTGACCACGACGAGCGGCCCGGGCGTGGCCCTCAAGGGGGAGACGATCTCGCTGGCGGTCGCCCTCGAGCTGCCGCTGCTGATCGTGGACGTGCAGCGGGCCGGCCCCTCGACCGGGATGCCCACCAAGACCGAGCAGGCCGACCTGAACATGGCGCTGTTCGGCCGGCACGGCGAGGCGCCCGTTGCGGTGGTCGCGCCGCGCTCGCCGTCCGACTGCTTCTTCGCGGCCCTGGAGGCGGCCCGGATCGCGCTCACCTACCGCACGCCGGTGATCCTGCTCTCCGACAACTACGTGGCGAACGGCTCCGAGCCGTGGCTGCTGCCCGACGTGGACTCGCTGCCGGACCTGCGGGTGGACTTCGCCACCGAGCCGAACGGCTCGGACGGGACCTTCCTGCCCTACCTGCGCGACCCGGCCACCCTGGCCCGGCCGTGGGCCATCCCCGGCACGCCGGGGCTGGAGCACCGGATCGGCGGTCTGGAAAAGGCCGACAAGACCGGCGACATCTCGTACGACCCGACCAACCACGACTTCATGGTGCGGACCCGGGCGGCGCGGATCGAGGGCATCCCGGTGCCCGACGTCGAGGTGGAGGACCCGGACAGCGACGCCCGGGTGCTGGTGCTCGGCTGGGGCTCGACGTACGGGCCGATCGGCGCCGCGTGCCGGGCCCTACGCCAACGCGGGCTGCCGGTGGCCCAGGCCCACCTGCGGCACCTCTCACCGCTGCCGGTCAACCTCGGCGAGGTGCTGCGCCGGTACGAGCGGGTGGTGATCCCGGAGATGAACCTCGGCCAACTCGCCCACCTGATCCGGGCCCGCTATCTCGTCGACGCCATCGGCTACAACCAGGTCCGCGGCCTGCCGTTCACCGCGGCGGAGCTGGAGACCATGCTGGAAGAGGTCATCAAGAATGCCTGAGCCCGTCAGCCTGAAGCTCACCGCCAAGGACTTCAAGTCCGATCAGGAGGTGCGCTGGTGCCCCGGCTGCGGTGACTACGCGATCCTGGCCGCGGTCCAGGGTTTCATGCCGGAACTCAACATCCCGCGCGAGCGGATCGTCTTCATCTCGGGGATCGGCTGCTCGTCCCGCTTCCCGTACTACATGAACACGTACGGGATGCACTCGATCCACGGACGGGCGCCGGCCATCGCCACCGGGCTGTCGACCAGCCGGCCCGACCTGTCGGTGTGGGTGGTGACCGGCGACGGCGACGCGCTGTCGATCGGCGGCAACCACCTGATCCACGCCCTCCGGCGGAACGTCAACCTCAAGATCCTGCTCTTCAACAACCGGATCTACGGGCTGACCAAGGGTCAGTATTCCCCCACCTCGGAACTCGGCAAGATCACGAAGTCGACCCCGGTCGGCTCGGCCGATTCGCCGTTCAACCCGCTGTCGCTGGCCCTGGGCGCCGAGGCCACGTTCGTGGCCCGGACGATCGACTCCGACCGCAAGCACCTCCAGTCGGTGTTGCGGGCCGCGGCCGAGCACTCCGGGTCCGCCTTCGTGGAGATCTACCAGAACTGCAACATCTTCAACGACGGCGCGTTCGACCCGCTGAAGGAGCCGGCGACCCGGGACGACTACCTGATCCGGCTCGAGCACGGGCAGCCGGTGACCTTCGGCAAGGACGGCCAGTTCTGCGTGGTGCACCCGCCCGGCGGCTTCGGCCTGGAGGTCCGGGAGACCGCGTCGGTGGCAGCCGAGGACATCGTCGTGCACGACGCGGGAGTGGCCGAGCCGGCGTACGCCTTCGCGCTCTCTCGGCTGCCCGGGTTCGACCTGCGGAACACCCCGATCGGCGTGTTCCGGAACGTCGACCGGCCCTCCTACGACAGCATCGTGCAGGAGCAGGTGGCGGAGGCGCAGGCGAAGGAGACCGGCACGCCGGACGAACGGCTGAGCGCCCTGCTCAACGCCGGCGACACCTGGACGATCCTCTGACCCGCTGCTAACCCGGCGCTCCCGGGGCCGCCGCGCGCGCTCCCGGGGCCGCCGCGCGCGCTCCCGGGGCCGCCGCGCGCGCTCCCGGGGCCGCCGCGCGCGCTCCCGGGAGCGGCTCCGCTTTCCGGAGCCGCCCTGATGTCCGATTTACGCTCGGCTCAGCGGGTGGTGCCCGATCCGCCGCCCGGGGGCGCGGCCGCGGGTCCCGGGCCACCGCCCGGGGTCGAGGGCGAGGGCGAAGGCGAGGGCGCCCGATCGTCGCGGACATAGACCAGCATGTCGCCGGTCTCCACCCGGGCGCCCTCCGAGTCGGCCACCGGAACGATCTTGCCGCGCCGGACCAGCGCGATGACCAGCACGTCGAGTTGTCGGGGCCCCAGTCCCACCTCGGCGCGCTCGGCCGAGCGCATCGCCAGGGCCATGCCCTGGCCGGGGGTCAGCAGGTCCTCCACCACGTCGATGAGCGGCGGCGCCGAGGTCGACAGCCCGAGCAGCCGACCGGCGGTCGCCGACGAGACGATGACGTGGTGCGCCCCGCTCTGCTTGAGCAGCGGCGCGTTCTCGGCTTCCCGTACGGCCGCGATGATCCGGACCTGGCCGGCGGTCATCTGCCGCACGGTGAGCGTGACCAGCACCGACGCGTCGTCGCTGTCGGTGGCGATGATGACCGACTTGGCCGAGGTCACGTGGGCCTGCTTGAGCACCACGGACCGGGTGGCCGATCCCTCGACGGTGACCAGGCCGGCCGAGGTGGCCTGCCGGATGGCCGTCGGGTTGCGTTCCACCACGACGATCCGCGACTTGTCGAGGCCGGTCTCCAGCAGCGCCGACACGGCGCTGCGGCCCTTGGTCCCGTAGCCGCAGATGATGACGTGACCCTTCACGGTTCTCCTCCACCGGGACAGCCGCAGACCGGTGCGGTACTGCTCGGTCAACACCTCGAGGGTGGTGCCGACCAGGATGATCAGGAAGAGCACCCGGGCCGGCGTGATGATCAGAACATTGACCAGCCGGGCGCCATCCGCGACCGGCGTGATGTCGCCGTATCCGGTGGTCGAGAGCGACACCACCGCGTAGTAGAAGCAGTCGAGCAGGCTCACCCCGTCGGCGTTGACGTCCCGGTAGCCGTTCCGGTCGGCGTACACCACCGCGACGACGAGCAGCACCAGGAGCACCGCGGCGAACAGCCGCAGGCTGATGGCCCGGAGCGGACCGCGGCGCACGGCCGGAAAATGGATCACCGTCTACCCTGCTCAACCTCGACCGGCGGCTGCACGCCCACACCATAGTCGGTGTCCGGACGGCCGCACCGACCCGGCAGAATAATCCACGTCCTTCAATTTGGACTGTCGAGTTTCGGCACCTGAAATCTTGCTTAGGGGGATTGTGCCGACCAGCGGTGGGCGGCGAGGCTGGAAAGCCGGACGTCAGTCGGACAGGCTCCCCGGCGCACGCCCCTCCCTCCCCGCTTTCCTGTCCGGAGGTGCCGGTGAACGGCCAACTCCAGGTCCCGCCCGGGACCGTTCTCACGCTGCGCAAGGGCGACTGGCAGTGTGGCGAGCATCCGCTGTCGCTGCGGGTGGAACAGCTGCGCCACGACCTGTCGCGCTACTACGACAATCGATGGATCTGGGTGATCGGCCAGTCCCTGGACGGCCAGGGCAGCCCGCTCGGCCGGGTCAAGGTGCTGGTCCGGGTGGAGGCGCTCGACCGCGGGCGCGGCTGACCCGATTCGCGCTCGGGTCTTGCGCCCGGCGTGCGGGTTGTGAAACTTTCCTTCTAACCATGCGTATCGCATCGGCGAATGTTGCCGCTCTGCGGTCCGCTGGCCCGACGAAGGGACGCACCCGCATGAAGGCACTCCGCCTGCCCGTCGCCACCCTCGCCCTCGCCCTGCTCGGCGCCCTCGCCGCACCGACCGGGGCGGCCGCCGAGCCGCCGAGCCGACCGGGCGCCGCGCCCGTCACCGGGGCGGCCGCAGCCACCACGGCCGGAGCCCCCGTGGCCGGCGCCACCGCGGCCGGCGCCACCGCGGCCGGTTGCGTCGTCGACCCGGCCGCGCCCAAGCGGCAGTTCCGGGCCATGTGGATCGCCTCGGTCGTCAACATCGACTGGCCCAGCAAGGCGTCGTGGACCGATCCCGACCGGATCGCCGCCCAGCAGGCCGAGTACCGCGGCTGGTTGGACCTCGCCCAGCGACTGCACCACAACGCCGTGGTGGTGCAGGTGCGGCCCACCGCCGACGCGTTCTGGCCGTCGCCGTACGAGCCCTGGTCGGAGTACCTCACCGGGGTGCGCGGCAAGGACCCCGGCTGGGACCCACTGGCGTTCCTGGTGAGCGAGGCGCACAAGCGGAACCTCGAATTTCACGCCTGGTTCAACCCGTACCGGATCTCCATGCCGGACGGCGCCGGCGCCGACATCGACAAGCTGGCCCCCGGCCACCCGGTCCGGGAACACCGCGACTGGGCGGTCGCCTACCCGGCGAACGCGCCCGGCTCGCGGCTCTACTACAACCCCGGCATCCCCGCGGTCCGCACGTTCGTCGAGACCGCGATCATGGACGCCGTCCAGCGGTACGACATCGACGGCGTGCACTTCGACGACTACTTCTACCCATACCCGGCCGCCGGGCAGGACTTCCCGGACGACGCCACGTTCGCGACGTACGGGGCCGGCTACGCCAGCCGGGCCGACTGGCGGCGACACAACATCGACCTGCTCATTCAGGAGATGAACCAGCGGATCAAGGCCGCCAAGCCGTGGGTGAAGTTCGGCGTGAGCCCGTTCGGCATCTGGCGGAACGCCTCGGCCGACCCGCTCGGCTCGGCCACCGCCGGCACCCAGTCGTACGACGCCAACTATGCCGACACCCGCAAGTGGGTGAAGCAGGAGTGGATCGACTACGTGGTGCCGCAGGTGTACTGGAACATCGGTCTCCCGGTGGCCGACTACGCCAAGCTGGTGCCCTGGTGGGCCGACGTGGTGAGCGGCACCCACGTGCAGCTCTACATCGGGCAGGCCGACTACAAGATCGGTGACCCGGCCCAGCCGGCGGCCTGGCAGGACCCGGCCGAGATGTCCCGGCACCTGACCTTCAACCGGGACTACCCGCGGGTGCAGGGCAACATCCACTTCAGCGCCACCCAGGTACGCGCCAACAAGCTCGGCGCCACCGACATCTACGCGGCCGAGCACTACTCCCGGCCGGCGCTGGTGCCCACGATGACCCACCTGCCGCACAAGCCGCTGCTGTTCCCGCTGGTCACGGGCGCGACCCGGGAGGCGACCGGGGTACGCCTGCGCTGGCACCCGCTGCTCGACGGGGTCGGTCCGCTGGGCCGGGCCACGTCGTACGCGATCTACCGGTTCGACGGCGCGCAGCTGCCCGGGCCGTGCGGCTATGCCGACGCCCGGCACCTGGTGGCCACCGTGCGCGGCGACGATCCCGGCTACCTCGACACCACCGCCGAGCCGGGGCGGACGTACACCTATGCGGTGACGGCCCTCGACCGGCTGGCCAACGAGAGCCTGCCGAGCCCGCCCCGCGTGGTCCGCTGATCCGCCGAGTCAGCCGGGCGGAGGTCCCGGGCGGGCCGCCGCCGCGGACGACAGTTGGGTGACGAACCAGTCGCCGGCCTGCCGAGCAACCTCCTCGAGCGCCCCCGGCTCCTCGAACAGGTGGGTGGCGCCGGGCACGATCCGCAGCTCCACGAGGCCGGGCAGCGCGGCCGCGGCCTGCTCGTTGAGCCGGACCACCTCGCCGTCCAGCTCCCCCACCAGCAGCAGCGTGGCCGCGCGTACCCCGGAAAGGTCCGGACCGGCCAGGTCCGGACGGCCGCCGCGGGAGACGACGGCCGGCACCGAGTCGGGCCGGCGGGCCGCGGCCACCAGGGCCGCGGCGGCGCCGGTGCTCGCGCCGAACAGCCCGATCGGCAGCGGCGGCCCGGCGCCGCCGGCCGCCAACCAGTCGACCACGCCGGCCAGCCGGTCGGCGAGCAGCGGGATGTCGAACCGCAGCTCGGCGGTACGCAGATCGACCTGCTCCTCCTCCGGGGTGAGCAGGTCGACCAGTACGGTGCCGAGCCCGGCCCCGGTCAGCGAGCGGGCCACCGCCACGTTCCGGGGACTGCGCCGGGAGCTGCCGCTGCCGTGCGCGAACAGGACGATCCCGACGGCGCCGTCCGGGCTCACCAGGTCGGCGGTGAGCCGGACCCCCGCCGTCGGGATGGTCGTTTCGGTGGTGCGCGCGTCCATCCGCTACCTCCCCGGGCTGCGGTCGACCACCATCGGCGGTCCTCCTGTCCCGGATACCCGAGGCGAGCTGGCGCTCACCGGGGCGAGGGCGGAATCCACAGATCTTGGACCGAAACCGTCAGGTCCTGACGGTTTCGGTCCAAGATCTCGGCGTTTAGCCGCACCGGTCTCGGGAAGCCGCGGGCCGAGCGTGCGCGACCGCCGCGCGCGGGACCGCCGACCGCGAGGAGCGCCATGACCCGCCACGAACCGGCCAAGGCAGACCCGAAGCCTCGGGACCCGCGGCGCGACCAGAACAAGAACAAGGGTGATCAACCGGCCCGCGGGGGCGACTGGGCCGACGAGGCGGCTCGGGCGCGTACCGCGGACGACCCGCGCGCGGTGACCCCGCACGATCCGACCGGGGTGCCGTCGACCGGCGACGACCGCTGACGCCTCCCGCCGCGCGGCTCAGGACACCGTTCATTATCACGGAAAGTGAGAACGTTCGTCCGGGAGAATTCTCCGCTTCACGCGCTTTTCCGGCAGGTATTCGCGGCAAACCGTCCGTTATCCTGACCATCGGTCGCCAGCTGTACGCACAGAGGGTGACCGTTGGGAGGACAGCGTATGTCACGGTCCCGGCTCATCCCGCTGGTCGTGCTGGTCGTGCTCGTCCCGCTCCCGGACGGCCCGCCCGCGCTGGCCGCCCCCACCACCGATCCACCGCCGACGCTGGCCGCCCCCACCACCGATCCGCCGCCGGTGTCCGGGCTCGGGCCTGCGCCCGGCCCCACGGGCCCGGGGGTCGGCCCGAACACCGGCCCGGCAACCGGACCGACCGGGGGCTCGGCGACCGGACCGGACGCCGGCTCGGCGACCGGACCGGACGCGGGCCCGGCAACCGGACCGGACGCCGGCCCGAACGCCGGCTCGGCGGCCGAGCCGGACGACGAGGGTGGGACACCGCTGCTGCGCGACGTCCTCGAATCGACCGGGCGCCGGTACGTCGAAGCCCGCGACGCCGCCGACCAGTCACGCCGGCGGCAGGTACGCCTCGACGCGGAACTGCGGGCCGCCGACGAGCGGCTCACCGCGATCGGCGCCGAGGTCGCGGAGGTGGCCGCCGGGGCCTACCGGATGGGTCGGATCGGTCCGGCCATGCTGCTGCTGGACAGCGCCGACCCGGATCAGTTCCTGGACCGGACCCGGTCGGTGGAGTTGCTCAGCCAGCGCGAGGACGCCCGGCTCAACGCGCTGGCGGCGGCGCGCCGCCGGGCGGCGCTGGCGAAGGCGTACGCGGACACCGAGGTGGCCGACCGGCAGCGTCAACTCGCCGTGATGGAGCGGCAGCGGCAGTCCGCCGAGCGGGCGCTCGCGCTGGTCGGCGCCGTCAACACCGAGGGCTTCGTCAGCGTCACCTCGCCGGTGGCCCGGCAGTCACCGCGGGGTCGCGATGGCTCCTGGCCGCCGCAGTCCTGCTCGGCGCCCGATCCGACCACCCGCGGCTGCGTGACGCCCCGGCTGCTGTTCGCGCTGGGAGAGGTCCGGCGGGCCGGCTTCTCCCGGTTCGTCTCGTGCTTCCGCCCAGGCGGGCCGTACGAGCATCCCAAGGGCCGGGCCTGCGACTTCTCGACCCGGTCGCGCGGGTTCGGCGGGGCCGCGGCCGGCCCGGCCAAGCTGTACGGCAACAACCTCACCGCGTTCCTGGTGCGCAACGCCGACCGGCTCGGGGTGCTGTACGTGATCTGGTACCGCCAGGTGTGGTTCCCGGCCACCGGGTGGAAGTCGTACAGCCTGGCGCGCGGCGACCCGTCCAGCGACCACACCAATCATGTTCACCTGTCGGTGCTCTGAGCCGCGCACCTCGGCGGTTAAGAAGGGCCCCCTGCTATACAAAAAGCGATAACAAGGGGCCCTTCCTTTCCCTCAGGACTTGTTGGTGCGGCGGACGGGGGCCCGGCCGGGCGGCTGTTGCGGCTGGGGGCCGGCCGGGGGCATCTCCGGGATCGGCCGGGTGACCGGCTTACCGCAGCCGATCCGCACCGTCTCGCCGTGGTGCTGCAGCTCCAGCATCGCGTCGCCCTCGCCATCCCGCAGCGAGTACGTGGTCTCGTGCTTCCGGACGTCCACCCGGACCCGCATGCCGCGCCAGGTGAGGGAGAACTCCAACCGGTCCAGCCGGTCGGGCAGCCGCGGCGCGAAGGACAGCTCCCCCTCGTGGTCGCGCATCCCGCCGAACCCGGCCACCAGGGCGATCCAGGCGCCCGCCAGCGAGGCCACGTGCACGCCGTCCCGGGTGTTCTGGTTGAGGTCGTGCAGGTCCATCAGGGCGGCCTCGCCCAGATAGTCGTGCGCGAGCTCCAGGTGACCCACCTCGGCCGCCATGACGGCCTGGGTGCAGGCCGACAGCGACGAGTCGCGCACCGTCCGCCGCTCGTAGTAGGCGAAGTTGCGGGCCTTCTGCTCGGGGGTGAAGTAGTCACCGCGCCAGTGCATGGCCAGCACCAGGTCGGCCTGCTTCACCACCTGCTTGCGGTACAGGTCGAAGTACGGGAAGTTCAGCAGCAGCGGGTACTGCTCCGGTGCGGTGTCGGCGAAGTCCCACTCCTGGTAGCGGGTGAACCCCTCGACCTGCGGGTGAACGCCCAGCTCCTCGTCGTACGGGATGTGGATGTCGTTGGCCGCGTCCCGCCAGGCGGCGGTCTCCTCGTCGTCCACGCCCAGCTTCCATGCCTTGTCGCCGTGCCGGCCGACGGCCTCGGCGGCCGCGATGAGGTTCCGCTGCGCCATCAGGTTGGTGTAGACGTTGTCGTCCTTGACCGCGGTGTACTCGTCCGGCCCGGTGACGCCGTCCAGGTGGAACCGCCCCTGCCGGTCGTGGTGGCCGAGCGAGCGCCACAGCCGCGCGGTCTCCACCAGCAGCTCCAGCCCCACCTCGCGCTCGAACTCCTCGTCGCCGGTGGCCTGGACATACCGGCGGACCGCGTCGGCGATGTCCGCGCCGATGTGGAAGGCCGCGGTGCCGGCCGGCCAGTACGCGGAGCACTCCTGGCCGCGGATGGTGCGCCACGGGAAGGCGGCGCCGCGCAGCCCCAGGGTGCGGGCCCGCTCCTGGGCCAGGTCGAGCGTCGAGTGCCGCCAGCGCAGCGCCGAGGCCACGGCGGCCGGCTGGGTGTACGTGAGCACCGGCAGCACGAACGTCTCGGTGTCCCAGAACGTGTGCCCGTCGTACCCCGGTCCGGTGAGGCCCTTCGCGGCGATCGGCCGCAGCTCGGCCCGGGCGCCGGCCTGGAGCACATGGAACAGCCCGAAGCGGACCGCCTGCTGCACCTCCGGGTCACCCTCGACGCGGACGTCGGAGGCGTCCCAGAAGGTGTCCAGGAACTCGCGCTGCTCCTCGACCAGGCCCTCCCAGCCGGAGTAGCGGGCGCCGGACAGCGCGGCGGCCACCTGGTCGCGCAGGCCGGGCAGCGACCGCTGGCTGGACCAGCCGTACGCCAGGTATTTGACCAGCCGCAGCTTCTGGCCGGGCCGCAGGTCGCAGGTGACCGTGGTGCGCGCCCAGTCCTCGAACGCCTCGGTGCCGGTCTTGGTCCGCGGCGGCCCGTCGATGTCGTGGCTCATGGCCGCCACCACGCGCAGGCCGCTGGCCTTGGTGCGGTGGATCAGCAGCCCGCCGGTCTCCTGGCAGAGCCGCTCCTCGGCCTGCAGCGGCTTGTCCAGCACCGCGGCGACCCGGGGATCCTTGCTCTGCGCCGGCAGCTCCTCGTTCGCCACCAGCTCGGACTGGAGGATCAGCCGCACCTCTTCGTCGACCGCCTCCACCTCGTACTCGATGGCCGCGATGGCGCGCTGGGTGAACGACACCAGCCGGGTGCTGCGGACCTTGATCTGCTTGCCGGCCGGCGAGGTCCACTCCACCGAGCGGTGCAGGGTGCCGGCGCGCAGGTCCAGGATGCGCTCGTGGGAGGTCAGGTTGCCGTACCGGACGTCGAACGGCTCATCGTCGACCAGCAGCCGGATCGGCTTGCCGTTGGTCACGTTCACAACGGTCTGGCCGGACTCCGGGAACCCGTAGCCCGCCTCCGCGTACGGCAGCGGACGCAGCTCGAAGAAGGAGTTCAGGTAGGTGCCCGGCAGGCCGTGCGGCTCGCCCTCGTCGAGGTTGCCGCGCAGCCCCACGTGCCCGTTGGCGAGCGCGAACACCGACTCGGACTGGGCCAGCACGTCCAGGTCCAGCCGAGTCTCCCGGACGTGCCAGGGCTCGACCGGGTAAGCCCGTTCGCGGATCATGCGGCGCCACCCTTCGTCGTCGCGGCACCGCCGTTCGTCCCGGCGCCACCCTTCGCACCGGCGCCGCCCTGCGCACCGGCCAGCAGCTCGGCCAGGTCGCGGACCACCACGTCCGCGCCGTGCTCGCGCAGCTCGGCGGCCTGGCCGACCCGGTCCACCCCGACCACGTAGCCGAACTGGCCGGCGCGGCCGGCCTCGACACCGGCCAGCGCGTCCTCGAAAACGGCCGCCTGGCTCGGCTTCACGCCGAGCATCCGGGCCGCTTCCAGGAACGTGTCCGGATGCGGCTTGCCGCGCAGGTCACGCTCCCGGGCCAGCACGCCGTCCACCCGTACCTCCAGGTAGTCGGAGAGGCCGGCGGCCGCCACCACGTCCTTGCAGTTGGCGCTCGCCGAGACGACCGCGCGGCGCAGGCCCGCGTCGGCGGCCGCCTTCAGGTAGGCCACTGAGCCGGAGTACGGCTGGACGCCGTCGGTGCGGATCCGCTCCAGCAGGACGACGTTCTTCCGGTTGCCGATCCCGTTGATGGTCTCGGCCTCCGGCGGGTCGTCCGGCGATCCCTCGGGCAGGCTGATGCCGCGCGAGGCGAGGAAGGTCCGCACCCCGTCGGCTCGCGGCCGGCCGTCGACGTACCGGTTGTAGTCCGGTCCCGGGTCGAACGGCTGGAACCGCTCATGATTAGCGGCCGCTCGCTGCCGCAGATAGTCGTTGAACGTCTGTTCCCAGGCGGCATTGTGCACCTTGGCCGTCTGCGTGAGGACGCCATCAAGATCGAAGAGACACGTCGTAACGTGATCGGGTAGGCCCAACACCGGAACAACTTAACCGTGTTTCCTGCGCGTGAAACACAAGGCCCCGGCGCGGCGCGAGGGCTATTATCCGCTCCCAGCTCAGCGGCCGGTCGTTACCGAGCGTCAGTTCGGGCGCAGCGTCCAGACGACGGTCATCTCGGCCCGCACGGTGCCGTCGTCGGTGGCGATCTCGACCGGGATCTCGAATTCCGGCCGCCGACCCGCCGCCAGCTCGGCCTCGATCTCGGCGGCCGGCCGGGGCAGCCGGGCCGTGGCGGTGACCGGGCCGAGCGCGAGCTTCCGGTACGCGATGTCGGCCCGGACGGCCAGCGGGACCGCGCGGTCGAGCAGGTGCCCGAGAGCGGCCATGACCACCGTGCCGGAGGCCGTCTCGCCGAGCGTGAACATCGCGCCGGCGTGCGGCCCGGCCACATGGTTGTGCGTGGCCGGCGTGTCGGGAAGCCGGACGACGGCCCGGACCGCACCGGCGGCACCCGCCGGGTCCGGCCCGATCTCCCCGAACTCCAGTCCCAGGGTGCGGGCGAACGGGACCGCCGCGAGCATGCCGGCGGCGACCTGCCGCCCGTCGATCGTCATGGCGCGATGCTACTCGCCAGTAACTACGTCCGGCAACACCACGTCTTCCGCGAGTCAGCGCCAGCCGGCGTCGATCCGGTCGCCGCGGTCGTCGAAGAAGTGCAGCGCGTCCAGGCGTACGGCCACCGCGAGGGACTGGCCGGCGGAGATCGCCGGATACGGTGCAAGCCGGACCGCCAGTTCGGCCGGCCGGCGGGCGTGCCGGCCGGGGTCGGACAGCACGCTCGCCCGGGCGGTCTCGACGACGGGCGCCGGCGCCGGCCGGCCGGACAGCCGCTGCACGAACTGGCCCAGCCGGCCCCGCCCGGCGCCACCGTTGGCCGGCTCGACCGGGCCCGCGCCCATCTCGTCCACCGGTACGGCCGTGGCTCCGATGTCGAGGTACGCCAGCGACTCGTGGCCATGGTGTTCCAGGTAGCGGATCCGGCCGCGGAGCACGTCGCCGGGCTGGTCCGGCGGCACCGGGGTGAGCGACTCGGCCCGGATGCCGACCACGATCCGCTCGCCGTGGTAGTGCGCGACCACCCGGGACCGGATGTCGTCCCACGGCAGGTAGAGGGTCTGCGCCCCGAGGTCGAGCGCCACGTGCCGGTCCAGCTGCGCGTACACCGAGGCCTCGAGCAGGTTCATCCGCGGGCTGCCGAGGAACGCGGCCACGTACAGCGTGGCCGGACGCCCGTACACCTGGGTGGGCGTCCCGACGTCCTGGAGGACCCCCTTGCGCATGATCGCCACCCGGTCGGCCATGGTGAGCGCCTCGGCCTGATCGTGCGTCACATAGATGGTACTGACGCCCAGTTCCCGGACCAGTCCGGAGATCTCCGCCCGCAGCTCGGCGCGGAGCCCGCTGTCGAGGTTGGACAGCGGCTCGTCCATCAGGAACAGCCCGGGGCGGCGAACGATGGCCCGGCCCATGGCTACGCGCTGGCGCTGGCCACCGGAGAGCTGGCCCGGCCGCCGGGCGAGCACCTCACCGATCCCCAGCGCGCCCGCCACGTCCGAGACCCGCTCGCCCCGGCGGTCCTGCTCCACCCCGGCCAGCCGGAGCGGGAAGGCGATGTTGTCGCCCACCGTCATGTGTGGATAGAGCGCGAAGTCCTGGAAGACCATCGCGATGCCGCGATCCCGGGGCGGCATGTCGTTGGCCAGCTCGCCGTCCAGCAGGACCGCCCCGACGCTCGGATCCTCCAGCCCGGCAACGATCCGCAGCACGGTCGACTTGCCGCAGCCGGACGGACCGAGCAACACCATGAACTCGCCGTCGGCCACGTCGAGACTCAACGCATCGACGGCAACCGTGCCATCCGAAAAGATCTTTGTCACGTCCCGTAGCGCGACGGTGGTCACACCCACCTCCCCGTAGCTCGACCCCGAGTCCGGGAATGAGAGTGACGAGCATCATCGGATTAGCCCATCGGGTAAACGTGCCATGTTGCACGTGTGACAGGACGATGACCTACGGCGCGTCCGGCGGACCCCCACGGAAGATCCACCGGACGCGCGCGCGAAATCAGGCCGGCTCGTCGCGGAAGACCCGCCGCACCACCCGCTCCGCGGCGTGGCCGTCCTCGAGGGAGCTGAACCTGGCCCGGAACTGGCTGCGGGCCTTGGTCGCGGCGTCGTCGTCGACCGCGTCCGCCCGGAACAGCGCCACCAGATCCGGGAACGACGTGGCCACTGCGCCCGGCGGCTCGGCCATGATGTCGAAGTAGACGCCCCGGACCAACCGGTACGCCTGCCAGTCCGGCGCGTAGATCACGATCGGCCGGTCCAGCACCGAGTAGTCGAACATCAGCGAGGAGTAGTCGGTGACCAGCACGTCCGCGGCCAGGTAGAGATCCTCGACCGACGGGTACCCGGAGACGTCCCGAACCCGTTCGATCTCGCGCCGGGTGACCGGGGCGTTGGCCCGGTCGTGGAAGTAGTGGCTGCGGATCAGCAGCAGACCGTTCGGGCCGACGGCGTTCAGCAGGGTGGCCGCGTCGAACGGCGGGTGGTAGCCGGGGTGGTGCTCCCGGTGGGTGGGAGCGTAGAGCACCACCCGGTCGGTGGGCGCGATGCCGAGCTCGGCCCGCACCCGGGCCACCTCCTCGGGCGTCGCCTGGGCCAACCGGTCGTTGCGCGGATAGCCGGTCTCCAGCGTCTCGTACCGGCACGGGTAGGCCCGGGCCCACATCTCGCTGGTGAAGGCGTTGGCGGTGATGCTGTAGTCCCAGCGGTCCGCCCGGCGCATCTGGGCGCCGAAGTCCGGGTCGCCCACGCCACCCGGATAGGCGATCTGGTCGATCCCCATGACCTTGAGCGGCGTCCCGTGGTGGGTCATCAGGTGCACCGAGCCGGGCCGCTTGACCACCATGTCGGGCCAGTTCACGTTGTTGACCAGCCAGTGCGCGCGGGCGAGGGCGCGGTAGTAGCTCGGGGTGCCGGACACGACGTAGTCGACGCCGGGCGGCATGGTGTCCACCTTGTCCCGACGCACCACCCAGACGCCGTGCACGTCCGGCGCCAACTCGCGCGCCTTGGCGTACACCGCCGCCGGGTTGCAGGAGTATCCGCGATACCAGTACGCGGCGTACAGGGCCAGCTTCGGGTCCATCGGGAGCCGCAACTGGACCTGGTAGTAGGCGCGCAACAGCGCCTCGCGGCCGAGCTTGGCGGTCGACCGGGCGGCCTTGCTGGCCTTGCGCTTGTACTTGCGGGCCTTGCGCTTGGTGAACGCGTTGGCCCGGAACGCCAGCCGGAGCGCCTGGAAGGTGTGATGCCCGCCCCTGGCCACCAGTCGGTGCTTGAGCCCCTCGACGCCGCCGGGCCGGGGGTAGCCACCCGGCGGCAGGTAGCGCCGGTAGTGGTCCGTCATCTCGCCGAAGTATCGCTTCCGCAGGTGCTTCGGCATCCGGTCGTCGTTGCCGCGCACCATCAGGAAGTGCCAGATCATCCGGCGGAACAGCAGGGCCCGCAGCTCGGCCGCGCCGGGTCGGCTGTCGTCGAAGGTGTCGAAGACCTGCGCCCAGTTCGGGAAGATCGCGAAGTGACCGTCGCCCAGCGTGCCGGTGGCCGCGCCACTGCGCCGGCGCCGGTAGTACACACAGGTCCGGTCGAGCAGGCTGATCCGGTCGGCCGTGAGCAGCAGCCGGTAGGTGAACGGCACGTCCTCGTACCAGCCCGACCGGAAATGGAAGTCGATCCGCTCCAGCAGGTCACGCCGGATGACCTTGTTCCACGGCACGTGCAGGATGTCCAGGACCTCCGGCCACTCCCGCGCCGCAAAGACCGGCGGAGCGAGGTGGAACCGCTGTCCCGGGATGCTGCGGTCCACCCGACCCGTCCAGTACGCCCGGGCCCAGTCCACGATCAGCACCTCGGCGGTGGTGTCCGCGAGCCGGTCCGCCACCGCCTGGATGGCGCCCTCGGCCAGCCAGTCGTCGCTGTCGAGAAACCAGATGTAGTCGCCGGTGGCCATGGCGGCGCCCCGGTTGCGCGCCGGGCCCTGGCCCTCGTTCTCATCGAGCGAGATGACCCGCAGTCGGGGGTCGCGGGCCGCGTACTCGGCCAGGATGTCGCCGCTGTGATCCGGTGACTTGTCGTCGATCGCGATGACCTCGATGTCGGTGAACGACTGGCCGAGGATCGAGTCGAGGCACTCCCGGAGGTAGCCCTGGACGTCATAGACCGGCACGACAAAGCTGATCAGGGTCATTGGTTCCGTTCCTCGGCCGTCCCGGGCGGGCGGCGGATCACTGGGGTGTCACCCGGCTGGTCACTGGAGTTCACCACAACAATATCTTCCGGTCCTCAACGAGCCACCTGTCGTCCACCGGGCACGGCCACACTCCAGGTGGCAATCGCGCCCAGCACCAACAGGACCACCAGATAAGCGGCAAGCGCCGCGAAGACGACAGGGGTCGCGGCGGCCGCGACAGCGGCCGCGAGCAGGACGATACGCCCGTCCCACCCCAATCCAAACCCGGTGGTACGTCCGTTCGCCGCGCGTTTCTCCAACCGCGCGGTCAGATCGTAGTGGTGCAGCGCCAGGCACAGCAGCAGCGTGAAGACCAGCCAGGCGGGCACGCCGCCGAGCAATCCGGCCGCGATGACGAAGAGATATTCGGTCGCCCGCAGCGCCGCCGGCACCAACCAGTCCAGCGCCCCGCCGTGCCGGCTCCCGGCCGGCACGGCCGCCACCAGGACGAGCAGCGCGGCCGGCAGCGCCCACCAGCGCCGCCCGGGTTGGTCGTGCGACAACGCCAGCGCCGCGGCCAGCAACGCCGCCGCGGCCAGCGCGGCCACCAGCGCCGCGGCGAGCGCGCCGGGCGGCCGTCCCGCCCCCACCCAGGCGCCGAGCCGACGGGCCAGCGGGCCGTCGTCCCGATGCGTCGGCACGTCCACCATGGACATCACGGGCACCCGCATGGACCGGGAGCGCACGGTACGCAGCGCCAGCGTGTACGCGGCCGCCAGCACGCCCCAGACCAGCACGGCCACCAGGCTGACCAGCGGGTTGAACAGCGCCACGGTCACCGCGATGAGCGCCCAGCGCTCGCCGATCGGGAAGACCACCGTCCGCTTCAGCCAGTAGCTCAGCGAGCCGGTGTCGGCCTGCACCCGGGTCGACGCCTGGCTGAGCCGGGCGCCGATGCCGGCCGCGGCGGCCGGGCCGGGCCGGCGGGCCGCCTCGTCGTGCAGCACCCCGTACCAGGCGTCGGTCATGTGCCGCACGGTCTGCAGGGTGATGGCCGCGATGGCCAGCGCCCACCCGTTGCCCAGCCCGGACCGCTCGACCCCGACGGCGAGCCCGGCGTAGACGACGTATTCCTTGAACCGGTCGGCCATCGTGTCCAGCCAGCCGCCCCACGGGCTGAACCGGCGGGTGAACCGGGCCAGCTGCCCGTCCACACAGTCCAGGACGAAGCCCAGGTAGAGCAGGATCGCCCCGGCCACCAGCGCCGGCCGGCCGCCGGCGGCGAACAGCGCCGCCGCCGAGGCGGCCAGCAGCACCGACCCGACCGTGACGCCGGTCGGCCCGAGACCCAGCCGCGCGGCCAGCCGGGTGACGTGCGGCGACCAGGAGCTGACGCAGTACGTGGTGAACAGGTCGTCGCGTTCCTTGACCGCGAGCCGCAGCTCCGCCGGCTCGGACGGCACGGCGGCCACCGCCGCGTCGGCGGCCCGCAGCTCGTCGACGCTGCCCGCCCGGCGCGCCACGAGCAGGCGTACCCGATGGCTGAAGATCAGCGCGCTGCCGGCCAGCGCGGCGAAGATCTCGTCGACCGGGTGCCGGCCCGGGCCGGCCGACCGGGCCGCGGCGGCCAGCGCGGGAAGCTCGGACGTACCGACCCGGAGGGCGCCCCCGAACGTGCCGCCGGCCGGCGGCGCGACCACCGGCAGCGGCGCGGCCCCGGCGCCCGCGGTCAGCGGCACCACGTCGGCGGCCGCCGGCACGGCCGCGACCACCTGGCCACGGTCCTCCCGCACGCCGACGCGTCCGGGGCCCGGCGGCTCCGGCAGCACCAGGGCCACGGTCGGCCCGAGCGGGCTGGTGGCCAGGTGCCGGAGCACCGCGGCGTGCGCCACAAGGTCGTCGGCGCACAGCAGCAGCGGGTCGGTGGCCTGCTCGGCCGCCCGGGCCAGCTCGGCCGGATCGTCGGTGACGCGCACCGACTCGGCGCCCGCGGCCCGGAGCTGCTCGACGAGCCGCTCCCGCAGGCAGGGTCCGGCAGGGCCGGGGCGGAGGTCACCGGCGACGCCGGACGTCAGCACGATCGCCCGCATCACACCGAGATGCCCCGGGTCACGTCCGAACCACGTTGTTGTAGGCGTCGAGCGCCTCCTGCATCGTCCCGTCCAGCACCAGCTCGCCCTTGTTGAGGTAGAGCCCGCGCTTGCAGAACCGGGTGAGGTCTCCCTCGTTGTGCGAGACCAGCACCATCGTGCGACCCTCCCCGAGCAGCCGCTCGATGGTCGCGTAGCACTTGGCCTTGAACTCCGCGTCGCCGACCGCCATCACCTCGTCCATCAGCAGGATCGGGTGCGGCAGCTGGGAGATGACCGAGAAGCCCAGCCGGACCTTCATGCCGGAGGAGTAGTGCCGGACCGGGGTGTCGATCGCCTTCTGCACCTGCTCCCCGGCAAACTCGACGATCTCGTCGAACTTGGCCTTCAGGAACGAGGCGCTGAGCCCGTGCAGCGAGCCGACCAGGTGGACGTTCTCCCGACCGGTCAGGTCGGTCGTGAAGCCGGCCGAGAGCTCGAGCAGGGGCGCCACCCGGCCACGGACCGTGATCGACCCCTCGTCCGGGATGAGCACGCCGGCGATCAGCCGCAGCGTGGTGCTCTTGCCGGTGCCGTTCTTGCCGATGACGCCGACGGCCTCGCCCTCATGGATGTCGAAGGTGAGGTGCCGGAGCGGCCAGAACTCCTCGGAGCTCGGCTGCCGGCCGCCGCGGTGGATGAACATCTCCCGCAGCCGCAGCTGCCGCCGGCGGTTGCGGACGAAGCGGATGCCGAGGTCGCGCGCCTCGATGATCGGCTGGCTCACTACAGCTCCTTCAGCACCGCGGGCTCGAGCCGGCGGAACACCCAGTTGCCGGCGAGCAGGACAACGACGCTGCCGACCGTGGAGGCGATCAGCAGGTTGGCGCTCGGGAACTGGTTGGGATACCAGACGGCGTGGAACAACTGGAGGATGCCGACCAGCGGGTTCGCCTCGTACGCGGTCTTGAGCCAGCCGGGCATGTGGGAGTGCTGCACGAAGGTGAGCGGGTAGATGATCGGCGCCGCATAGAACAGCACCCGCATCACCAGCCCCATGAACCGCGAGATGTCCCGCAGCAGCACGTTGAGCGAGGAGAGCAGCAACGCCACGCCGGTCAGGAAGACGAAGGAGATCAGCACGGCCAGCGGGAGCGCCAGCAGGTGCCAGCCGAAGGAGATCTGGTTGAACCAGAAGGCCAGCAGGACCAGCACCGGAAGGCCGGCGACGTACTCGGCGAACCGGCCGATCACCCGGCCGAACGGGAAGACCTCCCGGGGCACCTTCATCGTCGTGATCAACCGGGCCTGGCCGGTGAGCGCCGTGGTCGCCTCGGTGATCCCCGAGTTGATCCACTGCCAGGCGAAGATGCCCGAGATCAGATAGAGGGGGTAGCCCGGCACGTTCTTGTTCGTGTGGTAGAGCACGCCGAAGACGAACCAGTAGATGCCGCCGACGGCCAGCGGCTCGATCAGCGACCATAGGTAGCCCAGGACCGAGTCCTGGTATTTGACCGCGAGGTCCCGGCGCACGAGCAGCGCCAGAGCGTTACGGTGCGCCCACACATCAGCCACTGCCGACGTCATTGCTGCCCCCCTCCACCGGATGCCGACGCGCGGTGTCCCCGCGCGAGCGCGCCGATCAGTTCCCGGCTCACCTGTGACTCCTCCCGACCGCGTGGTCGCGGCCGCCTGGCCAGAACCATTGTGCCCGCCGCGCTCGTGCCGGGCGAAGGCGATGCGGTGGGAGACACCTGCACGTTCTTGGCGTGAGCGTCGACACGCCGGGCGCGGCGGCCATCGCGATCAAGCGAGTGCCACCGGCTGGGCGCGCCATAGGTTAGCAGTCGGAAATCACGCCGGGTAGTTTGCGGCGGCCGTCCAGATCGACCGGCGACGACAGAAGTCAACACTCGATGACATTGACCGCCAGCCCTCCCCGGGCTGTTTCCTTGTACTTCACCTTCATGTCGGCGCCCGTTTCCCGCATGGTCTTGATGACCTTGTCCAGCGAGACGTGGTGCACCCCGTCGCCCCGCAGCGCGAGCCGGGCGGCCGTGATCGCCTTGATGCTGGCCACGGCGTTGCGCTCGATGCACGGGATCTGCACCAGCCCGCCCACGGGATCGCAGGTGAGGCCGAGGTTGTGCTCCATGCCGATCTCGGCCGCGTTCTCCACCTGCTCCGGCGTGCCGCCCAGCGCCTCGGCCAGGCCGGCGGCGGCCATCGAGCAGGCCGAGCCGACCTCGCCCTGGCAGCCCACCTCGGCGCCCGAGATGGAGGCGTTCTCCTTGAACAGCACGCCGATCGCGCCCGCCGCCAGCAGGAACCGGACCACGCCCTCCGGCGAGGCCCCCGGCACGAACCGCTGGTAGTAGTGCAGGACCGCGGGGATGATCCCGGCGGCGCCGTTCGTCGGGGCGGTGACCACCCGGCCGCCCGCGGCGTTCTCCTCGTTCACCGCCAGCGCGAACAGCGTCACCCAGTCCATGGCCCGCAGCGGGTCGTCGCCACCGGTCGGGTCGGCCTCCAGGCTGCGCCGCAGCTCGGCCGCCCGGCGCCGGACGCGCAGGCCGCCGGGGAGCGTCCCGGTACGCCGGCAACCGCGCTCGACGCACTCCCGCATCACCCGCCAGATCTCCAGCAGGCCCGCCCGCACCTCGGCCTCGGACCGCCAGGAACGCTCGTTGGCCAGCATCACGTCGCTGATCGACAGGCCGGTACGCCGGGTGACCTCGAGCAGCTCCGCGCCGGTCAGGAAGGGGTGCGGCACGACCGTGCTGTCCGGCTTGATCCGGTCGGCCCCGGTCGCGCCCTCGTCCACCACGAACCCGCCACCCACCGAGTAGTACGTCCGGGTCCGCAGCTCGGCGCCGGCGCCGTCGTACGCGGTGAAGGTCATGCCGTTCGGGTGGAACGGCAGCGCGCGCCGGCGGTGCAGCGTGAGGTCCCGGTCGGCGTCGAATGTGATCGGGTGCACACCGAGCAGCTTCAGCCGGCCGGTCCGGCGGACCTCCGCCAGCCAGTCCTCCACCCGGTCGGTGTTCACCGCCTCCGGCGCCTCGCCGGCCAGGCCCAGCAGCACGGCCCGGTCGCTGCCGTGCCCGTGCCCGGTGGCGCCGAGCGAGCCGAACAGCTCGGACCGGACCCGGGCGGCGCCGGACAGCAGGCCGTCCGCCTTCAGCCCGAGCACGAAGGTGCGGGCGGCGCGCATCGGGCCGACGGTGTGCGAGCTGGACGGCCCGATCCCGATCGAGAACAGGTCGAACACGCTGATCAAGGCCGTACCCCCTCGCCGCCGAGCCGGCTTCGTTGCCCGCCCGACCGGCGAGCCTACCCCGGTCCCGGCCCCCCACCCACCGCGCGATCTTGCACTTTTGGCCCCGGCGAAAGTCGCATAAGCCGCGAAAGGGGGGCCCAAAGTGCAAGATCGACCCGAGGGGAGGGCGGGAGGGAGGGGGAAGGCGTCCCCGGTGGGTGGTCGGGGTAAGGCCCTAAGCCGTGCCGGCCGCCGGGTCCGACTGCGGGACGACGGCGGACTGGCTTTCCGGATCTACCGTCGAAGACAGCGCGGCGCCACCGCCGCGAGTTGGGGAGAGAACAGATGAACCGCAGACTGGTACGCCCCCGCGAGAACCGCATGATCGCCGGCGTCTGCGCCGGGCTGGCCCGCCGGTTCGGCATGTCGGCCGGCCTGGTCCGGCTGCTGTTCGTGTTGTCGGTGCTGCTGCCGGGCACCCAGGTGATCGTGTACCTGGTGCTCTGGATCCTCATGCCGAACGAGGACCGCTAGCGGGTGACTCGCGGAGTTCCGCGAGTCACCCGGCGCCGCCGGCGGCGGTGGTGCGGGCGGTTCGCCCGCACCACCCGGCCCGGTCCCGCGGCCGTTCGCCCGCGCCACCCGGGCCGGCCTGCGGGCCGTTCGCCCGCGCTGCCCCGGCCCGGCGCCACGCTCAGGGCGTCGTGTACGTGATGGTGATCTTTTCGTAGCCGAGCGACCGCAGCAGGCCCTCCAGCATCTTCTGAGTGTTCTCCCGGGCGCGGGCGGCTAGCCCGCTGTCCCGGGCGGCGGCCGTGATCCGCTCCTCGGCGGTCTGGTAGACCACCTTCTGCCGGTTGGGATCGTTGCCGAAGACCTCGCCGAGCCGGTTGAGCAGGCCGCGCTTCTCCGCGAAGACGTAGCTCTTCTCAAGATCGAGGTGGGCCTGGTCGAGCTGCGGCGCCGGCAGCTTGATCTCCACGGTCTTGTGGTCGGCGGACTCGGTGATGGCGCCCTCCCCGATCTTGGAGAAGTCCACGTACGCCTCGACCGTGCCGGCGCCCACGAACAGCGTCCGGTCATTGAGCAGGAAGTCCGGCACGTACTTTCGGTCGTTCTGCAGGTCGACGACGACCTGGAAGTTGCCCTCGGCGGCCACGTAGCGGCTGAGGTCCTGGATCGAGGTGAGCAGCGGCGGCTGGCTGCGGTCGGTCTGCTCCTTGCCGAACGGGTTGCGCAGGTGGGGCCAGAGGCCCGCCCCCTGCAGCCCGAGGATCAGCACGACGGCCAGCCCGATCACCGCCACGAGCGTGAACAGGCCGCACCCGAAGAGCCGCGAACCGGCCACGCCGGCCGTGGGCGCCGCGGGTGGCGGCGTGCCATCGCCGCCCGGGGGCTCGGCCGGCCCGTACGCCGGCTCGGCACCCTCGAGCGGCACGTCGATCTCCTGACCGGGCCTCGGTGGCTCCGCGCGGCCCGCGGCAAACTCCGGAAACTCCCGGGTGGGCTCGTTGACGCCGTTGCTCGGGGCCATCACCCTCACCGTCCTCACGCAGGTGCCGATATTCAAGACGGTACAAGTCGGGTACGACAGCCGCGACTCGACAGCGTCAGACGAAGGCCGCCAGGCCGGTGAGCCGCTGCCCGATGATCAGCTGGTGAACCTCGGAGGTGCCCTCGTAGGTGAGCACGCTTTCCAGGTTGTTGGCGTGCCGCAGCACGGGGTATTCGCCGCTGATCCCGTTGGCGCCCAGGATGGTCCGGCACTGCCGGGCGATCGCCAGCGCCTCCCGGACGTTGTTGAGCTTGCCGACGCTCACCTGCTCGGGCCGCAGCGCGCCGCGGTCGGCCAACCGGCCGAGGTGCAGCGCCAGCAGGTAGCCCTTCTGCAGCTCGACCGCCATGTCCGCGAGCTTTGCCTGGGTGAGCTGGAAACCGGCGATCGGCCGGCCGAACTGCTCCCGCTCCCCGGCGTACCGCAGGGCGGTGTGCAGGCAGTCCCGGGCCGCGCCCAGCGCGCCCCAGGCGATGCCGTGCCGCGCCTCGGTCAGGCAGGACAGCGGGGCGCCCAGGCCGGCGGCGTCGGGCAGCACCGCGTCCGCCGGCAGCCGGACGTCGTCCAGGACGATCTCGCCGGTGGCGGAGGCGCGCAGCGACATCTTGTGCCGGATCTCCCGCGCCGTCACACCGGGGCTGTCCATGGGTACGACGAAACCCCGCACCCGGCCGGCGGCCCCGTCCTCGACGGCGCGCGCCCAGATCACCGCCACGTCCGCCACCGGGGCATTGGTGATCCACATCTTGCCGCCGCTGAGGACCCAGTCCGAGCCGTCCCGCCGGGCCCTGCTGATCATGTTGGCCGGGTCCGAACCGTGGTCCGGCTCGGTCAACCCGAAGCAGCCGATCGCCTCGCCGGTGGCCATCGGCGGCAGCCACCGCTGCTTCTGCTCCTCGCTGCCGAACCGCCAGATGGCGTACATGGCGAGCGAGCCCTGCACCGAGACCAGCGAGCGGACGCCGGAATCACCGGCCTCCAGCTCCAGGCAGGCCAGCCCGTACGCGACGGCCGAGGAACCGGCGCAGCCGTACCCGGTCAGGTGCATGCCGAGCAGGCCGAGCTTGCCGAATTCGACCGCCAGCTCGCGTACCGGCACCTCGCCGCGCTCGTACCACTGCGCGACGTGCGGCCGGACGCGGTCGTCCACCACCCGGCGGACCACCTCGCGGATCTGGAGCTCCTCCTCGGTGAGCAGCGAGTCCAGGTCGAGCAGTTCCTCCGGGGTGACCGCCGCCGCGCGTCGTCCGTCCGTCATGCCCGCCACCCTAACGACTGTTCAGCTGGCCCGGCTCAGCTCTCGGCGGCCGGCAGCATCAGCACCCGGGCGTGGATCTGGTTGCGCTGCTGGAGGGCGGCCCGCAGGGCGCGGTGCAGCCCGTCCTCCAGGTAGAGACCGCCGTTCCACTGAACCACGTGCGGGAACAGGTCGCCGTAGAAGGTCGAGTCCTCGGCCAGCAGCTTGTCGAGGGCCAGCTCGCGCTTGGTCGTGATCAGCTGGTCGAGCCGCAGCGGGCGCGGCGGAATCTCGGACCACTGCTTCAGCGTCAGCCCGTGCTCGGGATAGGGACGCCCGTCCCGAACCGCCTTGAAGATCACGCCGGTACTCTCCCCTCCCCGCCCACAGGGGTCGGCCGGACCCCGGCATTCCCCGCCCCGACATCGCGAGCGCGGGCCACAATGACCCGTGACAGCCTAACGACCCCCTTCCACCTCGCGGTTTGTTCCAAGATGTCAGTTTCGTTACGACTGTCTCGCCACTCAACCCTCACCGGCCGCCGCCGTGGCCTGCCAACGCCCCCGATGGACCACCTCGGCGACCGGTCGCCGACCCCGGCGCAGCGACGGGGAACGGTGATCGGGAGCGCGGTATCCGATGGTCAGCGCACCGATCGGCAGGTACCGGTCGGGCACCTCGAACGCCTCCCGGAACGGATCCAGCCGCTCCGGCGGGATGCCGAAGAAGCACGCCCCCAGGCCCTCGTCGACGGCCGTGAGCAGCATCAGCAGCGCCGCGAACCCGGTGTCGATCTGCCAGTACGGCACCGGCCACCGCCGCTCGTCCCGATCGGCCCAGCCCTTGTCCGGCTCGGCGTACCGGTCCAGGTAGGCCGACTTGTTCGCGTGCGGCACGACGATCAGCGGCGCCCGGCGCATCCCGGTCAGCCAGCGGTTCTCCGCCACCCCGCCCGGCGTGGTCACCGACCAGAACCGGTCGAGGTCGGCCGGGGAATCCAGCACGAGGAAGCCCCAGCCCTGCGCGAACCCGGCCGACGGCGCCCGTACGGCGTGGTCGAGCAGCCGCTCCACCACCTCCGCCGGCACCGGCCGGTCCGGATCGTAGTTGCGGACCATCCGCCGCCGGCGGACCACCTCGGAGAACTCCACGCCTCACCTCCCGGCCGTGCTCAGCTCGCGGGCTGGATGCCCCAGGTCCCGCGCCACTCCTTGCCGGGCTCCAGGACGATCAGGTCCTTGCCGGAACGGAAGGCGTCGGGCGGGCAGGTCATCGGCTCGATCGCCACCGACCGCCGGTGCCGTTCCCCGGGCAGGCTGTCGCCGGTGAACACCTGCCACCAACCGAACTCGCGGTCCGACCAGATCCGCACCCCGGCCGAGCCGTCCGGCGCGGTGAGGCTGACTGCCGAGCAGCCGTCCTCGCCCCGGATCACCTCGCCGAAGGCGAGGTCCAGCCGGGCGTCGCCGATGGGTCGGGCGGTGGTCCAGTCGTACTCCGTGCCGGCCACCTTCGCCGCGCCGACCGGCAGCAGCCGGCCGTCCAGCAGCAGCCGCGTCCGCGCCGGCAACCGGAGCGACAGGTCGTCCACCGCCACTCCCGGGACCTGCAGGTAGGGATGCACCGAGAAGCCGAACGGGGCCGGCTCGCCGGCGAGGTTCGTCGCCTGGTGCTCGGCCCGCAGCCCATCCGGGCCCACCGACCAGCGGGTACGCAGCCGCAGCGCCCACGGGTAACCCGGGTGCGGCGGCAGGTCGTACTCGACCGTCACGGCGTCGGCTGACTGCTCCACCAGCCGCCACCGCACCCAGCTGACCAGCCCGTGGATGGCCACGTTCCGCTCGGGCTCGCTGAGGTCGAGTTGCAGGGTGCGCTCGCCGAAGGTGTACCGGCCGTCGCGGATCCGGTTCGGCCACGGCGCCAGCACGTGGCCGGCGCGGCCCGGAGAGATCTCGTCGACGCCGTACCCGTCGAGGTAGTCCACGCCGTCGTGCCGGTATGACCGCAGCCCGCCACCGACCTCGACCACCACGGCCTCGTGGCCACCGGCCGCGATTGTCCACTGTGCGCCCGAGGGCGGCAGGCCGCCCGGTTCGACGTTGTCCATGCGGGGACGATATCGGTTACCGGCCGGTCGCGCCGCCGACGGCGGCGCAGGCGCGGACGGCAGCGCCGGCGTCAGTCGCCGGCGCGGTAGCGGCGCAGCGCCGGGAACGCCAGCGCCAGCAGCACGGCCAGCACGGCCGCGGCCACGCCGCCGCCCACCCAGGACGCGGTGGCGCCGAAGGCCGCGGCGGTCGCGCCGGCGCGCAGGTCACCGAGCCGGGGACCGCCGGCCACCACCACGGTGTTCACCCCCTGCAACCGGCCGCGCAGCCGGTCCGGCACGTACACCTGAAGCATCGACTGCCGGAAGACGGCGCTGACCAGGTCGGCGGCGCCGGCCACGGCGAGCAGCAGCACCATCAGCCAGAGCTGGCGGGCGAACCCCGACACGGCGATCGCCACGCCCCAACCGACCACCGCGGCCACCAACGCCGCGCCCTGCCGGCGGACGCGGCCGATCCAGCCCGAGGTCAGGCCGCCGAGCACCGAGCCGATGGCGATGGCGCTGTAGAGCCAGCCGATGGCCGCGCCGCCACCGAACCGCTCGGCCGCCACCTGCGGAAAGAGCGTGCGCGGGAAGGCCAGCACCATGGCGATGATGTCGATGGCGAACGACAGCAGCAGCACCGGCGTGCCGGCCAGGTAGCGGAAGCCGTCGCCGATGCTGCGCAGCCCGACCGACCGGACAGCCACGGCCGGGGCGCCCTCGGCCGGTCCCCCCACGCCCTCGGCCGGTCCCCCCACGCCCGGGGCGTCCGCGGTTGGGGCGTCCGCGGCGGGGGCGTCCGCGATCGTGGCCTTGGTCGGCGCGGCGGACGCCGGCGTGTCCGCGGCCGCGGCGGCGTCCGCGGCCGCGGCGGCGGCGGCGGCCGGAGGGACCACGGCAGGCGGGACCGTCTCGGCGGCCGGGACCGTCTCCGCGGGCGGGACCGTCTCGGCGGGCGGCATGGCCGGCAGGCGGAGGGTGGCCCAGAGCGAGACCGTGAAGAGCAGCGCGTCCGTGGCGTACGCGATCGGCAGCGCCACCGGCTCGGCCCAGGCCGCGAAGACCAGCCCGGCGGTCAGCGGGCCGAGCACCATGCCGGCCGTGGTGGTGGTGTACCCGAGCGTGTTAGCGGCGGGCACGAGCCCGCGCGGCACCAGCCGCGGGATGATCGCCTGCCGGGCCGGCGAGCTGACCGCGAAGGCGGTGGACTGCACGGCCACCAGGCCGAGCAGCAGCACCGGGCTGCCCACCCGGAGCAGCGCCTGGACCAGCAGCCCGAGGGTGGCCACCCAGGCCAGCGACGAGCTGGCCAGCAGCAGCCGACGCCGGTCCACGGCGTCGGCCACCGCGCCGCCCCAGAGCCCGAAGACGAGCAGCGGAAGCAGGGCCGCGAGGCCGAGCAGACCCACCCAGAAGGAGGAGCGGGTCAGCGCGTACATCTGCACCGGCACCGCCACGGCGGTGAACTGGTAGCCGTACATCGACACGGCCGTGCCGATCCACATCCGGCGGTAGGCGGGCGTGCGCAGCGGTCGTACGTCGATGGCCCAGCGGGCCCGCCGCCGGACCGGCGCGGCGTCCGACTCGGCCCGCTCGTCGATCCTGGTCACGGCGCCAGCCGCTCGACCGTCCAGCCGCCCGCGTCGAGCCGCCGGTAGCGCAGCCGGTCGTGCAACCGGCTGACCCGGCCCTGCCAGAACTCGACGGTCTCCGGGACCACCCGCAGGCCGCCCCAGTGCGGGGGCGCGGGCACCTCCCGGTCCGCGAACCGTTCCGCCACCTCCCGGTACGCCTCGTCCAGCGCGGCCCGGTCCGGCAGCACCCGGGACTGCTCGCTGGCCCAGGCGCCGAGTTGGGAGCCACGCGGCCGGCTGGCGAAGTAGGCCTCGGTCTCGGCCCGGTCCACCCGCTCGACCCGGCCCCGGACCACCACCTGCCGCTGCATGGCAAACCAGGGGAAGAGCAGGCTGCCGTGCGGGTTGGCGGCCACCTCGGCGCCCTTGCGCGACCCGTAGTTGGTGAACAGCACCAGCCCGCGCTCGTCGTACCCCTTGAGCAGGACCGTCCGGGTGCTCGGCCGGCCGGCGGCGTCCGCCGTGGCGAAGACCATGGCGTTCGGTTCGGGCAGCCCGGCGGCCACCGCGTCGGCGAACCAGCGCTCGAACTGGGTGGGCCAGTCCGCCGCCAGGTCCGCCCGGCGCAGCCCGCGCTCGGCATACTCCCGCCGCATCCCGGCGGGCTCGCGGCGCTGGCCGGCGGCCTCCGGGCGCCCGCCGGCGGCCTCCGGGCGCCCGCCGGCGGCCTCCGGGCGGCCGCCGGCGGACGGGGAGAAGGGTCCGTTCATCCCTCCCATCCTGGTACAGGTGGCCGCCGGGCCGCGGCGCGGGCGGATGTCGCGCGTCGCACACCTGCGGAGGGTCGCGTCGCAGCCCGGGCGGGGGCAAGATGTTCCGAATACATCCATGGAGGTCGGGGCAGCGGCGCCCGGAAACATCGGGCGATCACCCGGCGCGCGCATTCCGGGAGAGCACATGTCCGACTTCAAGCCGGGTCTGGAGGGCGTGACCGCCTTCGAGACCGAGATCGCCGAGCCCGACAAGGAGGGCGGCGCGCTGCGCTACCGCGGCGTGGACATCGAGGATCTCATCGGGCAGGTCTCCTTCGGCAACGTCTGGGCGCTGCTGGTCGACGGCCGGTTTGGTCCCGGCCTGCCGCCCGCCGAGCCGTTCCCGGTGCCGGTCCACTCGGGTGACATCCGGGTCGACGTGCAGTCGGCGGTGGCCATGCTGGCGCCGTACTGGGGGCTGGACCAGCTCCTGGACATCTCGGACGAACAGGCCCGGGAGGACCTGGCCCGGGTGTCCGTGACGGCGCTCTCCTTCGTCGCGCAGTCCGCCCGCGGTCTCGGCCTGCCCGCCGTACCGCAGAAGGAGATCGACAAGGCGCAGACCATCGTCGAGCGGTTCATGAAGCGCTGGCGGGGCGAGCCCGACCCGCGGCACGTCAAAGCCGTCGACGCGTACTTCATCTCGGCCGCCGAACACGGCCTGAACGCCTCGACGTTCACCGCCCGGATCGTCGCCTCGACCGGCGCGGACGCCGCGGCCTGCATCTCCTCGGGGATCGGCGCCCTGTCCGGGCCGCTGCACGGCGGCGCGCCCTCCCGGGTGCTCGGCATGATCGAGGCCGTGGAGCGCAGCGGCGACGCCGACGGGTACGTCAAGGGCGTGCTCGACCGGGGTGAGCGGCTGATGGGCTTCGGGCACCGGGTCTACCGGGCTGAGGACCCGCGGGCCCGGGTGCTCCGGCGCACCGCCAAGGAGCTCGGCGCGCCGCGCTACGAGATCGCCGAGGCGCTGGAGAAGGCCGCCCTGGCCGAGCTCCAGGCGCGCCGTCCCGACCGGGTGCTGGCCACCAACGTCGAGTTCTGGTCGGCCGTGGTGCTCGACTTCGCCGAGGTGCCGGCGCACATGTTCACCTCGATGTTCACCTGTGCCCGGATGGGCGGCTGGAGCGCGCACGTGCTCGAGCAGAAGCGGCTCAAGCGGCTGGTCCGGCCGGCGGCCAAGTACGTCGGCGCGGCCCCGCGCAAGCCCAGCCAGGTCCCCGGCTGGGACGCCGTCCCGCACGGCGTCTGAGGTGTAAGGAAGGGCCCCTTCTTATCGTTTTCTGCATAGCAGGGGCCCCTTCTTAACGCCCGTCGCCCGTGACTGTGGCGGACGCCTCATCCGGCCGCGGGCGACCCACGCCCGGAGCGCGCGCCGCGGGTGCGAGGATGGGGGCACGGCAACGTCGCCGGTCCGCACCCGCCGTCGGTCGGGTGGGCGCCGCGCGCGACGCGGGCTCGCCGGACCTCGCGGTACGCCCCGCCGCGGGCCGCCGACCGGGTGGCCCCGTCCGGAAGGATCTCCGATCACCGTGGCTGACGTCCCCACCATCCGGATCCCCGATGACCTGAAGCCCGCCGACGGCCGGTTCGGTTGCGGCCCCTCCAAGGTCCGCCCGGCGGCCGTGGCAGCCCTCGCGGACGTGGCCACCAGCTACCTCGGGACGTCCCACCGGCAGAAGACGGTCCGCGACCAGGTGGCCCGGCTGCGACGTGGCCTGGCCGAGTTCTTCGACCTGCCCGACGGCTACGAGGTGGTGCTCGGCAATGGCGGCACCACGGCGTTCTGGGAGGTGGCGACGTTCGGGCTGATCCGCGAGCGGGCGCAGCTCGCCAGCTTCGGCGAGTTCGGCGGCAAGTTCGCCAAGTCGGTGGCGGACGCGCCGTTCCTGGCCGAGCCGAGCATCCGCAAGGCCGAGCCGGGGTCGGCGCCGGCGCTCACCGCCGAGGCCGGGATCGACACGTACGCCACGCCGCACAACGAGACCTCCACCGGGGTGGCCGTGCCGATCCGCCGGGTGCCGGGGGCCGCCGACGACTCGCTGCTGCTGGTCGACGCCACCTCGGGCGCGGGCGGGCTGGAGGTGGACATCCGGGAGACCGACGTCTACTACTTCGCCCCGCAGAAGTGTTTCGGCTCCGACGGCGGCCTGTGGATCGCGCTGATGTCGCCGGCCGCCCTCGACCGGGCCACCGAGATCAACGCCTCGCGCTACGTCCCGGCCTTCCTGGATCTGGTCACGGCCATCGACAACTCCCGCCTGGAGCAGACGTACAACACGCCCGCGCTGGCCACGATCTTCCTGGCCGCCGAGCAGACCGACTGGATGAACGGGCAGGGCGGCCTGGGCTGGGCGGCCAAGCGCACGGCCGAGAGCGCCGGCATCCTGTACGGCTGGGCCGAGCGGTCGGCCGTGGCCAGCCCGTTCGTGCTGGACCCGGCGCTGCGGTCGAACGTCGTGGCCACGATCGACTTCGTGGACGGGGTGGACGCCTCCGCCGTGGCCAAGGTGCTGCGGGCGAACGGGATCGTGGACACCGAGCCGTACCGCAAGCTCGGCCGCAACCAGCTGCGAGTGGCGCTGTTCCCGGCGGTGGAGCCGGCCGACGTGGAGGCGCTGACCCGGTGCATCGACCACGTCGTCGAGCGGCTCTGACCTCGGCCTTCCGCGGGTTGGCCGGCTGATCGCCAGGTCAGCGGGCCAACCCGGTCGGTGGGGTCCCGCCCGCCACGGGCGTCGGTGGGCGGTGCGCCGGATCCGCCGCGATGCTCGGCCAGCGGCGCCCGGCCACGCCCGGGGACGGCAACATGCGGGCGTGGCTCCCCCCATCGGTATCCTGACCGGCGTACCGTGTCGAGGAACGCCCGGCGCCACCGGGCGCGATGGCCAGCGAAGCGGGACGGAGGCAACGCGATGCGCCCAGTACGCTTCGTCGCCCTCTCCGAGGACGGCCAGGCCATGGTGCTCGCCGACGAGGTGGGCCGGCTGCTCGCGCTGCCCATCGACGAGCGGATCGCCACGGCGCTGCACAACGAGCCGGGTTCACCCCCGCTCGCCGTCGCACCGGCGGCCACCGACCTGCAGCCGTCGCTGTCGCCGCGGGACATCCAGGCCCGCATCCGGGCAGGCGAGTCCGCCGAGGACGTGGCTCGGATCGCGGGCGTCCCGGTGGACCGTGTGCTGCGGTACGCCGGCCCGGTGCTGCAGGAGCGGGCCATGCTCGCCCAGCACGCCCGCCGCACCCGGCTCAGGTCGGCGGAGAAGCCGACCCCGTTGGCCGAGGTGGTCGACGGCCGCCTAGCCCAGCACGGCATCGACACCGAGAAGATCTCCTGGGACGCGTACCGGCGGGACGACGGCACCTGGCGGATCGTCGCCACCTGGCCGTCCGGCAAGGCCATCGCGCAGGCCGTCTGGGATCTCGACAAGAGCCGGCAGACGGTGAGCCCGCACGACGACATGGCGCAATACCTGTGCGCCGAGCGACCGGCCCCGCTGCTCGGCCAGGAACCGGCGCCGGAGCGTGGCGGGCACGCCCTGCCCGGTCCGTCCCGGATGGACCGGTCGGAGCCCGGCCGGGGCGGGCACGGGTTGCCCGCTGCGGCCGATGCCGGACGGCCGGCCCGCGACCCGATCCGGGCCGGCCGGGACGCGCTGCTCGCCTCGCTCGACCGCCCGCTCGGATCCTCGGCCGGTCGCGGCCTCGACCCCGCCGCCATGGGCGGGGGCGACGGCCCGCGGCAGCGCCCGGTGGGCGGCGGGGCCGCCGCGCTGCTCGGCGGCGGCCAGGGTTCGGCCTTCGACGACGACGCCGACCTCCCCAAGGAGGTGCCCGCGGTGCCCTCGCTGGCGGTGCTGCGGCCGCGCCGCGCCGCCACCCAGCCCGGCGGGTCCGAGGCCGAGGGGACGGGGAAGCCTCGCAAGCGGCTGCCGAGCTGGGACGACGTGCTGTTCGGCGGCGGCCCGGCCGCCCGCGAGAGCTCCTGACCCACCCGCCGGCGCGCTGAGGCGAGTTGGTCGGCGCTCGAAGTGGGCGCGTGGCAGGGTGGGTTTCATGGAGTACACAAACCTCGGCCGCACGGGCCTGTCCGTGAGCCGGCTCTGCCTCGGCACCATGAACTTCGGCCCGCAGACCGACGAGTCCGACAGCTTCGCGATCATGGATCAGGCGCTGGACCGCGGCATCAACTTCTTCGACACGGCCAACGTGTACGGGTGGAAGACCGGTGAGGGCATCACCGAGCAGATCATCGGCCGGTGGTTCGCCCAGGGTGGCGGGCGCCGGGAGCGGGTGGTCCTGGCCACCAAGGTGTACGGCAAGATGGGCGACTGGCCCAACGAGCAGGGGCTGAGCGCCCGGCACATCATCCGGGCCTGCGAGGACTCGCTGCGCCGGTTGCAGACCGAAACCATCGACCTGTATCAGATGCACCACGTCTCCCGGAGCACGCCCTGGGAGGAGATCTGGCAGGCGATGGAGACGCTGGTCGCCCAGGGCAAGGTGGTCTACGTCGGCTCGTCGAACTTCGCCGGCTGGCACATCGGCCAGGCGCAGGCGGCGGCCGAGCGGCGCAACTTCTTCGGCCTGGTCTCGGAGCAGTGCATCTACAACCTCATGACCCGGCACGTGGAGCTGGAGGTCGTCCCGGCCGCCCAGCACTACGGGCTGGGCATCATCCCCTGGTCGCCGCTGCACGGGGGCCTGCTGGCCGGCATCCTGCGCAAGATCGAGCAGGGCACCGCGGGCCGCGGCGCCAGCGGGCGCGCCGCCGACGGGCTCGCCGAGCACCGGTCCACCATCGAGGAGTACGAGAAGTTCTGCGCGGAGCTGGGTCACGACCCGGCGGATGTCGGCCTGGGCTGGCTGCTCAGCCGGCCCGGGGTGACGGCGCCCATCGTCGGACCGCGGACCGCCGAGCAGCTCGACGCGTCGCTGCGCGCCCTCGATGTCCGGCTCGATGACGCGGCGCTGAGCCGGCTGGACGAGCTCTTCCCGCCGGTCGGCAACGGCGGACCCGGCCCAGAGGCCTGGGCCTGGTAGCTCCGCCCGTCCAGCGCCGTTCCGGGTAGGGATCGGTCTTCGGCCGCCCACCGTGACCGGGCCGGCGACGGCACCCAGCGCCGTCGACATGCCGCTGAGTCATGACCGTGACTCAGCGGCATGTTCTGTACGCAAGTGTTCGCCGCGACCCGGCCCGCCGTCGGGCTCGCCACCACCGGCCGGGCCACCATCGTCGGGACATCGCCGCCACCGGTCAGGTGCGGCCATTGCCGGTGACCCACGGGCTAGCTCCGGTATGCCACGGTCCGGGCGGTTTCACGAAAGCCGAGAGCCCGGTAGAGCCGCCCTGGGACCGGATAGCCCGCGTCGCCGCGGGGGCGGACGACGACCCGGGTGGCGCCGGCCGCCCGCATAGCGTGCAGGCAGGCGAGGCTGACGGCGGCGCCGAGACCGAGCCGTGCATGCCGAGGGTCGGTGCCCACCGGCTCCAGCAGGCCGACCCGATTGTCGGCATCGAGCCAGCCGAGCGCCGAGGCGGCGAGCGTGCCGTCCGCCGCCTCCACCACCTGGTCGAGATCCGTCCGATACGGCCAGGCCGCCATCACCGAGCCGTAGCTTTCGGTCGTCACCCGGGACTCGCCGTCGCCAAGGTCCTCCGGCGGCACCAGCAGGGTCCCGATCCGGGCGGGCCGCCAGGCCGCGCGGTGTACGGCCGCCCGCTCGGCCGCCTCGTCGGGACGTACCGGCCGGATCCGGTAGCCGGCGGGCGGCGCCGGAACCGGCAGGTCGGCGTCCAGCTCCTGTAGGTGATGGGCGAAGTGCGGCGCGTCCTCTTCCACGCCGTAGCCGGCCCGTTCCAGTGCCGCGCGCAGGTGGCCCTCGGTGGACAGCACCGTGACGGTCCGCTCGGCCGTGGGTGCCGTGGCGGCGAACCAGTCCAGCACCTCGCCGGCCAGCTCCGGCAGCCGGGGGTCGACGTGCAGGTCGAGCTGGCCCGGCAGCCGGAGCCACCCCCACCCGATCGCCTCGCCCGCGCCGTCCCGCCAGATCCTGGTACGCCATCCCGCCTCCCGTCCCGGCTGGTGATACCGCTGCCAGGCCAGGTCGCCCACGTGCCACCGACGATCGTTCGTCCAGCCCCGCTGAACCGCCCGTTGCATGGCGAGCAGCTCCGACGACTCCACGTGTTCCTCCCTCTGTTCGCCCGGCAATGCCGGGCCGCCACCGGCGCCTTCGTTCGCCCGCCGAGGCCCAAGCCGCCCCGGCTCCTTCCTTCGCCCGCCGAAACCCAAGGCGCCCGGCGCCTTCGTTCGCCTGCGAGACCGGGGCGCGCCCGGCGTCTCCGTTCGCCTGCCGAGGCCGGGGCCGCGCCCGGCACCGGCGGCGGCTGGGTGCGTTCAGCCCAGCGGCCAGCCGGCGAGCCGGTGGTGCTCGGGTCGCGGGCCCAGGTGACTGCGTACCAGGGCCATCTCGGTGGCCGGCCAGGCCGGACCGACGTACCCGACCAGCTCCGCCCGGTCGGCCGCCACGTCGGCGGCCGGAATCCGGTCTCCCGGCCGGGCCACCGTGAGGTGCGGCTTGAACGGGCGCCGGTCGTGCGGGAGCCGAGCCCGCCGCAGCTCACGCCGGATCGCGGCGCTCAGCTTGCGGACCCGTTCGACCTCACCGCCGAGGCCGACCCAGAGGATGGTGAACCGGCCGCGGCCGAACCGGCCGCCGCCGGCCAGCTCGAGCAGCGGCGGGCCGGCATCCGCGGCACGCCACGCCTCGGCGGCCCGCCCGAGCGCGGCCTGCGCCTCCGTAAGCCGGTCGTCCGCCACGTCGCCGAGAAACGCCAGGGTGACGTGGACGAGGTGCCGGTCCGGCAGCCGGACGTTGACCCCGCGTGCCGTGGCCGCGCCGATCCGCAGTCCCGCGATGCGGGCGTCCAGGTCGTCCAAGGCCGCGGCCGGCGGGTAGAGCGCCACGAACAGTCGCACGAGCCGTCCTGGTCAGCGCCGCGGATTGCGCTGCTCGACAACCGTCGGCAGCCGCAGCCCGGCGCCCTGCAGCTCGCCCTCGATGCGTACCCGCTCGATCTCGAGGTCGACGCCCTCCAGCCTGGACAGGTGCTCGGCGATCCCGAGCGCCCGGCTGGCCAGGCGGAGACGCTCGTCGTACGCCTGGTGGACCGCGTGCTGCCAGACCCTGGACCGACCGCCGACGGTGAGCCGTTGCCGGCCGAGCCGCCGCAGGTCCGCGGCGATCTCCTCGATGGTCGGCCGCTCGTTGTGGTCGAGGGCCGCGGAGTCGATGTCGGGGGTGCGCCGGCCCCGGGTCAGCGTCCGGTCGAGCCGGGCGATCGTCCGATGCTGCCGTCGCCGGTCCCGCCAGTCCCCGAAGCCACACACCGCGCGGTCGATGATTTCGTCCGCGCAGACGACCGCCGCCACCGCGACAGGGAGGCATGCGACACCGAGAAGTGCCAGCGCCAGCACCAACCCATCGGCCACGATATCGACGCTAGGCCCTGTTAGCGGACGCTGCCACGGAAATTCGGATACCAGCGCCGTTCCGTTACCCGGCGTGGTGTGTCGAGGGGCTTCACTGGGTCGCCGCCTCCAACGCCAGGCGGAAGTCGCGGATGGCCGTCGCGTCCCCGTCGATCCGGACCAGCTCGTCGCCCGCCCGCCGCCACAGCCACCGCAGCAGCTCGTCCGGTGTCCCACGCACCGACGCATCCGGCGCCGGCGAGCCGGCCCCGATCGCCACGCCGGGGTCCGCGGCGGTGACGGTCACCGCGGTGGGGCCGAGCCGCACCAGCCAATCGCGCCGGTCGGTGCCGACCAGCAGCAGCCGTTCGGTCGCCGGCAGCCGGCCGGCGAAGTCCTCCGGTGAACTGTCCACGGCGTACGCCAGGAAGGCGACCAGCAGCTCGTCGATCCCGTCGATCGCCAGGTCGGCGGGCACCTCAGGGCTCGGCACCCCGGCCGCGAGCTCGGCGTCGATGCGATGGATCACCGTCTCCTGGGCCATCCGGCGCACCCAGAAACCGACCGTCTGATCCGGCTCGTACCAGGTCCAGCTGGGCTCGGCGTCCGGCCGGGCCGCGAACTCGGCCGCCAGCTCGCGGTAGGCCCGGTCGAGCAGGGGCACCGGCGCCGGCTCGCGATCCGCGGGAGGCCACTCCCGAGGCCGACCGTCCCGCATGCTCACCGCCTTGTGCAGGTAGACCAGGGCCACGTGCTCGCCCAGGTCGGCGAGTGTCCAGTCCGGACAGCTTGGCACCGGGGCGGCGAGGTCGCCGCTGGCCAGGTCGCGCAGCCGTCGCTCGTCGGCGGCCAGGCACTCCAGATAACGGGCTCGATCCATGCCGCAAGGAGAACACCCGGGTACGACATCCGGCGGTCAGGCGTTAAGAAGGGCCCCTTGCTATACCAAAAGCGATAACAAGGGGCCCTTCCTTCGGGTCAGTCGGTCGGGCGGGGGACCACGTAGAAGCGGGGCAGCGGGAGCATGCGCAGGCGGATCCGGGCGCCGCTGTGCCGGAGCTGCCAGGTCAGCGCCACGATGGCGGCGGCCATCGACAGCAGCCCGCCGATCCAGATGCTGGCGCCCGCGCCCAGGTGCTCGGCCGTCCAGCCGATCACCGGCGCGCCCACCGGGTTGGTGCCGAGAAAGACGAGCACCCACAGCGCCATCACCCGACCGCGGAAGGCCGCGTCGACGCCCAGCTGGACCCGCTGGTTAGCGGCCTGGGCGAAGAAGACCATGGAGAACCCGGTCGGCAGCAGCAGGAGCACCACCAGCCAGTACGAGGGCGCCAGCCCGACCAGCGTGCCGAACGCCGAGGTGGCCAGGGCGGCGGCCAGCACCACCCAGATCGACGGCCGGGCCCGGCGACCACTGCCGGCGAAGGCGCCGCCCAGCGCGCCCACCGCGAGCGCCGTGGTGAACAGCCCGAACGTGGCGGCCGAGGTGTGAAAGACCGTCTTGGCCAGCGCCGCGAGGGTGAGCTGGAAGTTGAACAGGGTCATGCCGATCACGCCCATCAGCGCCATCGGCAGCACGATGTCCGATCGCTTGGCGACGTACCGCAGCCCGTCGATCACCCGGGCGGGCTGGCGGTCCTCGCGGTCCGGCAGCGCCTCCCGGTGCAGCTCCGAGCCGCGCATCTGAAGCACGAACACCAGCGGGGCGATGGAGCTGACCGCCGAGATCAGGAACACCGGTCCCACGTCGAAGGCGGCGATGGCCAGGCCGGCCACGGCCGGTCCGAGGATCCGGGCCGAGTTGAAGGTGGCCGCGTTCAGCGCGAGGGCGTTCGGCAGCAGCGGGGTGCCGACCAGTTCGGAGACGAAGGACTGCCGGACCGGCGTTTCCACCGCGTTGGCCACCCCGAGCAGGGCCGCGAAGACGAAGACGTGCCAGAGCTGCACCAGGCCGGTGAAGACCAGCAGGCTCATGCCCCCGGCCA
This sequence comes from Plantactinospora siamensis, assembly GCF_042434095.1. NCBI lineage: Bacteria > Bacillati > Actinomycetota > Actinomycetes > Micromonosporales > Micromonosporaceae > Plantactinospora > Plantactinospora siamensis. Next base: position 142,521 of record NZ_JBHLUE010000008.1, read on the forward strand.
GCACCGTCCAGAAGGCGTTGGCGGCCAGCAACAGCGCCCGCTTGTCGTACCGGTCGGCCAGTCGCCCGGAGAAGAGGGTGAGCAGCAGCACCGGGGTGAACTGGCAGGCCGTGACGATGCCCAGCGCGGTGGGCGCGGCCAGCCGCAGCACCAGCCAGTCCTGGGCGACGAACATCATCCAGGTGCCGATGAGCTTGATCAGCTGGCCGCTGGCAAACAGCCGGTAGTTACGGACGTGCAGGGACTGGAACGTCTTGCTGAGCTGAGCCCGCACTCGGGGTGCGCCTCCTTCGGGTCGTACGCGTCATCCACGGCGGACGAAGCGGACCCGCGGGGCGCCGGTCAGGCGCGGGCCACCTTCTGGATGATCTCCGCGGCCTGGGCCAGGGTGTCCTGCTCGGCGTCGGTCAGCTCGGCGAGCCGCTCCGCCAACCAGGTGTTGCGTGCCCGCTCGAACCGCGCGAAAACCTCCCGCCCGGCATCCGTCGCGGTGAGCAGGACCTGCCGGCCGTCGGTCGGATGCGGCGAACGCCGCACGAGGCCCTGCTCCTCGAGCTTGGCCACGGTCCTGGTCATCGTCGGCGGTTGAACCCGTTCGGCGTCGGCGAGCTCACGGGGAGTCAGCGCGCCTGCCAGCTCGATGCTGGTCAGGGCGGAGAGCTGAGTCATCGTCAGATCGCCGACCGGCCGGGTCTGCCGTACCCGGCGGTTGAGGCGGGTGATCGCATCGCGCAGCCGTGGTGCCAGCTGCGCCGGTGGAACGCCCACCGCCATCACCGTCCGCTCCGTCACATCGTTAGCTTATCTAATGAGCTTGGCTAACGACCACCGATATGACCACGATCACCCGAGGACCGGCCTGGTCAGTCGGCCGGGGGCCCCGATCGGACCGCGCAGAAAGTAGACCACGGACAGCGCCCCCGCCCCGCCCACGTATCCTGACCGGGTGCCCGCCGAGCCCCCCGAGCAGCCCGAAGTGGTCGACCCGCCGATGGTTCCGTTCGCGATCGGCGGGATGGTGATCTGGGCGCTGGCCGGGCTGGTGCTGCTGCTCTTCTGCCGCGGCTGGCTGGCCGCGCACGGCCATGAGAACTGGTTGTGGACCTGCCTGGCGGGCTTCCTGATCGGCCTGCCAGGCCTGGCGGTCATGCGGCGCTACGACGCCCACCGGGCGCGACGCCGCGCCGACCCGGACCCGCAGCCCCGCTGAACCGACCGCCGGCACCCGACTCGGGCCGGGCAGGTGGTGGGTCAGCTGTGGCCGTACTGCTCCGCGGGCTCGCCCGCCTCGACCGAGCCGGCCGCGCGGCTGACCGCGACGGCCTCCACCGCGCTGTCGTCGTAAACGGTCGGGAGCTCGTCGACGGGCGTCTCGGCGGACTCGGTCAGGGTCTCCGAGTGCGCTCCGCAGCCGTGGTCCGCGGAGACCGCCCGCCCGTCGTCCGGCGCGTAGAAGTTCCCGCACACCCCGAACGCCTGGCGCAGCGAGCCGGCCAGCGGGAGGTAGAACCCGCACGTGCCACAGCGGGCGGCTCGCGGCGCGGCCGCGGAGATCGGCGCTTCCGGCCCGTGGTCCCCGTCGTACCACCGCTGGGCCGTGTCGATCCGACCCTCCCGGGACATCACCCGGGACCGGCCGAGGCCGAGCTCCCAAGCGGTCTCCTCGACGGCCGGGTCGTCCGAGAGCAGGTATCCGGGCACCAGCCGCTCGTCGTCGGCGGGCGCCGGAAGCAGGTCGCCGACGCCCAGGTCCCCGGGCTGAAGCCGCTCATGCCAGGGCAGCCAGCCCGGCGCGAGCATCGCGTCCGGGCCCGGCAGCAGGACGGTTTCGCAGATCGTGACGGTACGGCTGCGCGGCACCCGGGTGACCGTCACGGCCCAGCGCCAGCCCCGGTAGCCGGCCATCCGGCACTCGAAGAAGTGTGTGACGAGCCGCTCGCCCTCGGCCACCGCCGCAAGGTGCTCACCGACGTCCGCCGGGTCGACCTCGGCGAGCCCGTCCCGCGCCACGTCGACGGCGGCGGCACACACCTGGTCGAGGCGGGGGGCGCGGGTGGTGGAAGGCCTGCTCACCGTTTCATTGTTCCCTATCCCTCCGGGCGACCGTCACGCACTCCCCGGGTAAGCGCGCCGCCGGGGGCCACGATCGGCGAGGATGGAGGCATGCCGCTCTTTTCCCGCGCTGCCCGGCCCCGCCGGTCCTTTGCCGGCTACACCGCCGGTAAGACGGTCCGGGGCGTCCGGCTGCTGCTGCGGGGCGGATTCCGGAGCGGCCGCTGGGTCGGCCGGGGAGTGGGCCGGGCGCGCTTCCGCGGCGCCGGCGGCGAGGTCGGGATGACCCGGATGTTCGACCTGCACGCCGCCTCCTGCGCCGGTGACACGTTGATCGCCATCGGGCTCGCCGGCACGATCTTCTTCAACGTCCCGCTCGGCGAGGCGCGTACCCGGGTCGGGCTCTACCTGATCGTCACGATGGTGCCATTCGCGCTGCTGGCCCCGGTGGTCGGCCCGCTGCTGGACCACTTCCGGCACGGCCGCCGGTACGCGATGGCCGCGACCATGCTGGGACGGGCCTTCCTGGCGTGGCTCATCTCCGACCACATCCACGGCATCGGGCTCTATCCCGCCGCCTTCGGCGTGCTGGCCCTGTCCCGCGCGTACGGGGTGGCGCGGTCCGCCGCGGTGCCCCGGCTGCTGCCGGCCGGGCTCGGCCTGTCCCAGGTCGGCGCGCGGGCCAGCGTGTACGGGACGGTGGCCGGCGCCGTTGTGGCGCCGCTGGGCCTGGCGGCCTTCTGGTTCGGTCCGCAGTGGCCGCTGCGGGTCTCCTCGGTGATCTTCCTGGTGGGCATGGTGATCGCGCTGCGGCTGCCGGCCCGGGCCGACTCCGACCCACCGGAGACCACGGGCGGGCTCGGCCTCTGGCGCCGGGACGGCGGGCGGGTGCTCTCCGGCGCCCTCGTCACCACCGCCCTGCTGGGCAGCGCGACGCTTCGCGCCGGGTACGGATTCCTGCTGCTCTTCCTCGCCTTCGCGATCCGGGCCGGCGACCTCGACACCGACGTGCTCGGCCGGCACGTCGGCGCGCAGGGCGCGCTCGGGGTGATCGGTGCGGCCCTGGCCACCGGCACGTTCCTGGCCACCGCGGCCGGCACGCGGCTGCGGATCCGCCGCCCGGTCGTGCTGCAGATCACCGGCCTGGTCCTGGTGGCCGCGCTGGCGGCGCTGGCCGCGGTGCGCTTCTCGCTGCCGACGGTGGCCATGCTCTGCCTGATCGCGGCCGTGGTGAGCGGCATCGCCAAGCTGGCCGTCGACGCGACCATCCAGGAACGGATCCCGGAACGCCTGCGAGCCAGCGGGTTCGCGCACTCGGAAACGGTGCACATGCTGGCCTTCGTCCTCGGCGGCGCGGTGGGCCTCGTCCCGCTGCCCGGGCGGCTCGGAATCGGCCTGGCCGCCGTGCTGGCCGCCGCCGCGGCCGCGGCCACCACGGTCGGCGGCCGTGGGTCCCGGGGCGACCGGTTGAGCGGCCGAGCCAGCGAGGAACGGCCCGTCCCGGAACCGGCCCCCGGTCCGTCGCCGGTGCCGCCCGGGCCGGATCCCGTGCCGCCGGCGCCACCCCGGCCGGGGCCGCCACCCCGGACGGCATCCCGCCCGGGCCCAACGCCGCAGGCCGGACCCGTACCGCAGGCCGGCCCGACGCCGCAGGCCGGACCCGTACCGCAGGCCGGACCCGTACCGCAGGCCGGCCCGACGCCACTGGCTGGCCCGACCGTCCGGTCGGATCCGGCGGACCCGGATGCCCGGCCGGCGCCGGACGGCGGTCCGGACGAGGCGCCGACAGCGCCGCCCGGCTACCACATCTACCGGCCGTCCTCGGTGGCCGGAAACGGGTACCAGCAGGGCGCGGAGGGGCGGTCCGGATGACCGTACGGATCCTGGTGGCCACGGCCGTCGAGCCGGAGGCCGCGGCCGTCCGGGCGGGCCTCGCGGGCGGCGGCGTCGAGGTGGCCGCCGTCGGTGTGGGTCCGGCCGCGGCCGCCGCCGGTACGGCACGCCTGCTGGCCACGGCCGAGGCAGCCGGTACGCCGTACGGCGCGGTGTTGAGCGCCGGCGTCGGCGGCGCGTTTCCCGGCCGGGCCGCCGTGGGCGGGCTCGTGCTGGCCACCCGCAGCGTCGCGGCGGACCTGGGCGCCGAATCCCCGGCGGGTTTCCTCCCGCTCGACCAGCTCGGCTTCGGCGACCCGGTCGGCCGGGTGGATCCGGCCCTGCTCGCCGGGCTGCGCGCCGCGCTGCCCACCGCGGTGACCGGCGCGGTGCTGACGCTCAGCACGGTGACCGGGACCGAGACCACGGCGCAGGCGCTGGCCACCCGGTTCCCGGACGCCGCCGCCGAGGCCATGGAGGGGTACGGGGTGGCGACCGCGGCCGGCCAGGCCGGCCTGCCCTTCGCGGAGCTGCGGACGATCTCCAACCTGATCGGGCCGCGGGACCGGTCCGCCTGGCGGCTCGACGCAGCCCTCGCGGCCCTCACCGCCGCCGCCCCGGCGCTCATCACCGGCACCCTGGCCCTCGCCACCGCCCGGCCCTGACCAGAGCAAGCCCCCTCGGTCCCTCGCGCCCGGCCCATCCCGCCGTCGATCTTGCACTTTGGGCCCCCCTTTCGCGGCCTTCGCCGGAAATGCACGGGCCACAAGTGCAAGATCGCCGGGGCGGGTGCGGTCGGGCGGAGGGGGATACGGTGGGGGCGTGGCGCTTTCGCTGGCTTTCTCGCCCTGCCCCAACGACACGTTCGTGTTCCATGCCCTGGTGCACGGGCTCGTGCCCGGCGCACCGCCGGTGGACGTGACATACGCCGACGTCGACGTGACGAACACGGCGGCTGAGCGGGGCGCGTTCGACCTGGTCAAGGTGAGTTACGCGGCGCTGCCCTGGCTGCTCGACGACTACCACCTGCTGCCCTGCGGCGGGGCGCTCGGGCGCGGCTGCGGCCCCCTGGTGCTCACCCGCGGCGACCGGACCGACCTCACCGGGGCCACGGTGGCCGTACCCGGCGACCGGACGACGGCGTACCTGCTGTTCCGGCTCTGGTCGGCGGGCCGGCCACCGGCCCGGATCGAGATCGTCCCGTTCCACGAGATCATGCCCGGCGTGGCGGCCGGCCGCTACGACGCCGGGCTGGTGATCCACGAGGCGCGATTCACCTACCCCCGGCACGGGCTCACCGCGCTGGTCGACCTGGGCGAGTGGTGGGAGGGCGACACCGGCCTGCCGATCCCGCTCGGCGCCATCCTGGCCCGCCGCGGCGCCGTCGACCCGACCGAGGCCGCCGGGTGGATCCGCGAGTCCGTCCGGCGGGCCTGGGCCGATCCGGCCGCGAGCCGGGAGTACGTCCTCGCGCACGCCCAGGAGATGGAACCGGACGTGGTACGGCGACACATCGAGCTCTATGTGAACGAATTCACGGCCGATCTGGGCGACGCCGGCCGGGCCGCGGTGGACGCCCTGCTCGGGCGCGCCGCGGCCGCCGGCCTGGTCCCGCAGCGGGGGCTGGAGCGGGCCTAGACCTCCAGCTCGCGCGCCACCGCGTGGACCAGCTGAGCGACCTTCTGCGCGGTCCGGCGGTCCGGGAAACGCCCCCGGCGCAGATCGGGCTGCACCTTCGCCTCCAGCACCTTGATCATGTCCTCGACCAGGCCGTGCAGCTCCTCGGCCGGTCGGCGGCGCAGCTCGGCCACCGACGGCGGGGCGTCGAGCAGCTTCACCCCGAGCGCCTGGGATCCGCGCCGGCTGTCCACGACGCCGAACTCGATCCGCTGACCGCCCTTGAGCTCGCTCACTCCCGCGGGCAGCGCACCCTTGGGCAGGAACACGTCGCCGCCCTCGTCGCTGGTGACGAACCCGTATCCCTTGGCCGCGTCGTACCACTTCACTCGACCGGTCGGCACCTGTTATCCCCTGCTTCGCTCGAACCGCTGATTGCCAGAAGAGACTGTCGGGAAGCCACGCGGCTTCCCGACATCTCCAGGCTAACCGGCCCGGCCCTTCGACCGCCGCTGGGAATCCGGCGACATGCCCGGCGGCGCCCCGCCCTTTCCCGCCCGGCCGGACCCGCCCATCCCGTTTTGCGGCACCGGCCCCTCCCACCCGGCGACGGTCCCGTCCCGCCTCGGATCCAGCCACCCGGTCCGGAGGCCGGCGTCCGAGAGGCGGGAACCCGGCCCGGCCGGCTAGCGTGGAACGACGATGAGCACCTCATTCGCCGACCGTTTGCGGTCCGTCCCGGACGACGCGCTGGCCACACTCCTGCAGCTGCGTCCGGACCTTGTCGTGCCGGTGCCGGCCGACCTGTCCGCGCTGGCGCTGCGGGCGCAGTCCCGGGTGTCGGTGGCCCGCGCCCTGGACGGGCTGGACCGGTTCATGCTGCAGATCCTCGACGCGGCCCGGCTGACCCGGGATCCGGAGACCGGGCTCACCTCGGCCGCTGCCGTACTGTCGCTGGCCCTCACCCCGCCCGCCGCCGTCGATCGGGCGGCCGTCCGGGCGGCGCTGGACCGGCTGCGCGACCTGTTCCTCCTGTACGGGCCGGAGGACGAGCTGGCCGTGGCCGACGCCGTGGACGAGGTCTGCCCGCCGTACCCGGCCGGGCTGGGCCGGCCGGCGGCGGAGCTGGGACCGCAGGCGGCCGAGCTGTGCGCCGAGCCGGCGCGGCTGCGCCGCGCGGTGCTGGCCGCGCCGCCCGCGGCCCGCAAGATCCTCGACCGGCTCGCGGCCGGACCACCGATCGGCACCCTGCCGGCCGAGTCGCTGCGCACCGCCGCTCCGGGCGGCCGGACCGGCGACGCCGCGGCCCGCCCGGCGGCCGGCGGCGGGTCGCTCGAGCCCGGTCCGGGCGACCCGGGCGGCAACGGTGGCACGCCGCCCGGCGCGGGCGGCAGCGCGGCGTCCGGCGGCGACGCGGCGTCCGGCGGCGATGCCGGGGCGGCCTCCCACGGTGGCCCGGGCGCGGCGCCCGGCGACGGCGGGGGTGCGGTGCGCTGGCTGGTGGAGCACGGCCTGCTCGTGCCGGTGCCCGACCCCGGCACGTCCCCCGGGGACACGGCGGTGGAGCTGCCCCGCGAGGTCGGTCTGCTGCTGCGCCGGGACACCGGCCCGCTGGGACCGCTCCGGGCCACCCCGCCGGAACCCGCGGCGGCCCCCCGCGAGCCGAAAGCGGTGGACTCGGCCGGCGCCGGACAGACCATGGAGGCCGTCCGGTACGTCGAGGCCCTGCTGACGGCGCTCGGCGCCGAGCCGGCCCCGGTGCTGCGCGCCGGCGGGATCGGCGTCCGGGAGCTGCGCCGGCTGGCCCGGGCCACCGGGCTGGACGAGGCGGTGGCGGCCCTGCTGCTGGAGGTGGCCACCGCGGCCGGGCTGGCCGGCGAGGCCGACCTGCCCGGCGCGACCACCACCAGGGCGGGCGCGGACCAGCAGATCCTGCCCACCCCGTTCTATGAGACCTGGCGGGCCGAACCGCTGGCGCACCGCTGGGAGATCCTGGCCCGGGCCTGGCTGACGATGACCCGCCAGCCCGGGATGGTGGGCCAGCGTGACGACCGGGACCGGCCGATCACCCCGCTGTCCGGCGAGGTCGAGCGGGCCGGCGCGCCGGCCGCCCGGCGGGTGGTGCTGGGAGTGCTGGCCGAGCTGGCCCCCGGGGCGGCGCCGGACGAGGACGAGGCGCTGGAACTCGTCGCCTGGCGGATGCCGCGGCGCAGCCGCGGCCGGGAGCGGGCGTACCGGGAGGTGCTGGCCGAGGCGGCCAACCTGGGCGTCACCGGCCTCGGCGCGCTCACCTCGTACGGCCGGCTGCTGCTCGCCGACCCCGCGGAGGAGCGCCGGGCCGCGGACGACGACCCGCTGGGCGTACGGGCCGCCTCGACCGCGCTGCCCGGCTACACCTCCCCGGCCGTACGCGCCCTCGACGCCCTGCTGCCGTCCCCGGTCGACCACTTCCTGGTGCAGGCCGACCTCAGCGTGGTGGTGCCCGGCCCGCCGGAGCCGGCGCTGGCCGCCGAGCTGGACACGGTGGCCGAGCCGGAGTCGGCCGGCGGCGCGAGCGTGCACCGGGTCACCGCCGGCAGCCTGCGCCGCGCCCTCGACGCCGGATACGCCGCCGAGGACCTGCACGGGCTGTTCCGCCGCCGGTCCCGCACCCCGGTGCCGCAGACCCTCACGTACCTGATCGACGACGTGGCCCGCAAACACGGCGGCCTCCGGGTCGGCGCGGCAGGCGCGTATCTGCGCAGCGACGACGAGGCGCTGCTGGCCGAGGCGTTGGCCGACCGCCGGCTGGCCGTGCTGTCGCTGCGCCGGTTGGCCCCGACGGTGCTGGTGAGCCCGTACCAGGTGGCGCGGCTGCTGACCGCGTTGCGCGACGCCGGCTACGCCCCGGTGCCGGAGGACGCCACCGGCGCCGCGGTGCTGACCCGGCCGAGGCCGAGCCGGGCCCCGGTGCGGGCGCTGATGGCGGCCCGGGCGCCCGATCCGCTGGCCGCGCCGAAGCTGAGCCGGCCCCGGGTGCTCGGGGTCATCGAGCAGATGCGCCGCGGCGAGGCGGCGGCCCGGGCTGCCCGACGGGCGCCCGATCCGGTCCGCACCGGCAACGGGGCACGACCGGCCGCCCGGCACACCCACAGCCAGGCGCTCGCCGTGCTGCAGCAGGCGGTCCGGGACAAGTCGCTGGTCTGGGTCGGGTACGTCGACGCGCACGGCGGCACCACGTCCCGGCTGGTCCGGCCGGTCTCCATCGGGGCCGGCTACCTGCGGGCCGAGGACGAACGGACCGACATGCTGCACACGTTCGCGCTGCACCGGATCACCGCGGCCGTCCTCGACTGAGCGGCGCCGCGGCCCGGGACACCGCGCGAACCCGCACTCGGGAGCACCGCGGGGCCGTCAGCGGCGGCTCTGCCGCAGCGTGCCCACGATCGAGAAGAGCAGCAGCAGCGCGAAGCCGGCGCCGGCCGACTCGCCGACCGAGTCGATGAAGCCCTGCCGCAGCACCAGCCAGCCCCAGAGGAACCAGCCCAACAGCAGGACGCCGAGCAGGAGGTAGCCGGCGATCATGGCCGGGGACACGTCCGCGGCCCCCGGCCCGGCGGGCGCCTCCGCCGGCGGCTCCCCCGCCCGGACGTCGCCGCGCCCGGGACCCGGGTCGGGCGGTGGGCCGTCCTCCGCGTACGGCGACAACAACGGGCCCTGCCGTCCGTCCTTCATCCGCGCCTCCCGACCGTACGGCGTCCGGATCCCAGCCTGCCACCTCCGCCGGCCGCCCGGCAGCCGCCGCTCCCCGGAACCACCCCGGAAAACGCGCTCCGGGAACCCCCGGATGCAAGGAAGGGCCCCTTGTTATCGCTTTCTGTATAGGAAGGGTCCCCTCCTAACGCCCTCCGGGTCGGCTGCCCGGCGCGGCTCAGGTGCCGGGCCGGCGGCCGAACAGCCGGACGTGGGTCCCCACCGAGCCCAGCTCCCACATCCGCCGGGCGTCCTCGGGCAGCAGGTTCACGCAGCCGTGCGAGCCGATCGACATGTCGTGCAGGTACGTGGTGGTCTCGTGGAAGCCCATCCCGCCATAGAAGTGCTGCCACAGCGGCATCCACACCTCGTACGGGGTAGACCACTCGCGGGGGTTGCGATAGTCGATGGTGTATGAACCGGACACGGTGGCGTAGCCCGGCTTCCCGGTGCGGGTGACGGTCGGGCCGAGCAGCACGTGGCCGTCCCGCACCACCCACACGGTCTGGTGGGTGAGGTCGACGCAGAAGGTGGTGCCCTTGCCGGCCCGGCAGCTCGCCAGGTTGGTCCGGGCCAGCCGGCCGGCCACGTCCGCCGTGGTGGGGCCGGCTCGGCCGGCGGCCGGGCTGATCCCGTACCGGCGCTGGAACCGCTTGATGGCCGCGCAGTCGGCGGCCGACTGCCGCCCGTCCACCTCGACCGGGCCGAAGCCGCCCAGCCGGGCCAGGTACGTCTCCACCTCGCGTTGCTGTTCGCCCTGGGTGCAGCCGGCCGGCAGCCGCGACGGCGTGGTCGAACCGGCGGATCCGGCCGAACCGGTCGAACCGGTCGGGCCGGCGGAACCGGCGGGGGACGGCGATCCGGCCCGGTCGGGTCCCTGCGACGAAGGTCGCCGGGAACCGGCCGGGGCGGTACCACCGGGCTGGATCGGGCCGGGCGAACCGCTCGCCCCCGTTGTGCCGCTCGCAGCGTTCACCGGCGCGGGCCCACCCGCGCGGTGCTCCTGCGGCCCGAACGTGCACGCTCCGGCACCGACCAGCGTGACCACCGCCACCGCCGTCAGACGGATCGCGAGAACTATTCGATTCATCGAGCCTCCCCCAGGCAGTGGTCACCAGCTAGACGCCAGGAGCCATCGATCCGTTGCGTCGGCTCTTCGACCGTGTCCGTCCCGTTATCGCGTGCAACACTGGAGGGTCTGTCCGAGCGAACCCTGCCCGAGAGGAACGATGGCGTGACCGGTGGCCCCTTGATCGTGCAGTCGGACAAGACCCTGCTGCTGGAGGTCGATCACCCCGACGCAACCGCCTGCCGGATGGCCATCGCGCCATTCGCCGAGCTGGAGCGCTCGCCCGAGCACGTGCACACCTACCGGCTCACCCCGCTGGGGTTGTGGAACGCGCGCGCGGCCGGCCACGACGCCGAGGGCGTGGTGGATGCCCTGATCAAATACAGCCGCTACCCGGTGCCGCACGCGCTGCTGGTCGACGTGGCCGAGACGATGGACCGGTACGGCCGGCTCCAGCTGATGAACCACCCGAGCCACGGCCTGGTGCTGCGGGCGCTGGACCGGATGGTGCTCATCGAGGTGGCCAAGAGCAAGAAGCTCGCCGGGATGCTCGGCGCCAAGGTCGACGAGGACACCATCGCGGTGCACCCGTCCGAGCGGGGCCGGCTCAAGCAGGGGCTGCTCAAGCTGGGCTGGCCGGCCGAGGACCTGGCCGGGTACGTGGACGGCGAGGCGCACCCGATCGAGCTGGCGCAGGACGGCAAGGACGTGCCGGCCGACAAGACCCACCCGGCCCGCCACCAGGCGGCGTGGACCCTTCGGTCCTACCAGCGGGAGGCCGTGCAGCAGTTCTGGGCCGGCGGCTCGGGCGTGGTGGTGCTGCCGTGCGGCGCCGGCAAGACGCTGGTCGGCGCGGCCGCGATGGCCGAGGCGAAGGCCACCACGCTGATCCTGGTCACCAACACGGTGGCCGGCCGGCAGTGGAAGCGCGAGCTGATCGCCCGGACGTCGCTGACCGAGGAGGAGATCGGGGAATACTCCGGCGAGCGCAAGGAGATCCGCCCGGTCACCATCGCCACGTACCAGGTGCTCACCGCGCGGCGCGGCGGCGCGTTCACCCACCTGGACCTGTTCGGCGCCCGCGACTGGGGCCTGGTCATCTATGACGAGGTGCACCTGCTGCCCGCGCCGATCTTCCGGTTCACCGCGGACCTCCAGGCCCGCCGCCGGCTCGGCCTGACCGCCACGCTGGTCCGGGAGGACGGCCGGGAGGGCGACGTCTTCTCGCTGATCGGCCCCAAGCGGTACGACGCGCCGTGGAAGGACATCGAGTCGCAGGGCTGGATCGCGCCGGCCGACTGCACCGAGGTGCGCGTCACGCTCACCGACGCCGAGCGGATGGCGTACGCCACGGCCGAGCCGGAGGAGCGCTACCGGATGGCGGCCACCGCCCGGACCAAGCTGCCGGTGGTACGCGCCCTGGTGGCCCGGCACCCGGACGATCAGGTGCTGGTGATCGGCGGCTACATCGACCAACTGCACGAGCTGGGCGAATATCTCGACGCCCCGATCGTGCAGGGATCGACCACCAACAAGGAGCGCGAGCGGCTGTTCGACGCGTTCCGGGCCGGGGAGATCCGCACGCTGGTCATCTCGAAGGTGGGCAACTTCTCCATCGACCTGCCCGAGGCGGCCGTGGCCATCCAGGTCTCCGGCACGTTCGGCTCCCGGCAGGAGGAGGCGCAGCGGCTGGGTCGGGTGCTGCGACCCAAGGCGGACCGGCGGCAGGCGCACTTCTACACGGTGGTCTCCCGGGACACGATCGACACCGAGTACGCCGCGCACCGGCAGCGGTTCCTGGCCGAGCAGGGGTACGCGTACACGATCGTCGACGCCGACGACGTACTCGGCCCGAAGCTGCCCACGGTGGACTGAGGAGACTGGAGATACTACCTACCGCCGTCGCCCTTCCAGCACCGCGTCAACTGGTTGCCCTCCTCAAGGCGTAGCCCGCACAAGGGAACCTTCGATCATCCCGACCTGACGGCGCTCGGCCCCCGCCTACTCCTTAATCCTGCCGTTGGGTCAATATCTCTGCGGCTTCGGCGATGGCATCGTCTACGGACGAGGCCCTGCGTGATTCCGGTGCCCAAGAGGCACCGATCGAATAAGAAGACCCGGCTTCTAGAGCGATCCAGGCCTCCCCAGCCGACCGGTCGGACGGATCGATCGCGAGCCTCAGCAGGGTCAGGTGGGTCACGCTAGGAAAAAGCTTCCCGAGTGTTAGGTGGCGATGCGCTGTCACCAGCAAAGGGCGCAAGTCGTCGAGATCGCCGTCGCCTATCAACTCCTGCCACCGGACGGCGGTGGGGTTGCCTTCCTCAAAGGCCTGAGCCAGGCGGGTGTAGCCCATGAACGGGAATGCGCTCTTCAGCGCTTGCAGCGAGGCGCCCCGGCGCCATGCCTCCACCGTACGGGCTGCGTCCAGCAGTACCGGTGTACCTCCCGTCGCCCATCCATGCCCCTTGCCTTCAATTTTGATCAGGAATAACCGCTCCTCAGCGGCCAGGGAAATTCCGATTCCTCCCCGTGAAGAGGTGAACCACGCCACGACCAGCCCCGCGTCACCCTCGGGTGCCGTCACCTCTCCAAGATCGATCCCGCGCTCTTGTGAGGCCATCTCCAATGCCGCCTTCAGGCTTCCCGCTTCAGCCAGGTCGCGATACAACTCACGGCTCGCCAGATCGCTAAACTCAATCATCTCCCGCTCTCCAGGCCGTCATCCTCACTCCGGGAACCAGTAGCTCGGCAGCTTCTTACCGTTCCATGTCAGCGACTTCCAGTCCGGCTCCGGAACAGACACCAGAATATAATTGTCTCCGACTTTCTGATAGAACTTAACCGAACTCCACGACCGCCTGCCCTGGATCACTGCCTTGGCTATCCAAGACATCTCCTCTTCCGTGGCTTTCTTTCGGCCATCGGTGGCCCCACGGATAGCAGCGATGGCGTACTGCTCGGCCGCATCCCGGCCCTCGAATTCGTTCAGACTAACGCGAAGGGTGACGGCCGGATCATCAACCGCTAGCAGCACCGGACCGCGCCACGTGTCTCCCTTCATGCCGAGGACGTGTGTGAAGCCAAACTTCTTCGCGAAGTCCGCGAGGCCTCCGCTTTTTGTCCCTAGAGCCAAGTCACAGAGATCTTCGTTGTGGACGAGCAGCGGAAGCCGGCCCGCCATCGCGAAATAGGTGTGATGGTTGGCAACGCTCAGATTGTGAACCGTGGCTTGCGCAGTCCGATGACGTACGGAGCTGACCTGGACCCACGCACCGGATCCAGTATGGAGCCACTGGCCGGGGTGAAGATTGCCAGCATTGACCCACTGCCGAATGCCTTCAACCCAGAACGGATGCTGAGCCGTGGCGGTCAGAATGTCCGACCTAGTTCCTTGACCACCGCCAGTCTGGACGGAGACCTCGACCAGGTCCTTATTCCCCGACCGCTCGACCGTGGCCGTCACACGTTCGCTGTCCTGTTGACCCGTTCGTTCGTTGACGGATGCGACCTGGTCGCCTACCGCAATATCCTCGATCGCCTTTGCGGTGCCGTCACCCAACAAGACGCGGGTGCCCGGGACAAAACTGTTCGGTACTGCGCAGCCTCGAATCCGATTGATGAACTGAGCCATGAGCGCCTGGCTGAACTCACCTTCCACAGCGGACTGCTCGAAAACGGCTGGTACTCGGATTCCGGCGAAGTCGCGAAGTCTGGTGAGACCCAGTCCGCCCACGGCCGAACCGGATGCAAGCTCAATAAGCGAGGACTCAAGCCACAGGTCGAAAAAGCCGCCGACGCCCATCAGCACCTCAGGGCCGCCGAGAAGTGCCATGACCGCGACACAAGGTGCTTTACAGAAAATCGCTGTAAGGATAAGCGCATCAACCGCAGCGCCAGCAACGACGAAGGCGCTCAGCTCGGTGACGAAGGCGCCGACCATGTCGAGTTGGCGGTTGGTGACGAAGCTGGGGTTGAACGTGTCGGCCATGCAGTTCTTGAAGTAGACGCTGCCGGGTGTGCCCATCCGGTGGCACATCTCGGCGTTAAGCTCAGCCTTGGCGAGCTTGAGGGAGTCTGAGTCGGTGATGTGGTGCAGGCAGTCCTGCTTGTTGGCCCCCGCCACCGAGGCGCACATGTACGCCAGCCGAACATTCTCGTCCTTGCGGTCCTGCTCGGCCCTGGCCAGGTAGGCCTGATACGCCTCGTTGTAGTACTGCTGGGCGGCCTGCATGTCCTTGCCGGCATCGAGCGCCGATTGGCGGGCCTTGGCGGCGGCCTGAGCGGCGTCGGCCGCGTAGCCCTTGGCCATGTCGTACGAGTCCTGAGCCCACGCTGCGGAGTGCGCCGCCTGGACGGCAGCCTGGTTGGCGGCCGCAGCGGCCTGGCTGGCCGTACGCGCCGACTCGGCGGCCCGACGCGCCGAGTCCTCGGCCTGGTTGGCCGAGTTGTTGGCCTGCTGGGCGTAACCGGCGGCCTGTTGTGCCGACGTCTGGGCCCGACCCGCCCAGTCATTCGCTTCCTGCGAATTCCCGCGGGCCCGGGCGGCCGCCGCCTGCGCCTCCTGGGCCTGCTGCGTGGCGGTCGTCGCCGCCGCCTGACCCTGGGCGAGCAGCGCCAACATCTCGGCCTCGTGGGTGGCCGCATCCAGGTCGTTCTGCGCCGCTGCGTACCGGCCGGTGACGAGGAATTGGTGGAGCGTGGCGGGTGGGCCGTCCAGGGCGGTCTGCGCTGCTCCCTTGAGTTCGGGACCCGAGGTGGGATCGGCGAGGATCCGATTGACCGCGATCCGGTCATCGGCCTCGGCCGCGGTGTACTGGAGGTTGGTGAGGAAGTCGCGATACGCCTGGTGCGTGCCGGCATCCAGCGCCTGCTGCGCCCTCTGCGCCACAGTCGCTTGACCGGCGGTCTGCGCCTGCGCCATCGCCTGGTTGACGGCGAGCCGGTCCTCGGTGTCCCGGCCAGGGTAGTTGGGGTCGGCCAGGAATCCGGCGACACCGGCGTCTGAGCCGGCCAGCACCGTCTCGGCGGCCTGAGCCAGTGCCTCGCTTCCGGTGGCGCCGATGCTCTGTACGAGCACCCGGTCGTCCTGGTGGGCAGCGGCGTCGATGCCGGTGCTGACGAACGCCAGCACGCCCTCGTCCGGATCCCCCAGCGCGGCAAGCGCCGCCTGTCGAGTCCACGCTCCCGTGGACCCGGCCAGCACCAGCGCGACCTTGCGGGCGTCGGCGACAGCGAGCGCCCGATCGGTGCCCGGATTACGCGCCTCGGCGATCAGCCGGTTGGTCTCGGCGTCTCGCTTGGCGGCCTCCTGTGCGTCCCATCTTGCCCGCTGCCGGTATGAATCCATCGCCGCGCTAGCGGCCAGCGCTGCCTCATCGTTCTCCTCGAACGCCAATTGCACCCGGCTGGCGTCGGCCGCCTGCGCAGCATCGTGGATCTTCACGGCCTCGTTCATCGCCGCCACCGCGGCGTTGGCCGCCGCCGTGGCGGCGTTCGCGGCCGCGGTGGAACGCTGCGCCGCCTGGGCTGCCTCCCCGGCGTGCCGAGCCGCGTCCTCCGCGGCCGTCGCCGCTGCGTCGGCGTCCTGGGCGGCCCGGTCAGCCGCGTCGCGCGCGTTGTACGCGGCCGACGCCGCCGCCTGGGCATAGGCCATTGACGCCTGGGCTGCCCGATTTGCACGGTTCGCTTGGTTGCGGGCCCGTTGCGCAGCGTCAATGGCCTGCTGCGCGTTGACCCCGGTCTCCGCGGCATGTGCCGCCGCGTCTCGAGCGGCGTCGGCTGCGACCAGCGCCTGCCCACTCGCTGCACCTGCGGCGCTGGCGGAGTTCTTCGCTCCCAGCGCCGCATCGCCGGCCTTCCCAGCGGCAGCCTTGGCGTTTCGCGCCACCGTGGCTGCATCCCGGGCGGCCCGCGCGGCAAGCATCGCCGCATTGGCCTTGGACGCGTCGTTGGCGGCGTCCGCCGCAGCGCGCTGCGCCTTCGTCGCGGCGCTGTGTGTCAATGCCGCCGCCGCGGCCGCCCTGGATGCGGCCGCGGCCGCCACCTGAGCCGCCGCGATCGCCGCCCGCGAGGCTGTCACCGCCTCACCCGCCGCCTTCGCCGCGTTGGCCGCAGCGTTCGCCGCCTGCTGTGCCGCCGCGGCCGCCGCTTTCGCATCGTTGTGCGCGTTGTTCATCGCCGTGGCGGCCGCCTCGGCGGCGCTCCGGGCGGCTGCCGCCGCCTTCGCGGCCTTGTCTGACTCGTCCTTGGCGATCTGGGTCTGTTGGGCCGCCGTATCACCCGCATCCTTTGCCGCGTTCACCAGATCGGTGATCGCCTTTGTCTCCTGGTCACGGGAGGCGGCGACTGCCCAACCGGTATCGATGAACTCCGTCAGCGCCGTGACATCGTCGGTGTCCAGGGCACGTTGGGCAGCCTGCTGAACTGCCGTCTCGCCATTGCTGCGGGCCTGCGACAGGATCTGGTTGACCCGAAGCCGTTGGTCGATGCCGTACGGGACCTTCCAGCCAGAATCGATGAAGACGCGCAGCGGTCCCTGCGCCTCGTCCTCGGGAGGGGGCGCCGTGCCGTCCGCGATCGCCGCGTCGGCATCCAACGCCTTCTGCGCCGCCGCCCGTACCTGCGCTCCGCCCGCAGCCATCATCTGATTCACGTGGACCCGTTGGTCCACTCGGCTGGGAGCCTGCCACCCATCCGACAGAAACGCCGCCAAGGCGTCCGGCGCGGTGGAGTCCAGCGCTTGCTGCGCCGCGCCCTGCACCGCGACTCCACCACCGGCCATCATCCGGTTGACGCTGACCCGTTCGTCGATCGTCTGACGCTGCTGCCAGTCCGTCGTGAGGAACTGCTGGACAGCGGCATCGTCGCCGAGCAACGCCTGCTCCGCGGCAGCCCGGACCAGCGGCCCACCGAATTGCCACGCGGAAACCACCGTAGAACGATCCACGATGGTTGGGGTGGCAGCCTGGGCCTGCCCGCCGACCGCAATGTGCAGCAGTGAGACGACGAGTGTCAGGACCAGCACGGACGCGACCCGCCTCGTCCAGTGGATGGCTCCGTTGAGGCGGATGCACATGGCAACGATCAGCCGTTCGGTCACGGCACATCTCCCCGTGTGATCTTTTCCGGTAATGAATGGCGCTGGGGGTAACCCCGCCTGCAACCTGAATAGCCAGGCCCTGCGGCTTGCCGGCGGGGATGACCCCGGCGGATGAGGATCGGCGGTGGCCGCGACAGGCGGCCACCGCCGGCGATTCAGGGGTGAACGGTCAGTTGGAGCAGGGTGGTCGGCTCGGTACCACCGTCGCCTACGCCGAATTGCGTACTGCCGTCCGGGTCGAGGTCTTTGGTGGTCTCTACTCCACTGTCGGTCGTCACTGTCGCGGTACCTTCGTGACCGGCTCCCTGGGTGCGGCCGTCACCACGAATCTCGTAGACCGCGGGTACCTTCAGGTCGAGCCGGCCGGTCGAGCCGAGCACCTTGAAGCAGACAGTGCCGCCCTGTCCGATCACGTTGGTCGTGTACACCTTGATGAGGCCGATGTCCCCGGCAGGCGGCGCGCCGCAGTCGGACAGGATGATGTGGCCGTCGCCACCGATCAATTCAACGCCCTGGGAAGCGAGGATTCCCGCGGCGCCCGGATAGCTGAAGTCCTCGACGATCGAGCCGCCGTTGCTCTCCGTCGGGGCGTTCCCGTCGGCCAGCGCGGCGCCCCCCAGGGCCAAGGCTGCGGCGATGACACCGGTCGCGCCGGCGGTGACTGCTCTGGTTGTCCTACGCATGCTTAATCACTTTCCTTCTCAAGATCCAGCTCAGGGGACAGTGCGGCACGCCGGAGGGCGGATTCAGCCTCAGTCGCGAGGTCCGAACTGCACCGGGTCCGTCCAGTCGGTGCTGCCGTCGGGCCGGGCGGTGTGTAGCGCGAGCGCTCCCGAGGTGTCCTTGCTGAGCAGGCCATATCCGGTGTCCTGGCCGAAGCGGACCGCGGTGAGCTCGCTCCGGTTGCCCCAGCCCGTACCCGCCCCCGTGTCGACGCCTGCGTCGAATGTGGTGCCTGCGGCGTTGCCGGCATAGCTGAGCAGCTTGCCCGTCGAGGACTGCACCGTGAGCAGGTCGTCGTAACCGTCGCCGTTGAACTTGCCGAGGGTGAGCTGCTTGCAGCAACCCCAACCCGCACCAATCTGCACCCCGGCGTCGAAGGTGGTACCGGTGGCGTTGCCCGCGTACATCAGCAGCTGCGTGGTGGATGTCTTGACCGTGATGAGGTCGTCGTAGCCGTCCCGGTTCACCCGGCCGATGGCCAGGTCGTGGAAGTCGCTGGTCCAACCCGCGCCGATCTGGACCTTGGTCCCGAAAGCGCCGCCACTGGCTGTTCCGGGATAGAGCCACAGCTTGCTGGTCGAGCTCTCGATGGCCGCCAGGTCGTCGTAGCCGTCCCGGTCGATCCGGCCGACGACCAGTTCCCGGTAGGCGCCCCAACCGGTCCCGATCTGGATGCGGGGTCCGAAGGTGTTCGCGGCCGTTCCGGGGTGCAGCCAGAGCACGCCGGCAGAGTCCGTTCCGATGATGTCGGTGTAGCCGTCCCGGGTGAACTCACCGGTTACCAGATTGTTCAATTCGTACGGTTGTGGCTGCCAGATCTTTCCAGCCGGCTGGACGCGGGCCGCCCAGGAGCCGTCCGCGTTGCGGGAGTGGATCCAGGTCTGTCCGCTGGCGCTGTCCACCGCGACAAGCTCGTCCAAGCCGCTGCCGTTGAACTGTCCTGCGGCCAGGTAGGACGACCCGTTCCAGGCGGTGCCGGCGCCGGTGTCGACGCCGGCGTCGAACGTGGTGCCCGCGGCGTTGCCGGCATATATCAAGAGCTTGCCCGTCGAGGACTGCACCGTGAGCAGGTCGTCATAGTCGTCGTTGTTGAACTTGCCGAGCGTGAGCTGCTTGCAGCATCCCCAACCCGCACCGATCTGCACCGCCGCGTCGAAGGTGGGACCGGTGGCGTTACCCGCGTACATCAGCAGCTGTGTTGTGGATGTCTTGACCGCGATCAGGTCGTCGTAGCCGTCCCGGTTCACCCGACCGATGGCCAGATCATGGAAATCGCTCGTCCAGTTCCCGCCGATCTGGACGCGCGTGCCGAACGTGCCCCCACTCGCCGTGCCGGGATAGAGCCACAGCTTGCCGGTCGAGTTCTCGATCGCCACCAGGTCGTCGTAGGCGTCGCGGTTGACCCGACCGACGACCAACTCTCGGTAACCACCCCAGCCACCGCCGATCCAGATCCGCGAACGGAAGGTGTTCGGGGTCGGCGTACCGGGGTAGAGCCAGAGCGTGCCGGCGGCGTCGACCCCGACCAGGTCCGGCAGGCCGTCCCGGTTGAACTCGCCGGTGACCGGCTCCCGCAGTCCGGACGGCTGCACCGCGACGCTGCTACGGATCCAGTCGGCCAGGTCGTCCACCCGAGCCTCGACCGCGCCCTCCCGGGTGTCGGTCTCGCCGAGGCAGCCCTTCTGCCACGAGGCGTCGTTCACGCCCACGAGTTCCACCCGCCCCTGCGTCTCGCGGAAGGTGGGTCCACCGGCGTCGCCCTTGCAGAGGGTGGCGCCAGCTGAGGCAGCGGCGATCTGAAAGGAGGTGGCGGCGACGGACTGCACGGTGAACGAAGCGGCATGCAACCGGTTCGGTACCCACTCGGTCGCGGTCCGGCCGTAACCGGCCGTGCGCAGCACCTCCCCGGGCTGTGGGTTGGCACCACCGAGCTCGACCGGTGCGACATCCTTCACCGGGGCCGACAGCTCGGCCAACGCCAGGTTGCGGTCCGGATGCGGAATGACCGACTCCACCAGCAGTCGATGGCCGCTGACCCTGGTCAGGTCGGTACGGCCGAGGAGAACAGTGGTGGGCCGCGTCGGCGCACCGGCGGTGACGGGCGCCGTGCCCTCGGCGAAGCAGGACTTGGCGGTGAGGATCCAGCGAGCGTCGACCAGGGTGCCCGTACAGCTACGTGCCTCCCCGAAGGAGACCTTCGCCAGAAACGGGTAGGTCCCGTCGGCCACCTCTTCGGCACCGGCTATGGCCGAGGCCGTTCCGGCCGAGAGCAGACTGGCCGCGGAACCGGCGACGACCAGGCTGGTAACCCAGCGACGTACGCGTCTTTGCACATGAACCCCCGTAGTCGAGACGCATCAGCGCTGGGTAGAGGGCAGGGCGTTGCCCACCTCAAGTCCACCTGCATCCATCGACGAAACCCAGCGCGATGACGCTATCGATCAACTGACCGCTACACAAGGGACATCGGGGAATACGCTGTGTGAATCGTCAGGTCCAGCGAAGCCGTGCCGCGGATCAATGCCCGGCTTCGTGCGGTCCGCTGCGCTCCATGAGAGTGATGCCGAGCAGGGAGTACTGCCACCGCTGCACCGGCCGGTAGTCCCTGCCGATCCGCTGCCGCTTGCCGCCCGCCATGTCCTTCAGCGGATCGGTGGAGTTGTCGGCGCGAACGACCCAGATCCGCGGCGGGGTTCCCAGACAGCTGGCGTCGGGACACTCCCGGGCCAGGAACCGACCGTCGGTGCGCTGGGGGGCGACCTGCAGGACGTCCGGGGGGCGCGGGGCAGGTAGGTAGCGCTCGTAGATGTCCCGGGGCGACCACGGGATGCTGTAGTGCGTATCCGGGAACACCACCACATCCCCCGGGCGGTATCGGGGGCCGATGACGTTTGCGATCCGGGTCGAGGCCTGCGAGTGGCCGGCCTCGGACCGGATCATGATCTGGGCGGGGTAGCCCAGTACGGCGACGAGGCAGAGCGCCGCGATCGCATGCGGCCGGGCCAATCGGCTCAGCGCCGATCCCGCCAGCACCGCCATGGCGGGCAGCGCCGCCACGACGTACGAGGCCCGCCATACGGCTATCTGGGTGCCGACCGCCAGCAGCAGGGCGATGGGGACAAACGCGGCGCCGGCCAGACACAGGTACGCGAGCTTGCGGCGCGCGCCGACGATGGCCAGCGCGAGCAGGAATCCCCCGACGGCCGCGGAGAAGAAGAGCCGATCGAGGAAAACGTGCAGCGCCGCCAGGTCGACGAGCTTGATCCAGGAGATCTGGGCAGACTGTCGGGCACCCAGCGCCCCGAGCACCACCGCCGGACTCATGCCGACACCTGCCGCCGCCAGCCAGCGAAGCGAGGTGCGCCAACCCGTTCGGCGGTGTTCAACCTGCCACCAACCAACCGCGGCGGCGTGACCGGCGACCATCAGCAAACCGTTGAGCGGATGTAGCAGTCCCACGGCGGTGACAGCCACCGCGTATGCGGCGAGCCGACGGCGCCCCGGATCTTCGAGCAGCCGGATCAGGCAGAGCACGGCGACCGCCGAGCCGCACATGACCAGCGAGTACGAGCGGGCTTCCTGCGCGTACCGCGAGGTGACCGGAAGCACCGCGAAGATCAGGCCGGCGAGCAGGCCCAGCCAGGGTCCCTCGATCCGCCGCCCGAGCGCGGTCACCGCCAACGTGGCGACGGCGATCGCCACGACGGAGGGCAACCGCATCGCCACGGTGCTCGTCCCGACCAGCGCCGTGTAGGCCTTCATGAGCGCGTAGTACGGATAGAGCACGACATCCACCGACCCGGACAGCTGCCACAACTGCGACCAGGAAATGCGGACCGCTCCCCAGGTCGCCAGCTCGTCCGCCCACAGCGCCGGACCGGTCAGCCGCCACAGGCCCAGCACGACGGAGACAACGGCTGGCGCACCCCAACCGACCAGCTGGGCGGTCCGCTGCCCACGCCCCGCGGCGATCCCGCGCCCGCTCCCGGCCGGGCTCGCCGCTTCGGCCTCATCGGCCTCATCGGCCGGAGCTTCGGGAGAAGCCACGCTGACAGCCGGACGCAGCCTCCAGCCGATGGTGATGACCGTCTCCTTGTCCGGGCGGCGCTTCGGGAGAAAACCCAGGTGCCGCAATGACCAAAGCTCGGGGTGATCAGCTCTCAAAGGAGGGCCGGACGTTACTAGGGCAACATGAACACGATGTTAATCGGCCGTGCCCCTGGTGCTCCCCCCGGTCTGGTGGCGGGCTACTACCCTCGGCGCCATGACCGAGCTGCGGACGAGCCGGTTGCTGCTGCGGCAGTGGCGGAAGTCGGATCTCGACCCGTGGGCGGCGATGAACGCCGACCCGCAGGTCCGGGAGCACTTCCCGGACCTGCTGACCCGCGAGCAGAGCGCAGCGGCGATGAGCACCTACGCCGCCGAGGTGGCCGACAACGGGTACGGGCTGTGGGCGCTCGAGGTGCTGGCCACGGGCGAGTTCATCGGGTTCACCGGGCTGCGCCCGCTGCAGGACCTGCCGGCCACCGGCATGGAGGTCGGCTGGCGGCTCCCCCGGTCGGCCTGGGGACACGGGTACGCCACCGAGGCCGCGCGGGCGTCCCTGGCGTACGCCTTCGACACCCTCGCCCTGCCGGAGGTCCTCTCGGTGACGGCGACCACGAACCTGCGGTCCCAGGCGGTGATGCGGCGGATCGGGATGACCCGCGACCCGGCGGACGACTTCGACCACCCGCGGGTGCCGCCCGGCCCGCTGCGCCACCACGTCCTCTACCGGCTCACCAACGAATCTTGGACGGAAACCGTCAGCAGCTGACGGTTTCCGTCCAAGATCTACTCGTCCTCAGGTCGGCCGGCGGCTCGGGCGGTCAGCCCGCCGGCGGCCGGTCCCGTCAGCCGGCGCCGCCGGCTCGGAAGGCGACCCAGGCGTCGCTCATCCGGTCCGCCTGGCCGGCGGTGAACATGTTCATGCAGGAGTCCTGCGTGTAGTCCATGAAGTTGTGGATCGGGTCCAGGCCCGGGGCGGCGCAGGTGTCGGCGCCCACCGGGCAGTTGAACTGCGGCCCCGCCTCGCGCGGGGTGTCCGCGACGAAGTCGCCGGAGGCGGAGCAGCCGTGCGCGAAGGTGTGCTCCAGCATCAGCCAGTGCCCGACCTCGTGCGTCAGGGTGTCACCCTCGGCGTACTTGCCCGCGGTGCCGCCCGGCATCGACTCGTCGAGCATCACCACGCCGTCGATGTAGTCCCGGCCGTTGTTGTAACCCTTGGGGAAGTACGACCAGCCGAGCAGCCCGCCGCCGATGTTGGCCGCGTACACGTTGAGGGTCTCGGAGTCGCCGGTGTAGAGCGCCTTCTTCATGTCCCGCTCGTTCTTGCCCGGCACCACCGTGTACCAGTCGCTGTTCACCGTCCACGTCGTGCCGGTCAGCGCGAACCGGAACGGGGTGTCGGCGGCGTCCGGCGCGGTGCGACCGGCGTACGAGTCGTTCAGCACCGTCATCTGGGCGGCGATCAGGGTGTTCCACCGGGCCGTCTCGGCGGCGCTGAACGGGTGGTCGGAGACCATGTGGAAGACCGTGGGGATGGTGACGCTGCCGTTCGGCAGCCGCGGCGAGTCCTTGATCACGCCGTACGCGTTGGCCTCGTTCTTCGGGTAGAGCTCGGGCTCCTGGGCCGTGGCGCCCTCGGCCACCCGGGCCGCGCTGTCCGCGCCGGCACCCGAGGCGCACGCCGCGACGCCCGCTGACGGGGTCGCCGGGGCGGCCGTGGCCACCGCGCTCGCGGCGCCGCCGCCGGTCAGGAACGCCGCCGCCGTGGCGGCGAGGACCGCCGCCGAGTGAAACCGTGTTCTCCGCATCGTCGCACCTTTCGGGCATAGGGAATGCAGGCGAAACTCTGACGAGAGACACGGCAAGAAGTGGGGGTCAGTCACATCGTCCCTGGTATGAGACCACGTCACCGTTCCTCGGCGACAGCCCCGGCGAGGATCGCCGCCCGCTCGACGACGGAGCATCCGGCAGATCGTGGACCGGAACCGTCCTGATCGGGACGGTTTCGGTCCACGATTCACGAGTACGCCGCGGGGCGGCCGCGAAGCGGCTCAGCCGGAGGCCGCCGGCACCGGGGGGCCGCCGTCGAGCAGGTCGGCCATCAGGTCGCCGTACTCGTCGACCCGGGCCAGCACCTCGGCGGCGATGAACGGGCGGACGGCCGGCCGCCGGCCCCGCGCGCCGGCCTGCACCTCGTCCCAGGTGAGCGGCGTCGACACGGCCGGCACGCCCACGGCCCGCAGCGAGTACGGCGACACCGTGGTCTTGGCCGCATTGTTCTGGCTCCAGTCGATGAACACCTTGCCGGGCCGCAGCTTCTTCGCCATCTTCGCGGTGATCCGCTTCGGCTCGGCGCGTTCGAGTTCCTGCGCGACACGGCGGGCGTACGCCGAGACGTCGTCGGCGGACTGCGCGCCGGCGATCGGGCAGCACAGCTGCATGCCCTTCTTGCCGGAGGTCTTCGGATAGCTGGCGATGCCGTCGTCGGCGAGCCGGTCCCGCATCAGCACGGCCACCTCGCAGCACTCGGCCAGCCCGGCCGGCGCGCCCGGGTCGAGATCGACCACCAGCATGTCCGGGTGGTGGCCGACCCGCCACTGCGGGGTGTGCAGCTCGAGCGCCGCGAGGTTGGCCAGCCAGACCAGCGTGGGCAGGTCGTCGGCCACGACGTAGTCGATGGTCTCCCGGCCCTTCGTCGAGCCGGGCGCGGGCAGCGTCTCGACGCGTACCCAGTCCGGGGTGGCGGCCGGCTTGTTCTTCTCGAAGAACGACTTGTCCTGCACCCCGTTGGGATAGCGGATCCGGGTGAGCGGCCGGTCGCGCAGGTGCGGCAGCAGCACCGGCGCCACCCGGGTGTAGTAGTCGATGACCTCGCCCTTGGTGAAGCCGGCGTCCGGGTAGAGCACCTTGTCCAGGTTGGACAGCTCCAGGTCGCGGCCGCCGACCTTCACCCTGATCCGGTCAGCCGGCATCGTCCACCTCGTCCGGGCTCTTGTCCGGGCGCAACCGCAGCAGGCGGGGGAACCGCAGCCGCCCGTCCGGGGTGCGCTGGCCGTACTTGACCTCGACCACGACCCGGGGAGTTACCCAGTTCGCCCCCCGAGCATCCTCCCGGGGCACCGAGCCGCGCGTCGAGCCACCTGCCGGGCCGCCTCCCGGCACGAACGGCGACTCCGGCGTCCGCAACGGCGCCAGGATCCGCAGCAGCTCGCGCTCCATGGCCGCGCCGATCCCGCCACCGACCCGGCCCCGGAACTCGAGCCGGCCGTCCGGTCGCGGCACGCCGACCAGCAGGCCGCCGATCCGGCGTACGCCGGGTCGCCAGCCGCCCACCACGAAGTCGGCGGTGGTCTCCAGCTTGGTCTTCACCCAGTCCGGCGAGCGCACCCCGGGGTGATAGGTCGAGTCGAGCCGCTTGGCCACCACCCCCTCCAGGCCGTTCTCGCCGGCCGCCGCCCAGGTGGCCGGGCCGTCCGGGAAGACCGGCGGGACGGTCCAGTTGGGTCCGCCGAGCTCCAGCTCGTCCAGCGCCCGCCGGCGCTGCCGGTAGGACCAGCGGTACAGGTCCGCGCCGCGCAGCCGCAAAACATCGAAGATCATGTACGTCACTGGCATGCTGGCGGCGAGCCGGGCGGCCTTGGCCAACTGCCGGACGTGCATCCGCTCGGCCAGCGCGGTGAAGGACGGCACGCCGTCCTCGCCCAGCACCACGACCTCGCCGTCCAGCAGGACGTCCGTGACCTGCCCGCTCAGCGCCGCGAGTTCCGGGTATGCGGCAGTGATCTCCACCCCGGACCGCGCCCACATGGTCAGCCGCCCGCCGCTCGTGTCGGCCAGCGCCCGTACGCCGTCCCACTTGAACTCGTAGCCCCAGCCGGCGGCGCTGGGTAGCTCCCCGGTCACCGCCAGCATCGGCTTCACCGGCGCCCCTGGCACGCCACCAGCCTAGATCCGGCGGGAAAGGCTCGCGCCCGGTTGCCGGTGATGGAATCCTGGTCAATGGTCATCAGGGGACGACCGGCAGCGGGGCGAGGAGTGCGAGGATGCGGGCAATCTGGAAGGGCGCCGTGTCGTTCGGCCTCGTCTCGATCGGGGTCCGGGTCTATTCGGCCACCGAGGAGAAGGACATCCGGTTCCACCAGGTGCACCGCGCGGACGGCGGCCGGATCCGCTACAAGCGCACCTGCTCGGTCTGCGGCGAGGAGGTGACCTACGACGACATCGCCAAGGGGTACGACATCGGCGGCGGGGAAATGGTCGTGCTCACCGACGAGGATTTCGCGGACCTGCCGCTGACCACCTCGCACGCGATCGACGTACTCGAGTTTGTGCCGGCCGAGCAGGTCGATCCGATCCTCTACAACAAGGCGTACTTCCTCGAGCCGGAGGGCACCGCGGCCAAGCCGTACGTGCTGCTGCGGGACGCGCTCACCGACTCGGACCGGGTCGCCATCGTGAAGGTGGCGCTGCGCCAGCGCGAGCAGCTCGCCACGCTGCGGGTCCGGGAGGGCGTGCTGCTGCTCAACACGATGCTCTGGCCGGACGAGATCCGGCAGCCCGACTTCGGATTCCTGGACGAGGACATCTCGGTCCGCCCGCCGGAGCTGGCCATGGCCACCTCGCTGATCGACTCGATGGCCGCCGACTTCCAGCCGGACGCCTACACCGACGACTACCGGGCCGCGCTCCAGGAGGTCATCGACGCCAAGGTGGAGGGCCGCGAGGTCGTGGCGCCGGAGGAGGAGGAAGCGGCGCCGGCCGCGGCGGTCGACCTGATGGCCGCGCTGCGCGCCTCGGTGGACCGGGCCCGGGCCGCGCGTGGCGAGACCGACGACGGCGGGGCCGGCGGTGGCGCCGGCGAGCCCACCCCGATCACCTCGGCCCGGTCGGCCAAGAAGGCGGCGCCCGCCGGCAAGCAGACCGCGAAGAAGGCGCCGGCCAAGAAGGCGCCGGCCAAGAAGACCGCCGCCGCCAAGAAGACCACCGAGAAAAAGGCGACGACCGCCAAGAAGACCACCGGCGCGAAGCAGACCGCCAAGAAGCAGCCGGCCAAAAAGGCGCCGCGCAAGTCCGCCTGACCCGCAAGGAAGGGCCCCTTCTTATCGCTTTCTGTATAGGAAGGGCCCCTTCTTAACGCTCCGCCAGCCGTGCTGTCGACGGCAGCGGCCGGGACGGGCGCGTGTCCGGTCGGGGGCGGCCGGCCAGCGGGAAATTCGATAGCCTCGGCACTTCTCCGCGTGCGATCCCGGGAGCGCCATGACGATCTCTCTCACCCCGATGACCCAGGCCGAGCTGGACCGGCGTCTGCGGGAGGCCGTCGAGCACTATGCCCAGGCCATCGCGGAGGCGCGCGGCCTGCCCCTGGCCGAGGCCATGGCCGAGTCGGACGAGCAGCACCGGTTGGCCCTGCCTGACGGCGTACGCAGCCCCGGCATGCTGCTGTTCACCGGGCGTACCGCGGCGGGCGAGGAGGTCGGCTGGCTCTGGCTGGCCCTGCCCGGTGACCGGGCCGGCGGGCCCGAGCGGGGCTGGGTCTACGACATCGAGGTGGCGGCCGAGCAGCGCGGAAAGGGCTACGGCCGGGGTCTCATGCTGGCGGCCGAGCACGAACTGGCCGGCCGCGGGGTGGGCGCGCTGGGCCTGAACGTGCACGGCTACAACACCACGGCCATGCGCCTGTACGACAGCCTCGGCTTCGAGATCACCGCCCAGCAGTTGGTGAAGCCCCTCGGCGGCGCCGGGCCGGCCGGATCGGACCGGTCGCCGGTATCGCTGGCGCCGATGCCCGCGGACGAGTTGGCCCGGCGGCTGCCGCTGTGGACCGAGGAGCACGCCCGGGCCGAGGCGGCCAGCCGGGGCATCCCGCTCGATCAGGCCCGCGAGCGGGCGGCCGAGCGCATCCGCAAGGACCTTCCGGACGGCGTAAGCAGCCCGGACGCGCTGCTGCGCCGGGTGTGCGGCGCGGACGGTGGCACGGTGGGCTGGGCCTGGGTCCGGCTCCGCGGCGACGGGCCGGGCCGGGCCGCGCTGCACCACCTGGAGATCGATCCCGGGCATCGCCGCCGCGGGTACGGGCGGGCCGCCGCCCTGCTGATCGAGCGGGAGCTGGCCGCTCGCGGCGTACCGGAGCTGGAGGTGAACGTCTTCGCCGGCAACGCCGCGGCGCGGGGGCTGTTTCCGGGGCTCGGCTACGCGGTGGCGGGCCAGCAAATGGTCAAGCCGCTCCGCCCGCGCGAACGGGACGTGCGTTAAGAGGGGGCCCTTCCTATACAAAAAGCGATAAGAGGGGGCCCTTCCTTACGCCTTCCGGCGGGTGGCGAGCCAGCCGCGGACGCCGAGCACCCCCGCCGTGGTACCGATGGCCAGCGACGCCGCGATGAGCAGCGCGTGCACCCAGAGGAAGCCGGTCGGGCTGCCCTCGCCGACCACACCGGCCGACCAGGCCCGGGGGTCGTCCCAGATCGCCAGCGCGAAACGCGGCCAGATCACCCAGGTCCAGATTCCGACCCCGACCAGGAACAGCGACCAGCCCCGCGACAACACCATGGCCAGCGAGTATGCCAGCGTCACCGGGACCGTTGACACGCAACCAGATGGTTGCATATTGTGAGCCCGTGGAGGACGACGACGCGGTCTTCCGGGCGCTCGCCGACCCCACCCGCCGGCGGCTGCTGGACAGCCTGCACGAGCGGAACGGCCAGACGCTGAGTGAACTCTGCGCGCAAGTGGGAACGACGCGTCAGGCGGTGAGCAAGCACCTGGCCGTGCTGGAAACGGCCCGGCTGGTCATCACGCTGCGCCGCGGCCGGGAGAAACGGCACTACCTCAACCCCGCCCCGATCCTGGACCTCGCCGGGCGGTGGATCGGCAAGTACGAGCGCCGGCGGCTGTTCGCGCTGGCCGAGTTGAAACGCGAACTGGAGGAGGAGTCCCATGACTGAGGCCGCGTTCGTCTACGAGACGGAGATCGCCACCACCCCGCAGCGGCTCTGGACCGCGCTCACCAACGGCACGCTCACCCGCGCGTACTGGTTCGACCGGCGGATCTCCTCCGACTGGCTGGTCGGCTCGGCCGTCACGTTCTACGACGGCGACAGCGACCGGATCACCGACACCGGCGTGGTGCTGGAGAGCGACCCGCCGCGCCGGCTGGTCTACAGCTTCCGGTACGAGGAGGGCCCCGTGGTCGACCTCGACCGCCCGTACACCCGGGTCACCTTCGAGATCGAGGCCCTCGACGGCGGCAAGGTCCGGCTGCGACTGGTGCACGACCAGCTGGCCAGCCCGGATGACGTCGCGGGCTGGGAGGCCGGCTGGACGCCGATTCTGGCCAACCTCAAGGCGTTCCTGCAGGGCGACAAGCTGCCGGCCACCGCGCCGCCCACCCCGGCCACCGCCTGATCGCGCCGGCTCCCGGCCCAGGTCCGCCGCCTCCCGGCCCAGGTCCGCCGCCTCCCGGCCCAGGTCCGCCGGCTCCCGGCCCAGGTCCGCCGGCTCCCGGCTCCGATCCCCCGGACGGGTCGCGGCCCGCCCGGGCCGCTCCGGCAGGATGGGTACGTGGCTGATGCGGTGATCTTCGACCTGGACGGCGTGATCGTGGACTCCGAACCCGTCTGGGAGGAGGTGCGCCGCGGCTACGTGGCCCGGCACGGCGGGCGGTGGCAGCCGGACACCCAGCGCCGGCTCATGGGCATGAGCACCGGCGAGTGGGCGGCGTACCTGAGCGGGGAGCTGGGCGTCGACCGGACCGCCGAGCAGGTGGCCACCGAGGTGGTCGACGAGATGACCGAGCGGTACGCCCGGCACGTCCCGCTGATCCCGGGCGCCGTCGAGGCGGTCCGCCGGCTCGCCGCCCGCTGGCCGCTCGGGCTGGCCAGCTCCTCGCCGCCGCGGCTCATCGAGGCGGCGCTGGCCGCCGCCGGGCTGGCCGGGGAGTTCCGGGCCACCCTCTCCACCGAACGGGTGCCGCGGGGCAAGCCGGCCCCGGATGTCTACCTGTCCGTCGCCGAGCGGCTCGGCGTCGACCCCGCCGGCTGCGTCGCGGTCGAGGATTCCAGCAACGGCGTACGCTCGGCCGCCGCGGCCGGCATGCGGGTGATCGCCGTGCCGCACGGCGCGTACCCGATGGACCCGGACGCGGCCGGGCTGGCCGCACGCACGCTCGACCGGATCGCCGACCTCACCGAGCGGACCGTCGCGGACCTGGCCTGAAGTCGCTTCGCCGGGCGCCGAAGCGTTCCGGCCGTACGGTCCTCCGGTGACCAACCTCGACGCGGTTCTCCCGGCCAGCGACGGATCCCCGGCCAGCGACGGATCCCCGGCCAGCGATCGCTACCCGGCCGCCGGCGCGTCGACGCCAGCGTCGCCGGACGGCGGCAGGCTGGCGGACAGCGGCAAGCTGGCGGACAGCGGCAAGCTGGCGGACAGCGGCGGCGAGCTGGCGGGCGGCGGCGAGCTGGCGCCGGCTCGGCCGCTCGGGCCGCCGGTGCGGGATCCGGACGCCGGCTGGCAGCTCACCCGGTACGCCGACGTGGCCGCGGCGCTCGAAGACGATCGGCTGGCCGTGCCGCCGGTACCGCCCGGCACGCCGGGCACGATGGCGGGGCTGCGCGCCACCGTGGCCCGGTTCAGCGCCGGTGAGGCCCATGCCCGGCGCCGGGCGCTGGTATCGGCCGACCTTCCCGACCCGGCGAGGCTGCGCGCCGAGGCGTACGACCGGACGGCCGGCATCCTGGAGCGCTCGGCCGGCCCGGTCGACGTGCTGGACCGGCTGGCCCGGGTCGTACCGGTGGCCGTGCTCGCGGCCCGGCTCGGTGCGGGCCCGGCGGCGGTCCCGGCGGTGCGCGAGGTGGCCGCCGCCTATCCACCCGGCGGCCCGGCGGCCCGGGACCGGAACGCGGACTCGGCGCTGGCCGCGCTGGTCCGGCTGTTGCCGCCCGCGCCCGCCGAGGTGGTGGCCAACCGGATCGGCCTGCTGGTGCAGTCCTGCGACGCCACGGCCGGGCTGATCGGCAACGCGCTGCTCCGGACGCAGACCGCGGATGGCGCCGGCATCGACCAGCTGCTGGTCGACACGCTGCGGTACGCCCCGCCGGTGCGGTTGACCAGGCGGGTGGTGGTCGCGCCGGTGCGGATCGGCGGTCGCCGGCTCTCCCCCGGCGAGCCGGTGGTGCTGTGGTTCGAGACGGCCAACGGGGATCCGGACGCCGGCCCCGACGTGCTCACCTTCGGCGCCGGCTCGCACCGCTGCCCCGGCGCCGCGCAGGCCCTCGCGCTGGCCGGCGGCGTGCTGGCCGCGATCCGCGCCCGGTGCCGGTTCGACCCACCCGCCACCGTCCACTTCGAAGCGTCGCCGAACGCTCGGATCCCGCGGTTCCTGGAGGTGTTTCCCCGATGACCCGGTACGACGAGTTCCACGCCCTGCACCGACCCGGTACGCCACTGCTGCTGCCGAACGCCTGGGACGTGGCCTCGGCCGCCGCCCTGGCCGCCGCCGGCCACCCGGCGATCGGCACGACGAGCCTCGGGGTGGCCGCCGCGGCCGGCAAGCCCGACGCGGCCGCGGCCGCCCGGGTCGAAACGGTTGCGCTGGCCCGGGCGCTCGGCCGGTTGCCGGCACTGCTCACCGTGGACATCGAGGCGGGCTTCACCGACGTACCGGCCGAGGTGGCGGACCTGGTCGCGGAGCTTGCCGGCACCGGCGTCGTCGGGGTCAATCTGGAGGACGGCCGGCCCGGCGGCGGCCTGGACGATCCGGCGCGGCATTCCGCCAAGATCGAGCTGGTCCGGGAGCAGGCGCCGCAGGTGTTCCTGAACGCCCGGGTCGACACGTACTGGGCGGACCCGGCGGGCGGGGACGAGCGGCTGGTCGACACGGTGGCGCGGGCCCGCCGCTACCTGGACGCGGGCGCCGACGGCATCTTCGTGCCGGGGCTGGCTCGGCACGCGGACATCGAGACCGTCGTGGACGGGCTGGCACCGGCGCCGCTCAACGTCCTGTTCCTGCCCGACGGGCACGTCCTGCCCGAGCTTGCGGCCCTGGGGGTGGCCCGGGTGAGCACCGGTTCCCTGCTGTTCCGTGCCGCCCTCGGCACCGCCGTGGCGGTGGCCGACGCCCTCCGGGCCGGCGGCCGGCCCGAGGCCAGCGGCATCCCGGGATACGCAGAGGTGCAGCGGCTTGCCGAGAACCGCCCCGACCGGAGAAACCACCTGCAATCCTGAAATAATGGGAAGTGACACGACGGCCCGGCGCCAGTACGACCGGGAGACCAGCGACGCGCCGGAGGGCGCCCCGGAGGACGTCCTGCTCGACGTGCCGGAACTGCACATCGACTCCCTCGAGCTGGAGGTGTCCGACCTGCAGGCCCGCGTCTCGCTACAGGCCGACGTGCTGAGCCTGCTCCGGCTCAACGTCGGCATCGACGCAGACCTCGGCCAGGTGCGGCTGGATCTGCGCGGGGTGACCGCGCAGGCGTTGCTCAAGGTGCGCCTCGGGAACGTCACCTCGATCCTCGGGCGGGTGCTGGACACCATCGACGCGAATCCGCAGATCGTCGAGAACCTGACCCGGGGGGCCGGTGAAGCCCTACGGCAGGCCGGGGAGGGCGCCGGGCGGGCCCTGGACCAGGCCGGGCAGGGCGCCGGGCAGGCCCTCGGGCACGCCGGACGGGGCGCCGGGCAGGCCGTGGCCCATGCCGGACAGGGTGCCGGGCAGGCGCTCGGCGAGGCTGGACGGGGCGCCGGGCAGGCCGTGGGCCAGGCCGGACAGGGCGCCGGGCAGGCCCTCGGGCACGCCGGACGGGGCGCCGGACAGGCCGTCGGCCAGGCCGGACAGGGCGCCGGGCAGGCGCTCGGCCAAGGCGTCGGCCAGGCCGGACAGGGTGCCGGGGAGGCCGTCAGCCAAGCCGGGCAGGCGGCCCGGCAGGCAGGGCAGGACACGGGAAATGCCGTGGGGCAAACCGGACAGGGCGCCGGACAGCCCACGGATCAAGCCGGCGGGGCGGCCCAGCAGGGCGGCCCGACCCAGGACCAGCAGGGCCACGGCGGCCAGGCCGGACAGCGGGACCTCGGCGGGCAGCAGGGCCAAGGCGGACAGCAAGGCCAAGGCGGCCAGCAGGGCCAAGGTGGACAGCAGGGCCAAGGCGGACAGCAAGGCCCGGGCGGACAGCAAGGCCAAGGCGGCCAGCAGGGCCAAGGTGGACAGCAGGGCCAAGGTGGACAGCAGGGCCAAGGCGGACAGCAAGGCCAAGGCGGCGGGGAAGGCCAGGGCCAGCAGGGCCAGGGCGGCCAGCAAGGCCCGGGCGGACAGCAAGGCCAAGGCGGCGGGGAAGGCCAGGGCCAGCAGGGCCAGGGCGGCCAGCAGAGCCCGGGCGGACAGCAAGGCCAGCCCGGACAGCAAGGCCAAGGCGGACAGCAAGGCCCGCGCGGACAGCAAGGCCAAGGCGGACAGCAAGGCCCGCGCGGACAGCAAGGCCAAGGCGGCGGGGAAGGCCAGGGCCAGCAGGGCCAGGGCGACCAGGGGGCCCGGCAAGGTCCGAGCGAGGGGCATGGCGAGCGGGGCCAAGGGGGTCAGCAGCCCCAAGGAGGCCAGCAGGAGGAGGGCCAAGGCCAGCAGGAAGGCCAGGGCGGGCGGCAGCACGACATCGAGGCGTGTGCCACCGCCGACATCGAGAGCTGGCACCGGGACGACAGCGGGGAGTGGCGCCCCGGCGCGGGCGGCGAGCGCCGGTACCGCGGCCTCCCCCGGCGGACCCGCCGCCGCTGGTGACCTCGCGGTCGAGCCTCCATTGCAGATCTTGGACGGAAACCGTTAGTCGCTAACGGTTTCCGTCCAAGATCTATCATCTGGGGGGAGGAGGGGCGGATTCCGGGGGCGGGTCAGCTCTGGTTTTCGCTCTCTCGGCCCGGGCGGGCGTCACGAGCCACGAGCGTCGGCACCGCCGGCGCCTCCGCCGTTTCCGCCATCGCCGCCGCCGGTTCCGCCATCACCGTTTCCGCCGCCGCCGGTTCCGCCATCGCCGCCGCCGGTTCCGCCATCGCCGCCGCCGGTTCCGCCGCCGCCGGTTCCGCCGCCGCCGGTTCCGCCATCGCCGGTTCCGCCGCGGTTGGCGTTGGCGTCGCCGTCCGGACGGTCGTTGCCAGCGTCTGGGCCGCCCTGGCCCGCATCCCCGGTGTCTCCACCACAGCCCTGCTCGCGTTCGCGCTGCCGACCGGTCTCGTCGTCCACCACCACCTGGCCCTCGCGGATCTCGCCGCGCCAGCCCTGCAACTGATCCGGGTCGAGGATGGTCTGGGTCATCACGTGCCGGACGAAGTGCTTGAGCTCCAGCCGGACCCGCCGACCCTGGGCCCGCCACAGGTTCCCGGTGCGCTCGAAGAATCCCTGCGGGTGGTATTCCAGCACCACCAGGATCCGGGTCAGATCCTCGGCCAGCTCGTGAAACGAGACGGTGCCGTCCACCGATCCCTTCTGACCCTTCGATCGCCAGACGATCCGCTCGTCGGGCACCTGTTCGAGGATGGTCGACTCCCACGTCCGGTGCGACCAGAGGATCTGCGCCTTCCAGCTGAGCTTCTGGTCCTCCTCCTGCTCGACGTTCTCGACCTTTTTCATGAAGCTGGGAAAGTCGGTGAACTGCGTCCACTGGTCGTACGCGATCCGGACCGGAACGCCGACGTCGATGGTCTCGACGATGTTGGTGACCTTGAAGTCGGTCTTGCCCTTGCGGTCGCCCTTGCCGCCGCCGTCCCCGCCGCCGCCGTCCCCGCCGTCCCCGCCGACCTTTTCCCGTACCTGCTCGGTGCCCTGCTTGAGACGGTCCACGCCGCCCGCTAGGACCTGGCCGGGCGCGCCAGCCCCGCGTACCGCCTCGGTGCCCTTGTCCAGGGCCGCCTTGGCGGCCCCACCCGGCGTCGCGAAGCTGGTCAGCCGATCGGTCAGCCCGCCGATGCGGTCGGTGACCGCCGATCCGGCGCGCTCGCCGAGCGCGCCGACGATGTTCTGGAGGCTGTCCAGCAACTTCCCGCCGGGCCCCCCCGGCTTGCCGCTCACCGCTCGCCTCCGGCGCCGGATCCGCCGCCCTGACGAAGCGTCTCGGCCCGCTCGTTCAGGCGGTCGGCGAGCGCCTCGACCGGCCTGCCGAGCGCCGTCCGCAGCGCGGATCGGCCCGCATCGCCAAGCCGGCCCACCGTCCCCGGCCGCTGATCATGATCACCATCGTCGGAACCGTGCCCACCGGAACCGGAGCCGGAACCGGAACCGGAACCGGAGCCGGAGCCGCCACCGCCGAGGAGCCGGCCCAGGGGGACCTTGCCCAGCTGTCCGGTTGCTGCCGCGGTGCCCAGGAAAAGGGCGGCCCGCAGCTTTCGCTTGCGGCCCAGCAGGTATCCCAGCCCGATCGCCACCGCCACGTTGCCCGCCCGTCCCATGCCGTTGCCCCCGTCGCCCCGTCGGCCACCAACAGCCTGAGTATCCGTAACCGGCCCGGCGCCCGAGGCCGTTTGGCGGGGATCGCGAGTTGCCGGACCGAGCTACCGTCCAGGCATGACCAGCTGGGCCCGGCGCCAACCCAGCCCGTCGACCGCGTCGATCAGGACGCGCACGGGCTCAGTACAGTAGGGACGTGTCTCTATGGATTGCCGCGATGTGGGGGTTCGCCGGCAGCATCGTGGCCGAGGCGTTGAACCTCTACGGGATGATGCGCCCGACCACCGAGTCCAAGGGACGCTGGCAGTGGCCGTGGCGGGACCCGCGCGACCGGCCGATCATGCTCCTCGCCATCGCGCTGCGGGCCTTCGCCGGCACGCTGCTCGCGGCCGTCACGGCGGCGAGCGGCCTGGCCACCAGCCCGCTCGCCGCCTTCAATCTCGGCATCACCGCCCCCCTCGTGATCGCCAAGCTGTTCGACCAGGACCGGGTGCTCGACCAGTCCTCCCCGCCCGACCCGCGACGGCCCGGAGGTGACGACGATGACGGCGCGTAACGGCTTTTTCGGCCGGCTCGCCTCGGCCCTGGCGGCTCATCCGGGCACCACCGCGGCCTCGGCCCCGCTGCCCACCCGCACCCGGCTGGCCGCCGCGCTGGCTGCCCGGCCGATCACCCGCGCCGAGGGGTCGCTCGGGCACACCGCGCCGGCAGGCCCGGACCGCTCCGCGTACCGGCCGGGTGACGTCGGGGTGAAGCTGGCCGAGCGGGTCAAGTGGGTGGTGGCCGAGATCCTCGGCACCACCGCCGACCAGCTCCGAGTGGATTCGGACGGCGACCTGGCCATCCGGGCCGGCTCCGCGATGATTTTCGTACGGGCGCAGGAGGATCCGCCGCTGGTGGACGTCTTCTCCCCGCTGCTGTCCGGGGTGCAGCCCACCGAGACGCTCTACCGGCGGCTGGCCGACCTCACCAGCGGCATGATGATCGGCCGGATCTACTGCACCGGCGACACGGTGTGGGCGTCGATACCGGTGTTCGGTCAGGAATTCCAACCCACCCATCTGCTGGTGGCCATCCGGGCCATGGTGGAGATCGCGGACGACCTGGACGACCAGCTCCGGCACGAGTTCGGCGGGAGCCGGTTCTTCGGCGACGAGGCCGCCGGCATCAGCCCCGTACCGGATCCCACGGGCTACCTGCGCGACCTCGCCGACTCCGGGGAGACCCTGGCCGGCAGCGTGCTGGTCGACCTGCTGGCCGACCGCGGCCGCACGGACGAGCTGCGGACCCGGGCCGAACGCGGCGATTGGCACGCGGCCGCCCGGCTCGCCGCGCTGTTGCGCGATGCCGGCCGGCTCGACGAGGCCGAGCAGTTCTGGCGGATCGCGGCCGACCGCGGCGAGCCGGCGGCCCGCACCGAGCTGGCCACCCTGCTGGCCAACCAGGGCCGGCCGGCCGAGGCCATCGACCTGCTGCGCGACGCCGCAGCCGACGACTGGCGCTCGGTGGGGCTGCTGCTCACCCTGCTCACCGAGCAGGGCCGGGTGGATGAGGCGGTGGAGCTGCTCCGGCGGCGCGCGGGCCGTACGCCGGGCCCGGCGGCCCCGTGAGCTGAGGCCGCGCCACCGGGTCGGGGTCGCGGCCCGGACGTGGCGGACCGGGCTGGCCCAACCGTGCTCCGGCGGCATCCGGGTGGTTCCCTGCGTCGAGGGCGGCGCGGGACGGGTAGGCCGGGGAAGGATGGGTAGAGCAGCGTCGTCAGCAACAGGGAGGAACCGCCCGCATGAAGGCGATCGTCTACCGCCGGTCCGGCGGCCCCGAGGTGCTCGAACTGGTCGACCAGCCGGTCCCCGAGCCGGGTCCCGGCGAGGTCCTGGTCCGGGTCGCGGTGTCGGGCGTGAACCCGACGGACTGGAAGTTCCGGTCCGGCGGCGGCGCCGGCACCCCGCCGGCGGAGGGCTGGCAGATCCCCGGCCAGGACGGCGCCGGCGTGGTGGAGGCGGTGGGCACCGGGGTGGACGCCGCGCTGGTCGGCGAGCGCGTCTGGATCTGGGAGGCCGCCTGGCAACGGCCGTGGGGCACTGCGGCCGAGTACACGCTGGCGCCGGTCCGGCACGTCAAACGGCTCGGTCCCGCCTCCTTCGACCTGGGCGCCTGCCTCGGCATCCCGTTCCTCACCGCGCACCGGTGCCTCACGGTCGGCGAGACGATGCCGCGGCACCTGCACGCCGGGGCGTTGACCGACCGGACCGTGCTGGTGCAGGGCGGCGCGGGCGCCGTCGGCAACGCGGCCATCCAGTTGGCGCGCTGGTCGGACGCCATCGTGATCGCCACGGTCAGCAGCCCGGAGAAGGCGCAGCTGGCCATGTCGGCCGGCGCCACCCACGTGCTCAACTACCGCGACCAGGACGTGGCCGCGGAGGTCCGGAAGATCGCGCCGCACGGCGTGGACGCCGTGGTCGAGGTGGCCGCGGCCCCCAACGCCGCCGTCGACAGCCAGGTCCTTGCCCCGTACGGCGCGGTGGCCATGTACGCGGACGACGGCGGCGCTGAGGTGACCGTGCCGATCCGGCCCAACATGGCGCCCAACACCCGCTGGCAGTTCGTGCTGGTCTACACGCTGCCGGCGGTGGCCAAGGCGCAGGCCGTGGAGGACGTGGCCACCGCGGCCATCGACGGCGCCATCCGGGTGGGCGCCGACGCCGGGCTGCCGCTGCACTACCACCCGCTGGCGGACGCGGCACAGGCGCACCGGGACGTCGAGGACTCGGTGGTCGGCAAGGTGCTGATCACCACGGCGGCCGAGTAGCCGGCCGGGCGCCAGACCGGCGGCGCGCCAGACCGGGGGGCGGGTCAGACCGGGGGCGCGGCAAAACGGCGCCGCGGCAGAACGGGGGCGCACCAGACCAGGGGCGCGCCAAACCAGCGCCGCGCCGGACCGGGGGCTGGTCAGACCGGCGGCGCGGGCGGTTCCGGCGGCTTGCCCCAGGCCCGCCGGGCGTCGGCCACGGCCACCCCGCCCAGCACCAGGCACGCGGCGGCCAGCACCAGCAGGGTCGGCGCCCATAGCAGCGCCGGGACGAGCGCCGCCAGCACGCCGATGGCGACCAGCCGGGACGGGGATACCCGCGCGAAGACCTCGTGTTCGAAGCGCGAGCGGCCCACCATGTACAGCGCCGGGCCGCCGAGGATGACCACGAGCCACACCGGCGGTGCGTGCCCGGTGGGGTGCGCGATGGTCAGCTCGTAGCCGATGGCCGTGGTGACCACCCCACCCATCATGAGCAGGTGTGAGTCGGCCGAGGACCGGCCGAT
Organism: Plantactinospora siamensis; assembly: GCF_042434095.1. NCBI lineage: Bacteria > Bacillati > Actinomycetota > Actinomycetes > Micromonosporales > Micromonosporaceae > Plantactinospora > Plantactinospora siamensis. Next base: position 181,473 of record NZ_JBHLUE010000008.1, read on the forward strand.
CTGCGCCGGCTGCCGGCTCTGGCTGACCGCCTCGGCCAGGATCCGACCGGCCCGGTAGAAGTAGATCCGCCAGATCAGGACCGAGGTGGTGAGCGCCACCGCGAAGGCCACCATCGTGGACGGCCGGAGCGCGTGGTTGCTGTAGGTGAGCCCGGTGACCAGCACGGCCTCGCCGAGGGCCACCAGGAAGAACTGCTGGTACCGCTCGGCCAGGTGCTCGGCCGCGATGCTCCACTTCGAGGCGGCGGACCGGCCGAGGCCGGGCACCGGCCAACCGGTCCGGGAGCCGAGGTATTCGATGCCCAGAGCCCCGGTCCAGATCAGCCACCGGACCCAGCTCTGCGCCACTACGACGCCGAGGATCCACAGCACGGCCGTGACCGCGTACGTGATCAGCATCCGGACCTTGAGCCGCTGCCGGCCGCTGCCGCGCAGCGCGAAGGCCAGCAGCGCCGGCCGGCTGAGCTGGGCCGTCACGTACGCGGCGGCGAAGGCCGGGCCGCCGCTGGGGCCGAACGCCCGCGGGATGGCCACCCCCATCACCATGCTCGCGCCGAGCGCGATGATCACGATGATCTGGACGACCGGCTGGTACGGGTCGTACCGGCTGGTCGTCCAGGCGGTGCCCTGCCAGACCGCCCACAGGGCGAGCAGCAGCAGCGCCGTCTTGGCGCCGCCCGCCACGATCGTCCGCCAGTCGGTCACGCCGCGGTCGGTGGTCAGGTCCTCGACGGCGCGCGCCACCACCCGGGTCAGCGCGAACACGAAGACCAGGTCGAAGAACAACTCCAGGAACGAGGCGCGCCGCGTCGCCTCGCCCTTGTGCAGCAACCGCGCTTCCCTGTCCACCGCCCCCGCCGTCCCGCTGACGCGTTGACGCGCCGGCCCGCTGAGCCGCCGTCGCGCGGGAGCCTTGGTGCCCCGCTCCGGCAGTCGTAACCCGGATCCGCCCGGCCCGCGCGCAATACCCGGCTAATGCGCCGGAACGGCCGGCAGCGTGTTAGGCCGGGTTGCAGAGGGTCCGGCGGCCCTTCCGAAACCGGACCGGCAACCGGGGTGGCATGCTGTCCGGGCAGACCGGTCGGAGGGAGCACCGTGGGACGACGTTGGCAGGATCTGCCGCCGGTGGCGCGTACCCTCGCCGAGGCCGTGACCGACGCGGTGGCCGCGGCGCGCGCGGAGGACGAGCCGGCGCTGCGGGCGGCGGCGGACCGGCTCGCGGGCCTGGACCCGACGCAGCCCGGCCGGGTGCTCGGCGACACCGTACGGCTGTTGCTCGAGCAGACCCACCCGGACGGGCTGGACGCCGACGACCTGCGCACGGTGCTGGGCCGGTGCGCCCGGTGGGCGGCCGGCTGGTGGCCCGAGACCGACCCCCACGTGCTCGCGGCGCTGCTCACCAGGGCGCTCGGCGTGCAGCCGGACCCGGAGGCGATGCCGGCGCTGACAGCACAGCAGTCGGCCACCCACGCCCCGCTGCTGCTGGCCGACCTGCTGGCGAACAGCTGGCTGTCGCTGACCGACCTGCTCGACGCGGTCTTCACCGAGCTGCGCCGCTCCGGCGAGATGGACTGACCGACCGCTACCTGGTGCCGTAGTGGTACCGGCAGGCCACGATCTCCACATCGTCCTTGCTGATTCGGTAGACCAGGCGGTGCTCCCGGTCGATGCGTCGGGACCAGAAACCGGCCAATTCCCCTCGGAGCGGCTCGGGCTTGCCGATGCCCTCGTATCCGTTCCGCATGACGTCCGCAATCAGCTCGTTGATCCGCTTGACCAGCTTGCGGTCGGTATGGCTGAGGTACTGCTCCCATGCTGTCGGCGTGAACACCAACCTCACGCGACATCCCGGGCATCCGCCGGATCGACCAGGTCCCGTTCCGCACTCTCGCCGCGGTCCAGCTCGGCGATGGATCGCCGGAGCGCGGCCGCGTTGCCGGGGCTGCGCAGGAGGTATTCGGTCTCCTTCATGGCCTCGTACTCCGCCAGCGGCACGATGACGACGGGCTCGTGGCCCGACCGGGTCACCACGACCTCCTCGGCATCGTCGACAACGCTGTCCAGCTCGGCGGCGAGGTTCTGCCGGAGCTGAGTGAAGTTGACCGTGCGCATTGCCCACCCCCACGGAAGACGTACAGAAAACTGTACCTCCTCTGCGCGACCGGGTCAGCCCAGCTGCTCGACCGTTAGGTCGCCGTCGGCGTACCGGGAGCGCACCCGCTTCTTGTCGAACTTGCCGACCGAGGTCTTCGGGACCGCCTCGATGAACGACCACCGCTCGGGCACCTGCCAGCGCGCCACCTTGGTGCCCAGGAACTCCTTCAGCTCCCCGGCGGTGGCCGTGCTGCCCTCCCGGAGCACCACGGTGGCCAGCGGCCGCTCGTCCCAGCGGTCGTCCGGGACGCCCACCACGCACGCCTCCAGCACCGCCGGGTGGGCCATCAGGGCGTTCTCCAGATCCACCGAGGAGATCCACTCCCCGCCGGACTTGATCACGTCCTTGGCCCGGTCGGTCAGCGTGAGGTAGCCGTCGGCGGAGAGCATGCCGACGTCCCCGGTCCGCAGCCAGCCGTCGTGGAACTTGTCCGGATCGGGCGCGTCGTCCCCGACGTACCGGCTGGTCACCCACGGACCGCGGACCTCCAGCTCGCCCACGGCCGCACCGTCCGCGGGCAGCGGCTCGCCGCCCGGACCGACGATCCGGGCCTGCACCCCGGCCGGCACCCGGCCCTGGCTGTACCGGTACGGCCAGGCCGCGTCGCCGGTTGCCCCGGCGGGCGGCCGGGCCACCGAGCCCAGCGGGGACATCTCGGTCATCCCCCAGGCGTGTACGACGTCGATGTGATGCCGCTCGGCGAAGGCGTGCATGAGCGCCGGCGGGCAGGCCGAGCCGCCCACGATCACCTCGCGCAGCGAGGAGGTGTCGGTGGGATGCGCGTCCAGGTGGGCCAGCAGGTCCGTCCAGATGGTCGGCACGGCACCGGCCAGCGTCGGCCGCTCGGCCGCGATCATTTCGGCGATCGGGCCGCCCTGGAGGAACCGGTCCGGCATGATCAGCGACGCGCCGGAGATGAGCGCGGCGTACGGGATGCCCCAGCTCATCGCGTGGAACATCGGCACGATGGCCAGCTCGCGGGTGGTGGGGCCGAGCCCGAAGCTCTCCGGCATGCACACCTGCAGGGAGTGCAGATAGATGCTGCGGTGCGAGTAGGCGACCCCCTTCGGGTCGCCGGTGGTGCCGGAGGTGTAGCAGAGCGCCGCGGCATCCCGCTCGTCCAGCTCGGGCCAGTCGTACCGGTCCGGCTTGTCGCGCAGCAGGTCGTCCCAGGCGTGTACGGCGATCCGGCCGTCCCCGGCGGCCAGCAGCGGGGCCGGGTCCCCGCCGCCGACCACCACCACGTGCTGCACGGTGCGCAGTTCGGGCAGCACCTTCGCGAGCAGCGGGATGAGCGTCGAGTCGACCAGCACCACCCGGTCCTGCGCGTGGTTGGCGATCCAGGCCACCTGGTCGGGGAAGAGCCGGATGTTGAGGGTGTGCAGCACCGCGCCCATGCTGGGCACCGCGAAGTACGCGACCAGGTGCTCGTTGTTGTTCCACATGAAGGTGGCCACCCGCTGGTCGCCGGTCACCCCGAGGTCGTCGCGCAGCGCGTGCGCCAGCCGGGCCGCGGTCGCGCCGATCTCGGCGTACGACGCCCGCCGCGGCTCGCCGCCGGTCCAGGTCACCACCTCGGACCGGCCGTGCACGGTGCTGCCGTGGTCGAGGATCCGGGAGATCAGCAACGGGGTGTCCATCATCGTGCTGCGCATGGCTCACAACGTAGTGGCGTGGCTCACAGGGCGAAACCCGTGGTCGGCTCGATTCTGCCGCCGCCCGGGGTTGGGCATTTCCGGCCGCCGCCCGGCCGGGGACGATGATCGCTTCTAGGGTGTGGGCATGGCATACCTCACCTGGGCCGAGTCGTACGTCGGTCAACTGCGCGCCCTGGCCGGCGACCGGACGCTGCTGTTCGTGGGCGCCCGCGCCGTGGTCCGGGACGACGCCGGACGGGTGCTGCTGATCGAGCGCTCCGACAACGGGCACTGGGCCATGCCGGCCGGCGCCATGGAACTCGGCGAGTCGATCTCCGACTGCGCCATCCGGGAGGTGCGCGAGGAGACCGGCCTGCGGGCCACCGCGGTCACCCCGTTCGCCATGTACACCGGCCCGGACCGCACGCACACCAACATGTACGGGCACACGTACCAGGTCTTCACGGTGGCGTTCCGGGTCGACGCGTGGGGCGGGGACCTCGCGGTGCCGACCGAGGAGACCACCGACGCCCGGTTCTGCCGGCCGGCCGACTTCCCCGAGCCGCTCTCCCCCTCGGTCACCGAGACCCTGGCCGATCTGGCCGCCTTCGAGCAGACCGGTCGCCTCGTCACGAAGTGACCCGGTCAGATCATGGTCTGGGACTGGGCCTCCATCTCGGTGGCGGCCTCGTCCTTGGACTGCCGGTCCAACGGCTTGCCGCCGGCGGCCGGGGCGGGACCGCCGGCCGGCCCGACGCCGCCGGTGGCGCCCCGCGGGCCGGCGCCGCGCAGCTCGCGGTTGGGCAGCGCCAGCGTCACGACCACCGCCACCACGGCGATCAGCCCCGCCGTCAGAAAGACCGGATGCAGCGAGTCGACGAATGCGGCCTGGATGGCCGCCCGGACCGGACCGGGCAGCGCCAGGATCCGGGACGGCTCGTTGATCGAGATGCTGGCACCGCCGGCCGCGGCCACCTGGGCCCGCTCGGCGGGCGGCAACTGGGCGATGGCGCCGGGAAGCCGCTGGGCGAGGTGGCTGGTGAGCCCGTTGGACAGGACGGTACCCAGGATGGCGACCCCGAACGAGCCGCCCAGCGAGCGGAAGAACGTCGCGGCCGACGTGCCGGCGCCGAGGTCGCGCACCTCGACGGCGTTCTGCACGGCCAAAATGAGCGACTGCATGCACAGCCCCAGGCCGACGCCGATCACCACCATGTAGCCGAAGGCGGCCCACAGCGGCGTGCCCACCTGGAGCCGGGTGAACAGCAGCATCCCGGCCACCAGGGTGGCCGAGCCGGCCACCGGGAACCACTTGTACCGCCCCAGCCGGCTCATCGCCCGGCCGGAGAGCACCGAGGTGACGATGATGCCGGCCATCATGGGCAGCATCAGCAGGCCGCTGCGGGTCGGTGAGGCGCCCTTGACGATCTGCAGGTAGAGCGGGATGAAGATGATCGAGCCGAACATCACCAGGCCGAGGACGAAGCCGGCCGCGTTCGCCAGCGCGAAGGTGGGCCGCCGGAACAGCCCGAGCGGCAGGATCGGTTCGCTGGCCCGGCGCTCCTGGGCCAGGAACAGCACGGCCAGCACCGCGCCGGCCACGAACAACCCGATGATCAGACCAGAGCCCCACGGGTACTGGCTGCCGCCCCAACTGAGCGCCAGCAGCAGGCTGCTCACCCCGGCCACCAGCAGCGCGGCGCCCAACCAGTCGATCGCGTGCCGGCGCCGCTGGAAGGGCACCAGCCGCAGCACCCGGTAGCACACCACCAGGGCCACGATGGCGAGCGGCACGTTCAGATAGAAGATCCACCGCCAGTCGTGTTCGGCGAAGTAGCCGCCCACCAGCGGCCCGGCCACCGACGCCAGCCCGAAGACGGCGCCGAACAGGCCCTGATAGCGGCCGCGTTCCCGGGGCGGCACCACGTCCGAGATGATGGTGAAGGCGAGGGTCATCAGGCCACCCGCGCCGAGCCCCTGCAGGCCCCGGGTGACGATCAGCTGGGTCATGTTCTGCGACGCCCCGGCCAGCAGCGAGCCGACCAGGAAGGCCCCGATCGAGAACAGGAACACCGGGCGGCGCCCGTACAGGTCGGCCATCTTGCCGTACAGCGGCGTCGAGGCCGTGGAGGCCAACAGGTACGCGGTGACCACCCAGGAGTAGTGGTTGATGCCGCCGAGCTGGCCCACGATGGTGGGCAGCGCCGTGCCGACGATGGTCTGGTCCAGCGCGGCCAGCAGCATTCCGGTCAGCAGGCCGCTCATCAGCAGCAGGATCTGGCGGTGCGGCAGGGCAGGGCGGTCGCTGGGAGCCGTGGTCATGGTCCGGTCTCCCCGGGGCGGCCGGAAACATGCCTGCCCGATATCCGCTCGACAGCCCGGCGGGCCGTCCGTCAGCATCCGGTCGTGCCGCTGAACAGCCTCCTCCGCCGGCTGGCGATGGACCTCACCCCGCTGCGTACGTCGCGGGACTTCCGGCTGCTCTTCACGGCCACCGGCGTGTCCGGGCTGGGGTCCTTCGTCACGTACGTCACGATCCCCTACCAGGTCTATGCGCTGACCAAGGATCCGCTGCTGGTCGGCCTGCTCGGGGTGTGCGAGCTGGTGCCGCTGCTGTTCATGGCGTTCGTGGGCGGCGCCCTGGCCGACTATCTGGACCGCCGCCGGCTGGTGCTGGGCGGCGAGATCGGCTTCACGCTGCTCTGCGGAACCCTGCTGGTCAACGCCATGACCGATCGCCCGCACCTGTGGTTGCTCTATCTGGTGGCGGGCCTGACGGCGGCGCTCGACGGGGTGCAGCGGCCGGCCCTGGAGGCCATCACGCCCCGGGTGGTCACCCCGGACGAGATCCCCGCGGCCGGCGCGCTGAACTCGATGCGGATGAACGTGGTCTCGCTGGCCGGGCCGGCGCTGGCCGGCGTCCTGATCGCGAGCGTGGACCTCGGCTGGGTGTACGCGCTGGACCTCGCCACCTTCGCGGTGTCGCTCACGCTGCTGATGGTGGTCCGCGCGGTGCCGCCGCCCACCGCCGCCGACCGGCCGTCGCTGCGCTCGGTGGTCACCGGCCTGCGGTACGCGGGCAGCCGCCCGGAACTGCTCGGCACGTACCTGGTGGACATCAACGCCATGTTCTTCGGGATGCCGCAGGCGCTCTACCCGTTCCTGGCCGAACGGCTGGGCGGCCCCGCGGTCCTCGGCCTGCTCTATGCCACCCCGGCCGCCGGCGCCATGGTGGCCGCGCTGACCTCGGGCTGGGTCCGGCACGTCAACCGGCACGGCCTCATGGTGGTGCTGGCGGCCGGCGCCTGGGGGGCGGCCATCCTGGGCTTCGGGCTGGCCCACGCGCTGTGGCTGGCCCTGCCGCTACTGGCCCTGGCCGGCGCGGCCGACGAGGTGTCGGGCATTTTTCGAGGAGTCATCTGGAACCAGACCATCCCCGATCATCTCCGGGGTCGGCTGGCCGGGATCGAGATGCTGTCGTACTCGACCGGGCCGCTGCTCGGGCAGCTCCGCTCGGGACTCACGGCCCGGTGGACCGGCATCTCGGGCTCGATCGTCTCCGGTGGCGTGCTCTGCGTGGTCGGCACGGTCGCGCTGGCCGCCGCCCTGCCGGGTCTGATCCGCTACGACGGGCGGACCGGCCGGGCCCGCAAGGAGGCTGAGGAGGCGGCCTGGGCCACCGCGGGGCTGAGCCGGACCGCGTGATGCCCGGCAGCTCATTGACGCCACGTGAAGGTGCCATACCTCTGGGTCAGTGCTTGCCCTCGGCGAACTCCTCGACGATCTTGGCGCAGAACGCCGGCAGGTCGTCCGGCTTGCGGCTGCTGACCAGCCCGTTGTCCGTGTGGACCTCCTCGTCCACCCAGGTCGCCCCGGCGTTGGCCAGGTCCGTGCGCAGGCTGGGCCAGGAGGTGAGGGTCCGCCCCTCCACCACACCGGCGTCGATGAGCGTCCACGGCCCGTGGCAGATCACCCCGACCGGCTTGCCGGCGTCGAAGAACGCCCGCACGAAGCGCACCGCGTTTGGGTCGCTCCGCAGCGCGTCGGGGTTCGCCACCCCGCCGGGCAGCACGAGCGCGTCGTACCGGCCCGGGTCCGCGTCGGCCGCGGTGCCGTCCACGTCGTACGTCTTGCCCTTGTCGAGGTGGTTGAACGCCTGGATCGAGCCGGGCTGGAGGGAGATCAGCTCGGCGGTGGCACCCGCGTTCTCCACCGCCTCCCGGGGTTGGGTGTACTCGACCTCTTCCACCCCGTCGGTGGCGAGGAACGCGACCCGCTTACCCTGCAGCGATGCTGCCATGGTGAACTCCTTCCGAGGGTCACCCGGCGCGACGCCGGGACCTTGGTTGCGGAACGGCGTTTCCGGCACGCTCCGCTTTGCATCCTTTCCAGCCCCGTACCCGCCAAACGCCCCGTCCGGGCGGGGTGGCCGACGCCACCGGCCCCGGGGCCGGGTGGGCCCGTGCGCGCTGCGGATCGCCCCGGCCGACCGGCGTTTGACCGCCCTTTGCCCGGGGATCCGTATCCGTATGCCGACAGCAGCCGAACAGCAGCGGATGGCGGCCGTGGTCAACGGGTGGATCGGCCGTGGCGTGCTGGTCGTCGGCGACGCCATGCTGGACGAGTGGCGCTTCGCCGACTCCGACCGGCTGTGCCGGGAGGCGCCCGCCCCCGTACTCACCCTGCGGCACCGGCTCGTGGCGGCCGGCGGCGCCGCCAACACGGCGGTCAACCTGGCCGCCCTCGGCGGCCGACCCGCGCTGGTGGCGCCGATCGGCAGCGACGTGGCGGCCGACGAGCTGCACGACTGCCTGGACCGGGCCGCGGTCTGGGACCGGACGGTCTCCCAGCCCGGTCGCCCCACGCCGGTGAAGCGCCGGCTGCTGGCCGGCAACCAGATCCTGGTACGCGAGGACGAGGGCGACGCGGACGTCCGGCTCACCGACGAGGTGATCGGGGAACTGCTCGGCGCGCTCGCCCGGACGGCGACCGAGCTGCGGTCCCGCACCGACGGCGACCCCACCCTGGTGATCTGCGACTACGGGCTCGGCGCGCTGCCGGAGCCGGTACGCGCATGGTTGGTGCGGCACCGCGAGATGTTCGCCACCGTGGCGCTGGACGCGCACGACCTGACGCAGTGGCGCGGGCTCGCCCCCACGGTGGTGACGCCCAGCCTGGCCGAGGCCACCCGGCTGCTCGACGGGCCGCCGGCCGGGCGCGCGGCCGGCTCCGCGGCGCCCGTCCCGACCGTGGAGATCGAGCTGACCGGCGACGAGATCGGGGCGGCCGGCCATGACATCGTGGTGGCCGGCCCGGAGCTGGGCACCGACCGGGCCGAGCTGGCCCGGGCCCGGCTGCCCGAGCTGCGCGCGCGGACCGGCGCGGACGTCGTGGCCGTCACCCTGGACGTGGATGGCGCGGTGGTCGGTGGCGCCGATGGCCAGCACCGGCGCAGCCACGCCACCCCGGTGCCGCCGAGCCACACCGTGGGCGCCGGCGACGCGTACCTGGCGGCCATGACCCTGGCCCTGGCCGCGGACGCGCCGCTGCACACCGCGGCCCAGCTCGCCCAGCTCGCGGCCACGATCACGGTCTCCGACACCGGGACCTGTGTCTGCGTACGGGCGGATCTGCTGGCGGCGCTCGGCGCGGCCGACGCCGGCGGTGGTGGCCCGCTGCCGGGCCTGGTCGACCCGGCCGGCCTCGCCGCGCTGGTCGACGCGCACCGCACCGCCGGCCGCACCATTGTCTTCACCAACGGCTGCTTCGACGTGCTGCACCGGGGCCACGTCGGCTACCTGCAACAGGCCCGGGCGCTCGGCGACGTGCTGATCGTCGCGGTCAACTCGGACGACAGCGTGCGCCGGCTCAAGGGCTCGGACCGCCCGGTGAACCCGATCGAGGACCGGGCCGCGGTGCTGACCGCCCTGGGCTGCGTGGATCACGTGGTGGTCTTCGAGGAGGACTCGCCGGGAGCCCTCATCGAGGTGGTCCGCCCGGACGTGTACGTCAAGGGCGGCGACTACCCGCCCGAGCTGGTCCCGGAGGCGCCGCTGGTCCGCGAGCTGGGCGGCGAGGTGCGGACCCTCGGGTACGTGCCGGACCGGTCCACCTCGGCCATCATCGACCGGATCCGGGCGCACGCGTTAGGAAGGGACCCTTCCTCTACAAAAAGCGATAAGAAGGGGCCCTTCCTTTCCGGTGAACGGCGGTGACGCGGCCGCTGGATCCGGGTGACCCGGAGGGGTTCCGCGCGGAGCGCGAGCTGGATGTGCTGATCCCGACCCGGAACCGGCCGGCCGAACTGGCCGTCACGCTGTCCGGGCTGGCGGCCCAGCCGGGCCCGGCCGGCTTCGGGGTGGTGGTCAGCGACCAGTCCGACGCCGGTCCCGGCTGGGCCGAGCCGGCGGCCGCCACGATGGTCCGGGCCCTGCGGCACCGCGGGCATCCGGTGCTGCTGACCCGCCGGTTGCCCCGGCGAGGCCTGGCCGAGCACCGCGCCTACCTGCTGTCCCGATCCCGGGCCCGGTACGTGCTCAGCGTGGACGACGACGTGTGGCTGGAGCCGGGGGCGGTCGACCGGATGCTCACCGCGCTGCGCCGGCTCGGCTGTGGCTTCGTGGGCAACGCCGTGCACGGCTTGTCCTACGCGGCCGACGTGCGCCCGGAGACGCACGCGTACTACGAGGAATGGGTCGGGCCGCCGGCACCGGAGCGGATCCGGCCGGGCACGCCCGAGTGGAACCGGGCCAGCATCCACCCGGCCGCGAACCTGCTGCACGTGACCGAACGGCTGGGGCTGGCCCCGGGCGAGTGGCGGGCGTACAAGGTCTCCTGGATCGGCGGCTGCGTGCTGTACGACCGGGCCAAGCTGGTGTCGGCCGGCGGCTTCGACTTCTGGTCCCGGGTGGGCGAGCGGCACCAGGGCGAGGACGTGGCCGCCCAGCTCGCCGTGCTGGAGCGGTACGGCGGGGCCGGCGTGGTGCCGAGCGGCGCCTACCACCTGGAGACGCCGACCACGGTCACCGACCGCGACGTGGAAGCCTGGCAGGTCGTCCTCGAGGAGAGCTGAAGGAAGGGCCCCTTGTTATCGCTTCTTGTATAGGAAGGGCCCCTTCTTAACGCCCTGGATCAGCCGCCGGCCGTCAGGTCCGCCAGCGCGGCCAGCACCTCGGACACCGGTACGTCCGTGACGAACGACTCGCGGTGCGCGCAGCCGTCCCCGGGCCGGTCCGGGTAGATGTCCCGACTGCAGTCCGCGCCGCAGACCGGGCAGCGCAGCGTCCACGAGATGATCGGCCGGTGCCGGGCCCGCAGCGGCGTTGCGCAGTTGATCACGTTGCCGACCCAGAAGACGCCCACCGTCGGCGTGCCCACGGCACCAGCCACGTGGACCGGGCCGGTGTCGTTGGCCACCAGCGCCGCGCAGCCGGCGAGGAACCCCACCAGCCCGCCCAGGGACAGCTCGCCGGCGAGGTCCCGCACCGGTTCCCGGGCCGCCGCCACCACCCGGGAGGTCAGCTCCCGCTCGCCGGCCGAGCCGGTGACGAACACGTCGTACCCGTCGGTGACCAGCCGGTCCGCGACGGCCGCGAAGCGTTCCGGCGGCCACCGCCGGCGCGCGTCGGTGGCGCCCGGATGCAGCGCGACCCGGGGCCGGCCGGCCCGGCCGGTCACCCGCTCGGCCTCCGCCCGGTCGTGGTCGGTCACGACGAGCCGCGGCGTCCAGGTCACCGGGGCGGCGCCGACCAGCCCGACCACCTCCAGGTACCGCACCGTTTCCGGCTGGTAGATGACGTACCGCAGCCAGCGGTCCAGCGGGGGGGCGTCCTCGGCCCGCAGCCCCACGGTCACCCGCGCGCCCAGGCCGCTGATCAGCGGGTTGGAGTTGGCGCCCCCGCCGTGCAGCTGCACGGCCAGGTCGAACCGCTCGCGGCGGGCGGCGGCCAGGAAGTCCTCCGGCGACGCGGCCGGCTCGTCCGGGCCCGCGGCCCGGATGCCCGGCCCGGGCGGCACCACCAGCACCCGGTCCACCGGGCCCGGCCGCCGTCCGTCGAACAGCTCCGCGTGCCAGGGCGCGCCGAGCAGCACGATCTCCGCCTCCGGGTACGCGGCCCGCAGCGCCTCCAGGGCGGGCAGCACGAAGATGAAGTCGCCGAGCGCGTTCGCCCGGAGCACGGCGATCCGCCGGACGCCGGGCACGAGCTCACCGGACGCCGGCGGCGGTCCGTCGGGTCTGCTCATTCCTCAGCTGGGCCGTTGCAGCGTGGTGTCGACGTCCGGGTGGTGCAGCTCGCGGTCGGCGGCCGGGTCGATCGGGCCGGCCGACGGGCCACCGCCGGCGGTGCTCCCGGCGCGATCCGTGCTCCCAGCACCGCCCGTGCGCCCCGCGCCGAGCCCGACCGACGCGCCCGGGCCATATCCGGTACGCCCGATCGTGATGGTGCGCCGGGCGCTCCGGCCGGACCGGGGCAGGTGCACGGTGAGCAGGCCGTGGTCCATCACCGCGTCGATCCGGTCGGCGTCGACCCGGCTGGGCAGCGTCATGCGGTGCTCGAAAGACCGGGTGCGGGAGCCGCTGCCGGGCATCCCGAGATCGGCGTTGACCTCCTCCTCCGAGCGGGCCCGGATGCACAGGTCCCGGTCGTCGAGCTCCACCGCCACCTCGTCGGGGGCCACCCCGGGCAACCGGGCCAGCACCGTCCAGCCGTCCTCCGTCTCGGCCAGCTCGATGTCCGGCGTACCGCCGCCGGAGCCGACCAGGGCCGTACCGACCAGCCGGCCGAGTTCGGCACGCAGCGCCTGCAGCTCGGCGAGCGGATCCCACCGCTCGCCCCGGCGCGGTGCGGTCATCGCGCGTCCCCCATCTGCCCGAGCTTGCTGTTCGGCGGCCCGGTGGGGCGCAGCGAGCTGGGCGCGTTCAGACCGGCGTCCGGATCCACCCCCACGCCGAGCCGGTCGACCAGCTCGCCGCCGAACCAGGCCCCGACGGCCGCCCCGGCCAGCGCCACGAGCTCGATGGCGAGCAGTCCGCCGCCGGCCGAGTGCCCGGCCGCCGCCGACATCCGGACCGCCCAGACCCCGGCGAAGAGCAGCAGCACGCCCGTGTTGACCAGCGCGTGCATGATGCCCACCCGCTTGGCCCGGGTGCCGGCCGGGATGGCCAGCAGGTCGAATAGGCCGGCCGCGGCGGCGAGGATGCCCACCACCAGGCCGACCACGATGTTCCAGTACGCCACCTCGCCGAGCACGGCCGAGCCGCCGAGCGCGTCGGCCAGGTCGAACAGGACGCCGGTGACGAAAAGCGCCACCGGAAACATCACGAGCATGGGATGCACCGGGTGACCCAGCACCTTGAGTCGGCTCTCCATGGCGCCTCCTGGGGCTGCGGCGGGGGCGGCGGTGCGGTCCGGATGCGGACAGCGGTACCCGTCTCGGGGTCGGACAAACCCACCGCTCCGCTCGCCGACCCACCGGTAGCTTCCCCGATTTCTTCCGCTTTCGCGCCGACTCGCCCGTTTAGCCGACACCGTCTTCGGGTACGCCGCGCCGTCCGCCGGGCCGGCCGATGGGCAGCAGGGATGGAGGGAGCCATGCCGATTACCGTCAAGAAGATCTTCTCGTGGCTCTTCCTGGGATTCGTGATCTTCTTCGTGGCGTTCCGCCCGGACGGCGCGGCACAGACGGTCCGGGGCATCGGCGGCGTGCTGATGGCGATCGCCCAGGGCCTGGGCGACTTCCTGACCAGCCTGACGGCCTCCACCTGACGGCCTCCACCTGACGGCCGCGACCAGACGCCTCGACCCGGCGGCCCCGACCCCGACGGCCACCGGCCACGGCGCTGCGGGGCCCTCGGCGGGACAGCAGCGGCGCGCCCGCCGGAACTATCGTGGCCGGCATGCCCGCCGCGAGTCCGGAACAGATCGCCCGGTCCTTCACGGTCAGCGCCACGTCGATCATCGACGGCACCGCCGACCTGCGAACCTATCCACACCGGTACCTCTCCGTGGTCTCCTCCGGTCCACCCTCGACAGCGCTGCCGGAGGTGCTGTCCTGCGCGCAGTTCCTCGGCCAGTTCGGCTGGGAGCTGGTCAACGTGACCGACCTCGGCGCCTCGCGGATCACCAACGCGATCCTGCGCCGCGGTTGACCCCGCCGGCGGTCCCGACGGGAGCGGCTCGGGCCGTATGCTTCCGCGACCGAGCGACCAGTACCCGGGAGGATCATGTGCGGTGGCGTTCGCGGGTCCGGGCGGTCGCGCCGATCGCGGCCCTGCTCGTGCTGTCGAGCCTGCCGGCCGGGTGCGGGGTCCGCCGCCCACCGCCGGACCGGTCCGGGGCACCGTCCCCCGCCGCGGCGGAGGCGCCGACCGGCGCCGCCGGCCTGGCGCTTCCCCGGCTCGGCGGCGGCAATGCCGGGGGGACGGCCGTCGAGGCCGCCGACCGCACGGGCGGCTGGACCGGACGAATCGGCGACGAGCGCAGCCGGGGGCCGCTGGACGTCGAGGTGGCCTGCCGGGGCGGCGACGAGATCGAGGTACGGGCCACCTACGGCGCCAGCCTCACGGTGAGCTGCGACGGCACCGACCAGGGGTTCACCGACGAATCGGCGCCGAAGGGCGAGATCACGGTGACCGTGCGGCCGGCCACCCTGGAACAGCGCTGGTCCGTACGCATCTCGCGCGGCCGGCCGGACTGAGTTCGCCCGATGCCGTCGCTCACCACACCGGCCGTGCCACCCGGCGCGCTCGCGAGTCGCGAGCAGCCCGTCCTGGCGGCCGACGGCCTGCTGCTGCGGCCCTGGCGGCCACCGGACCGCGACGCCGTGCTGACCGCGTACGCCGATCCGGCCATTCAGCGATGGCACTGTCGCACGATGATCGGGCCTGAGGCGGAGGCCTGGATCGCGGCCTGGTCGCGGCGGTGGGCCGCCGAGACCGACGCCAGCTGGGCCGTCTTGGCCGGGGACGCGGTGGTCGGCCAGGTCGGCCTGCGCCGGATCGACCTGGCGGAAGGCTGCGCCGCCGTGTCGTACTGGGTGCTGCCGGCCGCTCGCGGCCACCGGACCGCGCCGCGGGCGCTGACCGCCGCGGCCGCCTGGTGTTTCGGGGAGCTGGGCTTGCACCGGCTGGAGCTGTCGCACTCGACCGCGAATCCGGCGTCCTGCCGGGTGGCGCTGCGGTGCGGCTTCCCGGTCGAGGGCACCCGGCGCGGCCAGGGCCTCCACGCGGATGGCTGGCACGACATGCACCTGCACGCCCGCCTGGGCACCGACGGCTGACGAGGCTGGATGTCCCACCGGCCGCCTATGCTTCGGGCGACATCGACCCGGTTCAGGGAGCGCGGTTCGCATGATTGGTCGGCTGCACCACACCATCGTCGACTGCCCCGACCCCGGGGTCCTGGCGGAGTTCTACGCGGCGCTGCTCGGGTTGCCGGTCACGTACCGCAGCGCCGACTTCTTCGTGGTGTCCAAGGACGACACCACCTCCGGCCTCGGATTCCAGCTCGCGCCGGGCCATCGGCCGCCGCGGTGGCCGGACCCGGCCGCGCCGCAGCAGATCCACTTCGACGTCATGGTGGACGACCTGGACGAGGCCGCCACGGCCGTGCTCGCGCTCGGCGCCACCGAGCTGTCGGGGGCGGACCACGTCTACGCCGACCCGGCGGGGCACCCCTTCTGCCTGATCAACCGGCCGTCCTGGGCGGCGCCGGTCAACCCTCCGCCGGGCGCTGGTGCCGGATGAGTTCCAGCAGCGCGGCGTGGGTTTCCCGATCGGCGGCGACCACCAGACCACCGGCGCCGGTATGCAGCGGCTCGCCACGGATGCCGGTGACCACGCACCCCGCGGCCCGGCACAGCGCGATGCCGGCGGCGAAATGGACGCTGTCCCGCAGGTGGCCGTCGGTCACGTAGGCCGCCCGCCGGCCGGCGGCCACCCAGGCCACGGCCAGGGTGGTGGAGACGACCCGGGGCCGGAACCGCTCGGCGAAGCCGGGGTCGGCGAGCAGCCGGACCGCCCGGAAGTCCGGGTCGTTGGGAAACGGCGGGTCGAGGTTGACGTCGATCAGCCGGGAGTCGGGGCTCGGGGTGATGGGTTCGTCCCGGCCGTCCCGGCGCAGGTATGCACCGGCGCCGTCGGTCCAGAACACCTCTCCGCTGAACGGGTCGGCCACGGCAGCCGTCGTGGTCTCCGCGCCCACCCGCAGGGCGACGTTCACCGCCACCAGCATGTTCCGGACGGCGTAGTTCAGCGTCCCGCACAGCGGATCGACCAGCCACTCCCGGCCGTTACCGCCCGGCCCGCTGCGGCCGCTCTCCTCACCGACGATGCCGTCCGCCGGTCTCGCCGCCCGCAGCACATCGAGGATCCCCTGCTCCGCCTCGATGTCCGCGGCCGTGGCAAAGTCGCCCCCGCCCTTGTCGAGGCGGGTCAGCGACGTGCCGTACCTCGCCAGCACGACGGCGGCGCCGGCCCCCCCGCGGCCGAGACCGCCAGCTCCGGGTCCGAGATCGACATGCCGTTACGGTACGCGCCCCGATCAACGGGATCGGCCGTCCCGCGGAGCCAGCCGTCGGGGCCGCTCAACTCGTGATCGTCGGCCCGGCCGGGCCAGTCCCTCGGACGACCGAGAACAGGACGCGGCCAGCAAACCAAGAATCGGTCTCCGCATCGTCGAGCGTTCGAACGGTGACTCGTGAACAGGCCACCAGTCCGACCGGTCCGGGCTCTCCAGGACCAGCCAGAGTTGGGGAATCGGCAACGACTCCATCCCCTCGAACCAGTGTTTCTCGCCGTCGGCGGCGAGGCGAAGAACGAGATCCTCGTAGCTCCTCCGGAGCTTCATGAGCTCGACTGCCTCGAACAAGATGCTCAGGGTTCCTCGCGCGCCGTATCCGGAACTCCGGAGCAGCAACTGGGAATGCCCGACGCCGTAGCGCCACAGCCGGAACGCCCGCCCGCTCTCCCAGGGAAGAGCGTGGGGTGGTCGCTCAGCGGGCCGGGGTTGCGGGGAGAACTCGCCCCGCTCATCCTTCGACGGCATCATGCCTCCGTACGGCTTGACGGACCTGATGGCTCAGCATCACCGGCTGGCATCCCGAGGGGACGGCCCGGCCGTCCCTGATCGAATACCCTGCACTGATCGCGGGATCAGCATGGGGGATGGCGGGAATGACCTGTCCTAAGTGTGGTGCCATTCTTGATCGTCCTGGGCAGGGACACGTGTGCTCAGGTGCTGGCGCTCGGGTCGCGGCACTACCGCTGGGCTGGCGCGTTGCGGCATGGGTGCTGGTCGCGGTCGCCGCGCTCGCTGCGGGGCTCTCGCTGATCCGAGCAGCGATCGATGCCCACCTGCTGGCCGCGCCGAGCGGCCGGACCGTGCTGGTGCTGGCGGCCGTGGCGCCCGCGGCGCTCTTCCTGGCCTTCGCCGCCTTGGCCCGCGCGACGAATCGCTTGGTCGAGACACGGTTCTCGATCGTCCGCAACTGGGCACTCTCCAGCGGAGGCCTCGTCCTGTTCCTGGCGTACCTCCTGCCCTTGAAGATCCCGGTGGCCCTGCACCTGGCGCGGGCGGTCGGCGCCATCCTGCTGATCGCCGGCGTGCTCATCGCCGATCGCAAGCTCCGGCGCTGGCAGGCGGCGCCGGTCCCAGCGATCACCGTCCTCCCCGGCGTGGCCGCCGGGCCGCAGACCGATCCTGTCGGCCGGTACGGCGCTGCCGGTATGCCCGCGCTGGGTGATCGGGATCGACCCGAGCAGGCGCAGCCGCAGCGGCCCCGACCGCAGGTCTCCGGGACACAGATGTCGATGGAACCGGAACCGACCGACTGGGACGCCTCGCTCTGGGACCCCGATGTCCAGCAGGACATCGAGCACAGACGCCGCCGCGGCGGACCGACCGGCTGATCTTTTGTCACCGGCGGCTGGCAGGGTGGGTCCATGCTCATCGTTGTCTCCGGCCTGCCCGGCACCGGAAAGTCGGCGGTGGCGGCCGAGTTGGCCGCCCGGCTCGACGGCGTCCACCTGTCCATCGACCCGATCGAGGAGGCGTTGCTCGGCGCGGGGCTGCCCCGGTCCTGGGAGACCGGAGTGGGCGCCTACGAGGCCGCACGGGCCATGGCGGAACTGAACCTCGACCTCGACCGGACGGTCGTGGTGGACGCGGTCAACGACAGCGAGCCGGCCCGAAACACCTGGCGCGTCGCTGCGGAGCGGGCAGGCGTACGGCTCGGGTTCGTGCTGCTGACCCTGGCCGACGAGACCGAGCACCGTCGGCGGCTCGAAGGGCGGGTCCGCGACCTGGTCCACGTACGGGAGCCGTCCTGGGCGGACGTGCGGGCCCGGCGGGAGTCGTTCGAACCGTGGACCGAGGATGCCTGCCTGCGGCTCGATGCGGAACGGGCCGTCGCCGAGCTCGTTCCCGACATCCTGGCGTGGCTGGCCGGTCGGTAGCGCCGATGCCGATCGAGGCGGGGGGCCGCGACCGGGCACGACGGCGCGACGGGGATCAGCAGTACTTGTAGCTGCCCCGACCCCACGAGCAGGAGTCGAGCAGGGTGCCGTAGTTGCTGCGCAGGTATGCGGTGTCACCCGTGTTGTTCCAGACGTACCAGCCTCGGCCCCAGTAGCGGTGCACGCTTGTGTTGGTGCCCTTGCCCGTGTGGACGTACACGCTCGCCCCCGGGCGCAGCACGAAGTCGCCGGAGAACCGGTAGGTGGCCCCGGCCTTGTCCCGTACGGTGAAGTTCTTCAGGTTGAGCGCGTAGCTGCGGGTGTTCTTCAGCCCGAAGTACTCGGCGTTGAGGCTGGCGTTCGAACCGGTGTCCTTGCCCGGCGAGTCGTAGTACACGATCGTCAGCATGACCGCCGGATTGGCGGCCTCGGCCGGCGCGGCGGCGGCTAGCGTTGCGCCGAACCCGATGACAAGAGCGGAGACGAGGCTGATCAGCCGCTTCTTCAAGGTGGTCCCCCCTAGGCTTTGATCTTGGGGGCGGAGCGTATCCCTGTTCGGACGGCTGACTGAGACAGCAATCCGACAGTAACCAGTTCTCAATATCTTCGGTGGAGCGCGCGCCGCCGGACGATGCCGCGGCCCATCCGGTTCGGCACCGGCTGGCCGCCGGTCGCGCCGGCTTCCGCCGGTACGGCCACTGCGATCGAGCCGTAGGACGGCTCCGGCCTGTTGGCCCGAACCGCGCGAAGGCTCTGGCCTACCGTCCCGGAGCCTCAGGAGCTGAGCGCCGCCGTCGCTGCAACGCCACGGCCGACATCAGCTGGCTCGCACTACCGACCGTCCACAGTGCCGCAAGGACCCAATGCCACGGCGTGGGCTCTCCGACGGCCACGACCACCCACGCCAGGCCGAGGAGGAGCCAGATCCCGCCCATGATGAAGCCCTGCTTCGGGGTCTTGGCGGTCTGCCACCACGGGTTCTTGACCGGCGTCATATCGGCGATCTTCGCACTCACCGCACAACGCCGCTCGGGACCGGCTCGGGGATTCCCTCCCGTCAGGGTCAGAGTGCTGGCGGGGTGGCATGATGTTCGTCGTAGAAGATCGCTTCGAGGGGCTGGCCGAGTACACGCGCCAGGCGGAAGGCTAGCGGCAGGCTGGGATCGTATCGGCCGGTCTCCAAGGCATTGACGGTCTGCCGAGAGACGTCCAACAGGTCTGCCAGAGCAGCCTGGGTCCATCCCCGGTCGGTGCGCAGCTGTCGGATGCGATTCTTCATGGTCAGTGTCCGGCGCGCTCACCGGGAGGCGATGGCAGTGGCCGCCGCCCAGGAGGCCATCCCAGCGCCAAAAGCCAACCAAGGACCGGCCGGCACGCTGAGACCCGCGGCCGTCAGCATGCCCAGGACCACGCAGGCGACCATGGCGACAGCGAAGCCGACCGCGAGTCCGCGCAGCTGGACCAGCCTCGCGTACTCATCGGCGTGGCGCAGGCTGCGCACCACGGCACGCACCACACCCAGGACGGGCACGACGGGTACCAACGCCCAAACGAATCGCCACGGGTTTTCGCCATCGAGGCCACCCCAGGTGACGATGGCGACGATGGCGACAACGTAGGCGGCCATGGCTGGGGCGAAATCGCGGAAGTAGGCGCGGGCGCGGGCCCGGTCCCCGCGACTCTGCCCCTTCGTGTCAAGGTTGCTTGTCATGAGGACAGCGTGGCCGGTCGCCATCAGATGTGTCAAGCATGCTTTCCATTCAAGTTGAGCGTTCCCTTGCCGCCTTTTGCGTACTGGATGCGGACTGCCAGGGCGTCGTTGCAGCGAAAGGGGCGTTAGGGTTTCTCATGACCGAGGTTCCGCTGACGGGTGGGCACCTCGCTCGTGAGGTCGTGCGGGTCGACGGAGCCGTGCACCGCCGAAGCAGCGGGGACAACGCGTTCAGCGTTCGCGTGCTCTCCCATTTGCAAGCCGTCGGCTACCCATACGCGCCGCGGCGCCTGGGCGTCGACGAAGAGGGTCGGGACGTTCTCACGTTCGTTCCGGGCGAAACCACTGACCACCCCAGCCAGCGGGCGCTCGGAGCCTACGCCCAGGGCGGGAAGATGCTCCGCGCCCTGCACGACGCCACCGCCGGCCATGCACTGGCCGAGGGCCAGGAGTGCGTCATCCACGGTGATCCGGGTCCCTTCAACACGATCTTCCAGGATGGCCTCCCGGTCGCCTTCATCGACTGGGACTCATGCCGCCCGGGCGATCCACTCGATGATCTCGGCTACATGGCCTGGACCTGGTGCATTCAGACGCAGGGTCACGTACCGATAGCGGACCAGGCCCGCCATCTTCGTGAGCTACGCGACGGATACGCCGACATCCAGTCCGAGTCGCTGATCCGGGCCATCGTGCGCAGGCAGACTGAGCTCGCCGAGGCGGAGCAAGCGAACCTGCGCAACCGCCGACACGCTCCTGAGCGACGACGCCACGCCGAGTTGGCGATCTCTTGGGCCGAGGCAGACCGAGAACTGGTCGTCCGACATGAGAAGGACCTGCTCGCCGCCTTGATCGACCCACAGCAGCCTCGGGATTAGAAGAAGATCACAACTGGCTGCACGGCTAGCTTCCGCTGCTACGCCAGGTCAGCGCGCCGTACGACGTCTTGATGACCTCACTTGGCCAGGTTTGCCGGACCAGGTACAGCCGGTCGCGGTGAGCGGTGAGCCAGCCATCGGGCAGACGCACAGCGACTCGAACCGAGGTCATCGACATCACGGGGTCGATCACGGTGACCTCAAGGTAGTCAGAGTCGTCGGTCCGCTCGACCTGGATCTCCGGGTTGCGGCCATCGTCCATCCAGCGGACGCTCTCCCCCGCGTGCAGCGCGCCCAACGCCCGCTCCCAGTCGTCAAGATCTTCACGAGACAGCGGCGCGTCCAGCCGTCCGCAAGCGAATCCGCTGTTCACGACGATCTCTGCCCGGAGATGATCGTGAAAGGTCAGGACTCCTGGTGAGAATCGGCCGAGCACACGGACGAGCACGCTGTTCTCCTCGTCCGCGAATCGGATCAGCTCTACCGGGCTAACCGCCGGCATCGATGGCCTCCTTCAACGATTCCGCTCGCCGGCGACCCCGTTACTCCTCGGGCCAGGTGTGGGGCTCGGTCAACCATGGTTGGCCGGGATTCTCCCGATAGGCCACCTGGCCAATCGGAAGGCTCGCAAGTTGAGTTACCGACGAGTTCCGCTCGATGACGTGCTTCATGCAGGTCGCGACCACAGCGCCGGGCTGATTCGGATCGTTCACTCCGTCACCGACAAGCCAGGAGTTATCGTCGGCATGGATGACTTCCCGCGCTGGCTCTACACCATCCAGCACAGTCCGTTGGACGACTGCGCCGAGGTTGCCGGGAAACTGGCCCCCGCTGAAGGGAAAGGGCAAAGACCGAAACATCTCATGCTGATCCGAGTGCTCGTGAGCCTCGACGTTGCGATCATCCACGGCAACACCATAGGGGCCTCCTACGCGCTCCGCCACGTCAAGACGGGCTTGACGCACGTACCGACCCTGCCGCAACAGACGAAGCTGCTCTCGTATCACCAACCGTGCCCCCGGCGAACATGCCGGCGCGTGCGACAGCAAAGCGGCCGGGCATCTCTCACCGCTCCCCGCCGTCCGCGGACCTCTTGCGAAACGGTTGCGGGCCGGTCAGTGCCGGAAGGTGGGCTCCTGCCGACCCCTCGTCTCCGCTGGGCGACTCACCAACGCGACGGCGAGTCGGTTACGGACTTCGCCGACGGTGAATTCCCAACCAACCAGCCGCGCTCCAGTCCAGTTGATGCCGAGAAGGAAGCCGTCACGGGCCAGGTCCGGCAGTTCCCTGTTCTGCCACTGCTCCAACGACATCGACTCGACCCGCAGACCACGCCCCCATATCTCGGCCGCCCGCTGGGCACGAGCGAGTGTTGACCAGTACGGAGCGGCCCGCTTGCCGTTGGAGGTGATGGGTGCGGGGCTGCCTTCGTCATCGCGGACGAACCAGACGACCTGGTTACGAGCGACCTCACGAAAGAAGGCCGCTGCCTGGGATCCGCTCTGGCTCATGACTTCGTGACGGTAGCAGCGCAACGACGCTGGGCACTGTCGCCGACCGGCTGGACGCGGCTGTCGCGGCGTAGTGATGCGAGGCATGTGCGGACTGGCCCGGCTGGCGGCGGTGTTGTTGACCTTGGAAAACGGCAAAGCCCAGGCCGATGACCTGGGCTTCCGTGCCGAGCCGCCTGACGGAATCGAACCGTCGACCTACGCATTACGAGTGCGTCGCTCTAGCCGACTGAGCTAAGGCGGCAACAGCGGTCAAGTGTACGGCATCCCCCGCCGGCCGCCCTGAGGGGTTCCACCGCCGATCGCGACGGTGATCTCGGGCTTTGCTGCAGCGACCCGTTCGGCCAGACGGCGGAGCCCATGATCAGCAGCGCCGGTGGCGCCGAGGCGGGTTGCCAAGTGGTCGGGGAACGGACAGTGGGTCCGTAACGGTACGACTAGGCTCGCGGCGGTGACCGATGATCAGGCCCGCGACAGCGCGGACCGGCTCACCGCCCCGACGGGGGCGGGCCGTATCCCGGGTCAGCCCACGACGGCCGGCCGAGAGCCGGAAACGGCCGCTCCGGACTGGGAACGCTGCTCGGATCCCACGCCGCCGCGCCGGCCGAAGAGCCTGGACCCGCAGGAGCTGGGCTACACCCGCCGGGCCCGGGTGCCCTGGCTCGCGCCCCTGCTGCTGGTGATCACCGGCCTGCGTACGCTGCTGGCGTTGCTGTTCGGGGCGTACCTGGACAAGCGGGAGCTCCAGGGTTCGCTGCCGCACCGGATCCACCGGCAGACCGCCCCCGACGGCGGGTTCTGGTTCGACTACGTGGCCGACCTCGGGGACGGCTTCGACGCGACGTACACGATCGCCTATCTGCTCTCCCGGCCGGAGCTTGCGGTCGCGGGGGTGGACGGCGGACCGCTGCCGCGCGGGCGGGCCCTGATCATGGGCGGCGACCAGGTCTATCCGACGGCGAGCGCGGCGGCGTACGAGGACCGCTGCAAGGGACCGTACGAGTCGGCGCTGCCGCAACCGGCGCCGGGCGCGGAGATGCCGCAGCTGTTCGCGATCCCCGGCAACCATGACTGGTACGACGGGTTGACCGCGTTCCTGCGGCTGTTCGTGCGGTCCCGGGACGACAACATCGGTGGCTGGTGCACACCGCAGACCCGGTCCTACTTCGCCATCGAGCTGCCGGGCGACTGGTGGCTGCTGGCCCTGGACGGGCAGACCGGGTCCTACCTGGACGATCCGCAGCTCACGTACTTCGAGCAGGTGTCCCGGCACCTCGGGCCGGACTCCAAGGTCATCCTCGCCACCCCGGAGCCGTCCTGGGTGAAGGCGGTCGACCACCCGGAAGCGTACGACTCGATCGACTATTTCCTGCGCAAGATGATCGAGCCGACCGGGGCCCGGGTGCCGCTCATGCTCTCCGGCGACCTGCACCACTATGCCCGGTACGCACGCCCGGACCGGCAGCTCATCACCTGCGGTGGTGGCGGCGCCTACCTCTACCCGACGCACCACCTGCCGCCCCGGATCGAGGTGCCGCCGCCGGACACCAGGTCCCGCAAGTCCAGCCCGAGCCGGACGTACGAGCTGGCCGCGCGGTTCCCGGACGCGGCCCGGTCCCGCCGGTACGCCTGGGGCATCTTCGGCCGGCTCCCGTTGCGCAACCCGGGCTTCGGGACCCTGCTCGGCACCCTGCACACCCTGCTCATGCTGGCGATGGCCGGCACCGCCGTGCAGGGCGCGGGCAGCACCGAGCAGCGGCTGTTCAGCGTCCCGCTGCTGGGCATGCTGCTGGTCACGCTGCTCGGCGCGGCGTTCTTCGCCAAGCCGCCCAGCGTGGGCGGCAAGCGGCACGCCCGGCACTGGATCCTCGGCGTCACGCACGGGCTGGCGCACGTGGCGCTGGCCGCGGCCGGCACCTGGGCCTGGCTGCACCTGCCGTTCTATCGGTGGGAGTGGCCGCTGCCGGCGGCCGCCGCGGCCGTGCTGTACGGGCCGGTGGTCGGCTTCCTGGCCAGCGAGCTGGTGGCCACCTACCTGCTGGTGGCCGGCGCCTTCGGGGTCAACCTCAACGAGCTGTTCGCGGCGCAGGGCATCGAGGATTCCAAGGGCTTCCTGCGGCTGCACATCGCCGCCGACGGCTCGCTCACCGTCTATCCGCTGGCCGTCGACCGGGTCGGCCACCGCTGGCGGGCGGAGCCGGAGGGACCGCCGCACGCCGCCTGGATCTCCCCGCAGGCGCCGATTCCGGTACGCCTCGCGGAGCCCCCGATCACGCTGCGCTGAGCGGTGAGATCGGCGGCCGTCGCTCAGCCCGGATAGTAGGCGTCGTGCGCCTTGCGCGGGCCGCAGACGTCGGCGCGGCTGCACGAGCAGCGCGCTCCACCGTTGTCCAGCCGGACCGTGACGGCGTCCCGCGGCACGTCGTGCCCGACCACCCGGCCGTCGCCCTCCGGCGTGCTCACCCGGGCCCCGACGGCCGGCGCGGACGCCTGGAACTGCTGGTAGAGCGGGTGCTCGTACTTGAGGCAGCACATCAGCCGGCCGCAGGCCCCGGAGATGCGCAGCGGGTTGAGCGGCAGGTCCTGGTCCTTGGCCATCCGGATGGTCACCGGCTCGAAGTCGGTGAGGAAGGTGGCGCAGCACAGGTCGCGGCCGCACGGCCCGATGCCGCCCTGCACCCGGGCGGAGTCCCGGGCCGACAGCTGGCGCAGCTCCACCCGGCAGCGCAGGGTGGCGCCGAGGTCGCGCACCAGGGACCGGAAGTCGACCCGGTGCGGGGCGGTGAAGTAGATCGTGGTCCGGCCGCCGGTGCCGGCAGGCTCGACCACGTGGTCGACCGCCACCACCTTCATGGGCAGGTCGTGCTCCCGGATCAGCCGCTTGGCGGCCACCTTGGCCTCCGCCTTGCGCCGCCGCAGCAGCTCGTCCCGCCGCAGGTCGTCGTCGCCGGCCAGCCCGGCCAGCCGCGGGAAGCCGCTGGTGTCCTCGCTGACCCACTGCGCCGCCCACACGCACTCGGCGACCTCGGGACCGTCGTCGGTGGGCACCAGCACCCGGTCGCCCACGGCCGGTCGCAGCTCACCCGGATCGAGGTAGTACAGGCGCCCGTACCGGTTGAAGCTGACCGCGCACAGCATTCCCATCGGCCCACCATACGTCCGCGACAGGGGCCGTCGGCCACCCGGCCAACCCCGGCCGACCGTCGGTGTCCCGCCGCAGCCGGCCGGCCGGGCGGAGTCGGTCAACCGTCCGGATGAAAGCTCCTTTTACCCGGCGACAAACCGTCAGTGCGGGCGTTGAGTGAGGCACAGAACCTGCGGGGGGTGCAGGGAAGCCACGGCGTCGCAGCCGGAACAGCCGAGGGGTACGGCGTTCCAGAGCGCGACGCCGTCGGCTTGCCCGGTGCCGGTCGGTCGTCCCGCCGGCCCACCGGATCCATCCGGCCAGCCGACCCGCCCGCTCCGTCCACGGCCCGGTCAATCCACGGCCCGGTCCGTCCACCGCCCGGTCCGTCCACGGGCATCCGTCCACGGCCCGCTCTCGTGGGCGGCTCAGCGCCGCACCCGGGTGGTGCTGTCCCACCGGTACGCCGTGGCGGCGTCCGGCGCGAACGGCGGCGACTCGGCCGGCACCGCGTCGTATCGCCGCAGCAACTCGTCGCCGTCGGACTGGACCTCGACCACCGCCGCCAGAATCCGGGCACCGATCTCGGCACCGGCCCGCGCGGCCGCGCCCCCGGGGTCGCTGAATCCACCGGTCACCACGGTGACGGCCTCGGCCGAGCCGAGCACCTCGGCCAGGGTCCGGGCGAGCCGGTCCCGCGCCCGGGCGGCCCAGTGGGCGAGCGCGGCCGCGAAGTCGGCGGTCTGGTGCAGCCGCCCGGCCAACGAGTCGGCGCCGCCGGACACCCGGGCCGCCAGCGCCGACCGGCGGACGGCGAACGCCTCCGCGGCCGGGCCCGTCCAGTCGACCGGGCCGGTCAGCGCCGCCGCGGCCGACTCGTACGCGCGGACCGGCCGGCGCACGACGTCGGCCGCCTCGCCCGGCGGCCCGGGACGAAGCGCGGCCACCGCGGCCAGCGCGGCGCCGGGCAGCGTCCCGGTGCGCCGGACCAGCGGCCAGATCCGGTGCTCGGGCGGCGCTCCGGAACCGGTCAGCAGGTCGTCGACCCGACCGAGCAGCTCGGTGGCCGGGCCGGCGAGCCGATCGAGGGCGTCCATCACCACTCCCCGGCGTGGCGCTGCCGTGCCGCGTGATCGGTGTCGGCGTACCCGCTCGCGGCCTTGCGGACCGCGGCGGCCGTCCCGGTCAGCTCCTCGGCCGCGGCGGCGGCCTCCCGGGCCCGCGCGTCGACCGCGGCGGCCCAGTGCGCCTGCAGGTCGCGACCGAGCGTGCCGAGCCGGCCCGGCACGCCGCCGGCCAGGGCGGCGGGCGGGATGCCCGCCCCGGACCGGAGCTCGGCGGCGGCCTCGGCCAGCCGGTCGGCCTCCTCGGCCAGCCGGCGGGAAACGGTGTGCAGACTGTCCATCTCAGGCCTCCGCCAGTGGCCG
Source organism: Plantactinospora siamensis (assembly GCF_042434095.1). NCBI lineage: Bacteria > Bacillati > Actinomycetota > Actinomycetes > Micromonosporales > Micromonosporaceae > Plantactinospora > Plantactinospora siamensis. Next base: position 208,371 of record NZ_JBHLUE010000008.1, read on the forward strand.
GTACGCCCCGAATGTCTCGGCGTGCAGCTTGTCCCTCGCCCAGCGGGCCGCGTCGGCGGCAGCGGTCACCGCCGCCTGGACGGACCGGGCCACGTCGGCCGCGGCCCGCCCGTGCAGACCGGCCAGCAGCCGTACGTCGGTGATGGTGCCGTCACCGGCCACGGCCACCTCGACGAGACCGTCCGGCGAGCGGACGGTGACCTGAAGTTTCCGCACCGCCCGGTCGAACTCGGCCCGTAGTGTCTCGATGCGGCGGTATCGCTGCACCGCCTCCTCGATCCAGGCCTCGTCGATCTCGCGCCCCATCGGCCGGGTCCTCCTCCCGCCCGGGCACCGGCACCGTTCACGGACCGTGCCATGCCCGTCGCGTTACGCCGAGGGAACCGTACCGGTCGATGCCCGACCCGCGAAAGCCCGTACCGGCCAGCCTGTGGATAACGCGGCGAGGCCTGTGGATAAGTCAGCCGCGCCAGAGGGCGAGCATCATCGACTCGACGGCGATCCGCGGCTTGACGTTGGCCTCGATGGCCGACCGGCAGGCCAGTACGGCCTCCAGCCGGCGCAGGGTCGCCTCGGGCGTCCATCTCTGCCCGGCCGTGCGGGCGAGCTCGGCCACGTCGGTGTGCACGGCCGGCACCGGCGCGCCCATGGCGACCGTCAGGGCGTCCCGATAGAACCCGGCCAGGTCGACCAGGGCCCGGTCCAGCGCGTCCCGCTGGGCCCGGGTGGCCCGCGACCGCTGCCGCTTCTCCAGCTCCTTGAGCTGGCCGGCGGCGCCCCGGAACGCGCCGGCCGCGCCCCGGCCGGTGCCGCCGGCGCCGAGCGCGGTCTCCAGGGCGGTGCGCTCCCCGGCGTCCAGGTCGGCCACCGAGGCCACGGCCTCGGCCTCGGCCGCCTCGATCAGCGCGGAGGCCGCGTCGAAGCAGGCGCCCACCCCGGTCAGCCGGCGCGGTACGGCAAGTACGGCGTCCCGCCGCTTGCGCGCCTCGGCGTCCCGGGCCAGCCGGCGGGCCCGGCCCACGTGCCCCTGCGCCGCCGCGGCCGCCCAGCCGGCCAGTTCGGCCGGCACCCCGTCCCGGGCGGTCAGCACGGCCGCCACCGCCGCGGCGGGCGGCTGGCGCAGCGGCACCACCCGGCAGCGGGAGCGGATGGTGACCGAGATGTCGTCCGGGTGAGTCGACGGGGTGCAGAGCAGGAAGACCGTGCGCGGCGGTGGTTCCTCAATGGCCTTGAGCAGGGCGTTGCCGGCCGCCTCGGTGAGCCGGTCGGCGTCTTCGATCACCACCGCCTGCCACCGGCCCCCGGCCGGGGTGCTGGCGGCCCGGAGCACCAGCGTGCGGATCTCGGTGACCGAGATGGACAGGCCCTCGGGCACCACGAACCGGACGTCGGCGTGGGTGCCGGAGAGCGTGGTGTGGCAGCCGGCGCAGGCTCCGCAGCCCGTCCCGGTGCGGCACTGGAGGGCCGCGGCGAACGCCCGGGCCGCCACCGAACGCCCCGAACCCGGGGGGCCGGTGAAGATCCACGCGTGCGTCATGGCGGCGGTCGCCCCGGGCGGCTGCTCGACCTGCTCCGACGCGTCGACCCGGTCGAGCAGCAGGGCCGCCGCGGCGGCCGCCTGGCGCAACGTCGTGACGGCCTCGTCCTGCCCGACGAGATCGGCGAAGACGTCCGGCATCAGCGCCGGGTCCCCAGCTCCCGATCGGCGTCCGCCGGCGGCGCCTGCCGGGGCGGCGTCACGGACGCCTGCGCCGGGTCCGGATGATCGTCGGCGGGCGGCAAGCCGGCGTCGGTCCGGACGGCGGCCGGCGGGAAACCGGCGTCGGTCCGGGCGGCGGCCGGCGGCGAACCGGCGTCGGTCCGGGCGAACTCGCGCAGCTCGGCGTCGGATAACTTCGGCTCCACCGAGGTGTCCGGCGGGCGGGCCGGATCCGGATGCTCGGCCGCGTCCGGCCCGGCGAGCATCTCGGTGACCCGGGCGGCCACGGCCGCGGTGACCTCCTCAGCGGGGCGGGAAGCGTCCAGGACGAGGTAGCGCCGCGGGTCGGCCGCCGCGAGGTCGAGGAACGCCAGCCGGACCCGTTCGTGGAAGTCGTTGGACTCGGCCTCCAGCCGGTCGGCGTCGCCGCCGCGGGCCGTGATCCGCGCCTGGCCGACCGCCGGTTCGACGTCCAGCACCACGACCAGGTCGGGCTTGAGCCCCCCGGTGGCCCAGGAGGAGAGCCAGGAGACCTCGTCGCTGGGCAACACCCGACCGGCGCCCTGGTAGGCCAGCGACGAGTCGACGTACCGGTCGCTGATCACGACGGCGCCCCGGCTGAGGGCCGGCCGCACCACGGTGGCCACGTGCTGCGCCCGGTCGGCCGCGTAGAGCAGGGCCTCGGCCCGGGGCGACAGGTCCGGACCGCCCGGTTGGTCGAGCACCAGGCTGCGGATCCGCTGCCCGACGTCGGTGGCCCCCGGCTCGCGGGTGAGCAGCACCTCGCGGCCCTGCTCGCGCAGCCGGGCGGCCAGCGCCTCGGCCTGGGTGGACTTCCCGGCGCCCTCGCCGCCCTCGAAGACCAGGAAGAAGCCGGTCGAGGTGAACGGCTCGGCGGCGGCCAGCGGGCGGCCGCGGATGGATCCCCACAGGTCGGCGAGGACCGGCACGCCCGGCTTGTCGTCCATCTGGCGGAACGCGCTGACGCCCGCGAAGATCCCGGCCAGGCCGGCCACCAGCAGCAGCAACCGGGTCGAGGAGACCGAGATGCCCAGGTCGGCGATGTTGAGCCGGCGGGATCCGCCGACGCCCACGATCAGGCTGCTCAGCGAGATGGCGACCATCAGCACGAGCCGGGTGCCGGTCTGCACCACCGCGAAGACGCGGCCCCGAACGTCGTCGGCGATCTCGCTGCCCAGCAGGGTTATGCCGGCCAGGAACGCCATCCCGGCGCCGGCGCCCACCAGGATCGCCCCGAGCATGGCCATCGACAGGTGGATGGCCGCGGCCAGGAACAGCACCGAGGCGCTGGCCAGCACGATGCTCACCCCGAACCAGCGCCGACGGGACATGTCCCGCACCACCGTGGGACCGAGCCCGATGCCAACCGCCAGACCCACGAAGATCGCGCCGAAGAGCAGGTAGAAGGCAGCGTCACCGGCGCTCAGCGAGGCGGTGAAGAAGCGGGCCGTGCCGATCACGATGCCGCCGCCGGCGAACGCGCCGAAGATGCCGAGCACCAGGCCGCGGACCAGGGGACTGCGGCCGATGAACCGCCAGCCGTCGAGGAACTGGCGCAGCACGCTCTCCTCGGCCGGCCCGCGGGCGCCGCCCCGGCCGGTGGCGCTGATCTCCTTGATCCCGAAGAACACCACGATCGCGGTGGCCAACCGGGACAGCGAGTTGAAGTAGAGCGCGAGCTGTGCGGGTTGGGCCCAGTCGGGCAGATCGCTGCCCACCGCCCGCACGCTGGCGTCCAGCGCGGACAGGCCGACCGCGGCCAGCACCGGGGTGAGCCCGTACGTGGTGATCAGCGTGAGCTGGTTGGCCGTCTCCAGCCGGGACTTCGGGATCAGGTTGGGGACCGCGGCCTCCTTGGCCGGGATCCAGATCAGCGTGACGCCCTCGATCAGGAAGGTGGCGATGGCGGCCCAGCCCACCACCACGGCGCCGGACAGCCCGGAGAGGGCCACCAGCGGGATGGAGGCGAACAGCACGAACCGCAGCAGGTCGCAGATGACCATCGTGTAGCGCCGGTCGAAGCGGTCGGCCAGCACCCCGGCCACCGGGCCGAGCACCAGCGCCGGCAGCAACCGGACGGCGATCACCGAGCCGAAGGCCGCGCCCTTGGCCGCGCTGCCCTGAACCTGGGCGGCGGCGAAGACCGAGGTGGCGAGCAGGCCGAGCCAGTCACCGAGGGAGGCGACGCCCAGCACGATCCAGAGCCGGCGGAACGCCCGGCGGCGCAGCACCGACCGCAAAGCGGCCAGGCCGGAGCGCTCCACCGCGGCCTGTGGCGGTACGGAGGGGCCGGCCAGGGAGTCGTCCCCGTCGGCTGTGCCGTTGTGCGTCTCGATGGCCGTACCTCCACCTGCCAGCCCAGCGCTGGGCTCCCCCGACCTGTCACTCTAACCCCGCCGGCGTACGGCCCGGCCCCGACATTCCCCTGACCTGCCAGCGTAGGGGGCGGCGAGGCGGGCCGGGCGGCCGGCCCATAAATGAGGGAGTTTCGCATTGTCTGTGCGATTGGTTAACGTGCGGTGGTGAGACCTCGACCTGCCGTCCCGTCCGGACGCGCGGACCGGACCGCCGCCCGGCGCGAGCGGCTGGACGCGGCCACCGCCGCCCTCGATCCCCCGCTGGCCGTGGTGGACCGGGTGGCGTTCGACACCAACGCGGCCGACCTGGTGGATCGGGCCGGCGGCAAGACCCTGCGGGTGGCGAGCAAGTCCGTCCGGTGCCGTTCGCTGCTGACCCGGGTGCTGAGCCAGCCGGGCTGGCGCGGCGTGTTGGCGTACACGCTCACCGAGGCGATCTGGCTGGTCCGTACCGGCTGCACCGACGACGCCGTTGTCGGCTACCCGACCGCCGACCGGGCGGCGCTGGCCGAACTGGCCGCCGACGACGAGACCGCGGCGACCGTGACGCTGATGGTGGACAGCCCGGAGCAGCTCGACCTGGTCGACGCGGTCGTGCCGCCGCACCAGCGGCCGGAGCTGCGCCTCTGCCTCGACCTGGACGCCTCCTGGCGGCCGCTGGGCGGCGGTCCGGGCGGCCGGCTGCACCTGGGCGTCCGCCGGTCCCCGCTGCACAGCGCCGCGGCGGCCGGCGACCTTGCCGCGCTGATCGCGGACCGGCCCGGCTTCCGGCTGGTCGGGCTCATGTCGTACGAGGCGCAGATCGCCGGCCTCGGCGACGCGCCGCCCGGCCGGGCCGGGCGGGCGGTCCTGATCCGCGCGATGCAGCGGCGGTCGTACCCGGAGCTCACCGCCCGCCGTGCGGCGGCGGTGGCCGCAGTACGCCAGCACGCCGACCTCGAATTCGTCAACGGCGGCGGCACCGGCAGCGTGGCCCTGACCGGCGCCGACCCGGCGGTCAGCGAGATCACGGCCGGCTCCGGCCTGTACGGACCGACCCTGTTCGACGGCTACCGCGCCTGGCAGCCGCGGCCGGCGGCCTTCTTCGCGCTGCCGGTGGTCCGGCGGCCCGGCCCCGGGCTCGTGACCGTGCTGGGCGGCGGCTGGATCGCCTCCGGGCCGGCCGAGCCGAGCCGGCAGCCGACGCCGTGGCTGCCGGCCGGCCTGCGGCTGCTGCCCACGGAGGGCGCCGGCGAGGTGCAGACCCCGCTGGCCGGGCCGGCCGCGGACGAGCTGGCCGTCGGCGACCGGGTCTGGTTCCGGCACGCCAAGGCAGGCGAGCTGGCCGAGCACGTCGAGGAGCTGCACCTGGTGGCCGGCGACCGGGTGCTGGAAACGGTGCCCACCTACCGCGGCGAGGGCCAGGCGTTCCTCTGACCCTCGCCGCGCACCCGTCACTCGAACCGGGCCGTCTCCAGCGAGGTGAGCCGGGCCAGCATCGGCAGCGTGGCCGCCACCGCGATACCCAGGGCCACCGCCAGGCCACCGCCGAGCACCAGCCAGTACGCGCCGGCCGGCGGCCGCCAGGGGGCGTGGGCCACCCGGACCGCGTACCAGGCCACGGCCAGGCCGAGCAGGACGCTGGCCAGGGCGGTGCAGAGCAGCGGGCCGGCGGTCTCGGCCAGGAGCACCCGGCGCAGCTCGCTGGGGCGCATCCCGGCCAGCCGGAGCAGGGCGAACGGGCGCTTCCGCTCGACCAGACCACCGGCCACCGAGACCGCCAGGCTGAACCCGGCGATCAGCAGCACCACCAGCAGGACCGCGTCGCTGACCCGGCCGGTCATCGCGGCCTGCTTGTTGCTTCGGCCCTTCAGCTCGTCGGCGCTGGAAGGCAGGTCGGCGCCCTGCGCGCCGGCCTCGATTGCCGTCCGGACCCGCTCCGTGACGGCGCGTTGACCCGTCGTGGTGACCAGCAGCCCGGCCAGCGGGAGCCGGTCCGGGTCGGTGGCACCGCCGGGCTGCCCGAGCCCCTCCAGGAAGCCGTTGTCCAGCAGCCGGGCATCCAGCCCGACCACCCGTTCCGCGCCGGCGCACCGGCCCATCCCGGTGGCGACCAGATCCGCGCAGCGCACCACCGTGGTCAGGCCGGCGTCCTGGCCGCCCGGGGTCTTGTCCGGCAGCCGCAGGTCGAGCACCCCGGTCACGCCGGGCATCCCGCGCAACCGGCGAACCAGCGCGTCGGCCTGGTCGGCGGGCACCGGGCGCCCGTCCCGCCCGGCGTACACCTGCTCGACGGCGCCGGCCGGCACCAGCACCTGCCCCGGGTCCGCGACCGGCACACTGGTGCTGGCAACTGCCGCGCCGGCCAGCGTGACCAGGAAGACGGCCAGCACCAGGCCGCTGATCGACCGGAACCCGGTGTTCGGGTTCTCCACCAGGCGATGCCCGGCCAGCAGGTTCGGCGCCGACCGGGAGGCCCGGACCAGCAGCAGCCCCACCCCGCGGGTCAGCCACGGTCCGGCCACGATGATCCCGACGATCAGCACGGTGATCAGGGCGGCCATCAGGATCGGCAGCCAGCTGCCATCCGCGTTGCTCACCGCCGGCAGCGTGCCGAGGAAGCCGGCGAGGCCGAGCGCCAGCGGGAGGAGCCGGCGCCAACCGGGGCGGCTCCGGGTCGCCCGGCGGGCCACCCCGAGCGGCGAAACCTGCAACCGGCGCAGCGACACCAGGGCCGAGCCGACCGCGAGCACCGGTACGCCGAGGCCCACCAGGAGGGTGATCGGCCAGGACAGCCGGAGATCGGTGACGAAGAACGGCCGGCCGGTCAGGTCGACGTGCGCCGCGGCCGGCCGCAGCAGGGCGAACAACCCGAACCCCAGCACCGTGCCGGCGGTGGCGCCGAGCACGGCCTCGACCGCGGCGATGAGTCGAACCTGCCAGGGGGTGGCCCCGACCAGCCGCATCGCGGCCAGCCGCTGCTCCCGACGGGCCGCCGCGAGCCGGGTGGCCGTGCCGATCAGCACCACGATGGGCACCAGCAGGGCGGCCGCGCCGATGCCGAGCAGGACCCGGCCGAACCGGGTCAGCGCGACGCTGCGCGGCTGGGTCTCGATGCTGCGAACCTCGTCAACGCCCGGCTGCCCGCGCAGTTGGCCGGGCTCGTAGCCGACGAACACCACCAGCTCGTCGGGAGAGACCAGCGCGGCGTCGCGCACCGTGCCGGTGATCCGGCCGGGATACCGGTCGGCCAGCTGGTCGGCCGGTACGGTCCCGAGCAGGTCCCGCAGGGCCGGTGAGACGGCCAGCTCCCCGGGCCCGGGAATCCGGTCGAGCCCGGGCGGCAGCGGGGACCCCGCTCCGGTCGGCGCGACGTCGACCCGCTGGATGTCCCGGCCCGACCAGGAGTCCCAACGGTCCCGCCAGAGCAGCGGGTCGGCGGCCGGAGGGTCCCGGTCGGGCCGGCTGTTGACCGTCGCGGTGTCGGTCCACGCCTCGCGCGCCTCCTGGGCGCGGATGGCCGGGAACGCCACGGCCGTGAGCAGCAGCAACCCCACTCCGAGGGCAACCCCGAAGGCGGTCACCGCGAGCCGGGTCCACTGCTCCCGGCCGCCGCCGGCGGTGAGCCGCACGGCGAGCCGGACCAGTCGCGGCCCGCCGGCGCCCCGGCCGGGGATCCGCGCGCTCATGCCGGCTCCAGGGCGGTGACCCGGCCGTCCCGCACCACGACCTCGCGGTCGGCGTACGACGCGACCCGCGCGTCGTGGGTGATCAGCACGACGCTGGCCCCGTGCTCCCGGGCGGAGTCCACGAGCAGCTCCAGCACCCGCTCTCCGGTGAGCGAGTCCAGCGAACCGGTCGGTTCGTCGGCGAAGACCACCCGGGGCCGGGCGACCAGGGCCCGGGCCACCGCCACCCGCTGCGACTGACCGCCGGACAGCTCACCGGGACGCCGCCCCTCCAACCCGGACAGCTCCAGCTGATCCAGCAGCGCGGCGGCGGACTCCCGGGCCGACCGGCGGGATTGACCGGCCAGCAGCAGCGGCAGCATCACGTTGTCCAGCACCGGCAGCTCGGGCACCAACTGTCCGAACTGGAAGACGAAGCCGAACTCGTCCCGCCGCAACCGGCTGCGGGCGGATTCGGGCAGCTGGTCCAGGCGATGGCCGTCGTACCACACCTCGCCGGAGTCCGGGCGCAGGATGCCGGCCAGGCAGTGCAGCAGCGTCGACTTGCCGGAGCCACTGGGCCCCATCACCGCGAGCACCTCCCCGGCGGCCAGCGCGAGATCGGCCCCCCGCAACGCGGGCGTGGGACCGAAGGACTTGCTGACGTTCTCGGCCCGGAGCACGGGACCGGTCATCGGATGATCTCCTTCGCCAGTTGGTCGAGCCGCGCCACGGTCAGGTCGATCCAGCGCAGGTCTGCTTCCAGGTGGAACAGGGCATGGTCGGCGAGCAGGGTGCGGCTCAGCGGCCCGGCCCGGCGCACGGCGGTGAGCTCGCGCATCCGGGCCAGATGCGCGGCCCGCTGGGCATCCAGCAGCCGCCCGGCCGCGCGGCCGGAGAGCAACGCCAGGGTCACCTTGGTGAACAGGACGGTCTGCAGGTGCGGCTCCGGCCGTTCGGGCTCGTGCAGCCAGCCCTCCAGCCGGGACACCCCCGCGGCGGTGATCGCGTACCGCTTGCGGTCCGGCCCGGCGCCGGGCTCGGCGCCGCGGACCTCCACCTCACCGTCGCGTTCCAGCCGGCCGAGGGTCGAGTACGCCTGCCCGAACGGCAGCGGACGCTCCTGGCCGAACAGCGAGTCGTACTCGCGCTTGAGCTCGTAGCCGTGGCTGGGCTCCGGTTCGAGGAGCCCCAGCAGGGTGTTCGGAACACTCACCGGTCGACTATAACCCTAGGGAATACACTGAGGGAATACTTCCGCCGAACGAACCGGAGATGCCAACGGGCGTACGCCGCGATCGGCGTACGCCCGGATGGTGCGTTCGGTCGGCGGAGGGTGCGCCGCCGGCAGGGTTCGGTCAGGAGGCGGCGGCGCCGCCCGCCGGCGTGCCGGCGGCGGCCGGCTGGCCGGCCTCGACCTCCTTGTGCAGGTATTCGCTGATCAGCGACTTGGCCTCGGCCAGCACCCGCTCGTCGCCCTCGGGCGCACGCCGGAAGGCCAGCTTGATCAGCGAGTCGGCGGCCTCCACCGCGATCTCCAGCGCGAACCGCAGCCGGGCCACGTCACGGATCCCGAACCGCTCGGCGAGCACCTGGGTGAGCTGCTCGGCGATCACCCCGTTGTTGTCCCGGTCCTCGTCCAGCAGGTGCACGTCGACGATGTCGCCGAAGTGGAGGGTGCGGAAGCCCGGCACCTGGCGGTGCATGCTGATGTACTCGTCGATGCCGGCGTCCACGCCGTCCCACCAGTCGGCCAGGTCCTCGCCGGTCAGCCGGTCGGCGAGCCGCTGGAGGTACGCCTCGAGGTTGCGCAGCGTCAACGCCTGGACGATCGCCCGCTTGTCCGGGAAGAACTGGTAGACGGAGCCGATCGCCACCCCGGCCCGCTCGGCCAGGAGGGTGGTGGTGAGGCCCTCGTAGCCCACCTCGTCGACGAGCTCGGCGCAGGCGTCGAGCATCCGTTGGACCCGGGCGACACTGCGGCCCTGCACCGGAACCCGGCGTAGGGGACCGGTCGTGGCGGTTGACGTAGACACTCGTCGCCACACCCTTTCGGCGGAATATGTGCGCGGCGCGGAACTCGACCCGCGCCGCAGCGAGTTCGAAACGTTACCTGGCTTAACGAGCAAGTCGCGTTCACGATGTTTACCCGCAGGTAGACATACTGATATGAGTGATTCTCGCAAGACTGTCGCCGATTCCGGGAGACCGGGCGGGCAGCACACCGGGAGGGCTCATGCCGGAATCGTCACCCAGCACGGCGTCGGCCGGTACCGCCGCGCCGTGGTCCAACTGGGCCGGCAACCAGACCGCGACCGCCGCCGTGGTCAGGGCGGCCGGCGCCGACGAGGTCCAGGCGGCGGTACGCGCCGCCCGGGCCGACGGCCGGCGACTCAAGGTCGGCGGCAGCGGCCACTCGTTCACGGCCATCGCCCGCCCCGACGGTGACCGGCTGGAGCTGGTGGCCGAGCCGGCCCGGATCCGCGTCGACCGGGAACGGCGGCTGGTCACCGTGCCGGCGGCGCTGACCCTGCGCGAGCTCAACGAGCTGCTCGCCCGGCACGGCTTGGCGCTGCCCAACCTCGGCGACATCGACGCCCAGTCGGTGGCTGGGGCGCTGGCCACCGGCACGCACGGCACGGGCGCCGGGTACGGCTGCCTGTCCACCTTCGTTGACGCGCTCACCCTGGTCACCGGCGCCGGCGAGCTGATCACATGCTCCGCAACGGACAATGCGGACGTGTTCCCGGCCGCCCGCGTCGGCCTCGGCGCGCTCGGCGTGCTCGTGGAGGTGACGCTGCGCTGCGTCGACGCCTTCGTGCTACGGGCCGACGAGCGGCCCGCGGCGCTGGCCGACACGCTGGCCGGGCTGCCCGAGCTGATCGGCGGGAACGACCACGCCGAGTTCTACTGGTTCCCCTACACCGACCGGGTGCAGGTCAAGACCAACAACCGGGTCCCCGCCGACGACCATCCGCTGCCCCGGATGCGCGGCTGGCTGGACGACGAGTTTCTGGCCAACACGGTCTTCGCCGGGGCGTGCCGGCTGGGCCGGCGGCTGCCGGGGCTGGCGCCGGCCATCAGCGCCGTGTCCGCGCGGGCGCTGGCGGCCCGCACCTACACCGGCCGGTCCGACCGGGTGTTCTGCACCCCGCGCCGGGTCCGTTTCGTGGAGATGGAGTACGGCCTGCCCCGGGCGGCCCTGCCGGAGGCGCTCGCGGCGCTGCGCCGCATCGTCGACGACCTCCCGTTCCGGGTGTTGTTTCCGGTGGAGGTGCGGTTCACCGCCCCGGACGACATCTGGCTGTCCCACGGGTACGGGCGCGAGTCGGCATACCTGGCCATCCACCAGTACGTGGGCGTGCCGTACGAGCCGTACTTCCGCGGTTTCGAGCGGATCGCCGCCAAGCTGGGCGGCCGGCCGCACTGGGGCAAGCTGCACTACCGGGATGCGGCGAGCCTGCGCCCGGCGTACCCGCGCTTCGACGACTTCCGGGCGGTCCGCGACCGGCTCGACCCGGACCGGGTCTTCGGCAACGCCCACCTGGACCGGGTCCTCGGCGCCTGAACGAGCCTCGCTCGGCCAGGTGCTCGGCACCTGGCCGGCGTCACTCGGTGGGGCGGGCGGCCGCCTTCTTCGGGGCGGCCTTCTTGGCGGTGGTCGCCTTCTTGGCCGTCGTCTTCTTGGCCGCGGTCGCCTTCTTGGCGGTGGTCTTCTTCGCCGCACCGGCCGACTTCGCCGCCGTCGACGCGGCCGCGGTGGTCTTCTTGGCGGCCGCCTTCTTGGTGGCCTTCTTGCGCGGCGCCGGCCCCTTGGCCCGCTTCTCGGCCAGCATCTCGGACGCCTGCTCGACGGTCAGCGCCTCCGGCGTCTGGCCCCGGCGCAGCGACGCGTTGAACTCGCCGTCGGTGACGTACGGGCCGAACCGCCCGTCCTTGATCACCATGGGCTTCTCGGTGGCCGGATCCGGGCCCAGCTCGCGCAGCGGCGGCGCGGCCGCCCGGCGCTGCCGGGTCTTTGGCGCCGCGAGCAGCGCCAGCGCCTCGTCCAGCGAGACGGTGAACAGCTTCTCCTCGCCGTCCAGCGAGCGGAAGTCGTCGCCGCGCTTCACGTACGGGCCGTACCGGCCGTTCGCGGCCAGGATCTCGTTGCCGTCCGGGTCCTTGCCGACCAGCCGGGGCAGGGTGAGCAGGCGCAGCGCCTCGGCCAGGGTCAGCGTCTCCGGCGACTGGGTGCGCAGCAGCGAGGCGTTGCGCTCACCGGTCGAGACGTACGGGCCGAACCGGCCGGACTTGAGCAGGATCGGCTCGCCGGTCTCCGGGTGCTCGCCCAGCTTCCGCTCGCCGCCACCACCGAGGAACAGCTCGGCGACCTTCTCCGGGGTCAGCTCGTCCGGCGCCAGCCCCTCCGGGATGGTGACCCGGTCCTCGGCAGCGCCGCCGTCGCCCTCGCCCTCCCCGGACGGCGGGGTCGCCCCGGGCTCCCCGGCCTCCCCGCCCGGCGCGGCCGTGTCGGCCGGCGCGGTGGCGCCACCCGCCGCGGCCGGTCCGGTCGCCGGGATCCGCTGCAGGTACGGCCCGTACCGGCCGACCCGGACCACGACCTGCCGGCCCTCGTCGTCGGTGAACAGCGGGATGGAGTTCACGCTGCGGGCGTCGATCTCGCTCAGGTTCTCGGTGACCATCTTCTTGAGGCCGCCGGACTTCGCGATCTCGGCGTCGCCGACACCCGGCCGCGACTGGCCGAAGTAGAACGAGGTGAGGAAGTCGACCGCCGCGTGATCCCCGCCGGCGATCTCGTCCAGCTCGTTCTCCATGCTGGCCGTGAAGTTGTAGTCGATCAGCCGCGGGTAGTGCCGCTCCAGCAGGCCGACCACGGCGAACGCCAGGAACGACGGGATCATCGCCTGCCCACGCTTGCTCACGTACCCGCGGTCCTGGATCGTCTGCATGATCGAGGCGTACGTGGAGGGCCGGCCGATTCCCAGCTCCTCCAGCGCCTTGACCAGCGACGCCTCCGTGTACCGGGAGGGCGGTTGGGTGTGGTGGCCCTGCGCGGCCAGCTCCTGCGCGGTCAGCGGCTGGTCCTTGGTCAGCGCCGGCAGCCGCCGCTCGGCGTCCTCGGCCTCGGCGTTCTCGTCGTCGCTGGACTCGACGTACGCGCGCAGGAAGCCCGGGTCGGTGATGGTCTTGCCGGTGGCCGCGAAGTCGGCCTCCTCGCCCGCCCCGGAGACCGCCCGGATCCGCACCGAGACGCTGGACCCGACCGCGTCGGTCATCTGCGAGGCGATGGTCCGCCGCCAGATCAGCTCGTAGAGCTTGAACTCCTCGGCCGACAGCTCGTTGGCCACGTCGCCCGGGGTGCGAAAGTTGTCCCCCGCCGGCCGGATCGCCTCGTGCGCCTCCTGGGCGTTCTTCACCTTGCCGGTGTAGCGGCGCGGCTCCGGCGGCACGCTGCGGTCGCCGTACAGCTCGGCGATCTGCCGCCGGGCCGCCGCGATGGCCGTCTCGGAGAGGTTGACCGAGTCGGTCCGCATATAGGTGATGTAGCCGCTCTCGTACAGCCGCTGGGCCGTCCGCATCGTCTGCTGCGAGGACATCCGCAGCTTGCGGGACGCCTCCTGCTGGAGGGTGGAGGTGATGAACGGCGCGTAGGGGCGGCGCCGGTAGGGCTTCTCCTCCACGCGGGTGACCGTGAACGGCCGCCCGTCCAGCCGGGCCGCCAGGCCGCGCGCCCCGGCCTCGTCCAGGTGCGTCACGCCGGCGCCGGGCCGCACCCGGCCGGTGGTCGGCTCGAAGTCCTTGCCGGTGGCGATCCGGTCGCCGTTCAGCGCCACCAGCGTGGCCCCGAAGGTCCGCGGCCCCTCGCCGGCGTTCTGGACGGCGAGGGTGGCCAGCACGTCCCAATATTCAGCGGTGCGGAACGCCATCCGCTGCCGCTCACGCTCCACCACGATCCGGGTGGCCACCGACTGGACGCGGCCAGCCGACAGGCCGCTGCGGACCTTGCGCCACAGCACCGGCGAGACCTCGTAGCCGTACAGCCGGTCCAGGATCCGCCGCGCCTCCTGCGCGTCCACCAGGTCGCGGTCGATCTCACGCGGGTTCGCCACGGCCGCCTGGATGGCCGGCCGGGTGATCTCGTGGAAGACCATCCGCCGGACCGGCACCTTGGGCTTGAGCGTCTCGACCAGGTGCCAGGCGATGGCCTCGCCCTCGCGGTCCTCATCGGTGGCGAGGAAGACCTCGTCGACCTCCTTGACCAGGGACCGCAGCTTGGTGATCTGCTTGCGCCGGTCGGGCGAGACGACATACAGGGCGGCGAAGCCGTTGTCCACGTCCACACCGAGCCGGGCCCACGGCTTGTCCTCGTAGCCCGACGGCACCTCCGCGGCGTTCCGTGGCAGGTCACGGACGTGCCCGAAACTGGCCTCGACGACGTACCCGGGACCGAGGTAGCCCGAGATCGTCTTGGCCTTCGCCGGTGACTCGACGATCACCAGACGGTTGCTCCTGGCATTGCTCGGCACGTTTCTCCCCGACCTCGCTCATGGTGTGGTGCTGCCCGGTGGACCGCTCCGGTTGCTCGTCACGCCCGATGATCCGCCCGCCCGGACGCCCGTCGCCCGGCCCGGCTCGTCCCGTGCGCTGCGGGCAACTGAACGTCCAACGTAACGCGCCGGCCGACACATCGGTTGCTCGACCCGGCGCCGACGGCCCTGAGCAGCGATGTCACCGTACGCCCGCGGCACGTAGCGGAACGGTGCGCAACGGCGACACCGTACACCGCCGCCGCGTGCCGGCGTGGCCGACCGAGCGGATCACAGTGATTCACGCGCCGGGGAGATTGCCGACATCAAGCGCGGAAGCGACAATTCCTCCAGCGGGCGCGGCCCGTGCGGGCGGCCCGTGCGAACGGTCCGTGCGGGGCCCGGCGCTCGCGGCCCGTGCGGCGCCCGGCGCTCGCGGCCGGCGCCGGCGGCCGCTCAGGCGCCCTGCCCGGCCACCGTGCCGGGCCAGCGCCCGGGTGGGGCCGCGGGTGGCCGCTCACCGACCAGCTCCGCCAGCCGCGCCGTCCCGCGCCGGCCCTCGATCCGGTACGCCGGCCCCGCCGCGCCGGCCGGGACGAGGTCTGCCGGAAGACCCACGGCGGCCAGCGCGCCGCCCACCAGCGGCCACCAGGCCGTGTCGGCGGCGCCCAGCCGCAGCACGAAGCCGTCGCCGTCCGGCTCGCCGGCCGCGGCCGTCCACAGCCGCAGCCGCGGCCCGTCCAGGTGGAACCCGGCCGGTGGCCGCTTGGTCCCGCCGGCCAGCCAGCCTCGGCCGAGGGCCGCCAGCCCCACCGTGTACGACGTCCGCACGCCGTACCGGTGATCCGCCCTCGACCAGCTCGCCACGAGCCCGCGCCGGTCCAGCTCGGCCATCAGCACGTGCACCCGCCAGGGGTCGTCGACCAGCACCGAGACCCGCACCGTGCCGCCCATCCGGTCCAGCTGGCCCGGCCCGGCCAGCAGGCCGGCCAGGTCGGCGATCGACGGCTCGACCGCGGCCACCCCGAACAGCGAGGGTTGCGGGACCGAGCCGGCCGCGCCGGCCGGCGTACGGCTCGGCCCGGACGCGCCCGCCGTACGGCTCGGCGCGGACGCGCCCCGGCGGCCGGGCGCCCCGGCCTGCCCCTGCGCGGCCGTGCCGGCCGGCGGCGGGTCGACCGTGAACAGCGCCGGCTCGGCCGGGTCGGAGGGCGGGGTCAGCGGCACTCCGGAACCTCGTTGAAGGCCCGTTCCAGCTCGGTGGAGTTGAGCTTCGTGGTGTCCACCGAGCTGGCCTTGTATTCGGCGGTGAGCCGCTCGACGGTCTGCTGCACCCCGTCATAGAAGGTGCTCGACTGGTCCGTCCGCAGCCCCTCGATCGAGGCGCGGGCCCGGCCGTACGCGTCGCGCACCGCGGAGAGCGAGTTGAGGAAGCCGTGCGAGACGCTCGCACCCTGCTCGGCGTCCGGTACGCCGGCGTCCGCGATCTTCTTGCGGGCCGTCTCGGTGGCCTGCTCGGCACCGCCCATGAGCCGCACCAGGTTCTCCTTCGCCTGCGCGGGGGTCGTTCTCGCCGTCATCTCCTGCTGGGAGACGCTCGTCAGCTTGTTGATCTCGGCCCGCCACGGCGTCAGGGCCTGGCAGACGGTGGCCGCCCAGGCCTGCGGGCTGGGACCGGAACCGCACGCCCCGAGCAGCAGGGCAACCGGCAGGAGCACCGCCAGCAGCCGGACGGTGATCGCGCGGGGCGTACGCATGCGTTGCAGCGTACAGCCGAAAGGAAGGGCCCCTGGTTATCGTTTTTTCGATAACAAGGGGCCCTTCCTTTCAACTCAGGCCGTCACCGGCTCCGACTCGCGGTCGGTGCCGCCGGCGGAGGCGCCGCCGTCGCCGGCGTCCGCGTCGGACATGGCGATTGGCTTGCGCTTGCTCCACACCACCGCCAGCACGATGATCAGCGCGGCGATCACGGCCACGGCCACCCGCAGCGGCGTGTTCTTGTCGTTGCCCACGCTCCACGCCACGACCGCCGGGGCGATCAGCAGCGAGACCAGGTTCATCACCTTGATCAGCGGGTTGATGGCCGGGCCCGCGGTGTCCTTGAACGGGTCACCGACGGTGTCGCCGATGACCGTGGCCGCGTGCGCGTCCGAGCCCTTGCCGCCGTACGCGCCGTCCTCGACCAGCTTCTTGGCGTTGTCCCAGGCGCCACCCGAGTTGGCCAGGAAGACCGCCATCAGGGTGCCGGTGCCGATCGCGCCGGCCAGGTAGGACGCGAGCGCGCCCGGGCCGAGGCCGAAGCCCACCGCGATCGGGGCCATGATGGCCAGCAGGCCGGGGGTCATCAGCTCGCGCTGCGCGTCCCGGGTGCAGATGTCGACCACCTTGCCGTACTCCGGCCGCTGGCTGCCGTCCATGATCCCGGGCAGGGTCCGGAACTGGCGACGGACCTCCATCACCACGGCGCCGGCGGACCGGGAGACCGCGTTGATGGCCAGGCCGGAGAAGAGGAAGACCACCGCCGCGCCGACGATCAGGCCCACCAGGTTGCGCGGGTTGGCCACGTTCAGCGCGTCCATGATCATCCCGCCCACCCGCTCCGGCGAGATGCCGGCGTCGGCGTACGAGGTGCCCAGCGTGTCGGTGTACGAGCCGAACAGCGCGGTGGCGGCCAGCACCGCCGTGGCGATCGCGATGCCCTTGGTGATCGCCTTGGTGGTGTTGCCGACGGCGTCCAGCTCGGTGAGCGTACGGGCGCCCGCCTCGTCGATCTCGCCGGACATCTCCGCCACGCCCTGGGCGTTGTCGGAGATCGGGCCGAAGGTGTCCATCGCGACGATCACGCCGACCGTGGTGAGCAGGCCGGTTCCGGCCAGCGCCACGGCGAACAGCGACAGCGTGATCGAGCTGCCGCCCAGCAGGAACGCGCCGAAGACGCCGGCGCCGATCAGCAGCGCCGAGTAGACGGCCGACTCGAGGCCGATGCTGATGCCCGAGAGGATCACGGTGGCCGGGCCGGTCAGCGAGGTCTTGCCGATGTCCTGCACCGGGCGCCGGTTGGTCTCGGTGAAGTACCCGGTGAGCGCCTGGATGGCGGCGGCCAGCACGATGCCGATCACCACGGCGCCGATGGCCACCAGCCGCGGGTCGCGGTCGGACTGCACGGTGGCCCCGGCGAAGCCGGCGAAGCTGTCCGGCAGGTACGCCCAGCTGGCGATGGCCACCAGCACGGCGGAGATCAGCGCGGAGAGGTAGAACGCCCGGTTGATGGCCGTGAGGCCGGACCGGTCGCTGGCCCGCAGCCGGGTGATGAAGACACCGATGATCGCGATGATCACGCCGATGCCGGAGACGATCAGCGGGAAGACCAGGCCCTCCTCGCCGAACGCCGCCCGGCCCAGGATGAGCGCGGCCACCAGGGTCACGGCGTACGACTCGAACAGGTCGGCGGCCATGCCGGCGCAGTCACCCACGTTGTCCCCGACGTTGTCGGCGATGGTGGCGGCGTTGCGCGGGTCGTCCTCGGGGATGCCCTGCTCCACCTTGCCGACCAGGTCGGCGCCCACGTCCGCGGCCTTGGTGAAGATGCCCCCGCCGACCCGCATGAACATGGCCAGCAGGGCGGCGCCGAAGCCGAAGCCCTCCAGCACCGTCGGCGCGTCACCCTTGAAGATCACGACGACCAGAGCGGCGCCGAACAGGCCCAGCCCCACGGTGAGGAAGCCGACCACGCCGCCGGTGCGGAACGCCACCTTCATGGCGGCCTCCCGGCCACCGGTCGCCTCCCGGGCCGCGGCCGCCACCCGCAGGTTGGCCCGGGTGGCCAGCGCCATGCCGAGACCGCCGATGGTGGCGCTGAACACCGCGCCCACCACGAAGAAAATGGAGCGGCCGATCTTCACCCCGAGCTCGCTGCCGGCGGTGTCGTGCACCGGCAGCAGGAAGAGCAGCACGAAGGCGATCACGACGAAGATCGCGAGCGTTCTGAACTGGCGCAGCAGGTAGGCCGAGGCGCCCTCCTGGACCGCCCCGGAAATCTCCTGCATCCGCGTGGTTCCCGTACCGGCCGCCAGGACCGCCCTGGAGAGGGCGGCGGCGAAGCCGAGCGCCACCAGCGCGATGACCGCGGCGATGATGGCGTACGACAAATTGGCGCCGGTGAGGGACAAGCCGCCGCTCTCGGCGACCAAGGTCCCGGACATCTATGTCCTCCTGTACCGAACAGTCGCGCCGGACCGCGGACGAACCAGCCCGGCGACATTACGCAGGGAGCAACGACCCGTTCCCGCGCACGCGGGACCAGGGCATTTGCTGATCACCCGGGTACTCTAGTCGGCGGCCGTGTTCGAGGTCACACCGAGGGTCGCCCCCGCCACGATGATCTTCATCATTGTGCTAGCCAGGCCGGTTCGTTAGGGTCTTTCGCTTCGTCGCCCCGCGTCAGGGTTTGCGGGCGATGGGCCAGACCATCCGGACCTCGGTGCCGATGCCCTCGTCCACCGGGCGCACCTGAAGGTCCTCGACGAAGCCGGCGAGCAGCGCGAAGCCCACGCCCGTGGTGAGGGCCTCGTCGGTCAACGACTCGTCGGCCAGCTCGTCGGGCGGCAGCGCCGCCAGACCGAGGCCGGCCTCGATCGGCGCCCGGTCGATGACCCGGACCGTGTAACTGCCCTGGTCGGCCATCTCCATGAGCACCAGGTCGGCGAGCTCGTACTGGCGGTGCAGCGCCACTGCCCGAGTGCACGCCTCACCGATCGCCAGCCGCACCTCGTCCAGCAACTCCTCCGCCACCCCGGCCCGGCGGGCCACGGCCACCCCGACGAGGCGGGCCGTGCGGACGTGTACCGGTGCGGGCGAAAAAGAGAGGCGGACCGTGGACATCACGCCTCGGGACCGGAGGCGTCGGCGGCGATCGCCGCATCCACGGTCGGGTGCAGCGGGAACACCTGGTCCAGCGCCGTGATCCGGAAGATCTTGAGCAGCGGCTCCTTGTCGCACACCAGACCAAACGAGCCACGCACCGCGCGCAGCCGCTTGAGCGCGCCCACCAGCACGCCCAGGCCGGTGGAATCGAGGAAGTCCACCCGGCCGAGATCGACGACCACCTTCCGGGCGCCGCCGTCGACCAGCTCGATGAGCCGTTCACGCAGCCGCGGCGCGGTGTAGACGTCGACCTCGCCACCGACCTCCAGCACCGTGTGGTCGGCGACGGTGCGGGTCGCCAGCGAAAGCTCCATCTGTCCTCCTCCGGACGTTACCGCTGCCCAGGATCCTGCCCGCCGCCTCCGGCGACACGCACTGGGCATCTAACCACCGCGCCCGGCCGATGCGCACCGGCCATGGCTGGAGCACCCCCATTACCCAGCACCCGGTTGTTCCATGACACCGGAACGGGTGCGAGAGTGCAGGGTGTGACCTCCGAAGCCACCGTACCGGCGGGACCGGTGGAGCTGCTCCAGCGGCTCCGCGCCCGCACGGCCGCGGACCCGGTCACGCACGTCGAGCAGGTTCCGGCCAGCGCCGGCACCGCCACCGACTGGCCACTCTGGGTGCCCGACGAGCTACGGAAGGCCCTGGTCGAGCGCGGCGTGGTCACCCCCTGGCGGCACCAGGCGGAGGCCGCCCAGCTCGCATACCAGGGGCAGCACGTCGTGGTGGCCACCGGAACGGCGTCCGGCAAGTCACTGGCGTACCAGCTGCCGGCGCTGGCCACCCTGCTCGGCGACCCGCGCGCCACCGTGCTCTACCTGGCCCCCACCAAGGCGCTCGCCGCCGATCAGTTGCGCGCCGTCGCCGAGCTGGGTCTGCCCGGGGTACGTCCGGCCGCGTACGACGGGGACACCCCGCAGGCGGAGCGGGAGTGGATCCGGCAGCACTCCCGGTTCGTGCTGACCAACCCGGACATGCTGCACCACGGCATCCTGCCCGGGCACGCCCGCTGGGCCACGTTCCTGCGCAGGCTCAGCTTCGTGATCGTCGACGAGTGCCACACGTACCGCGGGGTCTTCGGCTCGCACGTGGCGCACGTGCTCCGCCGGTTGCGCCGGCAGGCCGCCCGGTACGGCGCCGGCAGCGGCCGGCCGGTCGCCCGGACCGGACGTACCGGCGGATCGGGCCGGACCGCCGCGGCGCCTGCGGCCGCGGTCGACGGCGCCGCGGCCGACATCGACGGCCCGGCGGCCGACGGCCCGATGGCCGGCATCGACGGCCCGGCGGCCGGCGGACAGGTTTCCGGCGGGCAGCCCGCCGGCGGGCGGGTTCCCGGCCTGCTCGGCGGTGGGCGTCCGGCGGACGGCCCGGTGTTCGTGCTGGCCTCGGCCACGGCCGTTGATCCGGCCGGGGCCGCCGGCCGGCTGACCGGCCTGCCGGTGACCGCCGTGACCGACGACCGGTCGCCGCGCGGCGGCGTCACCTTCGCGCTGTGGGAGCCGCCGCTGCTGCCGCCGACCGGCGGGGCCGCCGGGCCGTCGCTGCCGCCGAGCGGCGGGGCCGCCGGGCCGCCGGATGGTGGCGGGTCGCCGGCCGAGCTGGCCCAGGTACGCAGGTCCGCGCTGCGCGAGACGTCGGATCTGCTGGCCGACGCCGTCGCGGCCGGCACCCGTACGCTGGCCTTCGTGCGGTCCCGGCGCGGGGCCGAGGTGATCGCCACGGCGGCCCGGCGGTCGCTCGACGAGGCGGTTCCCGGCCTCGGGCAGCGAGTGGCCGCGTACCGCTCGGGCTATCTCCGCGAGGAGCGGCGGGCGCTCGAACACGCGCTGCTCACCGGCGAGTTGCTCGGGCTGGCCTCCACCAACGCCCTGGAACTCGGCGTCGACCTGACCGGCCTGGACGCGGTGCTCATCTGCGGCTACCCGGGCACCCGCGCCTCGCTCTGGCAGCAGGCCGGCCGCGCCGGGCGATCCGGCCGGGAGGCGCTCGCCGTGCTCGTGGCCCGGGACGATCCGCTGGACACGTATCTCGTGCACCACCCGGAGGCGCTCTTCGGCCGGCCGGTCGAGGCCACCGTGCTGGACCCCGGCAACCCGTACGTGCTCGGGCCGCAGCTGTGCTGCGCCGCGGTGGAGGCCCCGCTCACCGAGGCCGACCTGCGGCTCTTCGGTCCGGGCGCCCGGGAGGCGGTCGAGTCGCTGACCGCCTCCGGGGCGCTGCGGCGACGCCCCACCGGCTGGTACTGGCGGCACACCGGGCGGCCCGAGGTCGACCTGCGCGGCACCGGAGGCACGCCGGTGTGCGTGGTGGAGTCGGCCACCGGTCGGCTGCTCGGGACCGTCGAGGAGTCGTCGGCACACTTCCTGGTCCACCCCGGCGCCGTCTACCTGCACCAAGGCGTCTCGTACGTGGTGGACGAGCTGGATCTGGACGGGGCCTGCGCGCTGGTGCACGCCGAGGAACCGGACTGGTCCACGCACGCCCGGGACGTCACCTCGCTGTCCGTGGTCTCGGTCCGGTCCTACGTGGACGCCGGACCGGTGGGCATGTTCCTCGGCGAGGTGGACGTGACCAGCCAGGTGGTGTCGTACCAGCGACGCCGCATCGCCACCGGTGAGGTGCTGGACACCCGGCCGCTCGACCTGCCGGTGCGGGAGCTGCGGACGGTGGCCGTGTGGTTCACCGTCTCGCCGAACGCGCTCGCGGCGGCCGGCGTCGAGCCGCCGGACGTACCGGGCGCGCTGCACGCCGCCGAGCACGCGGCCATTGGGTTGCTGCCGCTGGTCGCCACCTGTGACCGCTGGGACATCGGCGGCCTGTCCACCGCCCTGCACCCGGACACCGAGGCGCCGACGGTCTTCGTTTACGACGGGCACCCGGGCGGCGCGGGATTCGCGGAACGGGCGTACCACGCCGCCGTGGCATGGCTGCGGGCCACCCGGGAGGCGATCGTGGAATGCGGCTGCGAGACCGGCTGTCCCTCCTGCGTCCAGTCGCCCAAGTGTGGAAACGGCAACAACCCGCTGGCCAAGGGCCCGGCCGTGCAGGTCCTCGACGTGGTCCTTGCCAATCTGCCGGCCGACGCCGGCTGAGCAGCGCCCCGCCGGCCGGGTCGTCCGTGTGCGAGACTCCCGCGAACAATCAGGCGAGGAGTGACGATGGATCTTGCTCAGCTGCAGGGACTGCCCCGGCTGCTCATCCGGCAACGGGTGCGGATGATGGTCAACCAGTACGAGGTGCACGCGGTGGCGCCGGACGGGTCCGAGGGCGGGATGCTCGCCTTCGCGCAGCAGAAGCGGCTGGCCCTCAAGGAGCAGGTGACCCTCTACACCGACGACACCAAGCAGCAGCCGGTGCTGGGCTTCCGCGCCCGTCAGGTGATGGACCTCGGCGCCACGTACGACGTGCTGGACGCCGCGGGCAACCCGATCGGGCTGTTCCGCAAGGACTTCAAGGCGTCGCTGCTGCGCTCGACCTGGCAGGTCGAGCAGCCCGGACTCGGCGTGGCCGTCGGGCAGGAGCGCAGCCTGCCGGTGGCGCTGCTGCGCCGCTTCGTCGACTCGCTGTCCTGGCTGCCGTACCACTTCGACTTCACTCTCAATGGCCAGGTCGCGTTCTCGGTCATCAAGAAGTGGGGCCTGCGGGACCGGTACGTCGTCGACATCCCCCATCCCGGCCTGGACCGGCGCCTCGTGATCGCGATGGCCATCGGCCTGGACGCCCTCCAGTCCCGCTGACCGGCCCGGGGCGCGGAACGGTGGATCCGCGCCCCGGTGAGCCCTTCCGCTCAGCCTTCCCGGTCGCGCCGATTGGCCCGGATCAGCGCCACGGCCGCGATCGGAACGGCGATGGCACCGAAGATCGTGACGGCCAGCGAGAAATACGCCGTGTGGTGGTTCTCCGGGGCCCGGGCGTCCCGTACGTCGGCGGTCGGCTTCTGGGGGTCGTACACGATCGGGACCTCGTCCCCCACCCGCGGCTGCCAGCCGGGGGCCCCATCGCCCTGGCCGATCAACGCCGTCAGCTGACGTCCCTCGGCGGTGGAGAACTGGACCACCGTGCGGCCGGCCTTACCGCTGTGCACCTTGATCACGGTGGCGGACGCCTGCCTCCCGCGGTCGCGCAGGGCGTTGTCGTTGCTCCAGATCTGGTACGTGGCGATCGCGAACCCGATCACCACCACGACTCCCATCGCCACGAACAACGGTGCCGGTGGCCGCCGCGCCGCAGGTATCCGCAAGCCAGCCATGGCCCTCCCTCGGACGCTCGACACAACGCGGACGCTTCCTTCCCCGCCGTGGGGTGCGGCAACCGGATGTCCCTTCTGGATTCGCGTCCTGCGGATCCGACGGGAAGCCCGGCGGACCGCCCGGGAGCCGGCGGGCCGCCCGGGAGCCGGCGGGCCGCCCGGGAGCCGGCGGACCGCCCGGGAGCCGGCGGGCCGCCCGGGAGCCGGCGGACCGCCCGGGAGCCGGCCGGGGTCCGGTTCTCAGTGCTCCGCCGGCTCAGCCGCATTTCCCCGGCTGACCGGACCGCTGCATCAGCCGCGGACCGGCCCGGCCCGGGCCGAGGCCTGCACCGCGCGTTCCAGACCCGGCAGCGGACGGACCACGTACCGGACCGTGATCACCAGGTCGAGGGAATCCGCCCGGCAGCCGATCAGCCTGCCACCGTTGGCGGCCACGACCTCGGCCGCCCGAGCGCACGCCGCGTCGGCACCCTCGATGACCCGGACCGCCCCCGCCAGCGCGCCGAGATCCGCGGCAACCTGCGCCCGCCGGCCGGCCAACCGCGCCGCTCCGACGGCCGCCCCGGCCAGGCCGGCCGCCACCAGCAGCAGGCCCACGGCCAGCAGCCACAACGAGGCGCTACCCCGATCTCGCTGCGACAGCACAGCACGGCGGGCTCCCGGGCACCGGCCCGCGACCACCCGGCCGCGGCGACCCGGATCGCCACGGTCCGCTGCCACACCGCCACGTCGACCCGGATCGTGGCGCGGTGCGGCGCCCTGCCGCCGGGACGCGGCGGGGCCGGTCATGGCGGCGGCTCCGGGGCCCCCGGTTCCAGGCCGGCGACCGCCGTGGCGGTCACCCGGATCTCGGGCAGCCGGGTCCCGGACACCCGCACCGGGGCCTCGACCGTGACCCGGACCCGATCGCCAACGACCGTGATCTGGACTGTCGCACCGGCCGGGGCGGCGTCACCGGCCGCCACGTCGGCATCCTGGCCCCGGGAGGCGGCAAGCGCCGCCTCCCGGGCCGCGTCCAGGCACTGGCCCTTCGTGGTGACGGCCTCGACGGCGGTGAGGCCGGTCAGCAGGAGCAGAAGCAATGCCGGCAGGCCGGCCGCCAGCTCGGCGGTGAACGAGCCTCGATCGCTTCGGCCGCCGGGCCCCACCGGACCCATGGTCATTTCAGGGCGCGGTCGATCACCGCGGTCAGGGCCGCCTGCACGCTTCCGGAGGTGAGGACCTTGAGCAGGATTCCGGCGAAGGCGACCGCAGCGAGGGTGCCGACGGCGTACTCGGCCGTGTTCATGCCGGCATCGTCGCGTAGCCGGCGGATCAGAGTGCGCACGATGGTGCTCCTTGTCTTTTTGGTCTTCTTGATCGGTCACAGCAGGGTCTTCTCGGGTGGGTCACAGCACGTCGCCGAGGACGGCGACGATCACCGGCACCAGGCCGGCGAGAATGAAGGCGGGCAGGAAACACAGCCCCATCGGCAGCACGACGAGGACGCCCGCCCGGCGCGCGGCGGTCTCGGCGTACGCCGCGCGGTCGGCCCGCAGGTCCTCGGCCAGTCGGCTGAGCGTCCCGGACAGCGCGGCCCCACTGCCGGCAGACCGGACCGCCGAGCCGGCCAGGCGGCGGGCGCCGTCGGATCGGCCGAGATGCGCCCACGCCTCCTCGGCGGTGCCGCCCAACCGCAGGGTCCGAGCCACCCGGTGCAACCGTTCGCCGAGCGGGCCGCCGAGCGCCTCGGCGACCGTGCCCGCCGCCCGCTCCGTGGGTGCTCCCGCCCTTAGCACCGCCGCCATGAGGTCGGCGGCCAGTGGCAGGTCGGCGGCCTCCGCCTCCCGGCTGCGGCGGGCGGCCGCCGGCTCCAACCTGCGCAGCCAGCCGTCGGAACCGGCGCCCGCGACGACCCCGGCCAGCAGCCCGAACCAACCACCGAGCAGCACCGTCGTGGCCGCCCCCACCAACACCGCGGCCAGCCGGGCCCGATCGGGTCGCCGCGGATGGCGCCGCCGGCGCGGGGTGGTACCACCGGTCCCGAGCAGGGCCGCCCCGGAATCGCCCGGCACCTCGGAGCCAGCGGACACGTCAAAGCCGGCGGACACATCAAAGCCGGCGGGCAGGTCGGGGTCGACGGATCCGGCCAAACCAACGGGCACGCTGGGGGCGGGACGGCCGGTGACGCCTCCCCGAGCCGAGTCAAGGCGTCGGAGTCGGTGTCCGGCCCGCCGGCGCGACCGGAGACCGATGAGGAGCAGCGGCACCGCCAGGGCCGCCGCGGCGATGGGCCAGTCGGGCGTACCCATCAGCCGGCCGCACCGGCGTGGACCGTTCCGCCGGAACCGAGACGCTCCACCCAGGCGAGGCCGACCAGCTGCAACGACACCGCCAGCACGGCGCAGGCCCCGCCCACCGGCGTGTGCAGCAGCACCGCAAGCGGATCCGCGCCGATGCCGTACCCCAGCGCGATGCCGCCGACCGGCAACGCGGCGAGCAGCCAGCCGGTCGTGGTCGCGCCGGCGGCCTGTGCGGCCGCCATCGCCCGCCCGCGGTCGGTCATCCGCGCGTCGGCCTCGATCCGCTCGATCAGATCGGCCAACGGGGCGCCGGTGCGCTCGGCGAGCCGGACCGCGGCCGCGGCGAGTTCGGCCGTCCGGCGATTGGCCCGCCGGCCACCCACGCGCCCGGACCGCCCGCCGGACCGGGCGGAGCCGACCGCCGCCGGTCGGTGCGAGGGCTCCGCCGGCCAGGATGCGGCCGGTTGGCGCGGCGGCGCCGCCAGCCATGGTCCGGCCCCGGGCGCTTCGGGCGCCCCACCGCCGGCGACCGGCGGCGAGCCGGCCCGCAGATCGGCCGCGAGCGCGGCCAACCGGTCCAGCTGCCACCGCCGGTCGTGCCGCTCGGCCCGGGCGGCCCGCATCCGTAGCGCGGTCCGGGCGCCGAACCCCAGGTATGCGGCCAGCAGCACCGCGGCGATCAGGCCCCCGGCCGCCACGCCGGCCAGGCCGCCGAGGCCGGCCGCGCAGCCGATCGTTCGACGTCGACCGCCGGCGAGACGCCGGGCCAGGCGCCGGGCGTGCCGTGTCACCGGCCAGTCAGACGCCGTCCGTCGGCGGGCTGCGCCCGCCGAGCGGCCCAGGGGACCTGGCCAGCACAGAGCCATCGCCGCGAGGATCACCGCCAGCGCCGCCCGCACGCCGGTCATCGGCACTCGCCGGCGGGCGCGACCGGCTCAAGGCACCCGGCGACCTGCTCGGCGGCGCGGCGGGCGGCGGCCAGCACGGGCGTGGTGAGCACCGGTGGCACCGCCACGCCCCGGTCGGCGATCAACCGGGCCAGCACGGGGCGGGCCGGTCCGGCCCCGGTCGTCCGACGCCAGGCCGGCAGCACCGTCACCAGGCGCTCCGGCCCGTACGGGGCGAGCAGGCAGACCGACTCGACGACGCGGCCCTCGGGTCGGCGTCGGACCTGGACCAGCACCTGCAGCGCCGCCGCGACCTGCGCGTGCAGGGCTGCCCGGGGCAGGCCGCCGAGCATCCCGAGCGCCTCCAACCGGGCCGGTACGTCCCGCGGGGCGTTGGCGTGCAGGGTCCCGGCCCCGCCGTCGTGCCCGGTGTTCAGCGCGCACAGCAGATCGACGATCTCCCCGCCCCGGCACTCGCCGATCACGAGCCGGTCCGGGCGCATCCGCAGTGCCTGCCGAACGAGGTCGGTCAGCCCCACCGACCCGCAGCCCTCGACGTTGGCGGTCCGGGTCTGCAGCCCCACCACGTGCGGGTGCACCGGCCGCAGCTCGGCCGCGTCCTCCACCAGCACGATCCGCTCGGTCGGCGGGACCAGGCCGAGCAGGGTGTTGAGCAGCGTCGTCTTGCCTGAACCGGTACCGCCCACGACCAGGTAGGCGAGGCGGGCCGCGATCAGGGCGGTGAGCAGTTCGGCGACCGGCTCGGGCACGGTCCCGTGGTCGACCAGCTCGTCGAGGGTGAACGGCCGCTGCCGGAACGTCCGGAGCGACAGGTACGGACCGTCGGTGGCCACCGGCGGCAGGACCGCGTGTAGCCGGGTGCCGTCCGGGAGCCGGGCGTCGGCGAACGGCGCCGAGTCGTCCAAGCGCCGCCCGCAGGAGGCGACGAGCCGCTGCGCCAGCCGGCGGACGTCCGAATGGTCGCCGAGGGTCAACGGCACGAGCCGGAGACCGTCCCCCCGGTCCACCCACACCCGCGCCCCGTTCACCAGCACATCGGTGACGGCCGGATCGTCCAGCAGCGGAGCGAGCGGACCGGCGCCGGTCAGCTCCTCGTGCACCCGGGCCGCCGTCCGGAGCAGGGTGGTGTCACCCAACACGGCCGTGGCGGGCTCCTCCCGTACGGCGGCCACCACGGCGGCCGGGGTCACGGCCGTACCGCGGACGGCGAAGCGGCGCCGTACCCGCCCGGCGATCTCGGCGCCCGCGCCGCCGGCCCGCTCGGTCATGCCGCACCGGCCGCGGGCGCGCCGATCACCCCGGCCACGATCCGCTGGCACAGCGTGGCCAACGGTCCGTGGCCGGACGAGGCCGGCGCCTCGCCGCGTTCGAGGCCGCGCCGCAGGCCCGGCTCGGGCCGCAGCGTTCCGGCCAGCGGCAGGTCCAGCGACCGGGCCACCTCGCGGGCTCGCAGGCCGCCCGGAGCCGGTCCGCGGACCACCACCGACAGCTGCGGGCAGTGCGCTGCGGCGGCCCGCGCCACCCGGGCCGCCGCAGCGGTCGCGCGGAGCTCCGCCGGCACGACCAGCAGCCCGAGGTCGGCGGCCTGGAGCGCGATCACCGCGGCGTCGTCGAGCTGCCTGGGCAGGTCGACGATCGTGACGTCCCGACCGCGCCGGCCCGCGTCCAGCGCGGCGGCCATGGCCTCGGCCGGCAGGTGCACCGGATCGCCCCGATCCCAGGACAGCATGACCAGGTCCCCGCGGCCGGGCAGCGCCCGGACCAGGGCCGGCGGGTCGACCCGCCCATCGGCCTCGCGCAGCGCCGGCCAGCGCAACCCCTCAATCTCCTCCCAGCCGAGCACCAGATCGAGGCCGCCGCCGAGCGGGTCGGCATCCACCAGCAGGGTGCGCAGCCCGCGCCGAGCCGCCGTGATGGCCAGACCGCCGGCCAGGACGCTGGCGCCGGCGCCGCCCCGACCGCCGATGGACGCGATCACCCGCCCCGGGCCGGCGGCGCCCGCCGCCGGAACCGTCTCGGCGAACCGGTCGACCACCCATGGCTCGGCGGCCGGCAGGATGGCCACATGCTCGGCGCCGACCAGCTCGGCCACCTCCCAGCCCGGGTCGACCTGCCCGGACCGGCCGACCAGAACGAGCGGAGACCGGTGCGGCAACCGGGCCCGAAGGCAGGACTCGGCCTGATCGGCGCCGATCAGCACCAACGGCGCCCGGGACCACCGGACCCGGGCGGCCGCCGGGTCCGGTGCGACCTCGACCTCGGTGCCGGCGGCCGCGGCCAGCCGGAGCAACTCGTCGAGGAGCGGTCCATCGGCCGTGACGACGAGCGGAAGGCGTCGTCCGGTATCGGGAACCGTACGGGTGGACATGGTGTGCCTCCGGCGGCTGGGGCTGACTGGACCTGGCCAGCCTCGTGCTCCGGCGGACCTCGTGGCGGTGGGCGAGTGGGATCTGTGGATGGTCGGCCCGGCTGTGGAAAACCGCCGAAAAGCGGGTTGATCTGCTATGGCCGCCACCCGGGGCCGGCGAAATCCCGGCCGGTCCGGATGCCGGGCGGCCACCGGTGGGAGGACGGGCCGAGGCAGCGCCGCGGCGCGGGCGCGGTCCGGCGGGGCTGACCGGCGGATCAGGGGCACACGGGAGGGCGGATTGCTGCTTCGATGACCGTACGGCGGGCCGCCCCGCGCTCACCCGCGCATCGAGCCGCCGCCATGATCCCGATCAGACAGGGAAAACGTGACCACTTCATCCGTACCCGGACGGACGCGGCACGCCGCGCTCGCCGCACTGGCGCTGGCGGCCTCGGTCGCCGCGCTCCTGCCCGGCAGCGCCGCCTCGGCCGCGCCGAAGCGGGCCGACCTGGCGTTCGAGTTCCGCCCGACGCAGACGGAGATCTCGTACCTCGGCGGCATGGGCGCCCGAGCGTTCATCCAGGCGGTGGCGACGAACGTCGGCACGGTGGCCGCCCCCGACGTGACCTTCCGGTTCACCCCGCCGCCCGGCGCCCGGATGGATCCGGCGGAGAACGAACCGTTCGGCTGGACCTGCGACGCGTCGGCCGCAACCTGGTCCTGCACCGGCCCGGATGGGGTCGAACCCGGTCGGGCCGAATACCTCAACCTATCGGTCTTCCTTCCGGCCGGCACGATCGGCCACACCCTGACCTTGGGCGGCTCGGTCTCGACCACCGCGACCGAACGGTCGCTGCGCAACAACACCGGCAAGATGACCTTCACGTACGTCGTGCCGCGTCCGGCCGACCTCGTCGTGAACAGCGTGTCGGTCGTCCCGGCCTGGCAGGTCAAGGCGGACGAGCAGTTCGACGTGTACGTCGAGCTGGACAACATCGGCGGTAGCCCGGCCGAGAACGTCAGGGTCCGCGTCCCGCTGCCCGCGACCGTACGGCCGGTGTCGCTCGACCCGGAGTTCGCCGGCTGGACCTGCGCCGTTGTGGGCGCCGACCCGGACCGCGCCGTCGAGTGCCTCCGAACCGGCGCGTACGACATCTCCCAGCCCTACAACCTGCTGCGCCTTCGCATGGCGGCCGGCCCGGGCACCCCGGAGGGACCGCTGACCTTCGCCGCCACGGCGTCGACCAGCACGGCGGAGGTAAGCGCCGTGAACAACACCGCGCAGGGCAGCACCGTCTATGTCGCCGAGGGTGTGCTGGCCGGACGGGCCTGGCTGGACGACGACAGCGACGGCCAGCGCGAGGCGGGCGAGCCGAGCGCGTACGGCACGGTAGGCAAGATCGAGTTCGTGCTGGAGGGCACCACGCCGAGTTGGGACGTGCCGATCACCTGGATCTACGAGGACGGCACCTATTCCATCCGGCTCAAGCCCGGCCGGTACGTGGCGAACGTCTATCTCCGGGAGGGCGTGCCCTACGGATTCACCACGTCGGACATCGGGGATGAGGCCACGGACTCCGACATCGTCGGCAGTGTCGACGGTTACTACAAGCGCGGTTGGAGC
The DNA here is from genome assembly GCF_042434095.1 of Plantactinospora siamensis. NCBI lineage: Bacteria > Bacillati > Actinomycetota > Actinomycetes > Micromonosporales > Micromonosporaceae > Plantactinospora > Plantactinospora siamensis. Next base: position 238,967 of record NZ_JBHLUE010000008.1, read on the forward strand.
GCCGTGGTCGACGTCACGGACGGCGGCCAGACCACGGTCGACGTCGGCCTGGCGCCCAGCCTGCCATAGCCAGCCGCTTACCGAGCCGTGATCGGCCCCGGCGACCACCTAGGCGTCGGGGCCGGTCTCGTAGCGGTGCGGGGCCTGCTCGTCGTACCGCGTCGGCGGCCGGCGGGAGCGCCGCGCGCACCCGGGGCAGGAAACACGGACCCGGGGCAGAAAGGAGACGACCCCCGTCGGGGGGTGACGGGGGTCGTCTGCGGGTTCGGCTCCGGGGGGGTTGAGTCGAACCCACTCAGCGGTTACGGGGGGTGCAACCGCCGAGAGTCCAGCTATGAAACTGTGTCGTAGATACAAGCATGCCTGAGCCGACTTGTATACGTCGAGTGGCGACAGCGTCCACTCCCTGCAAATTTCCGCGAACACAGCGTGTCACATGGCGCCGGAGTGAACTGATGCTCGGATCAGGATCGGCCTCGGCGTGTGCCGGTGTGACCCCGGGCACCCGCCGACGATAGCCCACCCGGCTAGACTTGCCCGCCGTGGGCCGAAGTGCCGCCTTTTTCGATCTCGACAAGACCGTCATCGCCAAGTCGAGCGCCTTGGCATTTGGTCGGCCGTTCTACCGGGACGGGCTGATCACCAGGCGGGACGTCGTGAAGTCCGCGTACGCCCAGTTGATGTTCCGACTGGGCGGCACGGACGAGCAGACCATGGCCAGGACCAGGGACTACCTGGCCGCGCTCTGCAAGGGGTGGCCGGTCGAGCAGGTCCGCCAGATCGTCGCGGAGACGCTGCACGACCTGATCCACCCGTACGTGTACGCCGAGGCGGCCGCGCTGATCGAGCAGCACCAGGCCGAGGGGCGGGACGTGGTCCTGGTCTCCGCCTCGGGCGAGGAGATGGTGCGGCCGATCGGGGCGCTGCTGGGGGTGACCGACGTGATCGCCACGCGGATGTCGGTCAGCGACGGGCGGTACAGCGGCGAGGTCGAGTTCTACGCCGCCGGCCCGAGCAAGGTCTCGGCGGTGGGCGAACTGGCCCGGGATCGGGGATACGACCTCTCCGAGTCGTACGCCTACTCGGACTCGATCAGCGACCGGCCGCTGCTGGAGTGCGTGGGCCACCCGAGCGCGGTCAACCCGGACCGCGCGCTGCGCAAGCTGGCGACCGAGCAGGGGTGGCCGGTCCTGGAGTTCCGGCACCCTGTCCCGGTCGGCCGACGGCTCCGGGAACGGCCGGCCGTACCGGTCGCCGCGGCCGCGCTCGGCGTCGGGGTGGGCGTGGCCATCGGGGTCGCCTGGTACGGGCGGCACCGGCGGGCCCGCGCCGTCGGCACCACCGCCTGAGCCGCGACGAAACCCCGCACCGTGCCCCGCGGGCGGCCGCCGTGCCGGCAGCAGCGGTGTTAAGAAGGGGCCCTTCCTATACAAAAAGCGATAACAAGGGGCCCTTCCTTACAGCTCGTCGGCGACCTGGGTGAGCTGGGCGGCGCCCAGGTCGACGGCCGTCAGGTAGTGCCGCAGCCAGGAGCGCAGGCCGTCGGGGGTGCCGGTGGCGAAGGCGCCGGCCGCGCCCACGTACTCGGGCTCTCGCTCCTGGTGCCCGACTTCGACGGCCACCAGGCCGCGCGGGTCGAACCCGGTGGACAGCAGGGTCAGCCGCGCCGCGGCCCGGGCCACCACCCCGGACGGCCCGGCGAACGGCCGCAGCGCCAGCAGCTCGCCGTGCACCACGGCCGCCAGCACCAGCGGCGATCCGGCGGCCCGGCCGGCCACCAGGTCGGCCAGGCCGTCGAGCCGGGCGGCCAGCGCCGAACCCGCCGGCCCGCCGCCCGCCAAATCGCCGACCGGCCGACCGAGCTCCTCGGCCGGTACGACGTCCCGGGCCGCCAGCACGTGCAGCCGGGCCAGCACCTGCCGGGGGGCCCGTGGCCACTGGTCGGCCAGCCCCGGCAGCGCGCCGGCCACCCGCAGCGCGCCCTGGACCACCGGATCGGTGACCGTGCCCGCCCGAACGCTCTCCCGGTCGTACCCGTGTCCCTCCAGCGCGGCGCTCGCCACCGCGGACCGCAGGCTGATCTCGGCCGCCACCTGACCGCCCTGCCGGCGCAACGCGCGGTGCCGCAGTGCCTGGTCGACGCGGTCGCGGGCCCGCTCGACGGCCGGCGCGATGTCGGCGAGGGCGAGCAGCGGGGCGAGCGGATCGGTGGTCACGCCCGCAACGCTAGCCAGCCGGCCCGGCCGGCGCGGCGGGGGTACGGCAATACGCCGCCTCCGCGTCCCGGACCGGCCGCTCGGCGCGTTGCCCTGGTCGCCGGCCCGCCCGCGGTCGCGGCGCCCGGGCCGGCGCGACTAGATTCGCCAGAGACATACGTCACGGGAGCGGAGGGACAGGCTGAGATGAGCGAGACGCTGGCCAATCTGTTGAACGAGACCCGGGCCTTCCCTCCGCCGGACGCCCTCGCCGCCGACGCGAACGTGACCGCGGCGGCGTACGACGAGGCGGCCGCGGACCGGCTGGGGTTCTGGGCCGACCAGGCCGGCCGACTCGACTGGGCCCAGCGGTGGGAGCAGACGCTGGACTGGTCCAACCCGCCATTCGCCAAGTGGTTCGTGGGCGGCCGGCTCAACGTGGCGTACAACTGCCTGGACCGGCACGTGGCGGCCGGCCACGGCGACCGGGTGGCCATCCACTGGGAGGGTGAGCCGGGCGACACCCGCACCATCACCTACGCCGAGCTGCTCCGGCTGACCTGCCAGGCCGCCAACGCGCTGACCGATCTCGGGGTGAGCGCGGGTGACCGGGTCGCCATCTACCTGCCGATGATCCCGGAGGCGGCGGTCGCCATGCTGGCGTGCGCGCGGATCGGCGCCACCCACAGCGTGGTCTTCGGCGGCTTCTCCGCGGACGCGCTGAGCAGCCGGATCGCCGACGCCAGCGCCAAGGTCGTGATCACCGCGGACGGCGGGTACCGGCGCGGCAAGCCGTCCGACCTGAAGTCGACCGTCGACGAGGCGGTGGCCCGCACCGACACCGTCGAACACGTGCTGGTGGTACGCCGCACCGGCGAGCAGGTGAACTGGGGCGACAAGGACGTGTGGTGGCACGAGACGGTGGAGACCGCCGCCGACAGCCACGAGGCGCAGGCGTTCGACGCCGAGCACCCGCTGTTCATCCTCTACACCAGCGGCACGACGGCCAAGCCCAAGGGCATCCTGCACACCACCGGCGGATACCTGACCCAGGTGTCGTACACGACGCACGCCGTGTTCGACCTCAAGCCGGAGACGGACGTCTACTGGTGCACCGCCGACATCGGCTGGGTCACCGGGCACTCCTACATCGTGTACGGGCCGCTGTCCAACGGCGCCACCCAGGTCATGTACGAGGGCACGCCGGACACCCCCAACAAGGGCCGCTTCTGGGAGATCGTCGACCGGTACGGGGTGAGCATCCTGTACACGGCGCCCACCCTGATCCGCACCATGATGAAGTGGGGCGAGGACATCCCCGCCGAGCACGACCTCTCCTCGCTGCGCCTGCTGGGCAGCGTCGGCGAGCCGATCAACCCCGAGGCGTGGATGTGGTATCGCCAGCACATCGGCAAGGGGAACTGCCCGGTGGTGGACACCTGGTGGCAGACGGAGACCGGCGGGATGATGATCTCTCCGCTCCCCGGGGTCACCGCGGCCAAGCCGGGCAGCGCGATGTCGCCGCTGCCGGGCATCGTGGCCGACGTGGTGGACGACCAGGGGCAGCCGGTGCCGAACGGCGGCGGTGGCTACCTGGTGCTGAGCGAGCCGTGGCCCTCGATGCTTCGCACGATCTGGGGCGACGACCAGCGCTTCCTGGAGACGTACTGGTCGAGGTTCGGTGCCGGCGCCAACCAGGGCGACGACTGGGTCTACTTCGCCGGCGACGGCGCCAAGAAGGACGACGACGGGCACCTGTGGCTGCTCGGCCGGGTCGACGACGTGATGCTGGTGTCCGGGCACAACATCTCGACCACCGAGGTGGAATCGGCGCTGGTCTCGCACCCGTCGGTGGCCGAGGCCGCGGTGGTGGGCGCGACCGACCCGACCACCGGGCAGGCCATCGTGGCCTTCACCATCCCGCGCGGCAACATCGATACCGAGGGTGACGCGGGCGAGGCGCTCATCGCCGAACTGCGCAACCACGTGGCCAAAACGCTCGGCCCGATCGCCAAGCCGCGCCAGATCATGCTGGTGCCAGAGCTGCCGAAGACCCGGTCCGGCAAGATCATGCGGCGGCTGCTGCGGGACGTGGCCGAGAACCGGTCGCTGGGTGACGTGACCACATTGCAGGACTCGTCCGTAATGGAGCTGATCTCCACCGGTATGCGATCCGCCACGTCCGACGAGGACTGAGCGCCGCTCCGAAGCGGGTCCCGGTCGCGGCGCGGCCGGGACCCGAGGCTTCGGCCGGCGCGGTCGGAGCCGGCGCCGTTCGGCAGGCGCTAGCGCCTGACCAGGGTAGGTCAGACAGCCGGACCGGCCTCGTCCGAACGGGTCCCCTTATTACATCGAGCGCTGCAACAATCAAAATCCTGCAATAAATCAGCGTCAGGTACTTCCCATGGTTCCCACAGGTGTCTAGGTTCACAGAGGTCCCATCTGTTGGGGCCAACTTCCGCTGGCATCAGCCTCCCCCTTGATGCCGGTTTCCCCTACACCGGAGGTACCACGTGCGCAAAGTCGCAGTGGGGCTACTTGGGTTGTCGTTGACCGCGACGGGCGTGGCAATGGGCCCGTCCGCATCGGCCGCGCCCGCGATCAAGGCGAAGGCCGTAGCCCCGGCCGCCGCCGACGCGGCCCCGCCCTCTGACGAACTGCCCAACCCGCTCGAGGACAAGCGGCGCGCGCTGCGCCAGGAGGGCCTCACCGACGTTCTGAACGGTCAGGCCAAGCCCGTCGAGAAGAACGGCAGCACCGTCGTCAAGGTGGGCAAGACCGCCGGCGCCGGCCCGGCCGGCAACGCCGGTGCCCGCACGCTCGCGGCCGGCAAGCAGAAGGACCAGTACGTCGAGCTGGCCCGGGAAAAGACGGACCACATCTTCGTCATTCTCACGGACTTCGGCAACGAGCGTGACCCGCGGTTCCCCGACCAGGACACGAACCCGAACATTCCGGGTCCGACCAAGTTCGACGGCCCGCTGAACAATCAGATCCCGGCGCCCAACCGTGCGGTGGACAACACCACCGTGTGGCAGCCGAACTACGACGCCGACCACTACCGGCAGCTGTACTTCGGCAAGGGCAAGGGCGTCGAGTCGGTCAAGACCTACTACGAGACCCAGTCCTCGGGGCGCTACAGCGTCGATGGCGAGGTCACCGACTGGGTCCGGGTCAAGTACAACGAGGCCCGGTACGGTCGCTCCAGCGACGATGTCCCAGACGCGAAGCCGGGTGTGCCGCCGAAGCCGGGCGACGACCCGAACGTGTGCGACTCGCACGTCTGCAACAACACCTGGGACCTGGTGCGGGACGCGGCGAACCAGTGGGTCGCGGACCAGAAGGCCCGGGGCCGGACGGACGCGCAGATCGCCGCCGACATGAAGCAGTTCGACCAGTGGGACCGGTACGACTACGACGGCGACGGCAACTTCAACGAGCCGGACGGCTACATCGACCACTTCCAGATCGTGCACGCCGGCGGTGACGAGGCCGACGGTGACCCGGTCCAGGGTGAGGACGCCATCTGGAGCCACCGGTGGTACGCCTACGGCACCGACGTCAACAAGACCGGCCCGGCCAACAACAAGCTCGGCGGCACCCAGATCGGCAACACCGGCATGTGGATCGGTGACTACACGATCCAGCCCGAGAACGGCGGCCTGAGCGTCTTCGTTCACGAGTACGGCCACGACCTGGGCCTGCCGGACGACTACGACACCTCGGGCGCGGGCGACAACCCGGTCGAGCACTGGAGCCTGATGGCCCAGAGCCGGCTGAACGCCAAGGAGGACCAGGCCCTCGGCACCCGCCCGGGTGACATCGGCGCCTGGCAGAAGCTGCAGCTCGGCTGGCTCGACTACGAGACCGTCAAGGCGGGCAAGGAAAAGACCCTCGATCTGGGCCCGCAGGAGTACAACTCCCCCAAGGCCCAGGCCGCGGTCGTGGTGCTGCCGAAGAAGTCGGTCACCACGGATCTCGGTGCGCCGTTCGCCGGCACCAAGCAGTACTTCTCCGGCAACGCGGACAACCTCAACAACACCATGACGAGGGAGTTCGACCTCACCGGCAAGACGTCCGCGTCGCTGTCGGCGAAGGTGCGGTACAACATCGAGAAGGGGTACGACTACATGTACCTCGAGGCGTCGGCCGACGGCGGGCAGAACTGGACCGCGCTCGACGGCACGGTCGACGGCAAGGCCTTCGACAAGGACGCCAGCGGCACTCCGGCCCTCGACGACTCCACCGAGGGCAAGTGGGTCGACCTGAACGTCCCGATGAACGCCTACGCCGGCAAGAAGGTGCAGTTCCGGTTCCACTACGTCACCGACGGTGGTTTCTCCGCGGGCGGCTTCTTCGCGGACAACATCACCGTGACGGCGGACGGCGCCACCGTGCTCAGCGACGGCGCCGAGGCGGCCACCACGTGGGCCCTCAAGGGCTTCTCCATCGTGGGTTCGTCGGTGACCAAGCTGTACGACAACTACTACATCGCTGGCAACCGGTCGTACGTCTCGTACGACAAGTACCTCAAGACCGGCCCGTACTACTTCGGTTACATGAACAGCCGGCCGGACTACGTCGACCACTTCCCGTACCAGCAGGGTCTGCTCATCTCCTACTGGGACACCTCGCAGGTCGACAACAACGTCAGCGACCACCCGGGCCAGGGCCGGAACCTCTACATCGACGCCCACCCGGACACCATGTACAACCTGACCGGCAACCCCTGGCGGACCCGGGTGCAGATCTACGACGCTCCGTTCAGCAAGCTGAAGGCGGACTCGTTCACCCTGCACATCAACGGTCAGCCGCAGTACATCCGCGGTCAGGCCGCACAGCCGCTGTTCGACGACACGCGGAACTACTTCGACCCCGACCTGCCGAACCACGGCGTCAAGGTGGCCGGTGCCGGAGTCAAGATCAAGGTCGTACAGCAGAACGGCACCTCGATGAAGGTCAAGTTCTTCTCCTGACCGGCTGAACACCCGCGTCTGCTGACGCGATGCACCATCCGATGCCCGGAACCGGTTCGCCGGTTCCGGGCATCGGCCCGTTTCGGGACACCTTTACGCAGGTTGATCCCCCGCCGCGGCCCAGCCGAGAAAACGAGGAGGGAACCGGCGGCCCGCCGGCCGCGTCGAAGAGGCATGTCGTTGAAGCACCGCACCTCCGGAGCGCTCCTGGGCGTACTGCTGGTTCTTGGTCTGGGCGCCGCCGGGTGCGGCGGCCCGAAGGGAGACGCCGTGCCGGAGGAGAGTTCCGTCCCACCGAGCAGCGGCGCCCCCAGCGGGCCCGCCGGCTCAACCGGACCGGCGGAGCGGACCGAGGCGCCGCGACCGACCGGACGGCCCGGCGAGGCGTCCAGCCCGCCGCCGCTGTCCAACCCCGTACCGCCCACGCTGCGCCCGGCCACCAGGCCGCCGGACAATCCCACCGACCAGGTGCGCACCGACGTCATCGGCGGGTGGATCACCCGGGGCGGCTCCGGGCCGTGCTACGGCCTGGTCGACGACAACGGCGTCGAGTACGCGCTGTACGGGCCCACCGCGGGCGCGCTGGCCAAGGGAACCCGGGTGGTGGTCCGCACGGCCCCGACAACGGCGAAGGTGGACTGCGGCCCGGGGCGGCTGCTGGCAATCCGCAGCGTGCGCCGGCAGACCTGAGTGACGCGCCCGGAAGAGACGGCTCACCCGAAAACCGGCGCCGCCCTCCGTACCGGACAGCCGGCCATCACCCGGACGTTTCCCCGGTCCGACCGGTAGGGCCCGGTCGGCCGGCCACCGCGCCGCCTAGGCTGTTCGGCGTGAGCGACCGCAGCGAACGCCGGCCGACGGCCGTCGACGAGTCCTGCGTGCTGACCGACGGCCCCTGGACGCACCGGTTCGTGGGCGCCAACGGGAGCCGGTTCCACGTGGTGGAGGCCGGCACGGGACCGATGGTGCTGTTCCTGCACGGCTTCCCCGAGTACTGGTGGGCCTGGCACGAGATCCTGCCCGCCGTGGCCGACGCGGGCTTCCGGGCCGTCGCGGCCGACCTGCGCGGCTACGGCGCCAGCGACAAACCACCCCGCGGGTACGACGGGTACACGCTGGCCGCCGACGTCGCGGGGCTGATCCGGGGGCTGGGCGAGCGCACCGCCACCGTCGTGGGCACGGGCGTGGGCGGCATGATCGGGTGGGCCGCCGCCTCCTTCCACCCCAGCCTGGTACGCCGGCTCGTGGTCCTCGGCGCGCCCCACCCGCTCCGGCTGCGTACCGCGATCTTCGCCGATCCGCGCGGCCAGTTCGCGGCCGCCACCCCCACGCTGCGGTTCCAGCTGCCCCGGTACGAGCATGTGCTGACCCGCAACGACGCCGCGCACGTCGGCGAGATCCTCACCCGGTGGGCCGGCCCGGACTGGGTACGCGGACCCTCGTTCCCCGGCTACCTGCAGCGATACCAGGAGGCCATGCGGATCCCGCAGGCCGCCTTCTGCGCGCTGGAGGGCTACCGCTGGGCGTTCCGTTCGGCGTTGCGGTTGCACGGGTACCGGTTCGTCAAGCTCATGCAGAAGCCCATCGTGACGCCCACCCTCCAGCTGCACGGCGCGCTCGACCGTGCCTCACTGCCGCGCACCGCGCAGGGCTCCGGCCGGTACGTCATCGCGCCGTACGAGTGGCGGCTGCTGGACCGGGTCGGCCACTTCCCCCATCTGGAGGTGCCCGACCTGGTGCTCGGCGAGGTGCTGCGCTGGGCCAAGAGCTGAGCCGGCGGCTGCCCGACCGGTGGCCGGCGGGGCGCGTCAGACCCGCTGCTCCCGCAGGTCGGTGACCTCGCTGGCCCGCACCCAGCCCTGATAGACGCCGTACTCGAAGGTTTCCAGGCCGAGGGACTGGGCGACCGGCCAGCGCCCGCCGGTGTATTCCAGCCGCAACCAGCCGTCCTCGGCCGCGAGCACCACGAACGGATGGCCGCGCCAGGAGCAGACGGTACGGACGTACACCAGCTCGCCGGCCTCGCCCGCCGGCAGAACCCGCACGTACCGCCCGGGGTGGACCTCGGCGAACCCCTCGGCCGGCTCGGACAGGTAGATGCGGACCCGGTCGCCGTCCGGGCTGGCCTCGTACTCGCGACCCTGCCACCGGGCGAGGTAGCCGTCCCGGATCATTCGGCCGCCGCCGCTACCCAACCGAGCCGGTCGGCGTCGAGGGTGGCCACCAGCCGCTCGGCGCCGTCGGCGCCGAGCCGCACCAACTGCGCGCCATGCGGCAGCCGTACGCTGTCCACCTTGAACTCGGCGATCACGTCCGTGCCGTCGCCGGGGGCGAAGCCGTTCCCGCGAAACGGGGGCCGCTCGATCATCCAGCCCTGCATGGCCCGCCTGGCCTCCTCGGTCCGCCCGCCGTAGGGGATCCGGTAGAGGTCCGGCCGGTACGCGGGCCAACGCAGCAGGTAGATCTCGTCCGCCCCGGAGTCGAACGGCGAACCGGGATGGCGCAGGCCGAGGGCACCGTACAGCTCGGCCGGCGCACGGAGGTGTGCGACCTCGCTGGCCCGTTGCACGAACCCGGCGACCCGGTCGTAGCCGCGCTCCAGGTAGTAGCCGACCTGGCTGGGCGCCACCGCCTTCTGCATCAGCACCGGCGCAGCGGCCGGTTCCGGCGCGGCCGGCGCGGCCACGGGCGCTTCAGACCCCCGGTCCTCGGCCACGGTCGTGGCGGGTTCATCCTCGAGACCGGCGTCGTTGGCCCAGTTCGCCAGCGCCAGCACCTGGTCGCCGGGCAGCTTGGCCCCCACGGGCGTGCCCGGGTTGACGGCGAACGACCAGGACGGATCGGGCCAGCGGCGGATCAGCTGCACGAACGAGACGGTCGCGGTGGGCGTGTCGGGCGGCAGGTACTCGGTGAACCGCTCCGGCGAGGTGAACACCACCACGAAGCGGTCCTCCCCCAGCGGCTCGCTCCGCCACCGGAACCCCGGATCCCCCGGTCCCGCCCCGGATGCCGACAACGCGTCGACCGGCAGCAGCACCCGGGCCAGCAGCAGGGTGGAGAGGAAGTCGTCGGTGCTGCCTGCCACGGCCGCGTCGTACAGGCTCTCCTCCACCTCGTTGGCCGGCACGAATTCGGCCGTGGCCGCCGGATCGCCGATCGCCCGGTCGTCCCCGGCCGCGGTCCCCGGATCGGGCCCGGCCGCGGTACCCGGATCGGGCCCGGCCGCCGGGTCGGGGACGCCGGCCGATTCGGGCGGGATCGCCGCGCGGGCCCCGCCCGCCAGGTCGGTCCTGCTCACCGCGACGGGTACGGGCGAGGCGGCCTCCGTTGGCCCGGCAATGGCCTCGCTCGACGCGGCCCCGACCGGCTCGCCGCTCGGCGGCTCGTCCCCGGTTGCCCCCGCCGGAGCGGCCGGTTCGGCCCGCCAGACTGCCGGATCATCCGCCGCCTGCGTCGCGCCGCCTAGCCGCGCGTCGGGGCTGACCGGTTCGGCCGGCTCGACCAGCGCGCCGTCGATGATCACCGGTCGGTCGCCGGCCGGTCGCTCGGCCGGGATCTGTGCCATGGACTCGTCGGACCAGGGCGGCTCCGTCACCTCTGTCGGCTCCACCAGCGCCGCGGCGGATCGGTCCGGCTCCACCGACGCAGCGGCGGACAGGTCCGGCTCCACCGACGCCGCGGCGGTCCGGTCCCGCTCCGCCGGTGCCATGTCGGGCTCCAAGGGCGCCGCGGCGGACCGGGTCCGGTCCAGCACTGGGTCGTCGGCTCTCGACCCCTCCTGCTGGGCCGGGCCGGCGCGCTCTCCCAGGCTGTCGGCGGCCGGCCGCCAGAATCCGGTCGGCGCGGCGTCCATCGGCCCGGCTTCGATGACCGGCGCCGGGTCGGCGGCGCGCGGCGCCGACTCCATGCTGGACGGCACCGAGCGGGCCACCAGCGGCTCTCCGACGGCCGTGGCCGCCGGCTCCGGCGCGGAGGCCGTGGCCGCCGGCTCCGGCGCGGAGGCCGTGGCCGCCGGCTCCGGCGCGCGAGTGACCAGCACATGGTCATCTGCAATCGGCAGGTGCTTGGCGGGGGCCGGCGCATGGTCAACGAGGGCAGGCGCGTGGTTGGCGGAGCCCGGCGCATGGTCAACGAGGCCCGCCGCGTGGTTGGCGGGGGCTGGGGCATGGTTGGCCGGAACCGGCGCATGGTTGGCCGGAACCGGCGCGTGGTTGGCCGGAACCGGCGCGTGCTCGGCTGGCACCGGCGCGCGCTCGGCCAGGGCCGGTACATGACCGGCCGGGGCTGGCGCGCGATCGGCCGGGGCCGGTGCGGGACCGCTCCGGGCCGGCACGTGGTTGTCCGGGAACGGCGCGTGGTCGACGGCAGCCGGCTCACCCGGCGCGAAGGATGGTGGCGGCGGGCCGAAGGGTGCGCCGGCCGGCCGGAAGGGCTGCGGTGCCGGTCGGAGCGGCTGGGAGTGCGGCCGGGTGGCGCCGTTTCCGTTCCCCCGGCTCATCGCCGCGCGCAAAGAATCGGCCGCCCACGAATCGGCCGTCCGGGTCGGGAAGTCAGGCCGCGCCGCCGTCGGCGCGACCTCGGCAACCGGCGCCGCAGCCGCCGGTCGCGATCCCGATTCCCCGGCAGGGGCCGGTCCCCGGCCGCCGGGACGGGCAGCGGGCCAGGACTGCGCCGCCGGCGAGGGCTGCTCGCCCCCCGGGCCGCCGGACCGGTGCGATTCGGGCCGCGGGCCGCCGGACCACTGCGCCCCGGACCGCTGCGCCCCGGACCGCTGCGCCCCGGACCGCTGCGGCCCGGACCGCTGTGGCTCAGACCGTTGCGGCCCGGACCGCTGCGGCTCAGACCGTTGCGGCTCGGACCGCTGCGGCTCTGCGGGGCCGGGCCGGTTGGCGTCCGCGCCGTCGGACCGGTTGGCCGCTCGCCCGGGCAGCCGCACGTCACCGCGGGCCAGTTGCACCACGAACCACGCCGGCAGGTAGCCCTCGATCGGCAGCCCGGGGTTGACCGCCAGCCACCAGTGCTGGCTGGGCCAGCTCGCCGCCAGCTCGCCGTACCGGACTCGGCGGGTCGGGCCGGCGTGCTCGCCGAGGCAGGCGACGGCGGCCGACGTCGAGGTGAAGGCCAGCACGTGGGTCCGCCCGTCGGCGGTCCAGGTGCCCCAGCCCGCGCTGTGGCCTCGATCCCCGTCCGGGACCGGTAGCAGCAACTCCATGCGCGCCAGCACCAGGAAGTAGCGCTCCTGGTCGTCCTCGCGGAGCGCCTCCCGCAGGGCAGCCTCCGCCTCGGTGGCCGGCTCCCATTCGGTCACGGCCACCCTCCCTTCCGCCTGTCGAAGCCGCGGGCTTCGCGTACAACCTACAAGGGCCGAAGCATGATCATAATTTTAGGACGATTAAGTCCTTGAACGCCGCTACCAGCCCCGCAGCGGTAACATGCCGTGCCGAACCCGACACTTTGCGGAGGTGGGCATGCCGCTGCCACGGGCCACCGCACCGGTCCTGCTCACCCTCGCGCTGACCGGGTCCGGCACCGCGCTGCCGGCCGCCGCGGCGCTGCCCGCGGCAATCCCGGCCGCCGCGGCGCTGCCGGCAACCGCGGCCGCCGCCGCGCTCCCGGCCACCGCGGCACTCCCGGCCGGTGCCGCGGTTCGGATCCGGGCCGCGGCGCCGGCCTGCGGTTCGCCCGCCGTGGTTCCGCCACCGGCCCCCGGTACGCCCTGGACACAGCGCCGCTACCCACCGGAACCGCTGGCCACGCTGGCCACCGGCAGGGGTGTCACGGTCGCGGTCATCGACTCCGGTGTGGACGGCGCCCATCCACAGCTGGCCGGTCGGGTGCTGGCCGGCGCCGACTTCCTGGATCCCGGCGGCGACGGCCGCCGGGACTGCACCGGGCACGGCACGGCGGTGGCCAGCATCATCGCGGCCCGACCGCGGGCCGGTACGCCCCTGCGCGGGCTGGCGCCGGACGTACGGATTTTGCCGGTGCGGGTCAGCGAGTTGCAGTCGGTCGACGGCAGGGAGTCCGGTCGGACGGCCAGCCCGGAGCGGTTCGCCGAGGCGATCCGCTGGTCCGTCGAGCACGGCGCGGACGTGCTCAACATGTCGGTCGTGCTCTACACCGACGTTCCGGCGGTCCGGCGAGCCGTCGGCTACGCGGTGGCGCACGGCGCCGTGGTGGTGGCCGCGGCGGGCAACCTGCACGAGGCCGGCGACCCCCGGCCGTACCCGGCCGCCTATCCGGGGGTGATCGGGGTGGGCGCGATCGGTCCGGACGGCCGACGCGCCCCATACTCGCAGGTCGGGCCGTATGTCGACCTGGTAGCGCCGGGGAGCGAGGTGCTCGCGGCCACCACCCGGCACGGCACCGGTCGGCACGACGGCACCAGCTATGCCACCCCGTTCGTCAGCGCCACCGCGGCCCTGGTCCGGCAGTACCGGCCCACCCTGAGCGCCGCGCTGGTCGGCGAGCGGCTCCGCGCCGCCGCCGACCCCGCCCCGGAATCCGGGGCCGGCTATGGCGGCGGGGTGCTGAATCCGGAACGGGCCATCACCGAGCGTCCGGCGGACCCGCGGTGGACCGGCGCGCCGGCCGCGGCCCTCCCGGAGGCCGGCCGGCCCGATGCGGACCGGGCTGTCCGTCGGGATCGCGCCCGGGGCAGGGCCCTGCTGGTCAGCGGGATCGCCGCCCTTGCCGCGCTGGTCGCCGTGGGGGCGGCGATGGTGGCGCCGCGTGGCCGGCGCCGCCGCTGGGCCGCGCCGGCCGACCGTTCCTGATCGCCGATCGGCGCGGCCAGGCCAGGCCGGGACTGGCTGGGCCTCGCCGGGGCCTAGCCGGTCACTGGAACATGCCGGCGTTGCGCCGCTCGGTGCTGAGGTAGTCGGCGGCGGACTCGTCGACCGCCACCCTGATCTCGCCGAGCATCTGCCGCAGATCCTGAGCCGCGGAGCGCCACCGGGCCTGGCGCTGCTCGTACGCCTGCCGGGCGGCGCCCTCCCAGGTGGCCACCAGCGGCGCGGCGTCCCGTTCCAGCTGACCGAGCTGGGAATCCAGGGCATTGACGGCGCGCTGGATGTCGGCGCTGGCCTGTTGCAGCGCCGGAAAGCTGACCACGAGCTGGTCATCATGCATGGCTGAGCCTCCGTGTCTGCTCTACAGCGGCAACTGGATGCCGCGGTTGGTGCGGGCCACCCGGCTGGCCGCCGCGCTGTCGGTGGCGTCGTACTGCTGGCCGGCCGTCCGGATGGCGCCGGCCGTCTCCCGCAGCGCCCGCTGGATCGCGGCCTGGTCCTGCGACCACTGCTGCTTGACCTGCTCGAAGGAGCGGCCGCCGGCGCCGCGCCAGGTCTGGCGCAGGCCCTCCAGCTCGGTCATCAGGCTGGTCAGCATCGCCTGCAGCGCTTCGTCGGCCCGCTCGAACCGCGCCGCCGTCTGCCGGAGCACCTCGGCCTCTGCCCGCGTCTGGGCCACCGGACCTCACCCCGCCTTCTTTTCCTCGGCCCGCGCCGGTCGCGCCGGCGCGGGTGACTCCAACGTCATCGGTCAATTTCCGCCGCCGACGCTATCCGCTGGCGCGCACCGCCGGTAGCCCCCTCGTGACTCCTGTGGATAACCCCCGCCCCTGTGGACAACCGTCAGGGCCCGGGCGGGGCCGACCGGGCCAGCCGAGGGTCCAGGGCCGGCCCGGCGGGTAGCAGCGCCACCACGGCGGCGGGCAGCTCCACCGGCCGGACGTCGCGGTAGCCGAGCATGGCCTGTACCTCCGGATCGGGTACGGCGTACCGCCGGCCGAGGTCCGTGACCACGCAGGTGGCGCCGGCGGGCGCGCCCGGGGCGGACATCGCCCGGACCAGCGCGCCGCCGCCGGCCGGTACGACGATCCGGTCGGCGCGGATCTCGCCGGGCGTACCCGATCCGCTGGCCAACCCGGACGCGTCCGGCGCGGCGGCGCCCAGCCGGAGCTCCGGCGTCGCGGCCGTGCCGGGCTCGATTCGGCCGCACAGCGCGGACCCGGCGGCGTCCACCAGGCCCGGCGCCACGGCCGGCGGCGCGGTGTCGCCCTCGGGCGCCAGGTCGGGCAGCTTCGGCGCGGCGGCGAACCGGCTCTGCGGCAGCTCCGTCGGCGCCGGCTGGCCGCCCGCGGTGAGCAGCAGGTCGGCCTGGAGTTGCGTGATGCCGGCCAGGCCCGCGGCCGCGGCCACCGCGTACTGCCGGGCGCCGCCCTGGGTCTTTACCACGAAGACCTCGCCGATCGTGGCGCCCGGCATTCGCGACGGCCGTCCCACCCCGGCCAGCGGCACGGCTCGCAGATCGGCGCCGGGCGGCAGCGCCGCCAGCAACGCGGGCGCCACCGGCACGGCGCGCCGGCTGGTCCACGCCAACGCCGGCAGCACCAGGCCGGGATCCCGGATGAGGTGGCGGCGGCCGTGCCAGAGCAGGTGCAGGCTGCCGTCGGGATGGCGGGCCAGCACGCCCTCGTCGGTGAGGGCCCGACCGGGCGGCGACCCGGCGAGCCGCACCGTCGAGGTCGGGGCCACCCCGTCCGGACCGGCCGGCGTGGAGCAGACCGTCCAGGCGCCACCGGCGAGCCGGCCGGCGGGGGGCAGCGAGTCGGGGGCGCCGACCAGGCCGAGTGGCGCGCCGCGGGGCGCGTCCCGGATGGACCGCTGGGACACCAGCACGGTACGGGGCGCGCTGCCGCCACCGATGATGAGCAGCGCGGAGGCGTAGTTGAGCACCGGATGCAGCCGTCCGTCCCGGTAGACGTACCGGGCCCCGGTCTCCCGCTCGACGACGACCGCCGAGGTGTCCCGGTAGTGATCCGCGCCGGCGCCGGTGAACCCGCCGTACAACGCGGCCGCGCCCAGGCCGATGCCGGCCACCAGCAGGCCGGCCAGCGCCGCCGTGGCCGAGCGGCGGAACGGCGACCGCGCCGGGTCGGTCTCCCGGAGCACCAGCGCGGCCACCACCCGCGCCACCATGAACTGGTACGAGTGCAGCTGATCCTGCCGTGACGGCACGGCGCCTCCCCGGGTGCGCGCCTTCCAACGATTCTCGCCGATACGATAGACAGCTCGTCGACGGTGAGCGACGGCCGTGTCGACGCCGGGTGCCGGCGGCGGGCGTCGGCGGCGTCGGCGGATCACCGGCGGACGCCCGGCTCTGCCGAGGCATGGCACCATGCCCGGCATGGATTTCCTGAAGGGCATTCTGATCCGGCTGGTGGCCACGGCCGTGGCCTTTTGGCTCGCCACGCTGGTCATTCCGGGCATCGAGCTGACCACGGACTCGGCCGCCGGCAAGGCTGGCACGCTGCTGCTGGTGGCGGTGATCTTCGGCGTCGTCAACGGCGTACTGCACCCGATCGTCAAGACCCTCGGCTGCGGCCTCTACCTGCTCACCCTGGGACTCATCGCGCTGGTGGTCAACGGCCTGCTGTTCCTGCTGACGAGTTGGATCGCCGGCCGGCTCGACCTGCCGTTCCATGTGGACGGCTTCTGGCCGTCGGCCGTGCTGGGCGCGCTGTTCGTCGGCGTGGTGGCCTGGGTGCTCGGCCTGGTCATGGACCGCGACTGACCGCCGGCCGGGGCGCACGGCGGCCGCGCCGCCCGGGCACGCGCCGGCCGGGCGCACGGCGGCCGCGCCGGCCGAGCCGGGGCCGCGGCCCGGCCCGGTCCACCAGCCGGGAATTGGTGGCTGGCCATCGGGGCGGCCCGCACTAGCCTGCGGGACGTGCGGACCATCACCCGGGAAGACGGCTACGAACTCTCCACCGACCCCGCCCGGCAGCAGCTTGAGCTGGTACACGGGTGGCTCTCCACCGACGCGTACTGGGCGCTGGGCCGGAGCCTCGACACCGTGCGTCGGTCGTTCGCGGGGTCGCTACCGTTCGGCATCTACCGGCCCGGCGACGGCCGCCAGGTGGCGGTCGCCCGGGTGGTCACCGACGGCGCCACCTTCGCCTGGCTCTGCGACGTGTACGTCACGCCGGCCGAGCGGGGCCGAGGGCTGGGCCGCTGGCTGGCCGGCGCCGCCCGCGACGAGCTGGCCGCCCGGGGCGTACGGCGGATCCTGCTGGCCACGAACGACGCGCACGGGGTGTACGCCGGGGTGGGCTTCGCGCGGCTGGCCAACCCGGAGCGGTGGATGGAGCTGGACCGGCGGTGAGCCCCGACACAGGCAAGGATCGATCGGCGTTCGGCACCTTACGGTGGACGGCATGACCGAGCTGACGCGGGGCTATCTCTACGGCTTCGGCGCGTACGTGTGCTGGGGCTTCTTCCCGCTGTACATCAAGCTGCTCCGGCCGGCCGGACCGGTGGAGATCCTGGCCCACCGGGTGGTCTGGTCGGTGGTGTTCGTGTCGCTGGTGCTGGCCGCGCTGCGCAACTGGGGCTTCCTGCGCCGGCTCGCCGACCGGCCGCGCCTGGTGGCCGGCATCGCGGTGGCGGCCGCCCTGCTCACGGTCAACTGGGGCACCTACATCTACGGGGTGAACTCCGACCGGGTCGTGGAGACGGCGCTCGGGTACTTCATCAACCCGCTCGTCGTGGTGCTGTTCGGGGTGGCCGTGTTCCGGGAGCGCCTGCGGGCGGCCCAGTGGGTGGCGCTCGGCCTCGGCGGGCTGGCCGTCGTCGTGCTGACCGTCGACTACGGCCGGCCGCCCTACCTGGCCCTGGTGCTGGCGTTCAGCTTCGCCGGGTACGGCCTGGCCAAGAAGCGGCTGGCGCTGCCGGCCGCCGAGGGCCTGTTCGTCGAGTCGACCCTGATCGCGGTGCCGGCGCTGGGCTATCTGGGCTGGCTGGCGGCGACCGGCCGGGACACGTTCGGGCACGGTACGGGCACGCACACCGCGCTGCTGGTGCTGGCCGGGGCGGTCACCGCCATACCGCTGCTGATGTTCGCCGGCGCGGCCAACCGGCTGCCGATGACCGGGCTGGGCATGCTGCAGTACCTCGCGCCGATCCTCCAGCTCGGCTGTGGCGTGCTGGTGTTCCACGAGCCGATGCCGCCGGCCCGGCTCGCCGGCTTCGCCCTGGTGTGGCTTGCGCTGATCGTCTTCACGATCGACGGCCTGCGGACCGGCCGCCGCCGCTCCCGGGCCGCGACGCTGGCCCGCGCCACCGCCACCGAGCCCGCCGCAGCGGCTCGCTAGCAGCCCACCAGCGCGCCAGCTCGCCAGCTCGCCAGCCCGCCAGCGCGCCCGAACCCGAGGGCGGAGGCGCCCTGCCGCCGCCCTCACGGCGCCACTGGGCGTTAAGAGGGGACCCCTGCTATACCGGAGACGATAAGAAGGGGCCCTTCCTTCTCAATGGACGTCGTAGCCGAGTAGCGGGGTGCCGTCCTGGCGCTGCAGCTCGATCCGGGTCAGCGCCGGCCCGGACAGCCGGGTGGCGCCGACCAGGTTGACGTCATCGCCGGGCGCGGCCAGCCAGGACCCCAGCTGTTCCCGGGCGCCGTCGGCGCCGAAGGCCACGAGCCGGAACGTGCGCATCTCGGGGTAATCGCCGGTGGCCGGGTAGCGGCAGTGCATGGTCACCTTCGTCCCCCAACCGGTGCTGGTGACGCCGACCTCGGCGGTCACCGGACCGGCGCCGTGCACCGGGTGCATGGCCGCCAGCTGCGCGGCCGGCGCGGTCGGGCCGGGCCGGTCGGGAACGCCGGGCAGCCGCGCGACGCCGAACCCGACGAGGACGGCCAGGCAGGCGGCCGCGAGGAGGGCGCCGGCGTACCGCAGTCGGGCCCGGCTGCGCCCGCGCCGCCGCTCGGACCGCGCGGCCACGATGAGGTTGGGCAGCCGGGATGCCGGTGGGGGCGGTCCGGCGATCGATTCCAGGCCGGCGGGGTCGAGCCGGCCGAGCAGGCCGGGCAGCACGGCGATCTCCGCCACCGCCTCCCGGCAGGTGGCGCAGCCGGCCAGGTGCCGCTCGTACGCGGCCCGCTCCGCGGGGGCGAGGGCGCCCAGCACGTACGCGCCGTCCTCGTACGCGAATTCGCAGGCCGTCACCGGGTCACCCCCATCTCGGCCAGCACCAGCCGCAGCGATCGGAGCGCGTAGTGCGTCCGCGACTTGACCGTTCCGGCGGGGACGCCGAGCCGGGCGGCGGCCTCGGCGACGGACCGGCCGAGGTAGAAGCACTCCACCAGCACCTCCCGGTGGGTGGGGCTGAGCCGCCCGAGCGCCTCGGCCACCGTCCACGCCTCCACCGCGCGGTCCGCCTCGTCGGGGCCCTGCGGAGGTTCCGGCAGGTTGTCGGTCACGACCTCACCGACCCGGGCGCTGCGCCGCCGCCACGCGTCGATGGCCAGGTTGCGCGCCGTGGTGAACAGCCAGCCCCGTACCGAGCCGCGACCGGGGTCGAGCGCCTCCGGATGCCGCCAGGCCCGTAGCAGGGTTTCCTGGACGAGATCCTCGGCCCGCTGCCGGTCGCCGCCGACCAGCCGCAGCGCGTGCGCGAGGAGCGCGTCGGCGTGTTCGTCGTGCAGGGCCCGCAGCAGCTGGCCGTCGAGATCGCTGATGGCCGCCACCCCCGTCCGCTCGCTCCGCGCCTCCGTTCACTCGTACGGGGGCCGGGCCGGAATGGTTCAGCGCCGGTCGCGGATCGGCCGACGAATCCGCCGGTCACGCCTCTGTGGCGAGCCCGTCGGCGACCGATCGGGCGACGGCGATCAGCTTCGCCCGGATGATCCGGGCCGACGTCATCATCTCGGCGGCCGGCAACACGCAGGCGAGCACGACCCGGCGCTCCATCTCCTTCTCCGGGGTGACCAGCACGGCCGCGCACGCCACACCCTGCCGGAACTGGCCCATCTCGAGTTGCATCCCCCGGCGGTCACCGGCGGCGATGTCGGCCTCGAACGCCTCGGTGCCGGTCAGGGTGGCCGAGGTGTACGGCCGCATGCCGAACTCGCGCAGGTACCGCAGCCGCTGCTCGGGGCTGAGCGTGGCGAGCAGCGCCTTGCCCATCGCGGTGGCGTGGGCGCCCTCGTCGAACCCGGGCACGAGATCCTCCAGGTACGGCGAGCGGGCCCCCTCGGCCACGGCGGTGATCGCGACCTGGCCGCCGACGAACCGCCCGAGGAAGTGGCTGTAGCCGGTCTCCTGCGCGGCCCGGCGCAGCGACTCGCCGACCGGTGGCGGGCCGCGGAACGCGGTCACCAGCTCCCGGTAGCGGTCCGCCACCTCGAGCCCGACGATGTACGTCCCGTCCTCGCGCCGGATGACGTAACCCTCGTAGGCGAGGGTGCGGACCAGGTGGTACGTGGTGGCGACGGTCAACTCGCAGCGCCGCGCGATCTGCTTCACGGTCAGCCCTTTGGGGGCCCGGCCGACCGCCTCCAGCACCCGCAGCGCTCGGGACACGCTGCGGATCAAGTCGGAAGGTTCTGCCAAGGGGTCGCGCACAACCACCTCCGCC
Organism: Plantactinospora siamensis; assembly: GCF_042434095.1. NCBI lineage: Bacteria > Bacillati > Actinomycetota > Actinomycetes > Micromonosporales > Micromonosporaceae > Plantactinospora > Plantactinospora siamensis. Next base: position 259,556 of record NZ_JBHLUE010000008.1, read on the forward strand.
GCCAGGTACTTACACCATATGTAAATCCGGGCGTCTGCGAAATGCCCGGTGAGATCGAGGATGCCAGATCCTATCGCGACGTTCAGTACAGCGACAGATACGAAGGGTTCATCACACCGGGCGTAGAGTTGATCACGATGATCACCGCGAACCTCTCTCCGCCCCGGACCGCCGCCCCCGACAGCCCCGTCCGGGTGGCCGCGGGCGCCGTCGCCACCACCGTCGCGTGCGTGGTGCCGGTGTTCCTGGTGGGCGGCCTGGCCGTGCAGATGGGCCATGATCTCCGGTTCTCCCCGACCGGGCTGGGGCTGGCCGTCTCCGTCTACTTCGGCGTGAGCGCCCTGGCCTCGGTGCCGTCCGGGGCCCTCGTCGAGCGGTACGGACCCGCGGTGGTGGCCCGCTCCGGCATCCTGCTGGCCGCCGCGGCCCTGCTCGGCATCGGGTTGCTGGCCCGGTCGTACCCGCTGCTCGTGCTGCTGCTGGCGGTCGGCGCCGGCGCCAACGCGCTCGGCCAACTGGCCAGCAACATGGCCCTGGCCCGGCACGTGCCGGCCGGCCGGCAGGGCCTGTCGTTCGGGGTGAAGCAGGCGGCCATCCCGATCTCCACGCTGCTCGCCGGCGCGGCCGTGCCGGCCGTCGCGCTCACCGTGGGCTGGCGCTGGGCGTTCGTGGCGGCCGCGGTGGCCGCGCTGACCGCCCTGCCCGCCGTGCCGGCCGACGGCCGCGGCCCAGCGGCCCGGGACGGGCGCAGCGGCGGCCGGGCCACGCTCGCACTGGCCGTGCTGGGCCTGGCCGCCACGCTCGCGGCGGGCGCGGCCAACGCGCTGGGCACCTTCGTGGTGGATTCGGCCGCCGGCCGTGGGTTGGCGCCCGGGCTGGCCGGGCTCACCCTCACCTTCGGCAGCGCGGTGTGCGTGCTGGCCCGGATCGGCTCCGGCTGGCTGGCCGACCGCCGCCGCTCCGGGCACGTCGCCGTGATCGCCGGGATGCTCGTGGTGGGCGCCGCCGGCCTCGGGCTGCTCGCGCTCCCCGGCTGGGCCTTCCTAGTGGCCGGAATCACACTCGGCTTCGGCCTCGGCTGGGCCTGGCCGGGGCTGCTCAACTTCGCCGTGGTCCGGCTGCACCCGCAGGCACCGGCCGCGGCCACCTCGATCACCCAGACCGGCGTGTACGCGGGCGGCTGCGTCGGCCCGCTCGGGCTGGGCGCGGTGGCCGGCCACCTCGGCTACCCTGCCATGTGGTCGGTGGCCGCAGTGGCCATGCTGGCGGCCGCAGCGTTCATGCTGGCGGGTCGTCGCCTGCTGCTCCGGGCGGCCTGACCGAGGCCGCACGACCGCCCGGCCGGCCGCGGGAACGCCACTCGGAAATCGGCAGCCAGTAGAGCACGATCAGCGCGGCGAACAGCGCGATGGCGGGGCGCCAGGCGAAGAAGGCGAGCACGGTGCCTACGGCGTAGAGCGCAGGACCCAGCAGGAAACGCCGCGCCACGGCGGCGGTCCAGCTCCGATCGACGCCTGGTTCGAGCAACTCGGGCCGACGCAGCGCCCACAGCCAGACGGCGTTGAAGAAGATCCCGCCGACGACCAGCCATCCGCCGTACACCGCCACGGCCGTCCGCTGCCCGTGCCCGGAGCTCACCGCTCGGGCGAGAACGGCCGTGGTGAACGGCAGCGCGGCGACGTTGGCCAGCAGCAACGTGTTGAGGAACAGCAGCATCCGGTCGACTCGGTGGATCTTGTCGAGCATCACGTGGTGATTGGCCCACACCAGCCCGATCAGCAGAAAACTGATGCCGTACGCCAGGTAGGACGGCCAGAGGGCGAGCAGTCCGGGGCCGAGCGAGGTCATGTCCTCCGGCACCCGGATCTCGAGCACCAGCAGCGTGATGGCGATCGCGAAAACCCCGTCGCTGAACGCCTCGACACGGTTCGTTCGCATCTCACCGCCTGTGGTCCTCGCCGGGCAACGGGAGCGTCCAGCGGAACGGCCGCCGACGGGAGCCTACCGGGGCGGGGGGTCAGCCGGTGCGGTCGGCGATGACGTCGCAGAGCGACTCGAGGGCGCGGCGCGGGCCGCCCGCCGGCAACGGCGCGAGCCGGTCCCGCGCCTCCTCGGCGTAGCTGCGGACCGTCTCCCGGGCCCGCTTCAGCGCCGGCGACTCGCGCAGCAGCGTCAGCGCCTCGGCGTGCAGGGCGTCCTCGGTGACCGGGCCGGCCGCGAGGATCTCGCGCAGCCGGACCGAGGCCGCGTCCCGATCGTCCGAGGCGAGCGCATACAGCACCGGCAGGGTCGGCACGCCCTCCCGCAGGTCGGTGCCGGGGGTCTTGCCGGACTGCTCGGACTCGGAGGCGATGTCCAGCAGGTCGTCGGAGAGCTGGAAGGCCACCCCGATCGTCTCGCCGTACCCGGCGAGCGCCTCCACCACCGGCGGCTCGGCGCCACCGAACAGCCCGCCGAACCGGGCGGAGGTGGCGATCAGCGAGCCGGTCTTCTCGGCCACCACCCCGAGGTAGTGCGCCACCCGGTCGTCACCCGGCCGGGGCCCCACGGTCTCGGCGATCTGCCCGTGCACCAGCCGGGAGAACGTCCGGGCCTGCAGCCGTACGGCCTCGGGCCCCAGCTCGGCGGAGAGGTCCGCGGCGCGGGCGAACAGGTAGTCGCCGACCAGGATGGCCACCGAGTTCGTCCACCGGGAGTTGGCGCTCGGGGCGCCCCGCCGGACCGCCGCCTCGTCCATCACGTCGTCGTGGTACAGCGTGGCCAGGTGGGTGAGTTCCATCACAACAGCGGCGTTCACCACCTCGTCCCGGCGCGGATCGCCGAACTGGGCGGCCAGCGCCACGAGCATCGGCCGGAACCGCTTGCCGCCGGCCTCGACGAGGTGCCGGGCCGCCTCGGTGACCATCGGGTCCGCGCTGAAGACGCTGGCCCGCAGCCGGTCCTCGACCGCGCCGAGCACGGTGCCGAGCGACTCCTCGACGGCCGGATCGACGATGTCGATGCCCGCCGCGCCGGTCGGCACGGAGAACCCGCCCCGGTGCCCGCCGGCACCGGGCCCCTCTTGCTCCCCCGGTCTCACCACGCCTTCAACCATGCCACACGATGCGGACCGGGCCCGGTGGGGGGCGGCGGCCGCCGCCCGCCCACGATCACCCGGAAAGAGCCGATCATCGTACGAATTCCGCCGCGCCGTTCGCCAGGTCCAGCAGCGGCGCCGGCGCCACCCCCAGCACCAGGGTGGCGGCCACGCCGATCGTCACGGCGGCCCCGGTGGCCCAGCCGGGCACCGCGACGGCCGGGGTCGATTCGCCGGGCTCGGAGAGCCACATCATCACGACCACCCGGAGGTACGGGAAGGCCAGCACCATGCTGGTCAGCACGCCGGCGATCACCAGCCAGGTCTGGCCGCCGTCGAGCGCCGCGCCGAAGACCGCGAACTTGCTGGTGAACCCGCTGGTGAGCGGGATGCCGGCGAACGCCAGCAGGATGAAGGTGAACAGCCCGGCATACAGCGGCGAGCGCCGGCCCAGCCCGGCCCACCGGGACAGGTGAGTGGCCTCGCCGTCGGTGTCCCGGACCAGCGTCACCACGCCGAACGCGGCCAGCACGGTGAAGCCGTACGCGACGAGATAGAACATCGTGCTGGACAGCCCGTCCTTCGACAGCGCCAGCACGCCCACCAGCAGATAGCCGGCGTTCGCCACGGACGAGTACGCCAGCAGGCGCTTGATGTCGGTCTGGGTCACCGCGAGCACCGCGCCCACCAGCATGGTGAGCACGGCCACCGCGCCGAGCACGGGGGTGAAGTCCCAGGCCGCGCCGGAGAACCCGACGTACAGCACCCGGAGCAGGCCGCCGAACGCCGCCACCTTGGTGCAGGCGGCCATGAAGCCGGTCACCGGGGTGGGCGCGCCCTGGTACACGTCCGGCGTCCAGACGTGGAACGGCGCGGCCGCGGCCTTGAACAGCAGGCCGATCGAGACCATCGCGATGCCGGCGAACAGCAGCACCGGGCTGGCCGAGGAGTTCTGGACCGCCGCGTGGATGGTCCCGAAGTCGACGCCGCCGCCCTGGCCCCGCCCGTTGCTGGCGCCCACCGTGAAGCCGTACACGAGCGCGATGCCGAACAGGAAGAAGGCCGAGGCGTACGCCCCGAGCAGGAAGTACTTCATGGCCGCCTCCTGGCTCAGCAGGCGCCGGCGCCGGGCCAGCGCGCAGAGCAGGTAGAGCGGCAGCGAGAAGACCTCCAGGGCGATGAACATGGTCAGCAGGTCGTTGGCCGCCACGAACAGCAGCATTCCGGCCATCGCGAACATGGTCAGCGGGTAGACCTCGGTGGTCCCGCCGCCGCTCTGCTGCTCCCGGTCGGCCGGCGTGTCGATGACCACCGCGGCATGCGGCACGAACGCGCCGCCGCGCTCCACCGAACGCTCGCCGATGAGCAGCAGCGCCAACAGCCCCAGCAGCAGGATGGAACCCTGCAGGAACAGGGTCGGTCCGTCGATGGCCACGGCGTCGCCGGCGGTGAGCGTCCGGGCGCCCGCGTTGCGGATCACCACCACGCCGGCGGCCACCACGCCGAGCAGCCCGACGGTGAGCTGCACCGGGTGCCGCAGCCGGCGCGGGACGAACGCCTCGAGCAGGATGCCCAGGCACGCCACGCCGAACAGGATCAGGATCGGCGCCAGCGCCGAGTAGTTGATCGCGGGGAACTTCAGGTCGCTCACCGGCTGGCCTCCTGTACGTTGCCGACCGCCGGCGCCGGGTCGGTCCTGCCGACGTCCTGCATCGTGGCCTGGACGGCGGGATTGATGACGTCCGTGACCGGCTTCGGATAGAAGCCGAGCAGCAGGAGCAGGGCGATCAGCGGCGCCACCACGACCTTCTCCCGCACCGACAGGTCGCGCCGCATGCTCGGCGACTCGGCCAGGGCCGGGTTGAGGGTGCCCTGCGTGGTCCGCTGCACCATCCAGAGCACGTACGCGGCCGCCAGGATGATGCCGGCCGTGGCGATCACGGCCACCAGCTTGTTCACCGTGAACGTGCCCAGCAGCACGAGGAACTCGGAGATGAACGGCGCCGTGCCGGGCATCGCCAGCGAGGCGAGACCGGCGAAGAACAGCACCCCGGCCAGCAGCGGCATCAGCCGGCCGGCCCCGCCGAAGTCACCGACCATGGCCGAGCCGCGGCGGCTGACCAGCATGCCCACCACCAGGAAGAGCAGGCCGGTGGCCAGGCCGTGGTTGAGCATGTACAGCACCGACCCGGTGCCGGCCTGGGTGGTGAAGGCGAAGATGCCGACGCCGATGAAGCCGAAGTGCGCCACCGAGGTGTACGACACCAGTCGCTTCAGGTCGTTCTGACCCACCGCGAGCAGCGCCGCGTAGATGATGCCGATCACGGCGAGCGCCAGCGCCCACGGCGCGAACCAGCGGGACGCCTCCGGGAAGAGCGGCAGGCAGTACCGCAGGATGCCGAAGGTGCCGACCTTGTCGAGCACCCCGACCAGCAGGGCCGCGGCGCCGGCCGGGGCCGCGCCACCGGCGTCCGGCAGCCAGGTGTGGAACGGGAAGAACGGCGCCTTGATGGCGAACGCCACGAAGAAGCCGAGGAACAGCCAGCGCGCCGTGTTGGTGTTGATGTCGGCGTCGACCAGGTGCTGCCAGTCGAAGGTGTGCCCGCCGACCACCCAGAGGCCGATCACGGCGGCCAGCATGAACAGCCCGCCCACCAGCGAGTAGAGGAAGAACTTCACCGCCGCGTACTGCCGCTGGTGCCCGCCGTAGCTGCCGATGAGGAAGTACATCGGCACGAGCATGACCTCGAAGAACACATAGAACAGGAACACGTCGGCGGCCGCGAAGACGCCGATCATCGTGCACTCCAGCACCAGCAGCAGCGCGAAGTAGATCGGGACGCTGCGCTTCGACCCCTCGGCGTCGTGCCAGCTGGCCAGGATCACCAGCGGCACCAGCACCGCGATGAGCATGAGCATCACCAGCGCGATGCCGTCGGTGGCGAAGGTGAAGTTGACGCCCCAGCGCGGGATCCAGGAGTACGACTCGCGAAGCTGGAGGCGGTCGCCACCGGCGGAGAACGCGATCCACATGAAGATGGCCAGCACCAGGACCGCCAGTGACCAGCCAAGGGCCACCTGCTTGGCCAGGTCGGGCCGGGTGCGCGGCAGGAACGCCACCACCACCGCGCCGACCAGCGGCGCGAGGGTGAGCACCGAGAGGTAGGGGAAGTCGGACATGATTTCGGCCTTACCTCGTCTCGAACGTGCCGGGTTGGATGGTTCGCTCGGTCATGAGAGCCACCCCGCCTGGATGGCCAGGAACGCCGCCACCACCAGCACCGCGCCGGTCAGCATGGACGTGGCGTACGACCGGACAAAGCCGGTCTGCAGCCGGCGGAGTCGGCCGGAGCCGCCGCCCACCCCGGCCGCCAGCCCGTTCACCAGGCCGTCGATGCCGCGGTTGTCCAGGAAGACCAGCGCCCGGGTGAGGAAGATGCCCGGCTTCTCGAAAATGGCCTCGTTGATGGCGTCGGTGTAGAGGTTGCGCCGGGCGGCCCGCACCAGCACCCCGGCCGGCTGCTCCTGGCTGGCCGTTCCGTTGCGGAACAGCGCCCAGGCCAGCCCGGCGCCCACCACGGTGAGCAGCAGCGAGAGCGCGGTGATCAGCCAGTGCGCGAGCACCGGCTCGGCCGCCTCCTCCTGCGGCCCGAGCGTGGCGGTCAGCCAGTCCGGCACCGAGGTGGCCAGCAGGAAACCGGCGCCGATCGAGCCGACCGCCAGCAGGATCAGCGGGATCGTCATGATCGGCGGCGACTCGTGCGGGTGCTCGATGTCGTCGGTCCACCGGCTCGGCCCGTGGAAGGTCAGCACGAACAGCCGGGTCATGTAGAACGCGGTGAGCCCCGCGCCGAGCAGCGCGGCGCCGCCGAACAGCCAGGCCGTCCAGCCCTCCCGCTCGAACGCGGCCGCGATGATCGGCTCCTTGGAGAAGAAGCCGGAGAACGGGAACATGCCGATGATCGCCAGCCAGCCCATCATGAAGGTCAGCCAGGTGACCTTCATGTACTTCGACAGCCCGCCGAACCGCCGGATGTCGACCTGGTCCTTCATGCCGTGCATGACCGAGCCGGCGCCGAGGAACATGTTGGCCTTGAAGAAGCCGTGCGCCAGCAGGTGCACGATGGCCAGCGCGTACGCCGTGCCACCCAAGCCGACGCCGAGGAACATGTAGCCGATCTGGCTCACCGTCGACCACGCGAGGACGCGCTTGATGTCGTCCTTGGCGCAGCCGATGATGCAGCCGATCAGCAGCGTGAGCGCGCCGACGCTGACCACCACGAGCTGCAGGGTGGAGTTGGCCGAGAAGATCGGGTGCGAGCGGGCGATCAGGTAGACGCCGGCGGTCACCATGGTGGCCGCGTGGATCAGCGCCGACACCGGGGTCGGGCCCTCCATGGCGTCCGGCAACCACGCCTGCAGCGGGAACTGGCCGGACTTGCCGGTGGCCCCGAGCAGCAACAGCAGGCCCATCGCCAGCACGATCCCGGAGCCGAGCTGCCCGACCCCGTTGAACACACCGCTGTACGACGTGGTGCCCAGCTGGGCGAACATCAGGAAGATCGCGATGGCCAGGCCGGCGTCACCGACCCGGTTCATCAGGAACGCCTTCTTGCCGGCGGTGGCCGCGGACGGCCGGTCGTACCAGAAGGAGATCAGCAGGTACGACGCGAGGCCGACCCCCTCCCAGCCGACGTAGAGCAGCACGTAGTTGTTGCCCAGCACCAGCAGGAGCATGGCGGCCACGAACAGGTTGAAGTAGCCGAAGAACCGGCGCCGCCCCGCGTCGTGCTCCATGTAGCCCACCGCGTAGAGGTGGATCAGGAAGCCCACCCCGGTGATGAGCAGCACGAAGCACGCGGCCAGCGGGTCGAACAGCAGGCCGAAGTCCACCTTGAAGTTGCCCACCGAGATCAACTGCCAGAGGCTGGTCTGGACCGACCGGTTCGCCAGCCCGCGCAGCTGGAAGAAGTACGTCAGGCCGAGCACGAATGCCACGCCGACGCTGGCCACCCCGAGCCAGTGCCCCCAGCGGTCGGCCCGGCGGCCGAGCAGCAACAGCACCGCGGCGCTGGCCAGCGGGATGGCCACCAGCAGCCAGACGCTGCTGAGCATGCCGCTCGCGGTGGCGTACGCGACCGAGCCGGCCGGCTCGGCCTGGGCGTACGTCAGAATCTCCTCCACGTCGCAAGCCCCTCTAGTACTTCAACAGGTTGGCGTCGTCGACGCTGGCGGACCGTCGACTACGGAAGATCGACATGATGATCGCGAGCCCGACCACGACCTCGGCGGCGGCCACCACCATGACGAAGAACGCCATGATCTGGCCGTTAAGGTCGCCGTTGATCCGGCTGAACGTGACCAGCGCGAGGTTGGCCGCGTTGAGCATCAGCTCGACGCACATGAACAGCACGATCGCGTTCCGGCGGACGAGTACGCCCACCGCCCCGATCGTGAACAGGATGGACGCCAGGATCAGGTAATGGCTCGGCGCCACCGAAAAGAAGCCGCTCACTTGTCCGTTCCCTTCAGCGACCGCTCGGCCGCCGTCAGCTCCCGGGTCGGCATGATCTCCGGAATGCTCCGCTCGCTCAGCGCCCCGTCCGGCAGCCGGGCCGGGGTGGCGACCGAGGAGGAGGTGGCGAAGACGCCGGGGCCGGGCTTCGGTCCCGGGTAGCTGCCCGGGGCGAACCGGGCGCGCATGGTGCTCGGCTGGTCCTTGCGGTCCTGCCGCCGCCGCTCGACGTGGGCCAGCACCATGGCGCCGACGGCCGCGGTGATCAGCAGCGCCGACGTCACCTCGAACGCGAAGACGTACTTGGTGAACAGCAGCCGGGCGATGCCCTGGACGTTGCCGTTCTCGTTGGCCTTGGTCAGCCCGACGGCGTTCACCTGGCCGAGGGCCCGGTAGAGGCCGGTGGCCACCAGCGCCGCGAAGCCGATGCCGAGCGCGATGGCCGCCACCCGCTGCCCGCGCAGCGTCTCGATGAGCGAGTCGGAGGCGTCCCGGCCCACCAGCATGAGCACGAACAGGAACAGCATCATGATGGCGCCGGTGTAGACGATGATCTGCACCATGCCGATGAACGGACCGGCCTGGAGCACATAGAACACGCCCAGGCAGAGCATCGTGAGCACCAGCCACAGCGCCGAGTGCACGGCGTTGCGCGCGGCCACCATGCCGAGCGCGCCGACCAGCGCGAGCGGCGCCAGGATCCAGAACGTGACCTGCTCGCCCCCGGAGACTCCGCCCGCCGCGGCGAGCACCGCCTGGGTGGTCATGCCGGCCCTCCCTCGTTGCTGCCGGAACCGCCGGGGGCGCCGACCCGCTCCTCGGCGCCTCGCTTGGCCTCCGCCGACCGCTGCGCCGCCTGGTCGGCTCCCGGGAACTCAACCCCCGGAGAGTCGTCCAGCGGGAACCGGCCCGGGCCCATCGCCGAGTGCTCGGCCCCGGCCGAGGTGCCCGGGTTGTCGAGCGCGCCCACGTAGTAGTCCTTCTCGCTGTCGCCGAGCCGCATCGGGTGCGGTGGCTGCTCCATCCCCGGCAGCAACGGCGCGAGCAGCTGCTCCTTGGTGAAGATGAGGTCCCGCCGGTTGTCCCGGGCCAGCTCGTACTCGTTGCTCATGGTGAGCGAGCGGGTGGGGCAGGCCTCGATGCAGAGGCCGCAGAAAATGCACCGGGCGTAGTTGATCTGGTAGGTGCTGGCGTACCGCTCACCCGGCGAGAAGCGCTGCTCGTCGGTGTTGTCGCCGCCCTCGACGTAGATGGCGTCGGCCGGGCAGGCCCAGGCGCACAGCTCGCAGCCGATGCACTTCTCCAGCCCGTCGGGGTGCCGGTTGAGGATGTGCCGCCCGTGGTACCGGGGGGCGGACACCGGCGGCTTGAACGGGTAGTCGGTCGTCACGATCTTGCGGAACATGTGTGAGAACGTGACGCCGAAGCCCTTGAACGTGCCCGTGATCGCACCCATGTCACACCTCCCTTTCGTCGGTGCCGACGGTGCCGGCGTCCGCGCCGACGTTGGCGGGCTGCCGCTCGGCCACGGCCCGCCGGGTACGCGGGCTCGGCGGCACCTGCAGATCCATCGGTGGGAGCGGGAAGCTCCCCTCGGGGCGGGCGTGCACCTGTTCCTGGAGCGACGGCGCCGGCGCCGGCTTGCGGCTGGGCCAGAAGAAGATGGCCAGCAGCGCCACCACGACCGGGATCCCCAGCGCCATGAGCCGGTCGGTCCGCTCCCAGCCGCTGGTCACCCGGAAGCCGGCCAGGGCCAGGATCCAGACCAGGTTGATCGGCAGCAGCACCTTCCAGCCGAGCCGCATGAACTGGTCATACCGCATCCGGGGCAGCGTCCCCCGCAGCCACACGAAGACGAAGACCAGCAGCACGACCTTGCCGAGGAACCACAGCAGCGGCCACCAGCCCGAGTTCGCGCCCGACCAGATGGTGATCGGCCAGGGCGCCCGCCAGCCGCCGAGGAACAGCGTCACGGTGACGGCCGACATGGTCACCATCGAGACGTACTCGGAGAGCATGAACAGCGCGAACTTCAGCGAGCTGTATTCCGTCATGAAGCCGGCCACCAGTTCCGACTCCGCCTCGGGCAGGTCGAACGGCGCCCGGTTCGTCTCCCCCACCGTGGCGATGAAGAAGATGATGAAGCTGGGCAGCAGCAGCACCGCGTACCAGCCCGGGCCCGGCAGGCTCTGGCCGAACAGGCTGAACCGGGTGCCGGCGCCCTGCGCCGCCACGATCCCGCTGGTCGACATGGTGCCCGCGGTCATGAAGACGGCCACGATGGACAGGCCCATGGCAACCTCGTACGAGATCATCTGGGCGCTGGACCGCAGGCCGCCGAGCAGCGGGTAGGTGGAGCCGGAGGCCCAACCGCCGAGCACGATGCCGTACACGCCCATCGACGAGCAGGCCAGCAGCACGAGCACGGCCACCTGCACGTCGGTGACCTGCAACGGCGTGTGGTGGCCGAACACGCTCACCACCGGACCGAACGGCACCACCGACAGCGCGGTCACCGAGCAGATGACCGAGATGGTCGGCGCGAAGAAGTAGACGACCTTGTCGGCCTTGGTCGGGAGGATGTCCTCCTTGAAGGCCATCTTGATGCCGTCGGCCAGGGTCTGCAGCAGACCGAACGGGCCCACCTGGTTGGGGCCCGGTCGCACCTGCATCAGGCCGACGACCCGGCGCTCGAACCAGACGCCGAGCAGCGTGGCCAGCACGGCGAAGACGAACGCCAGCACCACCTTGGCGAGCACGAGCCACCAGGTGTCGTGCCCGAAGCTCTGCAGCGTCGGGTCCTGCGCGAGGTTCAACATCATGACGCACTCCCGGTGTTGAGCAGCGGACCCGGCCGGTGGGCCGCGTCGGCCGCGACCGCGCCGTGGTCACCGGCGGCCGTGTCCGTACCGCCGGCAGAGTCTGCACCACCGGCGGAGCCGGCAGAGTCGGCACCACCGGCGGAGCCGGCAGCGATCCGGACCACGGCCCCGGACGTCACACCCAGGGCCCGCCGTACGGAGGCGCCGGGCGAGTTGGTCGGCAGCCACACCACGCCGTCGGGCATGTCGGTGAGCGCGGCCGGCAGCGTGATGGCGCCCCGGTCGGTGCCCACGGTGACCGCCTCGCCCTCGGCCACCCCGATCGCCTCGGCGGTGGCCTTGGCCAGCCGGACGACGGGCAGCCGTGCGGTGCCGCCGAGGTAGGGGTCGCCCTCGGTGAGGGTGCCCGCGTCGATCAGCTGGTGCCAGGTGGCCAGCACGGCCTCCCCGGCGTCGGGGCGGGTCAGCTCGCGCGGCGCCGCGGTCGGCGCCGCCGGCCGGTCGGCCTGGCTGACCGGCAACCCACCCAGCTCCCGGCGCACCTCGTTGACGTTTCCGGTGCCGAGCCGGACGTCCAGCTGGGCGGCCAGCGCGTCCAGCACGCGGGCGTCGGTCATGGCGGTCGTGTTCAACACCGCCTCGAAGGGACGCAGCCGCCCCTCCCAGTCCAGGAAGCTGCCGGCCTTCTCCACCACCGGGGCCACCGGCAGCACCACGTCGGCCCGCCGGGTCACCGGCCCGGAGCGCAGCTCCAGGCTCACCAGGAACGGCACCGCATCCAGCGCCCGCTCGGCCGCCCGCGGATCCGCCAGGTCAGCCGGGTCCACCCCGGCCACCACCAGCGCACCGAGCCGCCCCTCGGCGGCCGCGGTGATGATCTCGCCGGTGTCCCGGCCGGGCTGGCTCGGGATGACCCCGGGCTCGACGTCCCAGGCCGCGCCGAGGTCGGCTCGGGCCCGCGGGTCCAGCACCAGCCGGCCGCCGGGCAGCAGGTTGGGCAGGCAGCCGGCGTCGACCGCGCCGCGGTCACCCGCGCGCCGCGGCACCCAGGCCAGCTTGGCCCCGGTACGTCCGGCCACCGCGGCCGCGGCGGACAGCCCACCCGGCACGTCGGCCAGCCGCTCGCCCACCAGCAGGATCGCGCCCTCGGCGCCGAGCGCCTCGGCGACGGTCGGGTGCTCGGCCAGCACCGCCGCCTCCTCGCCGGGCTGCACCCGGGCGATCTTCCCGCCGAGCTTCTCCAGCCCGCGGCTCGCGTACGGGGCGATGGCGAAGACCTTGAGGCCCTTCTTCTGGTGCGCCTTGCGCAGCCGGAGGAAGAGGATCGGGCACTCCTCCTCGGGCTCCAGGCCGACCAGCACCACGGACGGGGCGTTCTCGATGTCCGCGTACGTCACCTCGTTCCGGCCGGCCACCGCGGCGGCCAGGAACTCGGCCTCCTCGCCACCGTGCCCGGTCGGCCGGGCCCGGAAGTCGATGTCGTTGGTCCGCAGGGCGACCCGGGCGAACTTCGCGTACGCGTACGCGTCCTCGACCGTGAGCCGGCCGCCGGTCAGCACGCCGACGCCCCGCTCGCCGTCCCGGGCGGCCCGCAGCCCCTCGGCCGCCACCGCGAGCGCCTCACTCCAGGACGCCTCGCGCAGCTCGCCGGTGCGCTGGTCGCGGACCAGCGGGTTGCTCAGCCGCTCGTCGGCGGTGGCGTACCGGAAGCCCCAGCGGCCCTTGTCGCAGTTCCACTCCTCGTTCACCGCCGGGTCGTCGCCGGCCAACCGGCGCAGCACCTTGCCCCGGCGCCAGTCGGTGCGCTGCGCGCAGCCGGCCGAGCAGTGCTCGCAGACGCTGGGCGTGGAGACCAGGTCGAACGGGCGGGCCCGGAACCGGTACTGGGCGCCGGTGAGCGCGCCGACCGGGCAGATCTGCACGGTGTTGCCGGAGAAGTAGGAGTTGAACGGCACCACCTCGGCGTCGTCGGCGTCGTCCACGCCGTACGCCTCGTCGCGGTAGATGTTGATCTCTTCGGCGCTGGACCGGCCCATCAGGTCGATGAACTTGTCCCCGGCGATCTCCTCGGAGAACCGGGTGCAGCGCTGGCACAGCACGCACCGCTCCCGGTCCAGCAGCACCTGGGTGGAGATCGGCAGCGGCTTCGGGTACTCCCGCTTGTGCTCGTGGAAGCGGGAGTCCGTGCGGCCGGTCGACATGGCCTGGTTCTGCAGCGGACACTCTCCGCCCTTGTCGCACATGGGGCAGTCGAGCGGGTGGTTGACCAGCAGCAGCTCCATGATCCCGGCCTGCGCCTTCTTGGCGACCTCCGAGGTGAGCTGGGTCTTCACCACCATGCCGTCGGCGACGGTCTGGGTGCAGGAGGCGACCGGCTTGCGCTGCCCCTCCACCTCGACCAGGCACTGCCGGCAGGCGCCGGCCGGGGCCAGCAGCGGGTGGTCGCAGAATCGCGGGATCGCGATGCCGAGCTCCTCCGCCACCCGGATCAGCAGCGCCCCCTTGGGCGCGGTGACCTCGACCCCGTCGATGGTGAGCTTGACGGTGTCGGCGGCCTTGACTACGTCGGTCATTTAGTGCGCTCCCACCAGGGTCTTCTCGGACAGCTTCGGCGCGGTGCGGCCCTCGATGTAGTCGAGGTAGTCCTGCTTGAAGTACTTCAGCGAGGAGGTCACCGGGCTGGTCGCGCCGTCACCCAGGCCGCAGAACGACCGGCCGAGGATGTTGTCGCAGGTGTCGAGCAGGGTGTCCAGGTCCTCCTGCGTGCCCTGGCCGGACAGGATGCGCCGGTAGACCCGGACCATCCAGTAGTTGCCCTCCCGGCACGGGGTGCACTTGCCGCACGACTCGTGGTGGTAGAACTCCAGCCACCGGTACGTCGCGTACACCGGGCAGTCCTGGTCGGAGAAGATCTGCGTGGCCGTGGTGCCGAGGATCGACCCGGCGGCGGCCACCCCCTCGAAGTCCAGCGGCACGTCCAGGTGCTCGGCCGTGAGCAGCGGGGTGGACGAGCCGCCCGGGGTCCAGAACTTCAGGTTGTGCCCGGGCTGCATCCCGCCGGCCAGCTCGATCAGCTCGCGCAGCGTGATGCCCAGCCCGCACTCGTACTGGCCGGGGTCGACCACCCGGCCGGAGAGCGAGTAGATCATCGGGCCGGAGGACTTCTCCGTGCCCATGCTCTTCCACCAGTCCGCGCCGCCCAGCACGATGTACGGCACGCTGGCGATGGTGCCGACGTTGTTCACCACGGTGGGGCAGGCGTACAGGCCGTGGGTGGCCGGGAACGGCGGGCGCAGCCGCGGCTGGCCGCGGAAGCCCTCCAGCGAGTCCAGCAGCGCCGTCTCCTCGCCGCAGATGTAGGCGCCGGCGCCGCCGTGCACCACCACGTCCAGGTCGAAGCCCGACTTGAGGATGTCCCGGCCGAGGAAACCGGCCGCGTACGCCTCGTCCACCGCGTTCCGCAGCCGCCGCGCGGCATTCACCGCCTCGCCCCGGACGTAGATGTACGCCCGGCTGGCCCGGATCGCGTACGAGGCGATGATGACGCCCTCGATCAGCGAGTGCGGATCGTGCGTCATCAGCGGCAGGTCCTTGCAGGTGCCCGGCTCGCCCTCGTCGGCGTTCACCACCAGGTAGTGCGGCTTTCCGTCGCCCTGCGGGATGAAGCCCCACTTGAGCCCGGTGGGGAAGCCGGCGCCGCCCCGACCGCGCAGGCCCGAGTCCTTGATGAGCTGGATCAGGTCGTCCGGGTGGGCGTCCAGCGCCTTGCGCAGCGCGGCGTACCCGTCGAGCTGCCGGTAGGTGTCGATGGTCCAGGCGTCCGGCGACAGCCAGCGCTTGGTGAGCACCGGGGTCAGCTTGGCCAGCGTCTCCCGTCGCGGGGTGGTCACTTGTCGGCCTCCTTCTCGCCGCCGTCGGGCGTCGAGCCCGCGCTGCCGGCCGGGGTTCCGCCGGCGCCCGCCCCGGCCGCGGTCGAGCCGCCGGCCTCGGCGAGGTTCCGTTCCTGGGCGCCGGTGCCCTCGCCGGCCGGCTTCGCGTCGCCGGCCGGCTGGTTGCCGGCCGCGCCGGCCGCCTCGGCCGCCTTCGCGTCGGCCGGCACCGGCGGCGGACCCGCCGGCGCGGCCTTCTCGGCCTGCTCCGCCTTGGCCTTGTCGGCCTTGGCCTGCTCGGCCTTGGCTCGCTCGGCGGCCTTGTCGGCGTCGGCCTTGCTCCGGATCGGGGTGTCCGGGTCGAAGCCCGGCACCGAGACCCCGTGCTCCTGGGCCAGCCGCAGCCCGCGCAGGCTGGCGTCCCCGACCCGGCCGTCGGCCACCGCGCCGTCCCGCGGGTCGGCGAACCCGGCCAGCTGGACGGCCATCTCCTTCAGCGTGCAGAGCCGGGCCCCGCGGGTCGGCGTGGGCCGGCCGCCCGAGCGCAGCTCCTCGACGACCGACGCGGCACTGTCCCGGTCGACCCGGTCGAAGAACTCGTAGTTGACGGTCATCACCGGGCCGTAGTCGCAGGCCGCCAGGCACTCGGCGTGCTCCAGCGTGATGGTCCCGTCGGGCGTGGTCTCGTCGTGCCCGACGCCCAGCAGCTCGCTGAGGGAGTCGTACACCTCCTGGCCGCCCAGCACGTTGCACATGGTGTTGGTGCACACGCTGACCAGCCAGTCGCCGGTGGGCCGGCGCTTGTACATGGTGTAGAACGTGGCCACCGCGCCCACCTGGGCCTTGTTCAGGCCGAGCACCTCGGCGCAGAACTGGACACCGGACGGCGAGACGTAGCCCTCCTCGGCCTGCACCAGGTGCAGCAGCGGCAGCAGCGCCGACCGCGACCGGTCGGCCGGATAACGGGCCACGATCTCCCGGGCCCGCTCGCCCAGCCGGTCCCGCAGCACCGCGGCGGTCACCGGTTCGTCCTGACGGATGTCAGTCATCGGCTGCTCCACAATCCGTTTCCCGTGTTCGCGCTCACCGGTCGCACCCACCCATCACCGGGTCCAGCGAGGCGCCCCCGGCGATCACGTCGGCGATCAGGCCGCCCTCGGCCAGCGCCGGGATCGCCTGCAGGTTGACGAAGCTGGGCTCCCGGTAGTGCACCCGGTAGGGCCGGGTGCCCCCGTCGGAGACCGCGTGCACGCCGAGTTCGCCGCGCGGCGACTCGATGCCCACGTACACCTGGCCGGGCGGCACCCGGAAGCCCTCGGTGACCAGCTTGAAGTGGTGGATCAGCGACTCCATCGACTGACCCATGATCTTCGCGACGTGCTCGAGCGAGTTGCCCATGCCGTCCAGCCCGATGGCCAGCTGCGCCGGCCAGGCGATCTTGCGGTCGGCCACCATCACCGGGCCGGGCTTGAGCCGGTCCAGCGCCTGCTCGACGATCTTCAGCGACTCGCGCATCTCGGCGAGCCGCACCTGGTAGCGGCCCCAGACGTCGCCGTCGGGGTGCGTCGGCACGTCGAACTCGTAGTTCTCGTAGCCGCAGTACGGCATGGTCTTGCGCAGGTCCCAGCCCAGGCCGGCCGAGCGCAGCACCGGTCCGGTGATGCCCAGCGCCAGGCAGCCGGTGACGTCCAGCACGGCCACGCCCTTGGTGCGCTCGACCCAGATCGGCTGGCCGGAGAGCAGGTCCTCGTACTCCTGGAGCTTCTTCGGCATCATCACCAGGAAGTCGCGGATCTTGGCGATGGCCTCGTCCGGCACGTCCTGCGCCACGCCGCCTGGCCGGACGTACGCGTGGTTCATCCGCAGCCCGGTGATGGTCTCGAAGATGTCGAGGATGTGCTCCCGTTCCCGGAAGCCGTACAGCATGATCGAGATCGCGCCCAGCTCCATGCCGGTGGTGGCCAGCCAGACGAGGTGCGAGGAGAGCCGGTTGAGCTCCATCATGAGCACCCGGATCGTGTTGGCCCGCTCGGTGACCTCGTCGGTGATGCCGAGCAGCTTCTCCACGGCCAGGCTGTACGCCGTCTCGTTGAAGATCGGCGCCAGGTAGTCCATCCGGGTGACGAAGGTGCTGCCCTGCACCCAGTTGCGGTATTCGAGGTTCTTCTCGATGCCGGTGTGCAGATAGCCGATCACCGACCGGGCCTCGCGGACCGTCTCACCCTCCAGTTCGAGGATGAGCCGGAGCACCCCGTGCGTGGACGGGTGCTGCGGACCCATGTTCACGATGATCCGCTCGTCGGCGATCGGATCCGTACCCTCGACGACCGTGTCCCAGTCGCCGCCGGTGACCGTGAAGACCTTGCCCTCGGCGGTTTCCCGCTCGGTCGCGTAGCCAGGAGAGGTGGTCACTGGTAACTCCTCCGGGAGTCCGGTGGTGGAATCTCGGCGCCCTTGTACTCCACGGGGACGCCACCCAGCGGGTAGTCCTTGCGCTGCGGGTGCCCCTCCCAGTCGTCCGGCATGAGGATCCGGGTCAGGGCCGGGTGGCCGTCGAAGACGACGCCGAACATGTCGTACGTCTCCCGCTCCTGCCAGTCGGCGGTCGGGTAGACCGCCGTGACGCTGGGCAGGTGCGGGTTCTCGGCCGGCACGGCGGCCTCCAGCCGGACCCGCCGCCGGTAGGTCATCGAGGTGAGCTGGTAGATGACGTGCAGCCGGCGCTCGTCCGCGCCCAGGTAGTCCACTCCGGACACCGAGGAGCACAGCTCGAAGCGCAGCGCCCCGTCGTCCCGCATGGCCTGAGCCACCTCGGCGATCCGCTCCGGCTTGATGTGCAGGGTCAGCTCGCCGCGGTCGACCACGACCTTCTCGATCGCGTCGGAGAAGGCCGGGTACGCCTCGGCCAGCGCGTCGGTCACCTCGTCGAAGTACTCACCGTACGGCCGCGGGCTGCCGGCCACCTCGACCCGGGGGCGGGTCAGGCCGCCGAACCCGGAGGTGTCCCCCGAGCCGTGCACGCCGAACAGTCCACGTTGGGCCTTGCTGGCCGGCGGGTACTCCGCCGGGGCGCCGGTGTTCGTGCCGACCGGCGGCGCCTGGACCGGAACTCCGGCGCCGGGCCGCTCGCTGGGCGCGGTCATTTGGCAGCCCCTTCGTGGTGCAGGTGGTTCTGCGCCTTCATCCAGTTCTCGATCCGCAACTGCTCCTCGCGGCCCTCGCGAACCGCCTGGGTCCACTCGGCCCGCCGGGCCTTGTCGCTGCGATAGGACGACGGCATCGAGCCGTACGGGACGACCGGCACGTCGCCGCGCTCGGTGCGGGCCGCAAGCATCTTCCGGCCGCCCGCGCCGAGCGGCTCGTACATGATCTTCTCGCGCAGCTTGAGGATCGCGTCGATCAGCATCTCCGGCCGCGGCGGGCAGCCCGGGAGATACATGTCCACCGGCACGATGTGGTCGACGCCCTGGACGATCGCGTAGTTGTTGAACATGCCGCCGCTGCTGGCGCAGACACCCATCGACAGCACCCAGCGGGGCTCGGCCATCTGGTCGTAGATCTGCCGCAGCACCGGCGCCATCTTCTGGCTCACCCGGCCGGCCACGATCATCAGGTCGGCCTGCCGGGGCGAGGCGCGGAAGACCTCCATGCCCCAGCGCCCCATGTCGTAGTGCGGACCGCCGGCGGCCATCATCTCGATGGCGCAGCAGGCCAGCCCGAAGGTGGCCCCCCACACGGACGACTTGCGGGACCAGTTGACCAGCTTCTCCACGGTGGTCAGCAGGACGCCGGCCGGGAGCTTCTCCTCGATGCCCATTGTCTGCAGCCCTCCTCAGTCCCAGTCCAGGCCACCGCGGCGCCAGACATAGGCGTACGCGATGAAGACCGTGACGATGAACAGGACCATCTCCACGAAGCCGAAGCCGCCCAGCAGGTCGAAGGAGACGGCCCACGGGTAGAGGAAGATGATCTCGATGTCGAAGACGATGAACAGCATCGCCGTCAGGTAGAACTTGATCGGGAACCGGCCGCCGCCGACCGGCTCCGGGCTCGGCTCGATGCCGCATTCGTAGGCGTCGAGCTTGGCCCGGTTGTAGCGCCGGGGGCCGGCGAGCCGGGCGGCGGCCACCGAGAACAGCGCGAAGGCCGCAGCCACGGCGAACAGCCCGATGATCGGTACGTAAGGCGAGAGCGACATCTTTCTCCTGCTCGTCCTTCCCTGCCCTCGGCGGTTGGTGAATGTCACACTAGGCACAGTTCATGGGAAGGCTCACACCCGGGGGCGGCCGTCCCGCGGCACCCGACGTCACACGGCGGGCGCCACCTTGGTCAGCGCGTTGATGATCCGATCCATGGCGTCCCCGTCGCGCGGATCGGTCAGATTGGCCATCAGCTTCAGCACGAAGCGCATCAGCGTCGGGTGCGGCATGCCGTGCCGGGTCGCGATGCGCATGATTTCCGGACGGCCGATCAGCTTCACGAAGATGCCGCCGATCCGGTAGTAGCCGCCGTACCGGTTCTTCAGCTCGGTCGGGTAGGCGTGCAGCGCGCGCTCCCGCTCCACCCCGGCCGGCCGGGCCAAGGCCTGCACGATGACCTCGGCGGCCAGCTCGCCGGACTCCATGGCGTACGCGATGCCCTCGCCGTTGAACGGGTTCACCATCCCACCCGAGTCGCCGACCAGCAGCACGCCGCGGGTGTAGTGCGGCACCCGGTTGAAGCCCATCGGCAGGGCTGCGCCCAGGATCGGGCCGTCCGCGTTCGCCTCGTCCGTCATGCCCCACTCGGGCGGCGTGTTGGCCAACCAGTCGGTCAGCAGCCGCCGGTAGTTGGTGCGCCCGAACGCGGACGACGAGTTGAGCACGCCGAGGCCCACGTTCACCCGGCCGTCGCCCATCCCGAAGATCCAGCCGTACCCGGGGAGCAGCTTGTCGCCGCTGTCCCGGCTGCGCAGCTCCAACCAGGACTCCAGGTAGTCGTCCCGGTGCCGGGCGGGCGACCGGTAGTAGCGGCGGACGGCCACCCCGATCGGCCGGTCCTCGCGCTTGGCCAGGCCCAGCGCGAGCGGGAACCGGCCGGAGACGCCGTCGGCGGCCACCACGAGCGGCGCGCGGAAGCTGACCGGCGCCTTGTCGGGACCCTGCTCGGCCGACACCCCGACGGTCCGGCCCGTGTCGTCCAGCACCGGGGCCAGCACGTTGATCCCGGTCCGCAGTTCGGCGCCGGCCTTGACGGCCTGCCGGGCCAGCAGATCGTCGAAGTCCAGCCGGGTCCGGACCAGGCCGTAGTTGGGGAAGCTGGCCAGCTCGGGCCAGTCGAGTTCGAGGCGTACCCCGCCGCCGATGACTCGCAGGCCGCGGTTGCGCACCCACCCATCGGACGAGGTGGCCGTCTCCCCCTGGTCGCCGGTCGCCCCGCTCCCGCCGACGAGCCCCATCTTGATCAGCTGCTTCACGGCCCGCGGGGTCAGGCCGTCGCCACAGACCTTCTCGCGCGGAAACTCGGTCTTCTCCAGCAGCAGCACCCGCAGCCCGTGCTGGGCCAGGTGGTAGGCGGTGGTCGAGCCGCCCGGACCGGCGCCAACGATGATCACGTCGGCGTCATTCTCGACGGCGGTCATCCGCGCCCCCTTCCCTGCTCGTGAAATGCTTCACAAGCGCATTCGGGAAGAGTCTATGACCGGGGTTACACCGCCATCACCTCAGGGGTGCCTTACCAGTGACCAGCGGTTCCAACCGTCCCGCGACTCAGCGGGGCTCCTCGGCGCCGCCCGCCCGGTCCAGCGCGCCGGGCAACTGGTCCCGGAGCGCGCCACCACTGGCCCGGTCGAGGGCGGCGAGCACCTCGGCCACCACCTGCCGGACGGCGGCGGGGTCGGACCCGGCCAGCTCACGCAGCTGATCCGCCAGGTCGGCCGCATCGTTCGGGCTGGCCGCCGCGGGACTCCGGCCAGCCGCCCCGTTCCGGCCGGCCGCCGCGCCCGCCGCGTGGTCCGCCTCGGTCATGCTGGCCAGCGTACGCGGTCAAATCGGAAAATTGCCGGAAAGCGGTCAGCGCGCTCAGTCGCGGACCGCGCGGTGCAGGGCCGCGAGCCCGCCGGTCAGGTTGCGCCAGGCCACGTCGCCCCAGCCCGCTGCCCGGAGCCGGGCCGCCAGGCCGGCCTGGTCCGGCCAGGCCCGGATCGACTCGATCAGGTAGACGTAGGCGTCCGGGTTGCTGGAGACCACCCGGGCCGCGGTCGGCAGCCAACGCATCAGGTACGACAGGTACGCCACCCGGAAGGCCCGGTTGACGGGGTGGCTCAACTCACAGATCACCAGCCGGCCGCCGGGCCGGGTGACCCGGGCAAACTCCCGCAGCGCGGCCTCGGTGTCCGCCACGTTGCGCAGCGCGAACGAGATGGTCACCGCGTCGAAGGCGCCGTCCGGGAACGGCAGCCGCAGCGCGTCCCCGGCCAGCAACGGCAGGGTGGGCCGGGTCCGCTTGCCGGCCGCCAGCATCCCGAGCGACAGGTCGGCGCCCACCGCGTACGCGCCGGACCGGGCCAGTTCCTCGGTCGAGACGCCCGTGCCGGCGCCCACGTCCAGCACCCGCTCGCCGGGTCGCAGCGCCAGCGCCGCCCGGGTGGCCCGGCGCCACGCCCGGTCCCGGCCCGCCGTCATGACGGTGTTGGTCAGGTCGTACCGCGAGGCCACGCCGTCGAACATCGCGGCGACCTCGTGCGGCTGTTTGTCCAGGCCGGCCCGCTGTCCGGTCGATGCGCGCTTCACGCTGCCCCACTCTGCCAGCCGCCGACCCGGCTGAAAGGAAGGGCCCCCTCCTATCGCTTTTTGGGCTCTTGTGACGTTGTCGTGGGTGGGTTGAGCATGTCGTAGCAGCGCACGCCGTTCTCCGGCCTACGGTTCCGGTTGTCGAGACTGGAATCGGGCATAACGGAGAACGGCGTG
>NZ_JBHLUE010000009.1:0-143633 GCF_042434095.1 Plantactinospora siamensis
GCCGTCGGGCGCGACCTGACCGCGGCGGGGCCGCGGAGGAGGGCACCGGGCCGTCGGGCGCGACCTGACCGCGGCGGGGCCGCGGAGGAGGGCACCGGGCCGTCGGGCGCGACCTGACCGCGGCGGCGGGGACCGGGCCGTCGATCGGGCGCCGTCGCGGGCCGGAACCGGGCCCCAACGCGGGGACGGCCCGGCCTACGCAGGCTCGGTCCGGACGGTGGTGGCGGTCCCGGCCGGGCTCACCGCGGCGACCGTCCCGCCGTCCGGCGTGCTGAGCCGGTACGTGAGGCCGGGCCAGCCGACCACGGTGAGGTCCTGCGCCGGCACGGCCACCCGGCCGCCGTCCGGCATCGCGACCGGTTGCCCGGCACGCAGCACCCGATGGGTGTCCAGGGCGGCGCCGACGGCCGTGATCAGCCGCTCGCTGGCGCTCAGCGCCTGCGGCAGCCCACTCAGCACGCTGCCGTGCTGGCCGAAAACGGCGCCCACGATGGTGACGGTGCGCCCGTCGACCCGGCGGGTGGCCGCGAACAGCAGGCAGCCGCCGGCCGCGCTCATCGAGCCGGTCTTGAGGCCGATCACCCCGGACCGGCCGAGCAGCCGGTTGTAGTTGGTGACCGTGCCGGCCACCGGGATGGTGGCGCTGGGCAGCCGGACGATCTGGCGCAGCGCCGCCGACCGCAGCGCCGCGTGGCCGAGCCGGACCTGGTCGGCCGCGGTGCTGGTGGTGGCGGCGTCCAGGCCGGACGGGTCGGTGTATCGGGTGTGCCGCATCCCCAGGTCGGCCGCCGTGGCGTTCATCTTGGCCACGAACGCCTCGATGCTGCCGGCATCCCATCGGGCCAGGATGCGGGCGACGTTGTCGGCCGAGGGCAGCAGCAGCGCGATCAGGGCCTGCCGTTCGGTGAGCCGCTCGCCGGCCTGGACCGGCACCAGCGACTGGCCCTCGGCGCGTTCCCGCGGGTACCGCGCGGCCTCGGCTGCGGTCACCGTGAGGGTGGGGCCGGCGGCGCCCGGTTCGAGGGGATGGTCGCGCAGGATGACGTACGCGGTCATCACCTTGGTGACGCTGGCGATCGGGCGCGGCGTCTGGCCGCCGGACGACCCGACCGGGCCGATGCCCTGCACCTCGACGTGCGCCTGCCCGGTGGCCGGCCAGGGCAGCCGGGGCGCCGCGCCCGGCACCCGGTAGCTGGCCGGCAGCGTCGCCGCGGTCGGCGTGGGCGGCGCTGTCGTGACGCCCGGCTCGGGAACGCCGGTCGCGCCGTCGCCCACCCAGTCGGCCACGGCCACGGTGGAGTCGTGTCCGCGCAGTCCGACGGCCGCGCCGCCGCCGGCGCCGACCGCCGCGGTGAGCGTGAGGGCGATCAGCAGCGTGCGCCGGGACGGTCCCCGGCCGCGCCGGGCGGGCGGCTCGGGTGGGCTCGCGTTGGTCATCCGGACCTTCCTGCGGACCGCCGGGCGGCGGGCCACCGCGCAAAGCGTACGAGGATCTTGACCGGCCCCGCGACCCCGCCCGGATTGTCCTCCGCCGACCGGCGGCTCAGTCCAACGTGGCCAGCTCGGCGGCGGTGAGCCGCAGGGCGCCGGCCGCCACGTTCCGGGCCAGGTGTTCCGGGTCGCCGGTGCCGGGGATGGCCAGCACGTGCGGTCCCCGGTGCAGGGTCCAGGCCAGCCGTACCTGATGCGGGGTGGCGTGGTGGGCGGCCGCGACGGCCTCCACCGCCGCGCCGTGGTCGGTGGCCGCGCCGGCCTCGCGGCGGGACCCGGCCAGGGCGAAGAAGGGAACGAACGCGATGCCCCGCTCGGCGCAGGCGCGCAGCAGGTCGTCGTCGCCCCGGTTGTGGTCGACGGAGTAGCTGTTCTGCACGCAGACCACGGGTGCGATCCGGGACGCCTCGTCGAGGTGGTCGAGCCGGACGTTGGACAGCCCCAGCTGCCGGATCAGCCCGGCCGCGCGGAGCTCGGCCAGCGCGCCGAACGGCTCGGCCACCGAGTCCCGGCCGGGACGCCTGACGATCCGCAGATTGACCAGGTCCAGGTGGTCGCGGCCGAGCCGGCGCAGGTTCTCCTCGACCTGCCGCCGCAGGTCCACCGGGGTCGCGGCCTCGCCGACCCGACCGGATTCGTCGCAGGCGAAGCCGACCTTCGTCGCCACGACCAGGTCCTGCGGGTACGGCGCGAGGGCGGCGCGGATCAGCTCGGTGGCGTACCGGACCGGCCCGGTCCAGACGCCGAGCGTCCCGCCGGGGGAGCGGTAGAAGGCGGCCGTGTCGATGTGGTTGACCCCGAGATCGACGGCCCGGCGCAGCACCGCGATCGCACGGTCCCGGTCGGGGTCGGCGGTCAGGCGCATGGAGCCGAAACCCATCCGGTGCACCCGCCGGTCGCCCAGCATCCAGGTGCCCGCGGCGGCCGCGGTGATCTCGTCGGTAGGCATCCGGCGACCGTAGTGCGCGGACCCGGACGGGCGCAGTCGGCCGGCTACCCGATACCGCGACGGCGCCGATTCGGCTAGCTTTGTAGCGTGGACGAGCAGGCTGGCTGGGCCCAATGGGTCACCCCCGACCTGCCGCTGTACGGCAACGACCACGAACGGTCGGACTTCGCTCCCTGACCGCCCCGAGCATTTGACGCCGGTCTCTGCCATCCGTCATCGCTCGGGAGTCTGCCCGCATGTCCACCGCCATCTCGTCGTCCCGCGGCGTCTCCGGGGTGCTGCGCGCCCCGCACGTGCCGCGGGTGCTGATCGCCAGCCAGGTCGGCCGGTTGCCGCTGGCATCCGCGCCGCTCGCCCTGCTGCTGTACGCCCGGGAGTCGCTCACCATCACCGCGGCCGGCCTGCTGGTGGCCGCGTACACCGCGGGGATGGCCGTCGGCGCTCCGCTGCTGGCCCGGACCGTCGACCGGTGGCGGCAGCCGCCGGTGCTGTGGGGTTCGGCGGCGCTCTCCGGGCTGGGGCTGCTGCTGGTGGTGGCCGCCGGCCACACCATGGCCGGGGCGGCGGTCGGCGCGGCCGTGGCCGGTTTGGGAACCCCTCCGCTGGAGGCGTGCCTGCGGGCGCTCTGGCCGGACCTGCTGCCGGCGGAGCTGGTGCAGGTCGGGTACGCCCTGGACATCGCCCTGCAAGAGGTGATCTTCGTGGTGGGGCCGCTCACCACGCTCGGGGCCGTGGCGCTGGGCGGGCCTTCGGCCGGGTTGGTGGCCGCGGCCGGGCTGCAACTCGCCGGCACCGGGGTGTTCGCGCTGTCCCGCCCGGTGCGTGCCTGGCGCGGCGTACCGGCCCCTCGGCACTGGGCCGGTCCGCTGCGCGCCGGCCGGCTCGTCCTGCTGCTGCTCGGCGTGGCCGGCGGGGGCGCCGGTTTCGGCAGCCTGCCGGTGGCGCTCGCCGCATACAGCGAGTGGGTCGGGGACCGGTCGCTGACCGGATGGCTGCTTGCGGCCGAGGCGGTCGGCGGTCTGGTCGCTGGGCTGCTCTGGACCCGGGTCCGCCCGGGCGGTCCGGCCCGGCTGCCGGTGCTGGCCGGTCTGCTGGCGGTGGGGTTCCTGCCGCTGCTGCTGACGCCGGGCCCGGTGCCGATGGTCGGGCTGCTCGCGGTCTGCGGGGTGACGCTGCCGCCGCTGCTGACCACGGTCTTCGTCACGGCCGACCGGCTGGCCCCGACCGGCACGGTGGCCGAGGCGTTCGCGTGGGTGGTCACCGCGTTCACGCTGGGCAGCGCCGCGGGAGCGGCGCTCACCGGCGCGCTGGTGCCACTGGGCGTCCGGTACGGCTTCGCGCTCCCGCCGGTGGCGGCCGGCCTTGGCGCGGTGTTGATGGTGCTGGTGGTCCGGCCGTCCCGGCCCGGTGCCCGGGAGCGGCTCAGTCCAGGGGCGCCTGCAGTATCGAGTAGCCGCGGCCGCTCGGAATGAATCCGAGCTTGCGGTAGAGGTTGACCGCGTCGGTGTTCGTGGTGTTGACCTGCAGCCTGGCCCGGGCGAAACCGGCCAGCCGGTAGGCGGCGAGAGCCTGGCCGATCAGCGCGCTGGCGAGCCCGAGCCGGCGCCACTGAGGCCGGGTGCCGAGGCACTCGAGCACTCCCTCCCGGGTCCCGTCGGGATCCCGATGCTCGAGGCTGAAGACGAAGGCCGCGATCGACGGACCGTCGGCGGTGTCTGCCAAGGCGAGAAACGAGGCCTCGGGGCGGAAGCTGGGTAGCCCGACCGCATGCTGTGGCCAGCCCTGAGGGTCCGGAAGCAGGGCGTTCGGGCTGTCGGCGTACGCGTCGTTGTGCGCCACCAGGGCGGCGTCGGACTGGTGATCCTCGTAGTGGGTGATCGTGACGCCGGGCGGGGTGGCCGGGGTGGGCGTGGGTTCGTCCACCGTCCGGATGAGGTCCTGGTGGCCGCCGACGACCTGGAACCCCGCCTCGGTGAGCAGGGTGAGCCGGGAGGCGTCCAGCGCGGCGCAGCGGGTGCCGAGCACCGCGGGCAGGTCGGGCCGCCGCTCGCGGCGCAGGCTGCGGGCCCGCTCGAGCTGCCATTCCTGCATTTGCCGGGCGGCCGCGTCGGCAAGCTCGGGGTGTGGCGCGTGGGTCAATCGGATGCGCAGCTGGCCTTGGCCGACGCCCATGTCGGCGGTTTCGGCGTAACCCAGCGCCGCTCCGGTGGCGGCGACCCCGACGAAGGTGTCGCGCTCGAGGTCCAGCCCGGGCCTGGAAAGCCGCGACTCCACCTCGGCCAGGTCGGTTTCCAGCCCGATCGGCGTCGTGCGGTTGATGGCCTGGAAGAGCTCCAGCAGGTTCGCCGCGTCGGAGGGCCGGGCCGGTCGCCACGTCAGGTCGTCCACGATGGGCGATCGTATCGGCGACGGTCAAGGTCGGCCGCCCGTCCCGCCCCACGCTGGCCGCCCACCGGCGCCAGCGGCGGACCCACCATCGCCGACCGGCGCGCCAACGGCGGACCCACCATCGCCGACCGGCGCGCCGGCGGCGCGCCCTGCGTCGGCAACCGGCTACGGGCCTCGACGGATACGACAGCCACCTCATCCGTGCCCGATAACGTGGCTGTCGTATCCGTCGCGCGACCGCCCGGCGTCCGCGGCCGCCCGGCAGGGGAGGAGGGCGGGCATTGACGGTGGCGTGGGATTGACGCCGCCCCGCGCGACGGGCCGGTCGTCGGGGTGGCGTGGCGGCTCGGTGTTGGTGGGGCCCGGCGGCGGGTGGCGTGGCAGGCTGGTCCCGGAGCGACGGAAAGGGGCCACGAGATGGACAGCGCCCAGTGGGACGCCCGGTACGCTGCCGCGACCGAGCTGGTGTGGACCGCGGAACCCAACCGGTTCGTGGTGGAGACCACCGCGGACCTGCCGCCGGGTCGGGCCCTGGACCTCGCCGCGGGCGAGGGGCGGAACGCGGTCTGGCTGGCCGGGCGCGGCTGGCGGGTCACCGCCGTGGACTTCGCCGCCGTGGCCGTCGAGCGCGGACGGGAGCTGGCCCGGCAACGCGCGGTCGAGGTCGACTGGCAGGTGGCCGACGTGACCGCGTACGAGCCGGAGCCGGGCGGGTACGACCTCGTGCTGGTCGCGTACCTGCACCTCGGACCGGCCATGGCCGGGGTGCTGCGCCGGGCGGCCGGCGCGGTCCGGCCCGATGGCCGGTTCGTGCTGGTCGGCCACGACCTGAGCAACCTGACCGACGGTACGGGCGGCCCGCAGGACCCGGCCGTGCTGCACACCCCGGCGTCGGTGGCCGCCGAGCTGCCCGGCCTGCGCGTCGAGCGGGCCGAGACCGTCCGCCGGCCCGTGCCGACCGACGGTGGCGTCGTCGACGCGCTCGACACCCTCGTGGTGGCCGTCCGGCCGTAGGCCGGGTTCCGACAAGCGCCGGTTCCGACAAGCGCCGGTTCCGACGAGCGCCGGTTCCCGGCCACCCGGCTCGACCGGTTGCCCGGTTCCCGGGCAAGACTGTGGCCGAGGGAACCCGGCAACCCCGTTCCCGCTGTCGGATCCGCGTGCCAGGATCGGTGGCGTGGTGACGATCTCGGCGTTGCTCGGGGTGGCCGCCGTCGCGCTGGCGATGGTGCTCACGCCGGGCCCCAACATGATGTATCTGGTGTCGCGCAGCATCACCCAGGGTCGGCGCGCGGGCGTCATCTCGCTGGCCGGGGTGGCGGTCGGCTTCGGCGTCTACCTCACCGCCACCAACCTCGGCCTCGCCGCCATCTTCCTGGCAGTCCCCACGCTGTACATGGCGCTCAAGGTGGCCGGCGCGCTCTACCTGGCCTGGCTGGCCTGCCAGGCGCTGCGCCCCGGCGGGGCGTCGGTGTTCCAGCCGGCCCAACTGCCGGCCGACACGCCCCGCCGGCTGTTCGGGATGGGGCTGCTGACCAACCTGCTCAACCCGAAGATCGCGGTCATGTACCTATCGCTGATACCGCAGTTCGTGCAGCCGGCCCGCGGGCACGTGGCGGCGCAGGGCTTCCTGCTCGGGTCGGTGCAGATCGTGGTGGCGCTCACGGTGAACCTGCTGATCGTGCTCGCGGCGGGCACGGTCGCGGCATTCCTCACCCGCCGCCCCGGGTGGCTGCGCGCCCAGCGGTACGTCATGGGCACCGTCCTCGGCGCGCTGGCGGTGCGGCTGGCCACCGACCGGGCCCGACCCGTCCTCGCCGGCTGACGACGCCCTACCCGGTCAGGTCCTGGATCCGGGTCAGCTTCTCATGCAGCTCGAAGGCGGCGGTGAGGCCGTCCTCCGAGTCGCGTACCCAGCAGGGACCGTCGCCGCACAGCTCGGCCGGCCGCACCGCGGCGGCCGTACCGTCCGGGTTGGCGAACAGCACGACGGGCCGTAACGGCGCGTCGTTGCCGGCGCTGGACGCGACGCCGGCGCCGTCGACCGCCACGGTGGCGCCGGGCTGCTCGACCGAGCCCTGCCAGCCGAGGATCCGGCCGACCAGGCGCTGGTCGCCGTCCAGCCGGCCGTAGTAGAGCGGGTAGGGCTGCGCGATCATGCGTGTCTCCTCAGCAACCGTCGCAGGTGGGGCACGTTGAGGGCGAACAGGGTCAGCATGCCCGCGAGGACGAGCAGCAACCACCAGCCGCCGAGAAGGTTGCCCAGGCCCATCAGCGCGAAGGCGCACCCCAGCAGCAGCGTCTGGTAGGTCTGGCTCGGCCAGCCGGGCGCCCTGCCGAAGCGTCGGCGCACGAGCAGCCACGAGGCCGCGCCGCCCAGCAGGGCGAGCGCGCCGAGGCCCAGGCACCCCCAGCTGGCGATCCACGACAGTTTGTCCACGATCGCCTCCGCCCGCCGCCCGGATGCCTCCACTGTTGCCGGTCGACGCATCCGACAAACGTCGGGCGGTCAAACCGTTGGCCCGGCGGGCCGCGGGTCTGGCATGGTGCCGGCATGGACGACGTCACGCGGGGGAACCGGCTCGCCTGGGAGACCGCATCCCGCAAGCATGTACGCGAGGACGCGGAGCTGCGCGGCCAGGCCCGGGCGGGCGGCGCGTTGTTCGCCACGGAGGTCGAGATGCTCGGGCCGATCCTGGCGACCGGGCCGCACGTCGTGCACCTGCAGAGTGGTCACGGGCTCGACGACCTCGCCCTGACGGCCGCGGGCGCCCGCGCCGTGACCGGCGTCGACTTCAGCGCGACCGCGACGGCCGCGGCGCAACGCCGCGCGGACGATCTTGGCCGGGCCTGCCGGTACGTGCACGCCGCGCTGCCGGGCGCGCCGCTCGCCGGCGGATGCGCCGATCTGGTGTATACCGGCAAGGGCGCGTTGATCTGGATGCCCGATCTCGCGGCCTGGGCGGCGGATGTCGCTCGGCTGCTGCGCCGCGGCGGTCATCTGTTCGTCCACGAGGCCCATCCGGCGGTTCCGCTGTGGACCTGGGACGAGGACGAGCCCCGGATCCGGCCGGACCGCGGCTACTTCGCGGGTAGCCACGTCAATGACACGTTCCCGGCGGGTGGGGCGGTGGAGTGGCAGCACACGCTGGGCGAGATCCTCAACGCCGTGATCGGCGCCGGTCTGGAACTGCGCCGGGTGGAGGAGTATCCCGAGCCGTTCTGGCGGGCGGATGGCGTCGACGCGGCCGCCTGGCGGGGTCGGCTGCCCAACACGTTCGCCCTGCTCGCCTGGCGACCCGAGAGCGCTGCGCACTGACCGGCTGAGGGGTCGGAGGGACCGGCGAAGCGGGTCGTCTGGCCCCTCCGCCGGCCGCCGCCGGCTGCCTACGCTGCCGTCGACGAGCATCCGCGGCGGACAGGGGGCCCGGGATGACCAGCGTGCAGCGGATCCGGCCGGCCGGCGACGTACCGTCGGCGCGGCCGCGGCGGGCGGCGGCGCTGGACCGGTGGGGTCGCTGGGCCGCGCGGCGCCCGGCGGCGGTGCTGGCCGGCTGGGTGGGGCTGCTGGTGCTCGCGGCGCTGTGCGCCGGCTCGTTCACCTCGCGGCTGAGCGCCCAGACCAACGAGGTGCGGGGCGCGGAGTCCGGCACGGCCGCGCGGATGATCGAGCAGGCGTTCCCGGACGCGCCCGCCGAGACCGACTTCGCGGTGCTGCACTCGGACTCGCTGGTGGCGACCGACGCGGCCTTCCGGGCCCGGGTCGCGGCCCTGGTCGACCGGTACCGCGCCGCCCCCGGGGTGCGCCGGGTGACCGATCCGTACGACGAGCCCGGCACACTGGTGGCCGCGGACGGGCACACCGCGCTGGTGCCGATCGGCGTGGACGGCGACGACCGGCGGCTGCGGGAGCTGGCCGAACCGCTCCAGGGCGTCGCCGCGAGCCTGAGCACCGACGCCGTCCCGGTCCGGCTCACCGGCTATTCGCCGCTGGCGGCGGCCACGGTCCGGCAGGCCGACCGCGACCTGGGCCGGGCCGAGCGGATCGGGCTGCCGGCCGCGGCCCTGGTCCTGCTGATCGCCTTCGGCTCGGCGGTGGCCGCGGCCATCCCGCTCACCCTGGGCGTCGCCGCCATCCTGACCTCGTTCGGCCTGCTGGGCCTGCTGTCGTACGCGCTGCCGTTCAGCACCATCGCCCGGTCCTCGGTGACGATGCTGGCGATCGCCCTGGGCATCGACTACTCGCTGTTCATCGTCACCCGCTTCCGGGAGGAGATCGCGGGTGTGGCGCCGGCCGACCGGGCGGGTCGCGCGGCCGCCGTCGGGCGCGCCCTCGGCACCGCGGGGCGCGCGGTGCTGTTTTCCGGGGGCACGGTGGTGATCTCCCTGGCCGGCCTGTTCCTGGTACGCGACCAGAGCGTGCGCACGATGGCGTTGGCCATGATGGTTGCGGTGCTGGCGCTGCTGGCCCTGGCGCTGAGCCTGCTGCCGGCGGTGCTGGGGCTGCTCGGGTCCCGGGTCGACCGGCTGGCCCTGCCGTGGGCCCGACGGTCACTGCGGCATCCCGACCCCGACCGGTCCGGCTGGGCGCGCCTGGCCACCCTGGTCATGCGGCGGCCGGTGCTGGTGGCCGTGGGCGCCGCCGCGCTGCTCGGCGCGCTCGCCGCCCCGGCGTTGGGCCTGCGGTACGGGGTGGACAACGGCGCCGGCACGGTGGCCGACACCCCGGCGGGGCGGGGCTACACCGTGGTCTCGGATTCCTTCGCGCCGGGGCTGGTGGCGCCGATCAGCGTGGTCGTCCGGGGCGAGCGGGCGCTCACCGACGCCCAACTCGAGGCGCTGGCCGGCTTCACCGACCGGACGGCGGCGGACGGGCGGGTCGCCGCCGCCGTGTCCGTGACCTCGGTCCTGGACCGGCGCACCGGCCGGCACGGCGCGGGCGAGCTGGCGACCGCCCGCGCCGTGGCCCCGGCGACGATCTCGGCCCTGGTGGACGCCGCCGGCCGCACCACCGTGGTCACCGTCTGGCCGCGGTACGCCGCCGACGCGGAGCCGACCCAGGCGCTGGTGGCGAGCGTGCGGTCGAGCGCGTCGACCGACCTGGCCGGCGCGGGACTGCGGACCGCGGTGGGCGGCGGGCCGGCGCAGCTCGCCGAGATCACCGCCGAGAACTCCCGGGCCACCCCGCGCGTCATCGCGGCCGTGCTCGGGGCGTCCTGGCTGCTGCTGCTGTTTGTCTTCCGGTCGGTGCTGCTGCCGGTGAAGGCCATCGGCATGAACCTGCTGTCGGTGGGCGCCGCATTCGGCCTCGTCGTGCTGGTCTTCCAGCACGGGTACGGCGCCGGCCTGCTCGGGGTGGGGCGGACCGGCTTCATCCAGATCATGCTGCCGCTGCTGGTGTTCGCCGTGTCGTTCGGCCTGTCGATGGACTACGAGGTCTTCATGCTGTCGCGGATGCGGGAGGAGTGGGAGCGTACCGGCGACAACG
Source organism: Plantactinospora siamensis (assembly GCF_042434095.1). NCBI lineage: Bacteria > Bacillati > Actinomycetota > Actinomycetes > Micromonosporales > Micromonosporaceae > Plantactinospora > Plantactinospora siamensis. The sequence goes on from NZ_JBHLUE010000009.1 coordinate 10,317, forward strand.
CGGCCGCGGTGCGCGGCGGCATCACCCACACGGCCCGGGTGATCAGCTCCGCGGCCGCCATCATGGCGGTGGTCTTCGGCGCCTTCGCCCTCACCCGGATGGTGGAGGGCAAGCAGCTGGGCTTCATGCTCGCGGCCGCCGTGCTGATCGACGCCACCGTGGTGCGCTTGCTGCTGGTGCCGGCGCTGATGCGGCTGATGGGCCGGTGGAACTGGTGGCTGCCGGGCCGCGCCGACGCCCGACGCGCGGGTTGACGCCCGTTGCGGGCCGCGGCCGGTCGGCCGAGCGGGCCGCGGTCGGCTTTGCGGCGCGGGGCCGCGGTCGGCTTTGGGCGCGGGGCCGCGCTCGGCTTTGGCCGCGCGGGGGGCCGCGGTCGGCTGGCGGGTGAGGCCGCGCCCGGCCCCGCCCCGGCGCGGCCCGGTCAGCGGCGCCGGCGCAGCCAGTCCAGGGAGGACCGGCCCAGGGCCGTGGCCATGCCGACCAGGTTGGGGTCGGCGCCCGTGCCGGCCATCGAGGCCAGCCGGAGCAGGAAGCCCGAGTGCACCGCCAGGAACGCGTCGATGGCGTCCGAGTCGAGGTCCCGGGTCAGCGGGTGCCGGTCGGCGAGCGGTTGCGGGTCGATCCCGGCCAGGGTGGCGGTGGACAGCAGCGTGAGAACGTCGCAGTGCGCGGCGCCGACCCAGGCGTGCGGCCAGTCCACCACCCGTACGCCGGCGGGGGACAGCAGCACGTTGAACGGGTAGAGGTCGCCGTGCAGCAGCGTGTCGCCGGCCAGCAGTGGCCCGGCGCCGGTTTCCAGCTCGACGAGCTCGTCGAGATGCGTGGCCGCCCAGGGAGAGAGGGTCGACAGCCGGTCCCCGGCGCCCTCGGCGGCAAGCGCCTGCCAACCGCCGAGGCGCGGCCGACCCAGCAGCGCCGGGTCGACCGGCGCCGGGGTGAGGATCCGGGCCAGCTCGTCGGCGGCCCCCAGGACCTGCTCCAGCTCGTCGAGCCGCCAGGGCTGCGCCGGCAGCCGACCGTCGATCTCCTCGAACATCAGCGCGACCCAGGTGCCGTCGTCGTACGCGTCGAGCAGTCGGGGCACCGGCGCCGCCGCCGGGAGCTGCCCGGAGACGGCGATCTCCCGGCGGTGGAAGCGCGCCACACCGGGCGCCGCCAGCGCGTTGACGGCCTTGACGAAGACGCCCCGGTCGTCGGCCAACCGGGCTCGGACGGCCACCCCCTCGGAGAAGCCGCCGGGCTGGCCGGTGGCGTCGACGACCCGGCTGCCGAGCCGGCGTTCGAGGTTGACCACCAGCTCGGCGGGCAGGTCGGCCCAGCCGAGCCGGCCGCTGCCGGTCATGCTCGCGGCGGACGGTTGGCGGTGCCGGCCGGCCTGTCCGGTCGTCATGTCGGTCCCTCGTTTCTCCGGCGGGAGCGGTGGCCCCGCGGCGGCCCCTGCGGGATGGTCGCCGGCGGCCCACGTCCGGGCCGGTCGCCGGTGCCGATGCCGCCGCCGGCAGGGCAGACCGCCACGCTAACGTCCTCGCCGATGCGCCGCCGCCGCGGGCGGCGCAACGTTGGCCCGGTCACGTTCCGGCCGTCGCGGCGGCCCTGTCCCGCCGCCGTGCCGCCCATTCCGTCGCCGGGGGCGCTGACCGCCGAACCGGCCCGCCGCCCGCAGATGCGGCCCGCCCGCCCGCCGGTGCGGCAAGCCGCCCGCCGGTGCGGCGCCGGAGGACAGCGCCGGAAAGCGGTTGACACCGAATCCGTCCGTCGGGTCGGCTGTGGCCGTGTCCGAGCTGCGCATCGCCCCGGTGGACGGGGACGCCATGATGAACGACTGGCGACACGTCCACAACACGATCATCCCGACCGCTCCACTCTCGCCCGACGATGTTCGCGAGCGGGTGGGGCGGTACCGGCTCGATGTGGCATACCTGGACGACGCGGCCGTGGGCTGCGCGACCGTGCGGCCGCCGACGGACGAGGAGCCGGCGGTCACGGTGATCGCCCGGATCCTGCCGGCGTACCGGCGGCGGGGGTTCGGCCGCACGCTCTACGAGCATGGCCTGGCGCTGGCGCGGGAGCTGGCCGCCGACGCCCCGGTCGAGACGGTGGTGCTGGCCAGCAACGAGGACGGGCTGCGGTTCGCGCTGGCCCGCGGCTTTGTGGAGATCGACCGGTACGTGCTGCCCGGCGACACGATCCCGTTCGTCACGCTGCGGCTGGGGTGAGCCCGCCGCGCGGCTGCGGGCCGCGCGGTGCGGCCGCGGCGTGGCCCACGGCCGACACGGTGCGGTTCGGCGCGGCCGGCGGTCGGCACGGTGAGGTTGGGCGCGGCCGGCGGTCGGCACGGTGAGGTTGGGCGCGGTTCGGCGTGGCCAGGGCCACGGCGCGGCCGGCGGCCGGCACGGCGCTGAGCCGGCGGTCAGCTTCCGGGTTTGGCGACGGGGGGCCGGGGAACGCGGGCCGGCATGATTGCGGATCCCGGACTGGAGGCGCGCCGGACCCTCGAACGGGCCCGGGAGCTCATCATGGAGACGCACGAGATCGCGGTGCGGTACGGGGATGAGCGGTTGCACCAGATAGCCGACCAGATGAGCGAGCTGGCCATGCGGCTCGGCCACGACGCGGGGCCGGTCGAGGAATGGCGCCCGTGCCCGGTCTGCGGCGCCGAACCGGAACAGCACTGCCGGTTCGTCCCGGGCTGCCGCATGGTCGACGGTACGCACCCGGAGCGGCGCAAACTCTGCTAGCCGGCCCCGCCGGGCACCTCGAGGCGTACGTGAATGTCTGTCGTCTGGAGTTCATGAGGGTTCAACCAACCGTCCCTGACCACGTCGGATGCCGTCCCTAGGTTCGTGCGGAGTCACGAAAAGGGGACGCATGAGCAGAGTGGCCGCAGTTCGGGCCCGCGGGATCACCAGGTCCTTCGGCGACGTGGTCGCGCTCGACGGCGTCGACCTGGATGTGGCGCCCGGGCAGATCCACGGCCTGGTCGGACCGAACGGCGCCGGCAAGACGACGCTGCTGGGTCTGCTGCTGGGCCTGGCGGTGGCCGACGGCGGTCGCCTCGAGATCCTCGGCCGGCCGGTGGGCCGGGCGCTCGCGGCCCCCGCCGGGGTGGCCGGCTTCGTGGACGGTCCCGGCCTCTACCCCTCGCTCACCGCCCGGCAGAACCTCGCGGCCCTGGCCGCCCTGCGCGGCCAGGGCGCGCGGAGCGCCGGCATCGACGACGCGCTCGACCAGGTCGGGCTCACCGACGTGGCCGACGACCGGGTGCATGGCTTCTCCCTGGGCATGCGGCAACGGCTCGGGCTCGGCGCGGCTCTGCTCGGCCGGCCCCGGCTGCTCGTGCTCGACGAGCCGGCCAACGGCCTCGACCCGGCCGGCAAGCGGCACGTGCACGGCGTCCTCACCCGACTTGCGGCGGCCGGGACCAGCGTCGTGCTCTCCAGTCATCGGATGGACGACCTCGAGGCGCTGTGTTCCGAGGCCACGATCCTGGCCACCGGCCGGGTCGTCTTCTCCGGCCCGCTGCGCAAGCTCGCGGCCGAGAACCGCGAACTCGACTACCGGCTGGTCACCTCCGATCATCGCGCCGCGCGGACCCTGGCCGCCGAGACGGCCGGGGTCGCGGTGCTGGACGAGGGCGGCATCCGGTACGGCGCCGAGGTGCTCGCCGTACGCGCTCGGGTGCCGGCCCTGGACGACCTGGTGGCGCGGCTGGTGCACGCCGGCGTGGCCGTGCGGGAACTGGCGCCGGTGGTGTCGCCGATGGAGTCCGCGTTCCTCGCCCTCACCGAGCAGCAGGAGGCCGGTCGATGACGGTGACGGTCGGGACCTCCACGGTGGATCCCCGTACCGGCGGTGACGGCCCGGTGCCGGTGGTCCGCGGCTACCGCTTCGAGATGGTCAAGCTGTTCGCCCAGTGGCGGATCAGGCTGCTGCTGTTGGCCTGCTGGATCGCGCCGGCCGGATTTGTGGCCGGGGTGAGCGGGCAGAGCACGCTGCCGGTCGACACCCTCTTCGGCCGCTGGATGCACGCCACCGGATGGGCCGGACCACTGGTCATGCTCGGCTTCGCCGGCACCTGGGCGCTGCCGCTGCTGACCTCGCTGGTCGCCGGGGACGTGTTCGCCGTCGAGGACCGGCTCGGCACCTGGCGGCACCTGCTGGTCGCGGTGCGGTCGCCGCGTCGGATCTTCGCGGCCAAGACGCTGGCGAGCGTGAGCGTGGTCCTGCTGTTGGTGGCCGGGCTGGCCGTTTCCAGCGCGGTCGGCGGGGTGCTGGCGGTCGGCAACCGGCCGCTGGTCGGTCTCGACGGCCACCTCCTGACGCCCGGGGACGCCGCCGGGCGGGTGCTGCTCGCCTGGGTGTGCGTGCTCGCCCCGACCCTGGCGCTGGCGGGGATCGGTCTGCTCGGCTCCGTGGCGCTGGGCCGCTCCCCGGTCGGCCTGCTGCTGCCGGCGCTGGTGGCGCTCGCGATGCAGCTGGCCCAGCTGCTGCCGCTGCCGGTGGCCGCGCGCCTCGCGCTGCCCGGTTACGCCTTCATCGCCTGGAACGGTCTGTTCACCGCCCCGACGCAGCTGCGGCCGCTGCTGATCGGCGTGCTGGTCAGCCTGGCCTGGGCGGTGACCGCGACGGCGCTGGCCTATCGGCTCTTCCTGCGGCGGGACTTCACCGGCTCCGGCCAGGACGGGATCGGCCGGCGGGGGCTCACGCTCGGCGTGCTCCCGCTGGCCGGGCTGGCCGCCGTGACGGTGGTGGCGTTGACCGCGTTGACCGGCGCCACCGGCTCGGGGATCGAGCAGGACCGGGTGCAGCGCTCGGTGGCCACCGCGTTCGCCCACCTCTACCGCGTACAAACCCGGGAGCTCAACCGGCCCGATGTCACCGAGGCGCAGCTGCGCACCACCGCGGCCTGCACCAAGGGCGCCGGCAGCCGCGCCGCCGAGGGGCCGGGCAACGACTGGCGCTGCGTCGTCTCGTGGCGCCTTCCCGGCGTCGAGGCGACCGGGACGGCCATCTACCAGCTCGACGTCGCCGCGGACGGCCGGTACATGGCCGACGGCGACGGACCGAAGGAGGTGAACGGCTACTTCCTGGTGCGGACTCCCGCCGGGGACGCGCCAAACCCGCTGTGGCAGTTCGACGGCAACGTGGAGCTGCTGCCCACCTGTGAAGGGAAAGATCAATGCAGGTAGCACGCCGCCGCCGGCGGCCCGAGACGGAGCGCTTCGGGCTGCTGAGCCCGCGTCTCGGCCGCCGGTTACCCCTCGCCGCGGCCGGCGCCACCGCACTCGTCCTTGTCGCCGGCACCGGTGTCGGCTTCGCCCAGACCTACCAGTTCGGCACCGACCGTGTCGGCGAGGTCACCGGCAAGGGCCTCGTGGTCTCCGACGACCAGTACGTCAAGCCGATCGGCGAGCGTCTCGTCATCAACAACGGCAAGATCATGTCCTCGACGGTGAGCCCGGACGGCACGCACGCCGCGGCCTCGCTGGCCGACGGGGGGATGGCACTGGCCATCCTGGACCTGAAGACCTGGAAGGTGCGGCAGTTGGTCGGCAAGAACGCGGCCGCCGACCTGCAGATCAGCGGCAATGACGTGGGCCAGGAAGGGCCCACGTACTCGCCGGACGGCTCGCGGCTGTGGCTCGGGCAGGCCGACGGGTACCGCACGTTCACCGTCAACCCGGACGGCACGCTGGCCAACCCGGCCTTCGTCCCGATCCCCGCCGACGGGCCGAGGCGCGCGCTGGCCAGCACGGCCGTGTTCTCGCCCGACGGGTCCACCGTGTACGCCGCGGTCAACGGCCAGAACCGGGTGGTGGCCATCGACGCGGCCACCGGGTCCATCAAGCAGAGCTGGGCCGTGGGCATCGCCCCGCGGGACCTCGCCCTGGTTGGCGGCAAGCTCTATGCGAGCAACGAGGGCGGCCGCCCGGCGAAGCCCGGTGAGACCACCATCAACTCCTACAACACGCCGGTGCCGGCCAACCCGGCCACCGGCGCCACCACGACCGGCACGGTCAGTGTGATCGACCCGGCGAAGCCCGACGCCGCCGCCAAGAGCATCGACGTCGGCCTGCACCCCACCGCGCTGTACGCCAAGGGTCGGGCGCTGTTCGTCGCCAACACCGCCACCAACGACGTCTCGGTGATCGACACCGCCCGCGACAGGGTGGTGCAGACGATCGCGACCCAGCCGTGGCCGGAGTCGTCGGTCGGCTACCAGCCCGACGCGGTCACCCTCACCGACGACGGCCACCTGCTGGTGACGCTCGGCCGCGCCAACGCCGTGGCCGTCTACCGGTACACCACCCCGCAGGAGCCGGTCAGCTACGTGGGCCTGCTCCCCACCGACTACTTCCCCGCGGAGATCGCCACGGTCGGCCACGACGTGATCGTGTCCAACACCCGTGGCATCGACGCCCGTCGTCCCACCACCAGTGGCGGACACGGGACCCACGACACCACCTCGAGCCTGCAGCGGTTCACGCTGCCGAACGACCACGCCATCAAGGCGCAGACCCGTACGGTATTCGACCAGAACGGTTGGACCGCCGGGTCGGTCAAGCAGGCCCAGGGCCGGCGCAACGTCAAGCCCGTGCCGGTCCCGGCGCGGCTCGGCGACCCCTCGACGATCAAGCACGTCTTCCTGATCGTCAAGGAGAACCGGACGTACGACCAGATGTTCGGCGACGTGGCGCGCGGCAACGGCGACCCGGCGCTGGCCCAGTTCGGCGAGAACGTGACGCCGAACCAGCACGCGCTGGCCGCGCAGTTCGGGCTGTACGACAACACGTACGACATCGGCACGAACTCGGCCGAGGGCCACAACTGGCTCATGCAGGCGGACGACCCGGAGTACACCGAGTCCTCGGCCGGCGAGTACATCCGCAGCTACGACACCGAGGACGACGCGCTCGGCCACCAGCGGACCGGCTTCATCTGGACCGGCGCCCAGGCCAAGGGCAAGTCGGTGCGGGACTTCGGCGAGTTCCACCAGTTCCTCACCAAGCCGGCCGACGCGAGCTGGCAGAACCTGTACTGCGACAGCCTGCACATGGCGGGGACCGGGCAGAACACCGCGTACCCGATGGTCTCGTCCTCGCCGATCCCGTCGCTGAACAACGTGTCGGTGCACGCGTTCCCGAAGTTCGACACCGACGTGCCGGACATCTACCGGTACGAGATCTGGAAGCGGGACTTCGCCAAGCACGGTCCGGCGAACCTCAACATGTTCTGGCTCTCCAGCGACCACACCGGTGGCCCGCCGAACGCGGCCGCGCAGGTGGCCGACAACGACCTCGCGGTCGGCAAGATGGTGGACACCATCACGCACAGCAGGTACTGGAAGGACTCGGCCATCTTCGTGGTCGAGGACGACTCGCAGGCCGGGCTCGACCACGTCGACGGTCACCGCGCGCCGATCCAGATCATCAGCCCGTACGCCCGGCACGGCGTCGTCGACAGCCGGTACTACTCGCAGATCACGATGATCCGGACCATCGAGCAGATCCTCGGGATCCACCCGATGAACCAGAAGGACAGCGCCGCCAGCCCGATGACCGGCGCCTTCACCCAGCGGCCGAACTTCAAGCAGTTCACCGCGCTGCCCAACCGGACCTCGCTCACCGCGGGTCTGAAAACCCTGCCGCCCTGCGGCGCCGACAACCCGGCGCCGCCGAACCCGAACGCCGCGGCCGTACCCTCGGCAACGGTGCCGGCCGACAAGCAGCAGCTCGCGGCCACGTGGGAGGCGTGGAAGTCGCACCAGCGGCTGACCGGGCCCGACGCGCGAGCCGACGCCGCCAACCCGGCGCAGATGAACCACTTCACGTGGTACCAGACGCACGGGTGGACGACGCCGTACCCGGGTGAAAGCAAGATCTTCGCCCCGAACGACGTACCGGGCGCCGCCATCCCGGCGGCCGAGTCCGACTGACCCGGCGCCGACCGCATGGGCGGCCCCGGCCGGCTTCACCGCCGGCCGGGGCCGCTCCGCGTCCGGCTGTCGCGCCTACTTGTGCTGGATGCGGTAGCTGCCGTCGCCGGCGGCGGCCCGATCGGCCAGGGTCTGCCAGGCGGCGCCGTCGTCGATCTTGAGCGCCTCCCGGAGGTAGCCGGAGATCGCGTCGGCGACCAGGGCCACCCGGGTCGGGTCCTCGTCGGTGGTCTCGGCCACCTGCTCGCCGGCGACCCCGCCGAGGGTGTGCTCGCCCTCGGCGATGGTGAGCAGGCTCTTGGGGGCGGGGCTGAGGTGGTAGGCGTCGGTGAACCAGTCCGGTCCGCGGGTGGACATCGCCGACCGGTCCTGGTCGCCGGCGACGATCAGGGCGGGCGTGGTCATGGTGGAGTAGTCGGGACGCATGAACGGCAGGTGTTCGACGGCGAACGCGGTGAGCGAGTCGCCGGTGCCGGTGGCCGCGATGAGCGCGCCGGCCGTGATCGCGGGGTGGGCGAAGTCCTCGCCCGGGTTGCCGTCGGCGTCCAGGACGCGGGCGCCGAGGAGGGTGCCGACGGTCTGGCCGCCCCAGGAGTGCCCGACGGCGGCGACCCGCTGCAGGTCGGCGCGGCCGGCCAGGCCGGCCCGGGAGAGGACGTCCTCGAGGTTGTCGAGGATGGCGTGCAGGTCGGCGATCCGGACCCGCCAGATGGCGCCGAATCGCGGGTCGTCGAAGCCGATGCCGTTGCGGCGGGAGTCGAGGTGGGTGGGCTGGACGACCACGAAGCCGGCCGCGGCCCACCGGTCGACGAGCGGCTCGTAGCCGTCCATGGACCAGGCGTTGCCGTGGGAGAAGACGATCACCGGCAGGTCGTGACCGGCCACCGGGGCGGTGACCTTGACCTGCAGCTCGAGGCCGCGTCCGGTGGTGGGCACGGGGACGGGCTTGATCGCGACGAGCGGTTGGGCAAGTTGACCGATGCGCATGGTGATGCTGCTTCCTGGGTGTGGGGAGTGGTCTGCCATAATTTGGCGGAACACCGTTCCGTCAACAATAGCGGAACAATGTTCCGCCAACAAGGAGGGGTCGTGGCCGACTCGCTGGGCGCGCGGCAGGCAGCGGTACAGCGCAACCGCGAGGCGCTGCTCGCCGCCGCCGCGGCCGTGTTCGTGGAGCAGGGGGTGCAGGCGCCGATCCGGGACATCGCCGGGCGGGCCGGCGTGGGGCTGGGGACGGTCTACCGCCACTTCCCGAGCCGGGCCGAGCTGGTCACCGCGGTGTACCGACACCAGATCGAGGAGTGCGTCGCGCTCGCCGCCGCGCTGCTGGCCGAGCCCATCCCCCCCGGCGCGGCGCTGGCCCGCTGGATCGACGCCTTCGTGGAGTTCCTGGTGACCAAGCACGGTCTGGGAGTCGCCCTGCAGTCCGCGGACCCGAGCCTGCTCACCCTGCACACGCTGATGCTCGACCGGCTGGTTCCCGCCTGCGCGTCGCTGATCGCCGCCGGGGTGGCCGCCGGCGAGATCGACCCGGAGGTGACCGCCTACACCCTCATGCGTGCCGTGGGCAACCTCTGCATCCTGGGCGCGGGCTACGAGCGGGCCGACGCGCAGGACATGGTGGCCCGGCTGCTCGTGGGGTGCCGCCGCGCCCCCTGACGGGCATTGACGCGGCTCCTAGAGTGGCCCTTTCAGACCAAGTGGTCGGCGGCAGGTCGGTCAGGGCCAGGTGAAGGCGAGCGGCTGACCGAGATATCTCCCGTACGGGGTGAACGCCGCCTCGATCCTGGCCCGTTCCCGGGTGCCGAGCCGGACCAGTGGAAAGACCTCCACGGTGGTGCGGGTCCTGCCGAGGGTGCGCTTCCAGGTGCCGATCACCCGGCCGGCGCGGACCACGGTGGACCGGAACATCCCGTTGTTGCCCGGCACGACCGCGGCCATGTGCCCGCTGTCCAGCATCAGCGACCGGTCCTTGAAGCCCAGCAGGTATTCGTCGAACCCGGGCAGCACCAGCAGGTCGTCGGTGAGGTCGAGCAGGTCGGGGGCGGTGGCGGCCGCCTCCAGCAGGGCGGGATCGGCGTACAGCTCGGCGCCGTCGCCGCCCACCGAGACCAGGTCGGCGCCGGCCGCCGCGATGCCCCGCCGGGCGTCGGCGAGGGTGAGCCCCGTCCAGCCGGCGAGGTCCCGGTGGGTCGTGGGGCCGTGGCTGCGGAAGTATCGGGTGGCGATCAGCGCCAGCGCCTCGTCCCGGTCCGGCCGGCGCGGGTCGGGCGCCCACTCGTCGAGCAGCACGAACGTCTGCTCCTTGCCGATGCTCGGGGCGATGCAGGTGACGCCGCGCTGGCTCACGTACCACAGCAGGTGGTAGCCGCGCTGGCCGGTGCAGTCGATGCCGGCGGCGGTCAGCGTGGCCAGGCATTCGGCGCGGGTGAGCCGGCCGCCGCCGGCCAGCGCGGTCCCGAGCACGTCCGCCGCCCGCTCGGCCGCCCGGATGTCGAGGCCGAGGGCGGCCCGCCGGGTCTCGGCCTGGACGAGCTGCCGGACACCCATGACCTCCAGCATCCAGCGGGCGTCCCGGGGCGGCACCAGGTGCACGGTGCCGCGCATCGGCCAGGTGCGGATCGCCTCCCGGCGCTCCATCGCGGCCTGCACGTCGGTCAGGGTGAACGCGGGCAGCCGAACGCCCAGCGACCACAGGCCGCTGGCCAGGTCCTGCGCCTGCATGGCGCCGAACCACTCAACCACCCCGGCCACGTCGGCGGGCCGAGCGACGGCCGCGCCAGGCCGAGCGCCGTCGGCGCCGTCCGCCTGGCCGCGCAGCAGCAGGCTGGACATCCGCAGCGCAAGCACCTGCCCCGAGGTCAGCTCCACGGCCCGGATGCTAACTCCGCCGTACGACAGGCTCGGGCGACCGGTGCCCTTGGGTGAACCGCAGACCTTCCTAGGCGACGTTCAGGTGGATGTTGCCGATGCGGGCCACAACATCCAGATGACCGCCGAGACCGGTGACGTACGCGCGAAGGGTTTCCAGGCTGGTGGCGGTGCCGTTCTCGATCTGGCTGATTCGTGCCTGTGACAGGCCGGCGGCGTCGGCCAGTTGAGCCTGCGTCATACCAAGCTGCTTGCGAATGTCTGCCAATTGCGCACCACTGACCGAAGCGAGCATCTGATGGCGCATCTCGGCCCGTCGTTCGACTCTTTCGGCGCTGTCCCATCCGGGATCGAGACTTCGAGCCTTGTCCTTGACATCACGCCAGCTTGCCGGGTTGTTCATCGATCTTCCTTCAGTCTGGTCAGATGCTCGTGGAACCGTTGGTCGGCCAGCCGAACAGCAACGCGGTACCACTCCTGCCACTGGCCGGACTTGTCGCCGGCGACAAGAAACACCGCTTCACGGGCGGGGTCGAAGGCGAAGATCATGCGTATCTCGCTGGAGCTACTCGAACCTGGCCGCAGCTCCTTCATGTTGTGGAAGGCGCTCCCTTTGAGCCCACACACCACCAGTATAAGGCAAGCTTATATTCGGTTCCGCATGGCTGGCCACAACTGCTGGACTCTTCCTGACGGGGCGTAACCGGGCCGGGCGGTCAGGCCGGGACCACAACGGGGAGGGTGGTGAGGTTGCGGATCGCCAGGTTGGGACGGTAGAAGCGGTCCCGGCCGGGCGCCAGCCGCAGCTCCGGCAGCCGGGCGGTGAGGCGTTCCAGCAAGGTCCGTGCCTCCAACCGGGCCAGCGGGGCCCCGAAGCAGAAGTGCGAGCCGAAGCCGAACGACAGGTGCTCGGTGTTGTTGTCCCGATCCGGGTCGAAGCCGTCCGGATCGGCGAACACCCGCCCGTCCCGGTTCGCCGCGCCGATCAGCAGCAGGCAACGGGCGCCGGCCGGGATGGTGACCTCGCCGATGGTCACCGGCGCGGTGGTGACCCGCAGCCAGCCGTCGATGGGCGGCCCGTACCGCAGCGTCTCCTCGACGTACCCGGGAATGCCGGCCGGCTCGGCGACCAGCCGGCGCCAGCGGTCGGGCTCGGCCAGCGCGAACTCCAGGGCGTGCGCCAACAGGCCGGTGGTGGTCTCGTGGCCGGCCACGATGAGGTTGAAAACCAGCGCGGCCACCTCGGCCTCGGTGAGCACCCGGTCGTCGCCGCCGCGGTGCGCCAGCAGCCGGGTGATGGCGTCCGTTCCGCTGCCGGCCGTGGCGGCGCGCCGGGCCACCAGGTCGGTGCAGTACCGCCAGAACTCCACCAGCCGCTCGGCCGACTCGACCTGGTCGGCGGGGTCCGGGTGGCCCCAGATGAACTCGACCTGCCCGCGGGCCCAGGCTCGGATCCGGTCGGCGTCCTCGGCGATGCCGAGGATGTCCAGCACCACCCGCAACGGCAGCTCGGACGTGAGCGCCGGCACCAGATCGACCACCTCGCCGGCCCGCGCGGCGACGGCCCCGACCAGCTCGTCGACCCGTCGGTCGACGATCCGGCCGTACCGCTCGGCCACCCGGCCGGGGTTGTTGGCCACCGCGGCGCGCAGCGCCGCCCGGGTGCGGTCGTGCACCGGCGCGTCCGCGCCGATGGTGGTGGGCCGGATGTCGAAGTCGCGCAGCAGCTCGAGCGCCGCCGGGCACACCGGATAGGTGGGCACCACCGTGAGGGCGTTGCTGAAGGTACGGGCGTCCGCGAACGCCCGGCGCACGGCGTCGTACCCGCCGATCAGCCACAGCTGGAGGTCCTCGGCGTACCGGACCGGGCTGTCGCCGGCCAGCACCTCCCGCCACAACGGGGTCGGATCCTGGACGTAACCGCCGGCGTACGGGTTGAGCAGCATCGGTCCTCCCATCGACGTACGCCGTAGTATCCACCGGCTCAGGCCGGCTCGTGTGCCTCCGGATCCCGGGCCAGCACCGACCGCCCGCCGTCCACCGGCAGGGTGACGCCGGTGACGAAGCTGGCTTCGTCGGAGAGCAGGTACGCCACGGCCGCGGCCACCTCGTCCGGCCGGCCGACCCGGGCAAGCGGGTGCACGGCCGCCATCTCCGCGCTCACCCGGTCGGCCGCGGAGCCGTCCAGGCCGGCCAGGTACGCCGCGTGGCGCTCGGTGGCGATCGAACCGAGCGCCACCGTGTTGGCGCGGATGCCCCGGTGCCCGTACTCCACGGCCACCGCCCGGGTCAGCCCCTCGATCGCGGCCTTCGCCGTGACGTACGGGAGGCAGCCCGGCACGGCCCGCTGGGCCTGGTGCGACGAGACGTTGACGATCGCGCCGCCGGCGCCGGCCGCCAGGAACCGGCGTACGGCCGTGGCGCAGCCGGTGATCACCGGATCGAGGTTGCGGGCCACCAGGGCGGAGACCTCGGCGGGCGTGGCGGTGTGCAGCGAGACGTCCCGGAAGACGGCCGCGTTGTTCACCCAGCCCGCGAGCCGGGCGCCGGCCGGCACCGCGTCGGCGGCCCGGTCGGCGACCTGCTCATCGGCGGCGTCACCGGTGAGCGGCACCAACCGGCTGCCGGCCGGGTGGGCGGCCGTCCAGTCCAGCGCCTCCGCGTCGAACTCGACGGCCACCACGCCGTGTCCATCCTCGAGCAACCGGTGCACGACCGCCCGGCCGACGCCGCGGCCACCGCCCGTCACCACGTACCACCGGTGCACGTTGCGCCTCCCTGCCTGCTGCCTGCCGGACGGACGTTGCGCCCCGGGGCGCGCGCCGTGGAGTGTAAGTATCGGGGAACGCGCGCCGGCCGCCAGTCAGGAGGCGCCGCGTACATCGCTAGACGGCCGCCGGCTCGGTGCTGACCGGCTCGGCGAGAGCGCCGAGTTCCTTGACGATCCTCCTCCGGAGGCGGGTCAACCGGTACTGCTCGCTGAGCCGCAGGGCGGTCTGCAGCGACGACTCCGCCGCCGGACGTCGGTCGAGAACGGCCTGCACGGCTCCGGCGCCCCGCCACAGGTTCGCCTGCCCCTGCACCCAACCGGCGGCGGCGGCGTGCTTCGCGCCGGCCAGGTAGCTGTCGAGTGCTTCGCCGTACCGGCCCGTCGACCGCAGAGCGTCGGCCAGGAACTGGTGCGCAGCGGCGAGCCCGAGGGCATCGCCCGTGGACTTGGCCGCGGTGTGGGCGGCGAGGGCCGCCGTCAGTGGCGGTGCTACGTCGTTGCGCAACTCGAAGTATCCGCGTACCTGATCGGCCAGGCGCCAGGCGGCGGCGGGAAAGCCGAGCGAGGCCGCCTCGGTGACGGCGCCCATGATGTGCCGCAACTCGGAGTCGAGCCAGGTCAGGGCCGCGTCGGCGCCGTCGAACGGTGCGATGACGGGCATGTCGGCGGCCAGCCGTACGGCATCCGGGAAGCTGAGGTATACCGCGACGGACACCTGGGGGAGCAGCCAGCCGTAGAACCTCGACACCGCCGCGGTACGGGCTGCGGCGGTGTCGATCCGCGCGCTGAGCCGCAGGGCATAGCGACGGCACAGCGGCTCGTACCGATAGCGTCCGCCCGGTAGGCAGTCCACGAGGCCGCCGTCATGGAGCACGGCAAGCTGCTCCGCAGCCGTGTGCCGTTGCACGCCGAGGGTGGCCGCGGCGGCGTCCGGGCCGAACGTCGGCCCGGGGACGAGGGCGAGCATCCGGAATCCCAGCGCCGCCTCCGGGGGAAGGCGCAGCAGGTCGGGCAGCAGGTGCGCGGCGATCAGTTCCTCGTCGTCGCTGAGCGCGTCAAGGAGCACGTCGGGGTCGGCCAGCCGGGCCACGAGCGGCCCGATGGTCGCCGCGGTCCGGCCGGCGAGCCGTCCGGCCGTGGCCTTCAGGGCCAGCGGCAGGTGCCCACCGGCGGCGGTGAGGCGCGTGGCGGCGAAGGGGGACACCGCGGCCCAGGCCGGCCCGACGATGGTGGCCATCAGGCGGCGCGACTCCTCAGGTGCGAGCGGGCCGAGCGGCACGGCGGTGGCACCAGGCAGCTCGACCAGCCGTCGCCGGCTACTGATGACCACCGCGCTGCCGACCGCATCGGGCAGCAGCGACCGTACCTGTCCCGCCTCGCGTACGTTGTCGAACAGCGCAAGGAGGCGGCGATGCGCGACGAGCTGCCGGTATTGCGCCGCCCGCTGCGCCGGCGTACCCCGGGCATCGGCGCCGAGTGCCCGGACCGCGCCGGTGAGGGCCTCCTCGGCGGTGAGCGGCGCCCGGCCGGGCGGCCCGAGATCCAGATAGAGGACGCCGTCCGGGAAGTCTGCCCGGACGGTCACGGCGAGCTGCGTCAGCAGGGCGGACTTGCCGACCCCGATCGGACCGCTCAGGATCACGACCGCTGGCTGTCCCGCCGGCCGACCCAACAGTTGTACGGCGCGGGCAACCTCGCGCATCCTGCCGACGAAGCCATCCGGTGCCGCCGGTAGGGAGGCGGGCACGGTCGCCAGATGCCGCCACTCCTGTCGCAGGACCGTCCGTTGGGCGCCCATGATCTCCGGCCCGGGGTCGATGCCGAGTTCGTCGCCGAGCCGCTCCCGGATGCGTCGCAGCACATGGAGGGCGTCGGCCTGTCGGCCGGTCGCGGCCAGCGCGACCGCCAGCTGAGCGTGCAGCGGCTCATGCAGCGGATAACGGGCCGCCGGGCCGTCGAGGCGCCGCAGCACATCGTTCCACCGGCCCGCCGACGCGGCGACGTCGGCGTAGTGCAGCGTGGCGGCGATGCGGTCCTCGACGAGGGCGCGCACCACCGGCGCTCCCTGCAGTTCCGGCACGTCGGCCGCCGGTTCGCCGCGCCAGAGGTCCAACGCCTCCCCCAGCAGGGCGTCCGCCAGCCCACCGTTGGCGACCCGCCGGGCCCGTTCGGTCAGCGTCCGGAAGGCGGTCGCGTCGATGAGGTCCGCCGCCACGTTGAGCCGGTATCCCCCGGGCAGCAGCCGCACGATATTCTCGGCGTGGCGCCGCTGAAGGACGCGCCGGAGCTGGCTGACCGTGCCCTGCAGCAGGCTCACCGACGAGGCGGGCGGTTGCTCTCCCCAGAGCAGCTCGATCAGTTCGTGGGGGTCGACCGCCGAGTCGGGTGCCAGGGCGAGCCGGGCCAGGACCACCCGGTGCCGCCGGGCACCCGGGTCGATCGGCGCCGCGCCCCGGCTGACCAGCAGCGGCCCAAGGACGCTGACGGACAACGGCGCCGTGCCGCCCGGCGATTCCTCATTTCCGGGTTTCGCTGGCCGGGCCGATCCGTCGGCTCGCGCGGCCCGCTGCAGCGCGTCCGCCTCGTCGGGCGGCAGGTCGAGGGCGGCGGCGAGCGCACGGACCGACCGGACTCGTGGGTGCAGGCTACGGCGCTGCTCGAAGTCCCGGACGGCGGTCGGACCGAGCCCAGCGCTGACCGACAGCTCCCGCTGAGTGAGTGCGGCACGCATGCGGTGCCGCCGAAGGATCGCGGCGAAGTCGACATGCGACAGGACTGGCTCGGTCAAGTGTTCCCCTCACCTGACTGCGCTGTGGAATGCGCGGCGGTTTGCCTCGGTCCTCACCGGTTATCGATTCCTGCGTGACTGTAGTTGACCGCGGACGATTTATCAGCAGTGCGGCGCGGGTAGAGCTGTGTAGCTGGACCGCCGGCGATTCGAGCCGGCTGTGGACGGTGCCCACGCCGCGCATATTGAGCCGCTGCCCGGCAGAATTACCACGCGTCGGACCCGTTGACAAGGACGCTGACCGGCCATTGTGCCGGCCATTGTGACTATCCGGTTTGATGCCGCTGGCCCGTACCGCCCAAGGAGATCCGATGACCGACGACGGCCTCGCATCGCTCCTGCGGCAGCATCGCCGCCGGCTCGGTCTCACCCAGGAGGCCCTCGCCGAGCGCGCCGGGGTGAGCGCCCGCTCGATCCGCGACATCGAGCGCGGCGGACGGGTGCCGCGCCGGCACACCGTCGGGCTGCTGGCCGCGGCGCTGGAGCTGGCCGACGAGCACCGGACGACGTTCGTGGCCGCGACCGAAGCCATCGCGCGGCGGCGGACGGCCCCGCTCAATCCCCTGCGGGCCTCCACCGGTCCGGCCACGGCCGGACCAGTGCCGCGGCAGCTGCCGATGGATGTGAGCGACTTCGTCGGCCGCGACGAGGTGCTCCGCGAGATTCTCCGGGCTCTGCGGCCGGACGAACCGTCCCCGCGCCTGGTGGTCATCTCGGGACCGGCGGGCATCGGCAAGTCCGCGCTCGCCGTCCAGACGGCGCACCGGTTGGCATCGTCCTATCCGGATGGTCAGCTGTACGTGTCGCTGCACGGGACCACGGGCCAGCCGCTCGACCCGAGCGACGCGCTGGCGCACCTGTTGCGCTCGCTGGGTCGGCCCGACGGCGCCATTCCGGGCGACGCTGGCGCGCGGGCGGCGCTGATGCGGGAACTCGTCGTCGACCGGCGGTTGCTCCTCGTGCTCGACGACGCGGCCGGTCACGAACAGGTGGCCCCCCTGCTTCCGGCCGGGTCGAGCGCCGTCCTGGTCACCGGCCGCCCGCCGCTCACCGGGCTGCCGGGCAGCACGGCGGTCGACCTCATGCCGATGGGCGACGCGGCGGCGCTGGAGTTGTTCACCCGGATCGCCGGGCGATCCCGCGTCGAGGCCGATCCCGGCAGCGTCGCCGAGGTCGTGCGGGCATGCGGCGGTCTGCCGCTGGCGGTTCGCATCGCCGCCGCGCGGTTCGCCGCACATCCGCAGTGGACGGCGCGGCTGCTGGCTGACCGGCTCGGCGACGAACGGCGCCGGCTGGCGGAGCTGCGCCACGGAGACCTTGCGGTGCGGACCAGCCTGCAGCTGGGCTACCAGGCCCTCAGCGCACCGGCCGCTCGATCGATGGCCCTGCTCGGAAGCCTGCCGGTCGCCACGTTTCCGGAGTGGGCGGCTGCCGCGCTGCTCGACGTGCCGGCGGCCACCGGCGCCGGCATGCTGCGTGAGCTGCTCGACGCCCGACTCCTCGACGAGGTCGGCGTCGATCCGGCGGGGCAGCTGCGGTACCGGTTCCACGATCTGACCCGGCTCTTTGCGCGAGAATGCCAGGACGCCCACGATGCCGACGGCGAATCTCGGGCGGCGGTCATCATGCGTGCTGCCACGATCTGGCTCGGGATCGCCCGCCAGGTGCGGGAAGCGCTGCAGGGCCAGCGGCTGTACCTCGACGATCCCCGCATAGCGGCGGCATTGGGCGACGATCGGGTCGTTCATGCAGCCCGGCAGCGGCCGGTCGACTGGTTCGAGGCCGAACGGGAGACCCTCGGCAGCCTCGTGCTCGCGTGCGCCGACGCCGGTGGTCACGGGATCGCCGGCGCGCTTACCGGAACCATGGCGGACTTCTGCGAGCTACGCGGCCACTACACCGACTGGCATCGAATGAGCAGCGCGGTGCTGGCGGCCTGCCGCCGCAGCGGTGACGGACCGGGTGAGATCGCCATGCTGCGCTCCCTCGGCTTCGCCCAGCTCGAGCTGGATGACCTCGACGGCGCGCTCGAGCAGCTGCGGGCAGCTCGGACCCTTGCCCGCCAACTCGGCGCGTACCCGTCGGCCGCGATGGCCGCCAAGGAGATCGGGTACGTGCTGGGGCTGGTCGGCCGGCTTGACGAGGCGGAGGGGATGCTGCGCGCGGCCGAGGAGGAACTGGACCGGATCGGTCGCCAGGACACTCGGGCACTGGCCCTGACGAACCTGAGCTTCGTGCTGCGTCAGCGCGGCGAGCTGGATGAGTCCGTGGAGATCGCCCGAGTGGCGCAGGCGCTCGGCGAGGCGCAGCGCAGCCGGTTCGTCCAGGCATACGCGGGGCGCGGGCTCGCCGGGGCGCTGTTGGCCGCCGGTCGAGGGGACGAGGCGGCCGGTGCGGCGCAGCGGGCGGCGGAACTCTACCGCGAGATCGGCGACCCGATCGGCGAAGGGCAGAGCCTGCGGGCGCTCGGCGAGGCGTTCGCGCGTGATCCCGCTCGGCAGGTCGAGGCGGAGCGCCTGTTGCGGAATGCGGCGGACCTCTTCCGAGAGCATCCCTACCCGTGGGGGCTGGCGCTGACCGAGTTGAGCCTCGGTGAACTGCTGGCCCGGTCTGACGCGCCCGAGGCCGCGGACGTGCTGCGCTCGTCGCTGCGGTTCTGGGCCGCCGAGGCGGTCCCCGCACTGCAGGCGCGGGCGCTCGTCGCGCTGGCCGGCGCCGAGGAACGGCGGGGCCGCGACGCCCGGGGGCTGTGGGAGCAGGCGCTGGGTCACTATTCGACGATCGGCTCGCCCGCCGCCGCGGCCCTGGCGGACCGGCTCAGCAGAGCGGGCCGAGTGGGCCTCGACGACTGATCCAGCGGTCGGATCAGGACGGATTCGGTACGGGCCGCGCCGATCCATTTACGGACCAGTACGGCCGGTCAGGCTCCCCGTACCAGCACCACAGGACCACGGGGGAATCGTGCGCCGCCATCCCGGCCGGCGTGCGGGGCCGCCTCCAGACCGGACGGTGGTTAACGACCATGCTCAGACTGTCACGGCGCTCGGCGCTTTACCTGTTCGCTTCCGCGGCCGCCGGATCGGCGGTCGGCCTCGCGATGGACTCCCCGGCCTCGGCGCAGGCGGCGGAGCCCTCGACCGATCTGGCCCTGGCGGGGCTCCCGCTGGGCATCGACTATTCGTTCGGCCGGCCACGTCCCAGCGCGATCGCGGCCGCGGGCTACGGGTTCGTCTGCCGCTATCTCAGCAACACCGCCGCCAAGAATCTCACCCGGTCGGAGGCCGACGCCCTGCGGGCGGCCGGCCTGGACATCGTCGCCAACTGGGAGGCCAGCGCCAGTGAGGCGCTGGACGGCTACTCGGCCGGCGCGGCCAGCGCCGCCGAGGCGAATCGGCAGGCACTGGCCTGTGGGATGCCGTCGACGCGGCCGATCTACTTCAGCGTCGACTTCGACGCAACCTCCGGGCAGCAGAGCACGATCAATGCCTACTTCGACGGCGTCGCCTCCGTTCTCGGCCGGGACCGGACCGGCGCGTACGGGGGCTACTACGTGCTCGGCAGGTTGTTCGATGCCGGGAAGATCACCTGGGGCTGGCAGACATTCGCCTGGTCCGGCGGTAACTGGGACTCCCGTGCCCAGCTTCGTCAGGTGGTCAATGGGATCACGGTGGACGGCTACGACTGCGACAAGGATGAGGCGCACGCGACCGACTACGGACAGTGGGGTGCGCAGGCGCCGGACAACACCAACCCGTTGGGGCTGCCGGGTGGGCGGTCCTACGGCGCCGAAAGTCAGCATCACGTGTACGCGTGGGCGAACGACAACGGGCTCCTGCACTACTGGTACAACGACGTCAACCCCGGGTGGTACTCGGTGGCACTGCAGGGGAAGATCGCGGGCCAGCCGGTCGGTTACTACGCCAACCACATCAACCACGTGTTCGCGCGGGACGCGAACGGCCACCTGTGGCACTGGTGGTACAACATGTTGAATCCGGGTTGGAAGTACGCCGACCTCACCGGAGCGGCCGGCGGCGGACCGATCGCCGACGTGCCCACCGCCTACTACGACGGCGACATCCACCACGTGTTCGCCCGCGGAACCGACGGTGGGCTCCGACACTGGTGGTACAACGACACCAATCCGGGTTGGTACCAGGCGACGCTCACCGGCACCATCACGGACAACCCGACCGCGTACTTCGTCGACGGCACCCACCACGTCTACGCCCGGGACCCCAACGCCGGGTTGTGGCACTGGTGGTACTCCAACGCCAGCCCGGGCTGGCAGCGTGACTTCGTCACCGGGCTGTCCGGCGGCACGCTGGCCGGCAGCCCGTCCGCGTACGCGGCGAACGGCATCCATCACGTGTTCGCGCGGGATCCGAGCGGCCGGCTGCGGTCCTGGTGGTACAACATGGGCAACCCGGGTTGGCAGACGAGCGACATCGGTGCCGCGACCGGCGGCTCGACGATGACCGACAGCCCGGTCGCCTACTACGCGGCCGGCGGCCACCACGCGTACGCGCGCGGGAGCAACGGCAACCTGACGCACTGGTGGTACACCGACGCCGCTCCCGGATGGCATCGACAGGACCTGGGCGCCGGGATCACCGGTACGCCGACGGCCTATCTGATGAACAACATCCACCACGTGTACGCGCGCGGGGCGGGCACCGACGCGCAACTGCATCACTGGTGGTACAACAACGACAACCCCGGCTGGAAGACGGCAGTCCTCGGCGGCAGCATCCATTAGTCGGCACGCGGCGCAGACAGAGTTGGCCGAGGCCCCCCGCCGGAGCCTCGGCCAGCTCGACATCATCCGTCCCGCACAACCTCCTCCGCCGCCGGCGGCGCGGTTCAGCCGGTCACTGCCACACGTCGAGGATCGGGGACAGGCTCGCGGCGTTGTTGATGCCGGGCAGCCCGTACGCGGCCTCGATGGTGCGCAGCACGGTGTAGTGGGTGATCCGCTCGCCGTAGGAGCCGGTGCGGACGTGGGCCCCGACGAAGGCCGTGAAGATGTGGTTGCCGGACAGGCTGTTGTCCTCGTCGAACGTGACGATCAGCAGGCTGTTGTGCGTCTTGGCCCACTGGGCGTACGCGTCCAGGTTGGCGCGCGCCCAGGTGTCCCCGGTGGACACCGAGCAGTCGTGCATGTCGTGGCACATGTCCGGGGTGATGAACGCGACCGCGGGCAGCGTGGTGTAGTCGGCCGGGAAGGCCGCGTACGTCCGGTTGCTCGACGCCGGCACGTTGGTGAAGTCCACCCAGGCGTTGTGCTTGCGCTGGTAGTTGCCGCTGGAGCAGCCGGTGTAGCCGTCCGACGGCATCCCCTCGGAGTAGCCGGTGAAGGTTCGACCGGCGCCGATCAGCTGGCTGCCGAGGTTGGTGCCGGAGAAGGTCTTGGGACAGGAGTCCGAGGTCACGCCCTGGGTGGAACCGGAGAACAACGCGATGTAGTTGGGCTGGCTCGGGTGGGTCACCGCGTAGGAGGCGGTGAACTTCGCGCCCTGGCCGGCGAGGGAGTTGAGGTAGGGGGCGCTGGACGAGCCGTTGATCTGGCCGTAGGAGTGGTTCTCGAACATCACCAGCACGATGTGGTCGAAGGCCGGCACCGCGGTGGCGGCCCCGGCGGGGGCGGTGGTCGTGGCCGTGGCGGCGGTCGCGGTGAGCAGCGCCGCCAGCAGAGCCGTGCGTCCGCGTCGAGGTGACATGCTGTGCCTCCCCTTGTCGTGGG
The DNA here is from genome assembly GCF_042434095.1 of Plantactinospora siamensis. NCBI lineage: Bacteria > Bacillati > Actinomycetota > Actinomycetes > Micromonosporales > Micromonosporaceae > Plantactinospora > Plantactinospora siamensis. The sequence continues at coordinate 32,425 of NZ_JBHLUE010000009.1, forward strand.
CGTCCGGGGGTTCCCGGTCGACGACCGGCGGCTGCCGGTCGTCGGGATCCTCCGGCGACCGGTCGACACCGCCGTGCACCGGTGCCGACGCGCGGCTGTGCGGCGCGTGAACAAGCGATGCTCGTCTATTTTAGAGCCCCGTCGGGTCGATTCGCCGGAGATCCGTTTCAGCGGCGCATCAGGGCGAAGACGCCCCAGCCCAGATAGCGGCGCCGGTAGCGGACGTGCCGCAGCGGGGCGTCCCGCAACTCCGCCCGGAACTGCTCGGCCAGCTCGTCGTCCGGGTTGGCGTCCAGCCAGGTGCGGACGCTGAGCCACTGCGCCGCGGCGTACCGGTCCCAGCTGTCGCCGTCGGCCAGCACCATCTCGACCAGATCCCAGCCGAGCTGGCCGAACAGCTCGATCAGCCCGGGCAGGTCGCGGAAGCTCTCCGCGGCGATGGCGTCGCAGGCCTCGACGGTGGCGTGGTCCGGCGGGTCCAGCAGCCAGTACGGCTCGCCGACCAGCAGCATGCCGCCGGGGCGCAGGCTGCGGCTCAGCAGGTCGATGGTGCCGGGCACGCCGCCGCCGATCCAGGTGGCGCCGACGCAGGCGGCCACATCGACCGGCTCGTCGGACACGTGGCCGGCGGCGTCGCCGTGGGTGAACCGTACCCGGTCGGCCACGCCAAGCTCGGCGGCGCGGGACCGGGCGGCGGCGAGGAAGACGGTGCTGATGTCCACGCCTGTCCCGGCGACGCCGTGGTCCCGGCTCCAGGTGCAGAGCAGCTCGCCGCTGCCGCAGGCCAGGTCGAGCAGGGTCATTCCGGGCCGCAGCCGGATGGCCCGCCCGAGGGTGGCCAGCTTGACGTCGTCGATGGGGTTGTGGATGCGGTGATCACGTTCGCGGATGGTGAAGGTGCGGGGCAGGTCCACGTCGGAAGTTCCTCACGTCGGGGGTCGGGATGGGGCGGTCGACTGACGCGGGTACGACGGGCACAAAATCACCTCCGGCGAGAACGTGGAGGCCCACGCTAGCGCCCCGGGCGCCGGCGATCGAGCCGATTTCCGCGCTATCCGGGTGGGGGGAGCAGGCCGGCCGCCATCGCGGTGGTGACCGCGGCCGTCCGGTCCGAGACGCCGAGCTTGGCGAAGCTGCGCAGCAGGTGGGTCTTCACGGTGGCCTCGGTGATGTGCAACCGCAGCCCGACCTCGACGTTGGACAACCCGGCCGCGACCAGCCGCAGCACCTCGGTCTCCCGCGGTGACAGCGTGGCCGGCCGCGGTCCGCGCAGCTGCCGGAGGACCCGCCCGGCGACCGCCGGCGCGAGCACCGTCTCGCCCCGGGCCGCCCCCCGGACCGCCTCGATGAGCTCGGCCCGGGAGGCGTCCTTGAGCAGGTAGCCCGCCGCGCCCGCCTCCACGGCGCGCAGGATGTCCCCGTCCGTCTCGTAGGTGGTGAGCACCACGACCCGGGTGTCCGGCAGCAGCGCCAGCAACCGGGCCGCCGCGGCCGCGCCGTCCAGGCCGGGCATCCGCAGATCCATCAGTACGACGGTCGGGCGGAGCGTCCGGGCGAGGGTCAGCGCCTCCACCCCGGACGCGGCCTCGCCGTCCACGGTGATGTCCGGCTCGCCGGCCAGCATCCCGCGGATCCCGGCCCGGACCACCGGATGGTCGTCGACCAGCAGCACCGAGATCATCCGACCGGCACCTCCGCCCGGACCACCGTGCCGGCGCCGGGCTCGGAGGACACGCACAGCGTGCCGGCCACCTGCTCGACCCGGGACCGCATCCCGGCCAGCCCGTAGCCGGCGCCGGCGGCCGGCTCGGGAAAACCGCGACCGTCGTCGCGGATCTCCAGCACGACGGCGTCGGGGCGGCAGTCGAGCCGGACCGCCACGCTGGTGGCCGCGGCGTGCCGGCGGGCGTTGGCCAGCGCCTCCTGGGTGACGCGCAGCAGCACCACCTCGACCGAGGTGGGCAGCGCCGGCGCCGGATTCGTGACGGTGAGGGTGGCCCGCACCCCCGTCTCGGCGCCGAACCGGTGCACCACCCGGCGCAGCGCCTGCGCCAGCGGCGAACCGGCCAGCTCCGTGGGGGTGAGTGCGGCGACCAGCGCCCGGGTCTCGGCCAGGTTGTCCCGGGCGGTGCGCACGGCCAGCGCCAGATGCCGGCGGGCCCGCTCCGGCTGCCCGGCCCGCTCCGGCTCCCGGGTCAGCTCGGCGTCGGCGGCCTGGATCAGCATGACCACGCTGGACAGGCCCTGCGCGACGGTGTCGTGGATCTCCGCGGCCAGCCGCTGCCGCTCGGCCGCGATCCCGGCCTGCCGGGACAGCCGGGCCACCTCGTCGCGGGAGGCGGCCAGCTGGTCGATGAGCATGGCCCGACGGTCACCCTCGACGAACAGGTGCCGGATCCACCCGCCACTGACCGACACCGCCACGGCGGTCATGCCGGCGACCAGCAGTACCCCGCGGAACTCGGGGCCGTCGCCGACGCGCAGCCACACCAGGGTGACGTGCGCGGCGTGGAACAGCACCACCGTGCCGACCGCCGGCACGGTACGCATCAGCATGAACGCCTGCGGCAGCAGCACGAACATGGCGAACGAGGCGGAGGACGCCAACGCCACCGCCGGTACGTAGAGCGCGAAGGCGACCGTCAGGTAGACAAGGCGGCGGCGGTCCTCGACCTCATCCCGGATGAGCGGCCGGCCGAAGGCCGCGTACCAGAGGGCGAGTGCGGCCAGCAGGGCGAGGGAACCGGCGCGGGCCGGCGGGGCCGGCGGGGCGCTGACGGCCACGGCGACCGCCACGGCGAGGGTCAGCGCCGCGAAGTAGACGTCCCAGAGCGGGTAGCGGGCGACCCAGGTCTCCGCCGGGGACGGGCCGCGGGCGGTCACCGGCCCCGGCGCCGGGCCCTCCGCGGTCACCGGTCCCGCCGGCCCCGCCAGCGGAAGGTGGTCAGACACAGCAGCAGACCTCCGATGCACCAGGCGGTGAGGATGACCGCGATCCGACCGTGTTCCCAGCGGGGCACGGCCTCCGCCCCCAGAATCGTGTCCGGCAGCAGCGCCGAACGGAAGCCCTGGGCCATCCACTTGAGCGGAAAGATCGATCCCAGCACGAGCAGCGGCTGCGGCAGCGCACCGACCGGGGTGACGTAGATGCCGGAGACGAAGGACGACACCAGGTACGGCAGCTGGGTCACGGCGGCGGCGCTGCGCGCCGAGCGGATCAGGCCGGTGACCGCGATGCCGAGCATCGCGCACGCGGTGGCGCCGAGCAGGAACACCCAGCCGAGGGTGAGCCAGTGCCGGGCGTCGACCGGAAGCCGCACCCCGAACAGGACCATGCCGACGGTGAGCAGCAGCGCGGCCTCGGCCGCCGACACCACCGCCGCCTGCATGATCTTGCCGACGAAGTACGCCGTCGCCGGCATCGGTACGGCCCGCAGCCGGCGCAGCGTGCCGTCGTCGCGGTCGGTGGCGATGCCCCCGCCGAGGTTGACGAACGTGGTTGCGGCGACCCCGGCGGAGATCATGCTGGGCGCGAGGTACTGCGCCGCGGTGACGTCGCTGCCAGGGTAGCTGCCGGAGAACAGCGAGCCGAGCAGGGCGAGGGTGACGATCGGCAGGGCGAAGCTGAACACCACGGCGTCCCATTCCCGGGTGAACGTCTTCAGCTCGATGACGCCCCGGTGCAGGCCGAGGAGCAGTGTGCTGGGCAGCCGGGGCGGCGGCCCGCCGGCGCCGGGCATGGTCACGCCTTCTCCCCGATCAGCTCGAGGTAGACGTCCTCCAGGCTGGGCCGGGTCACGGTGAGGCCGGGCACGGCGCCGCCGTGCCGGCTGGCCAGCTCGGCGATGAGCGGAACCGGGTCCTCGACCCGCCGCTCACCGTAGGCCCAGCGCACCGTCACCCGGCGGCCGGCCCGGTCGGCCAGCGCGGTCGGCGGAGCGTCGGCCACCACCCGCCCGCCAGCCAGCACCACGACGCGGTCGGCCAGCGCATCGGCCTCGTCGAGGTAGTGGGTGCTGAGCAGGATCGTGGTGCCACCGGCCGCCAGCGTCCGGACAAGCGCCCAGAACGACCGGCGGGCCGCCGGGTCGAACCCGGTGGTGGGCTCGTCGAGGAACAGCAGCCGCGGGTCTCCGATCAGGCCGACCGCCACATCGAGCCGGCGTCGCTGCCCGCCGGACAGCCGCCGGATCCGGGTACGCCGCCGCTCGGCGAGCCCGACCAGCTCGATCACCTCGTCCGGGTCCCGTGGGCGGGGATAGTAGCGGGCGAAATGCCGGACCGTCTCGGCCACGGTCAACTCGCTCAGGTCCGCGACCTCCTGGAGCACGACGCCGATCTCGGACTGCCACCACCGCGCGGCGGGGCCGGAGCGGCCGACCCGGCCCGGATCCCGGCCGAGCACGCTGACCTCGCCGGCGTCCCGCCGGCGGTGCCCGGTGAGGATCTCCACTGTCGTGGTCTTGCCGGCGCCGTTGGGTCCGAGCAGCGCCACCACCTCGCCGGCGGCCACGTCCAGGTCGACGCCGGCCAGGGCCATCCGGCGGCCGTACCGTTTGCGCAGATCGCGGACCCGGACCGCGGCTGGTTCCGTCATGGTCCGATGGTGGCCCGGGCGGCTCGCCGCCCGGGACGACCGGCCGGTCGAGCGGGCTGTCCACCGGTTCACCGACACGCTGCCGCGATCCCGGTCGGAGGAGATCGGCCGCCCGCCGGCGCGGCGCCGCGGGCAGCGGAGGCGGCCGATGTTTTCACGATCAAGCGGCGGGTAGCCCATCTGGCTTATCCACATTCGCGCGGAAGGAGAGGCCCATGGACGGCCGGATCAAGGTTGCGGTGATCTACTACAGCGCAACCGGCATTACCTACCAGATGGCCATGGAGGCCAGCCGGGCCGCCGAGGAGGCGGGCGCGGAGGCGCGCCTGCGCAAGGTGCGGGAGCTGGCGCCCGAGGAGGCGATCCGGTCCAACTCGGGCTGGGAGGCGCACCGGCTGGAGACTCAGGACGTGCCGGAGGCCGAACTCGACGACCTGTCCTGGGCCGATGTGGTGATCTTCGGCACGCCGACCCGGTACGGCGTGATGGCCGCGCAGCTGAAGCAGTTCATCGACACCAGCGGCCCGCTGTGGTCGCAGGGGGCGCTGGTCGACAAGGTGTACGCCGGCTTCTGCTCGACGGCCACCTCGCACGGCGGCCAGGAGGCCACCCTGCTGTCGATGTTCAACATCTTCTACCACTGGGGCGGGATCGTGGTCACCCCCGGCTACACCGACCCGAGCCAGTTCGTCGCGGGCAACCCCTACGGCGCCTCGCACACCAGCAACAACGGCGAGACCCAGCCGGACTCGGTGGCGCTCGGCGCCACGGCGCTGACCGCGCGCCGCGCCGTCCAGGTGGCCGAGGTGCTGCGGCGGGGCCGGGCGGGCGGCTGAGCTTCCGCGCGGGGGCGCTGAGCCCCCGCGCGGGGTGCTGAACCCCGCGCGGACGGCGGAGCCGCCGGGCGGCGCGCAGCCGACCGGTGGCCCGGGTGGGGGCTCTCAGACCCACCCGGGCCACCGGCTGTCTGTCCGCTACCCACCCGCGGGTCGGATAATCCCGACCGGTGCCGTTCCGCCGGGCGTCCGCGTCGGCGGCCGGCCGGGAGCCGGTTCGGCTGTCAACGGCCGCCGACCGGTCCGGTCGACAGCCGGCCGGGGGCCGGGCCGGCCGGGCTCGCGGACAGCACCGCGGTCACCAGCTCGACGAGCACGGCCACCCCGTCCGTGCTGAGCACCGACTCGGCGTGGAACTGCACCCCGGCGAACCCGGGGCCGCGGATCGCGTGCACCGTTCCGTCGGTCGCGTCCCGCGCCACCGTCACCGGCCCGTACGGGGTGTCCAGCTCATCGGCGTCGGCCAGGGCGGTGAAGCTGGAGTAGAAGCCGACCCGGCGGCGCATGCCGAACAGCTCCACGTCCCGCTGCACGCCCTGGTAGGGCGCGGTCCGCCGGCGCAGCGGCAGGCCCAGCAGGCCGCAGAGCAGCTGGTGTCCCAGGCAGACGGCCAGGGTGGGGCGGCCGCGGTCGAGCAGCGTCGCGGCCACGCCGCGCAGCGTACGCATCTTGCGGTCGCCGGCGCTGGTCGGGTCGCCGGGCCCCGGCCCGAGCACCACCAGGTCGGCCGCCGGCACGGCGTCGCCCGGTACGTCCTGCCACGGCCGCACCCGGACCAGCAGGCCCAGCGACCGCAGCTGGTGGGCGAGCATGGCGGTGAAGGTGTCCTCGCCGTCCACGATCAACGCGGTCCGGCCGGCCAGCGCGGGTACGACCGGCGTCGCCGGGTCGCGCTGCTCCCGCCAGAACGGGGCGAGCCGGTCCGCCCGGGCCGCCAGGGCGGCCCGTACCGCCGGAAGGTCGGCCAGCCCGGGCGGCGCGCCGGATCCCGACGGCGGCCGACCCGGCGCCACCCGGTCCGCGGAACCGGCGCCCGCGTCCGGGCCCGGGCGCTCCGGGCCGCTCGCCAGGCCGAGCGCCGCCAGCACCCCGGCGGCCTTGACGTGCGTCTCCTCGACCTCGCCGGCCGGGGTGGAGTGCCGGACCAGGGTGGCGCCCACCGGCACCCGCAGCGACCCGTCCGGCCCGATCTCGGCGGTACGGATCAGGATCGGCGCGTCCAGGGTCTGCCGCCCGGCGGCGTCCCGGCCCAGCAGCGCCAGCACGCCGCCGTAGTAGCGCCGGCCGCGCGGCTCCCGCCGGGCGATCACCCGGCAGGCGTTCTCGATCGGGCTCCCGGTCACGGTGGGCGCGAACATGGTCCGGCGCAGCACCTCCCGCACGTCCAACGAACCCCGCCCGGCCAGCAGATACTCGGTGTGCACGAGCAGGGACATCTCCTTGAGGTACGGCCCGATGACCTGGCCGCCCTGCTCGGCCACCGCGGCCATCATCTTCAGCTCCTCGTCGAGCACCATGTCCAGCTCGTCGATCTCCTTCTCGTCGGCGAGGAAGCGCAGCAGCGCGACCTCGTCGGCGCCGGCGCCGACGTGCCGGAAGGTGCCGCTGATCGGGTTCATCATGACCAGCCCGTCGGCCACGCTGACGTGCCGCTCCGGGCTGGCGCCGACCAGGATCCGGGTGCCGGTGTACACCAGGTGGGTCCAGTACGCGCCGCGCTCGTCGACCAGCAGCCGGCGCAGCGCGGCCGCCGCCGCCAGCAGCGGTGGCTGGTCCAGGGTGGCCTCGAAGACGCGGTGGATGACGAAGTTGGCGCCCGCACCCCGGCCGATCTCCTCGGCGAGGACCGCGCGGACCGTCTCGGCGTACGCGTCGTCGGGCACGTCGAAGCGCCCGTCCCGGGCGGCCACGGGAAGGTCCGGCAGCGCCGCCACGGCCTCGGCGAGCGGGGTGCGGTGATAGCCGGTGACGGTCAGCGCCTCCAGCGGCACGCCGTCGTCGACGTGCCGGAAACCGCGCTCGGCGATCTGCCGGTACGGCACGACCGCGAGGGCGCACGGTCCGGCCCGGTCCGCGCCGGCCGCCGGGGCGGACCCGGCGCCGGGCGTGCCGTCCGATCCGGCCGGCGGGGCCGCGGGCAGGTCGGCGAGCCGGTGCACGGTGTGGACCGTCCCGGTGATGATCTCCAGATCCGGCTCGTCGGCGCGGCGCAGCAGCGCGAAGGGGCCGGGATCGGCGCCGGCGGTGATCGCCGCCAGCAGCTCAGGCAGGTGCATGACGTTTCCTCGGGCTCGTCGGCCGGCTCGGCGGCCGACGCGTACGGGAAACGTGGCTGGCCACCGGGAGGCGGCCAGCTGGGCGGTTACGCGCTGTCGGAGGCCACCGGTCGGGTGGGCCACCAGGCGGACAGACGCGCGGACATGTCGCGAGCGTACCGGAGCCGCCCGCGCGGCGGTGTCCCGTTCGGTACGGTGTGCCGGGATGACAATTCTGGCTCTCGACCTGGGCACCTCGTCGGTGCGGGGCCTGGTGCTGGACGCGGACGCGGTGCCACTGCCGGGCGCGCTGGCGCGTCGACCGGTCGAGATCGCGCTCGGGGCGGACGGCGCGGCCACCCTGGACGGGCCGGCCTACCTGGCCGCGCTGGGGGAGTGCCTGGACGAGCTGGCGGCGGCCGGCCGGCTGGACGGGGTGGAGCTGGTGGCCGCCTCGGCGCAGTGGCACTCGGTGGTGCCGCTGGACGCCGCGGGTGACCCGTTGGGACCGGTGCTCACCTGGCTGGACACCCGGCCGGCGCCGCTGCCGGGCTCGCCGGTGCCGCGCGATCCGACGGCGTTCCACCACCGGACCGGGACCTGGTGGCACCGGTTCTACTGGAATGTCCGGCTGCCCTGGCTGCGCGAGCGGGTGGGCAGCCCGGCCGCGCGCTTCGCCGGCCTCGTCGAGTACGTCTACGGCAAGCTGCTCGAGTCGGCGCCGATGTCCGTGTCGCAGGCGTCGGCCACCGGGATGCTGGACCTGCGCTCGATGACCTGGGACGCCGAGGGCTGCGAGCTGGCCCAGGTGCGCGCCGGTGAGCTGCCGGAGCTCGCGCCGCACGACTGGCGCGGGCGGCTTCGCCCGGAGCAGGCCCGGCGGTGGCCGGCGCTGCGCGCCGCCCGCTGGGCGCCGCCGGTGGGCGACGGCGCCGCCTCGAACGTGGGCTGCCGGGCGGTGGACCAGGACTGGGCCGCGGTCAGCGTGGGCACCTCGGCGGCGGTCCGGCTGGTGCAGCCGGCGCCCGCGGACGGGGCGCTGCCGCCGCTGCCGCCCGCGCTGTGGCGGTACCGGGTCGATCACCGGCACATCGTGACCGGCACGGCCTTCTCGGCCGGCGGCAACCTGTACGCCTGGGCAACCCGCACGCTGCGGTTGCCGGCTGGTGCGCAGCTGGCCGCGGCGCTGGACCGCCTGCCACCCGGCGGCGGGGTACCGGCCGACCCGCGGTTCGGCGGCGACCGGCCGCCCGGGCTGGCGCCGGCCGGCTCGGGCCAGCTGGCGGGGCTCAGCCTCAACACCGGCGCCGTCGACATCCTCGCCGGGCTGATGAGCGCGCTGTGCCGGCAGGTCGAGGCGGGTCTGGACGAGATCGAGTCGACCGTACCCAAGCGGGTGCGGGTGGTGCTCGGCGGCGGCGCGGTGGCCGCCTCCCCCTGGTGGCGCCGGTCGTTCGCGCGGACGCTGGCGCCGCGGGAGGTGTGGCACGCGACCAACCCGGAGACGGGAGCCACCGGGGCGGCGCTGGTGGCGATCGGGCGGCTGGACGGGGCGATCGGCATCGAAGCGCTGGGCCGGACGGACGAGCCGCCCACCGGCGCAGCGACAGGACCGGCCCGCTGACAGTATCCTGCCTGGACCGCGCGATCCTGCCTGGACCGCGCGGGGCGCGGAGCCGGACCCGTTGACAGCCGTTCCGTGCCTGGTTGGATGGGACTCCACCGTGGCGGACCAGCCGTCATCCGCACGCTAGGAGGAGTGGTGAGCACTGAGCCGGGCCGGGCGACGGATGGGGTGCCCAACCATCGCCGCCGGCTTGATGTCCGGGTCGTCCCGCATCGGCGTCGCTCCCCGTTCCGGGTGCGGGACTGGCGGATCCGCACCAAGCTCGCGGCGGTCCTGGTGGTGCCGTCGGTGGCGTTCCTCGTGCTGGCCAGCGTGCAGACGGGCGGGCTCTTCGGCCGGGCCAGCGCCCTGGACCAGTTCGCCACCCAGGTCGGGGTGGGACGGCAGCTCGTCGACGTCCTCGACGGCCTGCACCGGGAGCGGGACCGCACGGCCGGTGAGCTGGCCGGGCTGCTGGGCGGCGACCAGGCGCAACCGCCGGCGGGACAGAACCGCGCGCAGCCGGGCGGCCCGGCCGGCACCGAGCAGGCCCGGGCGGCGTTGCGGCCGATCTATGCCGAGGTGGACGCCGCGGTCAGCCGGCTGCGCGAGGCCGCCGACCCGTTGGCCAAGACCGACGCCGCCTGGCGGGTGGCGTACGCCCGGGCCAACGACTCGTTGCGGCAGCTGCCCGATGTGCGCGCAGCGGTGCTGGCCGGCGTGCTCAACCCGAGCACGGTGCTGAACAACTACGGCCGCACCGTGGACGCGTTGCTGGCGTTGCTCGCCGAGCCGTCGCCGGGAACGGACCAGGCGGAGCTCTCCGACGCGGTGCTGCGGTACGTCCAGCTGGCCCGGGTGCAGGACATCGGCTCGGAGATCCGGGCCCAGTTGTACGCGGCGGCCCGCGCCGGCGAGTACGGCCCGGACGACCTGGTGCTGCTCAGCGATCTGCGCTCGCAACAGTTCGCGGCGTTGGCGGAGTTCCGCGCGGCGGCCACCCCGGAGCAGGTACGCCGGTACGACGAGGCGGCCGAGCGGCCGGAGTTCGCGGCGGCGACGCGGTTGGAGGAGACCACCATCCCGACCAACGGGCGGCAGCCGGCCGTGCTCGGGGCGGACCGGTGGTGGACGGCCAGCAGCCAGCGGCTGGACCTGTTGAACGGGGTGCAGCGGACGGTGCTGGGCGACGCGGTCGACCGGGCGAGCGCGGTGAGCGCCAGCCAGCTGCGCCGGTCCCTGCTGGTGGCCGGGGTGGTGCTGGCCGTCCTGCTGTTCGCGGTCTTCACCTCGGTCGCGGTGGGCCGGTCGCTGGCCCGGTCGCTGAACCGGCTGCGCCGGCAGGCCATCCAGGTGGCGCAGATCGAGCTGCCGGAGGCGCTGGAACGGCTGCGTGCCCTGGACACCGCCGGGGCGAAGATCGAGGTGTCGCCCGCGGTGGTGCGGTCGATGGACGAGATCGGCGAGGTGGCCGAGGCATTCGTGGCGGTGCACCGCAGCGCCGTGGCGCTGGCGCTGGAGCAGGCGCAGATGCGCCGCAGCGTGAACGCCATGTTCGTGAACCTGGCCCGCCGCAGCCAGGTCCTGGTGGAGCGGCAGCTGGAGCTGCTGGACGACCTGGAGCGCGAGGAGAGCGACCCGGAGCAGCTGGACAACCTGTTCCGGCTGGACCACCTGGCCGCCCGGATGCGCCGCAACGACGACAGCCTGCTGGTGCTGGCCGGGTCGGAGTCGACCCGGCGGTGGTCGCAGCCGGTTCCGCTGACCGCGGTGATGCTGGCCGCGGTGGCCGAGGTGGAGCAGTACCAGCGGGTCCGGCACCGGGTGGCCGGGCAGCCGTACGTGGTGGGCCACGCGGTCGCGGACCTGGTACACCTGCTGGCCGAGCTGCTGGAGAACGCCACCTCGTTCTCGCCGCCGGACACGACCGTGGACATCGTGGGCCGGTCGGACGGCGCCGGCGGGGCGCTCCTGGAGATCGTGGACAGTGGCCTCGGCATGACGCCGGCGGCGCTGGCCGAGGCCAACGAGGTGCTGGCCGCGCCGCCGGTGGCCGACGTGGCCGCGTCGCAGCGGATGGGTCTGTTCGTGGTGAGCCACCTCGCGGCGCGGCAGGGGATCGAGGTCCGGTTGCGCCCCGCCGAGCGCGGGGTGGTGGCGCAGGTACGGTTGCCCGCCGCGCTGCTGGCCGCCGAGGAGGCCGGTTCGGAGCTGGACCGGGGGCCGGCGCGGCGGATGCTGACGGCGCGGATGGTCGATCGCCCCGGCGCCGTCGCCGGCGCCGGCCCGGCGGATCCGCCCACGGTTCCCGGCCAGCCGGCCGCGGTGCTGGTGCCGGGGTTCGCCGTGCTGGATCCGGTCGGTCAGGTCCCGCCTGCCGGCTTCACGCCGCCGGTCAGGACGGCGCCGCCGGTCGCTCCGGTCAGTTCCGCGCCGTACGCGGCGCCCGTCAGCTCGGTGCCGGTCAGCTCGGCGCCGGTGAGCTCGGCGCCGGTGAGCTCGGCGCCCGCCAGTGCAGGGCCGGTCAGTTCGGCGCCGGTCAGCGCAGCGCCGGACGGCGCCGGGTCGGTCGGTGCGACGCCGCCCGGCGGCGACCAGCCCGGCGGCGCCCGGCCGCGCAAGCGGACGTTGCCCCGCCGGCCGGTGCCCACCCGGGCCGAGGACGTGCTGGCCGGACCCGCGTCGCCGGCGGGAGAGACCAGCACGTGGTGGACCCGCGGCGGCGCACCGAACGGAACGGCCGGCGCCGGTACGCCAGGCGCCGGCGGTGCGGCCGAGCCCGGTGGCCCGGTCCCGCCGGCCGGCGGCGCCGCGGCCCGGCCGGGTGACGCCGGTCCGGGCGGGGCGCCGGCGGCGCCCGCCACAACCGGGCGCGGCCTGCCGCTCCGGGTGCCGATGGCGCACCTGCCGGCGGCCACCACCCCGGCCCGGCCGGCGGTGCCGGTCCCGCGGCCGGAGCTGGATCCGGAGGCCGTCAGCGGCATGCTGTCCCGGTTCTACGGCGGGGTCCGCCGGGCCGAGGAGGAAGAGACGACCGAGATCTCCCGCGCGTCGTTCGGCGTCGGGGACGAAAGGAAGAACAGGTGACATCCCTCAGTCAAGAGGCCCGCGACGTGAGCTGGCTGGTCAACGCGTTCGCCGAGCGGGTGCCGGGGGTCGCGCACGCGATCGTGGTCTCCTCGGACGGGTTGCTGGTGGCGGTCTCGGGCCACCTGCCGCGCGACCACGCCGACCGGTTGGCGGCGGTCACCTCGGGGCTGATGAGCATCACGGCCGGGGCGGCCCAGATGTTCGACGGGGACGTGGTCAAGCAGACCGTGGTCGAGATGGGCCGCGGGTACTTCCTGGTGATGCAGGTCCGGGACGGTTCCATCCTGGCAACGCTGGCCGGGGCCGAGGCCGACATCGGGGTGGTCGGCTACGAGATGGCGCGGTTGGCCAAGCAGGCGGGGGAGATGCTCACCCCGGCGTTGCGGGCGGAGCTGCAGCAGGCGCTGTCGGGCTGAGCAGAGATGGGCCGAACGGGTCAGGGAGTCCACAGCGGATACCGGTAGGATGACCGGTAAGCGTCGGTCCCCGGCACCGGTTGGTGCGGGTCGGGGATTGTGTGTGGGGACGGAGAGGGCAACTCCGTCCCCACATCGAACGTCCGCACGTACGAGGGCCGTACGTGCCGCGCGGGAGCCGGGCCACGCGAGTGCCGCTGGTGCACCTCCTTCCGTTGGTGCGTCGGGCCGGTGGCGGAGTCCGGGCTGGACCGCCGCCGGCCCGTAAGCCGGATCGGTGTGCGTCCGCCGGGCAGCGGCCGCACCACTTGCGCGTAGCGCTTTATCTATGGAAGCGCTCCCATCCGTGATGGTGATTGTGGACTGTAGTCGGCTTAACGGCATTGGAAAAGACCTAAAACAAGATCGAAACATCTGAGTGGCCAAAACCCTGGTCGCGAGCAGGACGAACGGGTCTCACTTGCACCGGGAGCGCTCCCATGGAAGACTCTCGAAGTATCTCGCAGGAGCCGTACGCGAGCGTGGGCCGTCGAGGGCATCCGGTACGCACCGGACCGGCGCCCGCCCGGGCAGAGCCGTTCCACCGCGGCGACGGATAGCACCGCTCGCCGGATCGGGACGGATCCCGACGTTCCCCCGCGTCGCACCAGGCGGACCCCCTCCGCCGGCGGCGCCCCGGCCGCGGCGCACTCGCCCGGCCATCGGTCCGGCGAGGAGGACCCGAGAGTATGAGACTGTGGGCGAAACGTCGCCGTACGGCGATAGTAGCGGCGGCCGTGCTGGCCACCGCCGGGCTCACCGTGCCGGCCACGCCCGCCATGGCGGCGGCGTCGTGCGACGTGGCATATACGACGAACGACTGGACCGGCGGCTTCACCGCGAGCGTCACGCTCACCAACCTGGGCGACCCGATCAACGGGTGGACCCTGAAGTTCGCCTTCCCCAACAGCAGCCAGAAGGTCAGCAACGGCTGGTCGGCCAACTGGTCCCAGAGCGGCAACCAGGTCACCGCCACCAGCATGTCCTGGAACGGAAGCCTGGGCACCGGCGCCAGCACCAACATCGGCTTCAACGGAACGTTCAGCGGCAGCAACCCGAAGCCGACCTCGTTCTCGATCAACGGGGTCACCTGCGGCGGCCAGTCGAGCAACCAGGCGCCGACGGTCGCACTCAGCGTTCCGGCCGGCCCGTTCACCGCGCCGGCGGACGTGCCCCTGACCGCCACGGCCAGCGACCCGGACGGCTCGATCAGCAAGGTCGAGTTCTACCGCAACGGCCTGCTGGTCAACACGGACACCACGGCCCCGTACAGCTACACCCTGACCGGGCTACCGGCCGGTGACTACACGGTGCAGGCCAAGGCGTACGACAACGGCACGCCGGCGCTGACCGCCACGGCGGAGAAGTCGTTCACCGTGGGAGCGGCCACCGGACCGGCGATCGTCGCCAACCCGACGGCGCTCAGCGTCCCCGAGGGCGGCAGCACGAGCCTGACGTACAAGCTCAACTCGGCGCCGAGCAGCAACGTGACGGTCGGTCTGGCCCTGAGCGGGTCGTCGGCCGCGAAGTTCAGCACGTCGGCCACGAGCGTTACGCTGACTCCGAGCAACTGGAACACCGGCGTGCCGGTGACCGTGTCGTCGGTGACCGACACCGACACCACCAACGACACGGCGACCCTCACGGCCACCTCCACCGGCTACACGGCCTCGGCGGTGACCCTCACCCAGCTGGACAAGGACGTCGCGGGCGGCACCTACGTCACCCAGTTCATGACGCAGTACAACAAGATCCACGCGCCGTCGAACGGCTACTTCAGCCCCGAGGGCGTGCCGTACCACTCCGTCGAGACGTTCATGGTGGAGGCCCCGGATCAGGGCCACGAGACCACCTCCGAGGCGTTCAGCTACTGGCTGTGGCTCGAGGCCGAGTACGGACGGATCCAGAAGGACTGGACGCCGTTCAACAACGCCTGGAACGTGATGGAGAAGTACATCATCCCCAGCGGCTCGGACTACAAGACCGGCGGCTACAACGCCAACAGCCCGGCCACGTACGCGCCGGAGAAGGCGTACCCGGACCAGTACCCGGTGGCCTTCGACAGCGGGGTGAAGGCCGGCACCGACCCGTTGTACTCCGAGCTGACCAGCACGTACGGCAACAGCGACATCTACGGCATGCACTGGCTGCTGGACGTGGACAACACGTACGGCTTCGGCAAGTGCGGCGACCACACCACCCGGGTGGCTTACATCAACACCTACCAGCGGGGCCCGCAGGAGTCGGTCTTCGAGACCATCCCGCAGCCGTCCTGCGAGACGTTCACCTACGGCGGCCCGAACGGCTACGGCCCGCTGTTCACCCAGGACTCCAACCCGGCCAAGCAGTGGAAGTTCACTGACGCGCCGGACGCCGACGCCCGCGCGGTGGAGGCGGCCTACTGGGCCCTGCAATGGGCCACCGAGCAGGGCAAGGCGGCGGACGTCGCGGCCACCGTGGCCAAGGCGGCCAAGATGGGTGACTACCTCCGGTACGCGATGTACGACAAGTACTTCAAGAAGCCGGGCTGCACCACCCCGTCCTGCGCGGCGGGCACCGGCAAGGACTCGTCGAACTACCTGCTCTCCTGGTACTACGCCTGGGGCGCGGCCATGGACGGGTCGTGGAGCTGGCGGATCGGCTCCAGCCACAACCACAGCGGCTACCAGAACCCGATGGCGGCGTACGCGCTGTCCACGGTGGCCGCACTGACCCCGAAGTCGCCGTCCGCCAAGTCCGACTGGGCCACCAGCCTGACCCGGCAGATCGACTTCTACACCTGGCTGCAGTCGTCCGAGGGCGCCATCGCCGGCGGCGCGACGAACAGCTGGGGCGGCGCCTACGGCACTCCGCCGGCCGGCACGCCGACCTTCTACGGCCTGGCGTACGACTGGCAGCCCGTCTACCACGACCCGCCGTCGAACCAGTGGTTCGGCTTCCAGGCGTGGACCATGGAGCGGGTCGCCGAGTACTACCACGAGAGCGGCGACGCCCGGGCCAAGGCCCTGCTGGACAAGTGGACCACCTGGGCCATGGCCAACACCACCATCGGCACGAACGGGGACTACCAGATCCCGTCGACGCTCAACTGGAGCGGCCAGCCGGGTGGCAACTGGGCCGCCGGCACCACCTCGGTCAACAACAGCGGTCTGCACGTGACCATCAAGGACTACACCAACGACGTCGGGGTGGCCGGGGCGTACGCCCGCACGCTCACCTACTACGCCGCCAAGTCCGGTAACACGCAGGCCAAGACGACGGCGAAGGCGCTGCTGGACGGCATCCTCACGCACGCGGACAGCAAGGGCGTGTCGGTGCCGGAGACCAAGACCGACTACAACCGGTTGGACGACGTCTACAACGCCAGCACGCACGACGGCCTGTACGTGCCGTCCGGCTTCACCGGCAAGATGCCCAACGGTGACGTGATCAAGTCGGGCGACTCGTTCCTGGACATCCGGTCCTTCTACAAGAACGACCCGGACTACGCCAGGGTCAAGGCGTACCTGGACGGCACGGGTCCGGCGCCGGTGTTCAACTACCACCGGTTCTGGGCGCAGACCGACGTCGCCCTCGCGCTGGCCGACTACGGCATGTTGCTCGGCTAGCAGACCGGGAGGGGCCGCCGGCATCGCCGATGCGGTGACCAGGGGCTCCTCCCAACCGGCCGCGCGGGGGCGACCCGCGCCCGCGCGGCCGGCCCTGACTGGCCCGGTGTCCCCACCACCGGGCCGTGACCCGGCAAACCCGCAGCCGGGTCACCCCGTGGCGGGCCGGCCGGACTGGCCGACGCAGCGGTCCGGTCCGGCCCGCCACCCCTTTCCAGGCCCCGCCGGCCTCGCCCCCCGGTCGCGGCGCCGAGGCAACCGGCGGGTCTGTCCGGGCCGCGCTGCGCGGCTACCACGGGTTCCTGGGGCTGGCCGACGCCATCCGGTGAGGAGTCCCGTCCGCCCGGGTGATCCGGCACACACCACGTCACATCCGGTCCGCCGTACCGGTCCTGGTGCCAATCGACAACCAAGGACCGGGAGTACGTCATGAACGTAGCGCTGTGGGTGGTGCAGATCCTGCTGGCCGCCGTCTTTCTCTGGTCGGGCGCGGTGAAGGGCACGCAGTCCAAGGACCGGCTGATCGCGTCCGGGCAGACCGGCGTGGCGCCGTTTCCGGTGCCGGTGATCCGGCTGACCGCGTTCGCCGAACTGCTCGCGGCGGTCGGGCTGATCCTGCCGTGGCTGACCGGCGTGGCGCGGGTGCTCACGCCGGTGGCCGCCGGCGGCCTGGCCGTGGTGATGATCGGCGCGATGCTCAGCCACGGCACGCTGCTGCGCCGGGACCGGGCGGCCGGCCGCGGCAACCGGGAGGCCCGAAACGTCGCCGCGAACGTCGTCATCCTGGCGCTGTGCGTCTTCGTGCTCACCGGCCGGCTTTAGATTGACGGCTGCAAGATCCAGTAGGAAGTTTGTGGATTGGCCGGCATGCTCCTAGCGTGATCCGGCGTGAGCCACACGCAGCGGATCAGTGATCCGGAAACCCTCAAGGCGTTCGCCCACCCGGTGCGGCAGCGGCTGTACCGGGTGCTGGCGTACGTCGGTCCGGCCACCAACGCCATGCTCGGCCGGGAACTCGGCGGCGCCGACCCGGGCCTGCTCAGCTACCACCTGCGGGAGCTGCAGCGGCGCGGGTTCGTGGAGGACGTGCCGGAGCTGGCCCGGGACCGGCGGGAACGCTGGTGGCGGCTGGTGCCCGGGGCCACCTCCTGGAGCTGGCAAGACTTCGTGAGCCCGGAGGGTCGCGCGGTGGCCGGCCGGGTGAAGCGGGACATGATCACGCACGAGTTCGAGCGGCTGCGCCACTTCGAGCAGACCCGCCGGAGCTGGCCGCCGGACTGGCAGCAGGCCGCCACCAGTTCGGATTCGTTCCTGCGGCTGACCCCGGACGAGCTGCGCGAGTTGGTCGGGGAACTGCACGCCACGCTGCGCCGCTGGTCGGAGCACGGCCGGCGGACCACGCTGGCCCGACGGCGGGCGAACGCGGCGCCACCGGGCGCGGCGAACGACGACGACCAACCGGCCGCCCCGGCTGGCGCCCCGGCCGGCGACCCGGCTGGCGCGTCGGCCGGCGAACCGGCCGAGGCGGATCGGCAGCCGGTGTTCGTCTTCCTGCACGCGTTCCCGGAACGGGACCTCTGATGGCCGTCGACCCGGCGGACCCGGTCCGGCCGACCGGTTCGACGCCGGTCCCGCCGGCGTACCGGAACGGCCCGTTCCTGCGGTACGTGGCCGGCCAGGCGGTGTCCGTCCTCGGCGACCAGGTCTGGTACGTGGCGCTGTCCTGGACCGCGGTACGGGTCGCCTCGCCCGGCGTGGCCGGCGTGGTCCTGGCGGTCTCGTCGCTGCCCCGGCTGGTGCTGTTGCTGGTCGGCGGCGCGCTGGCGGACCGCTACGACCCGCGCCGGCTGATGATCGGCAGCGATCTGGGCCGGCTGCTGGTCTCGCTGGTCGCGGCCGCGGTGGCCGCCCTCAGCCCGGGCGTGCCACTGCTGATCGCGGTGGCGCTGCTCTTCGGGTTGGCGGACGCGGTGTTCCTGCCGGCCGCCGGCACGGTGCTGCCCCGGCTGCTGCACCCGGAGCAGCTGGCCAGCGGCAACGCCACCACCACGATGGCCGCCCGGCTCGCGCTGACCCTCGGCGCCCCGCTGGGCGGGATCCTGGTCGCGGCCGGCGGGCTCGCGCTCGCCTGCGTGGTCAACGCCGTCACCTTCGCGGTGTCGGTGCTCGCGCTGCTCTGGGTCCGCCCCCGCCCGGCGCCGCCGGCGGCCGCGCCGGAGGCGGACCGCCGGCTGACCGGCGCGCTGCGGGAGGGCCTCGGATACCTGGTAAGGCACCGGACCCTGCGGATCCTGCTGCTGGTGTCGCTGCTGACCAACCTCGGCTTCGTCGGCCCGATGAACGTCGGCCTCGCGCTCGTGTCGGACCTGCGCGGTTGGGGAGCGGCCGGGATCGGCCAGCTGCTGGCCGGGTTCGGTGTCGGCGCCATCGTCGGCGCGGCCGCCATGGCCCGGCTGCGCCTGCCGGAGCGGTCGACGGCCGCGGCCTGTGCCGCGGTCCAGGGGCTGGCCGTCTTCGCCGTCGCGGTCGGCGGCACCCGGTGGTTCGCCGTGGGCTGTTGCGTTCTGGTGGGAATGACCAGCGGTCCGCTGGCCATCGTCATCGTCACGGTGACCCAGCGGATGACCGAGGATCGGTTCCGAGGCCGGGTCACCAGCGTCAACACGCTGGCGAATCTCGGCATCACCCCGCTGGCCATCGCCGCCATGGGCGCGCTGGCCGGCTGGGTCGGCACCGTGCCGGCGTTCGCCGCGAGCGCCAGCCTCGAGCTGCTGGCGGCGTTCGCCTGCCTGCTGTGGCTCCGCATCCCCGCGGAACCGCCCCGGCCGGCCGCGCCGGCGGCGTGGCGGCAGCCGGCGGCGCCGGGATCGGCACATTCGCAGCGAGGGTAGACACTGTCTACGCGATGCGGTAGACACCTCCCATGCCCGATGACGATCAGGGTCTGCGGTCCCGGCTCGTGCGGGCCGGAGTCGACCTGCTGGCCCGCGACGGCGAGGCCGCGCTGACCCTGCGCGAGATCGCCCGGCACGCGGGCGTGTCGCACGGCGCGCCCCGGCGCTACTTCCCGGCCCACCGTGACCTGCTCGCAGCCATCGCCCGGGAGGGCTACCGGGCGCTCGCCGCCGAGGTGGCCGCGGCGCTGGACGCCGATCATCCCGACCCCTACGCCCGGGTGCTGGCGCTGGCGCGCTCCTACCTGCGATTCGCCGGGGCGCAACCGGAGATGTTCGCGCTGATGTTCCGGCACGATCTGCTGCGCGGCAACGCGGAGGGGCTGCGCCAGGCCAGCCGGCCGCTGTTCGACACCCTCGTCGGGCTGGTGGCCGAGACCCGCCCGAGCGCCCCGCCCGGCCCGCCGCACCCGGTGGCCGTGTCGGGTTCGCCCGCCGGGCCGGACCGGGCGGCCGCGGCCGAGTCGGTGGCCGCGGCCCTCTGGGCCAACCTGCACGGCGTGGCCCAGCTGAGCCGGTGGGGGAGCCTCCAGCTGGTCCTCGGCAGCGACGACCTGGACCCCGTGCTGCACGCCGTCCTCGACGCCCACCTCCGCCCGGCGGCGCGCCCGCCGCTGGGCTGACCCGGAACCGCAACGGAGACCCACCGTGCTCGTGCACCACAGCACCCGCCTGATCGTGGCGCCGCTGGCCCGGCTGCTGTTCCGGCCCACCGTGGAGGGCCGCGCGCACGTCCCGCGCCGTGGCCCGGTCATCCTGGCCGCCAACCACATCTCGGCGCTGGACAGCATCATCATCCCGCTGGTGGCGCCGCGGCCGGTGGCGTTCCTGGCCAAGCAGGAGTACTACCTGCGGCCCGGGCTCAAGGGGCGGGTGCTGCGCACCTGCCTGACCGGCGTGGACGCCATCCCGGTGCCGCGCGCCGGGTACCGGTCGGCGCAGGCGGCCCTCGAGCTGGCCCTCGACGTGCTGGCCCGGGGCCGGGCCTTCGGCATCCATCCGGAGGGCAGCCGGTCGCGGGACGGGCGGATCTACCGCGGCCGCACCGGCGTGGCCTGGCTGGCGCTCACCTCCGGGGCGCCGGTGGTCCCGGTCGCCGTGCTCGGCACCGACCGGATCCAGCCGGTGGGCGCCCGCCTGCCCCGACCGGGCCGGATCACCGTCCGGTTCGGACCGCCGCTGCGGTTCGCCGCTCCGGACGGCCGACCCGGCGGCGCGCTGCGGCGGACGGCCACCGACGAGATCATGGCCGCGATCCGGACCCTGTCCGGCCAGGAGCCGGCCGCCCACTACAACGAGTTCTCCGCCGGCTGAGGCCAGCGCGACGCGCCGATCGGCGGTCGATGCGCCAGGGAGGGTGGTGCTACCGGTGTACCCTCGTGGGTATGACCAAGCCGGTGCGCAAGTTGTCGATCTCCGTTCCGCCGGACGTCGCCGAGCGGCTCGAACGCGAACCGAACGCCAGCGCCTATCTCGTGGACGCGGCCCGGGCGCTCATGCGTCAAGAGGCGCTGAGCGCAGAGCTGGCGCACCAGGGCATCCCCATCACGGCGGAGGGCGTGGCCCGCGCTCGAGCGGCGCGGGCGGCGGTGGCCGCCGAGTGGCGGCCGGAGCGCTACCAGGCGGTCCGGGACCGGGTGCGCCGCGCGGTTGAGGATGACGACACGCCGGACCGCGGTCGGGCATCGGCCGCATGACCGGTCCGGCTTCACCCCCGGTCCGATTGGTGCTTGATCGTTCCGCCTTGCTGGCCTATCTGGCCGGTTCGGTACACGTCGGAGAGCCGCTGCACGAGGTGATCGCTGACGGCGTCCGGTTCGCCGCGACCGCTGTCACGGCCGCCGAGACTCTGGCCGCGGTGGACAACCCCAAGGACCGGTCGGCGCTGCGGCGTCTTCTTGCCCTGGACTCCTGTGCGGTGCTGGCCACACCGGGGAGCTCATGGCTGGAGCTGGCCTACTGGCGTCGCTACACGGGCCGGGTGGACCTTGCCACGACGGTCCTGGCCAGCCTTGACCACGAGGCCCCCATCCTCACCCGGGAGGCCCGGTACGCCGCAGAAGATCTGCCGATCATCCACATCCCGGACTGACCGGTAGCGGGTCAGCCGCGCGGCAGCAGCGGGCCGAGCGGGCCGAGGTCGAGGTTCAGGTCCTCGGCGGACAGCCCGAAGTGCTCGCGCAGCTCGGTCATCTGCTCCTCCAGCGCCATGAGCGTGGCGCCGACCCGCTCGATCTGCTCGTCGGTCAGGTCGCCCTGATCCATCCGGCGCAGCGCCTGCCGCTCCATCAACTGCCGGAGCAGCTCGATGATGGTGAGCACCAGGCTGCCCAGGCCGCGCTCGACGCCGTCGCGATCCACGTCGATGCCGCGCCCCAGCCGCCGTACCGCCGGGGCGTCCGCGTCGCCCACGGCCACGTCGTCGCCGGACCCGGTCGCCGGATGGCCGGGGGCCACGTCGTCGCCGGACCCGGTCGCCGGATCGCCGGGGGCCGCGGCGGGCCCGCCGGTCACGGCCGCCGGATCTGCGGCGCCCCTGCCGGGCACGGCCGCCGGGTCCGCGGGGCCCTCGCCGGTCACCACGGCTGCCCGCCGGCGGGCGGCGGCCCGGGCGGCGGCGCCGCGGCGCTGGCGCGGACCGAGGCCAGCAGCGCGCGCAACGACACGTACACCAAATCGACGTCGGCGATGGACAGCGCGAGCTCGCCGCTGACCACGACGCCGGCGCCGAGGACCCGGTCGAGCAGGTCGACCAGCGCGATCGGCCGGTAGTCGCCGGCGCCGGGCTCGTCCAGCGGGCTCGGCGCGCCGAAGGAGGTGGTGGCCGGGCCGGTGCCGGCGCCGGGAACGAGGTCGGTCATCCGCCCACCCCCGCGGCCGCTTCCGGCTCCGAGAGGTTGAGCTCGGTAAACGAGTACGGCGGCCACGGGCCGGTCAGCTCCACCCGGATACCGGGATGGTCCGGCGCCAGCCCCCGAACCGACTCGGCGAACTCGTCGGCATGCTCGGCGTCCACCAGGTACGCGCCGTTGAGCACCATCCACTCGGACCGGCCGCTGAGCCGGCCGTCCTGCGGCGGGTGCCGGCGCACCTCCGCGGCCACCCGGCGCAGCGTGCCGTGCAACCGGTCGGCATCCTCGGCCGCGGTCCGCTCGGCGTCCTCGGTGGCGGTCAGCTGGGCGCGGCGGCGCAGCAGGTACGCCCGGCCGGCGCCGCCGGCGCCGGCCCGGGCCGCGCCGCGGGCGCCGGCGCCGGGCGACCCGGCCGGATTCGCGGCGGCCGGTGCGGCGTACGCCTTCACGCCCCACTCGACCCGCCCGCTCACCCGGTCCAGGGCGTCCGCCACGGCCCGCCGGTGTTCGACCAGCGTGCCGGCCACCCGCTCGTCGTCCAGGTAGACGGTGGCCAGCCGGGCCGGGACCACCGGTCCCAGCCGGGCGACGGCGTCGATCACGCCGTGGTGGGCCCGGGCCACCGACTCCAGCCAGGACATGTCCTCCAGGTTGCGGCGCAGCGGCTCGGCGCCGTACTCGGCGAGGTCGACGGTGCTCACCACGGCGGCGAGGCCGCCGGCCCGTACGGGGCGGACCGGCCCACCGCCGACCCCGGTCATGCCGGCCAGCCGGGCCGGCTCGATGTCGCGGGTGACCGCGTGCACCCAGACGCCCTGCTCCGCGGAACTCATCGTGCCTCCCTCGCCGGCCGCCGGGGCCGGGGGCGGCGCTGCGGTGGCGGCGCCGCCCGGGGCTCCTCGTGCCAGTCCTCGTCGTACTCCGGCTCGTCGTACCCGGGCTCGTCCTCTGCCCGGCCGGCGGTGACCGCCGGACGCGAGCCTCGGCGGCGGCCGGCGCGCGGCTCCGCGGCCACCGCCGGCGGCGGGTCCTCCGCCTCGGCCGCGGGCCGCGGCCGGCTGGACAGGAACGGGTCCCGTTCCCACCAGTCGATGCCCATCTCCCGCGCGGTGTCCACGGAGGCCACCACGAGACGCAGCTTGATGGTGAGCAGCTCGATGTCGAGCAGGTTGATCCGGATGTCGCCGGCGATCACAATGCCCCGGTCGAGGACGCGTTCGAGGATGTCGGCCAGGTTGGTGGGCTCCGGCGTCGGGCCCCGCCCGGACTGCAGCATGCTCATCCGCGGCTCACCGCCCGTCGCCGCGGCCGCGGGCGTACCGCTGGACCCGCCGGTAGCCGCGCAGCTCGCCCTCGACGTCGAGGTCGGCCTGGTAGATGGCCAGGACGTCGCTGGAGGACGGGATGCGGTGCTCCTCCACCACCTCGACGCCGACCCGCCAGCCCTCGTCGGCGCGTTCCAGGGCTGTGATGCCGACCGGCTCGCGCCCGGTCAGCTCGGTCACGTACCGCAGCGCGGTCCGGGCCGCCTCGGTCGCCGTCGGACCGTCCGGCGCCCCGTCGTAGGTCGAATCGTCGTACGCCTGCTCGTCGTGCTCCTCGTCGTAGGCGTCCCGGTCGTCCCGGGTCGTGCGCGTGCGGTCCCTGGGCATGGCAACCTCCCCTCTCAGGCGATCAGCCGGTCGATGATCTGCTGTTGCGCGTCCTCAAGCTCGGCGCCGGACAGCTCGCCGGCCGCGGCCGCGCGGTCCAACTCCTCCAACTGCTGCCAGGCGGTGGCCGGGTCGTACAGCTGCTGCTCGGCCTGCTCCTGCAGCACCCCGGCCAGGGCCGTGACCCCGCGCAGCGGGGCCAGCGGCAGGCCGAGCAGCATCCCCAGCACGGTCAGGCTCCGTTCATGAGCTGGTCGACGAAGTCGTACGGGGCCAGCGGGCCGAGCAGCTTGACGCTGGCCCGCTCGTCCCAGTCGGCCGCGATCCGCTGCACCATGCCCTCGAAGTCGGCCTCGCGGTCAACCTTCACCAGCACCGCCAGGTGGGCGGCGTCCAGCTCGGAGGTGGGCGAGCGGAGCGACTGGGCCACGCAGAACGGTTCCAGCTCCGTGGCCAGTCGCTGGGTGTCGGCGTCCCGCCGGGCGGAGACCTCGGCGTTGAGCAGCTCACCCAGCCGGATCCGTTCGTCGCGCAGCGCGTCCTCGGGCTGGCCCCGCAGCCGGTCGCGCAGGGCGGCCGCCTCGGCGTTGCCGGCCAGCGCCTCGGCCAGGACGACGGGCTCGTCGTAGCGGGCCCGCACCACGTACTGGGCGCACCCCTCGACGCGGTCCAGCGCGCGCCGGTAGTCGTCGTGCCGCGCTCCCAGCAGTTCGGCCACGGCGGCCTCGTCCCGGGCGACGGTGCCGAACCGGACCGGCAGCACCGGCGCCACGCCGGTGACCCGGTCCAGCAGGTCCTTGTAGGCCCGCAGGTCGTCCGGCCGGCCCAGCGGCCGGTCGACGGGCACCTCGCTGACCAGTGCGGCGATGTCGCCGTGCGCGACGACCCCGACCGGGGTGGGCGGGTTGCCCACCCCGGTCGCGTCGTCGGTCGGCTCGACGTCGGCCGGCACCAGGCCGTACAGCAGAAGGCCGGTCTTGGTGTCGACGGTTGTCATCTCAGCGGTCCCTTCGCCTTTCCCGACGCGGCGCCCGGTCCCGCTCGTCGCGGTCGTCGCCGCCGCTCACCAGCTCGCCGAGCGCGTCGCCGGCCTTTTCCAGCAGATTTCCCTTGGGCCCCTGGACGATCTCCGGCAGGCCCTTGCCCGACTGCGAACCGTCCAGGGTGAGCCGGTTGGTGGCCTCGGCGAACCGCAGGTAGGTGTCCACGCTCGCCACGACGATCCGGGCATCGATGGTCAACAGCTTGATGCCGATCAGGCCGACCGAGACGTGCGCGTCGATCACCACGCCCTTGTCGAGGATGGTGCCGACCACCTCGGCGAGGTCGCCCGAGGATCCCCGGTCGACCGTCCCGGCGCTGGTGGCGGGTTGCAGGCTCATCGCCGCCCACCACCCCGGCGCTGGCCGCGTCCGCGGCCACGGTCCTGCTCGCCGTCGGTCTGGTCGTCGTCCGGCTCGTCCCGGCCGTCGTCGCCGCCCCGGTCGTCCGCCCGGCCGTCGTCGTTGCCGTCGTCGTCGGCATGGTCGTCGGCGCCGCCGCGGTCCCGGCCGTCAGCCGGGTCCTGATCCTGGTCGCCAGCGCCGTCCCGATCCTGGCCGTCGGCGCCGTGCTGGTCCCGGTCGTCGGCGCCGTTCTGGTCGGCGTCCTGCTCCTCCGCCAGGGCGGTCTCGTGGTCGCGGACCACCTCGCCCTCGCGGATCTCACCGCGCCAGCCCTCGACCGAGTCCGGGTCGAGGATGGTCCGGGTCATCACGTGCCGCACGAAGTGCTTCAGCTCGAGGCGTACCCGGCGGCCCTGGGCGCGCCACAGGTTTCCGGTGTGCTCGAAGAGGCCCTGCGGGTTGTACTCCAGCACCACGAGGATGCGGGTGAGGTCCGGGGTGATCTCGTGGAACGTGACGGTCCCGTCGACGTGGCCCTTCTCGCCCTTGGACTTCCACACGATCCGCTCGTCCGGCACCTGCTCGGAGACCGTCGCCTCCCAGCTGCGGTGCGACCAGAACACCTGCGCCTTCCAGGTGGTCTTCGTGTCCTCGTCGCCGCGGTCGACGTTCTCCACCTTCTTCATGAAGGTGGGGAAGTCCGGGTACTGCGTCCACTGGTTGTAGGCGACCCGGACCGGCACGCCCACCTCGATCGCCTCGACGATGTTGGTGACCTTGATCTTGCCCTTGCCGTCGCCCTTGCCCTTGCCCTTGCCGAACATCGACTTCACCTTCTCCTTCAGGCTGGCCATGCCGAAGCTCAGCCCGGCGCGCGCCGGGGACTTGCCGGCGGCCAGCTGACCCGCTCCGGCCGCCGCGGCCCTGAGGTTGGGGTTGTCGCTGTTGCTCGCGTACTCGGTGAGCCGTTCGGTGGCCGAGCCGAGCCGGTCGGTGGCCGCCGAGACCAGCCGGTCGGTGGCCGCGGTCGCGACGTTGCGCAGCTCCTCGGCCAGCCGGCCGGAGATCTTCTCGCCGATGGTCTGTCGGGGGGTCTCCGACATGCCGCTCACCTGCCTCGCCGGCGGACCGGCGCGTCGGAGGCGGCCGGTCGGGGCCGCGGAGTGGGTCGGGCAGACCGGGTCGGCCGCCGCCGTGGCGGTTCCGGCTCCTCGTCATACGCCTCGACGTCGCCCTCGTCGGGCTCGTCCTCGTCGCCCTCGTCGGGCTCGTCCTCGTCGCCCTCGTCGTCCGCGTCGGTCTCGTCGTACCGCTCGTCCCGCTGGCCGCGGCCGCGCTGCGGGTCCCGCGGCCGCCGCTGGCGGTCCTCCGGCTCGCTGTCCTCGTCGTATCCGGCGTCCTCCGGCTCCCGGTCGGCGTCCTGGTCGGTGGCGTCGTCGGCGTCCTGTCCGGCCCGCTGGCGGGGGGAGCGCAGCGACTCGGCCTGGTCGGCGAGCCGGTCGCTCACCCGGTCGATGCGGCTGCTCACCGCCCGCGTCGCCGCGGCCTTGCCGGCGGCGACCAGGGGGCCACGCAGGTCCAGCACCCGGCCGAGATCGGCCGAGCCGCCGAGGGCCTGCACACCCTGCCGCAACAGGCCACCCGAGTTGGTGCTCAGCCGGCCGGCCGCGGCGGCGCCGCCCAGCACGAGGGCGACACCGAGCTTCTTGCGCCGGCCCAACAGGTAGCCCATTCCGAGCATGAGGGCGCAGCGCCCCGCGCGTTGCATCACTGTCGAACTCCTTTGATCATCGGTGCTCGATAATTGGATTCATCCCGAGCGTTCTTTGCCGTCCTGCAACTGCTGCTGGGGCAATCGGTACCCAGGTCAATCGCAGTCTGAACAAGATCTTGACGATTCCAGGAAATTGACAGGGTCAATGGGCTAGGTTCCCGTCCGGGCCGGTGACGGTGGTCACGGCCGGTCGTCGAAAAATGATTACCACCCGGTTGTCGATCGGCGAAAGGCTGCTATTTTTCGCGACAAAGAATGGACGGGACGGCGAATATAAAACGGCGCACGAAGCGCTCACGGAACAGTGCGGAAGGAAACGGGCGAAGTCAGGCGCCACCGGGCGCGGCCGGCTCCACCGGGTGCCGCAGCCCCGGGTGCCCCGCCGGCAGCGAGCGGCGGATCACCCACCAGCTGGCCGCGAGGGTGGCGGTCACCAGCGGCCAGGACAGCACCACCCGGGCCGCCACCAGCGCCACCACCTGGTCGGCCAGATAGAGCGGCACGAACACGAGGACCCGCAGCAGATAGCCGGCCGTCCACAGCCAGCTGGCCCGCCCGTACGCCCGCAGCAGCGCCGGATCGCGCCGCCACCGCCCGCGCTGCCCCGACGCGGTGCCGACCACCACCCCGAGCAGCGGCCAGCGCAGCACGATGCTGACCGCGAACGCGAGCGCGCTGGCCGCGTTCGACACGACCTGCAGCAGGAAGAAGTCGGCCGCCCGCCCGGTGCGCAGCGCCACGAGCGCCGCCACGCACACGGCCAGCAGGCCGACCAGCACCGATCGGGGCCGGTCACCGCGGCGTAGCCGCCAGCCGGCCACGGCCAACCCGATGAGCAGGGCTGCCACCACGCCGGCCAGGATCGATCGGCCGCCCAGCAGATAACCGGCGCCGAACGCGACCGGTGGCAGCGTGGCGTCGACGGCGCCGCGGCGGCCGCCGAGCAGTTCGGTCAGCGATTCCTCGCGGGTCCCTTCCGCACCGGCCGGCACCAGCCACCCCCTCAGCACATGCTGAGGGCACCCTAACCAATGCGGCTGACCAGGCGGTACCACCGGCGCGGGGGCCGACGTGCCGGATAGTCGCAAAAAGCGCCATCCCCGGGCGCGGCGCGGGTCGGGTACGGCTAGCCTCTCCGCATGAAAAGTCGGCGGATCGGCCTGACGGCCACGTGGCTCGTGCTCCTGACCGCCGTCCAACTGCTCGCGCTCGCCGCGCTCTGGCGCTTCTCGGTGCGCACCGAGGCCGGCCAGTGGCTGGACACGGTGGCGCTGACCAGCAACTACATCGGCAGCAACCACATCGGCGGGCTGGTGGCCACCGTGCTGAACGCCATGTCGGTGGCGTCTCTGGTGGTGGCCACCGCGGTGATCGGCTTCATCGCGCTGATCCGCCGGCGGATCGCGCTGGCCATCCTCGCCACCCTGCTGATCGCCGGGGCCAACATCTCGGTCCAGGCGCTCAAGTACCTCATCAACCGGCCCGATCTCGGCATCGATCCCGAGCGCGCCGCGGCCGGCAACAGCCTGCCCAGCGGGCACACGGCGGTGGCCGCCTCGGTGGCCGTGGCGCTGATCCTGGTGCTGCCCCGGACGGCCCGGGTCTGGGGGGCGTTCGTGGGCGCCGTGTACACGGCCCTGGCCGGCGTGGCCACCCTGTCCGCCGGCTGGCACCGGCCCAGCGACGCCATCGCCTCGCTGCTGATCGTCGGCGCCTGGGCCTCGCTGGTCGGGATCGGCCTGCTGCAGACCGACCGGCTGGACACCGAGTCCCGGTCCGCCGACGCGCACCGGGTGGCCACCGGCCTGCTGCTGCTGGCGGCCGCCGTGTCGCTCGCCATCGCCTGGTACGCCGCCGACTGGACGCTCGCGCTGCGGCCCACCCCGCCAAAGCAGATCAGCGACCACCGGCTGCTGGTGGCCTATGGTGGCAGCGCCCTCGGCATCACCGGGACCACCTGCCTGATCGTGGGCCTCGTGCTGGCCACCGTGCACCGGGTGGTGCCCCGGCTCGCCCCGGTCGCCGGGCCGGCGCCGGTCCGCCCGGCACGCACGCCGACCGCGTGACCGGGCCCGGCGGCGTGCTGCGGGCGGACGCCGCCGGTCCGCCGGACGCGCACGCCGACCGCGTGGCCGGCCCAGGCCCGAGCGTGCCGCGTGCGGACGGCGGCGGCCCTTCCGGCCCGAACGGCGACCGGGTGACCGGCCCGGCGGCATGCCGAGCGCGGACGCCAGCGGCCCACCCGGCGCGGCAGCCGACGGCGTGAGCAGCGCGGACGTCGCCGGCGCGCAGGCCGGTGGATCGGACGGGATCCGCGGGGCGTTCGCGGCCGAGGCGGCGCGGCTGGCCGAGGTGATGCTCGCGCTGCCAGAGGCCGACTTCGCCCGGCCCACCGGCTGTGCGCCGTGGACGGTGGCCGAGCTGCTGGCCCACGTCCGCACCGCCACCGGCCGGCTGCTCGACATGCTCGCCCGGCCCGCGCCGGACCGCGCCGAGGTGGACGCCGCCGGCTACTACGGCCCGAGCAAGTTCGCGGCGGCCACCGACGCGGCGCGGATCACCGGCGCCCGGCGCGAGGCCGCGACCGTGCCGTCCGGGCACGCGCTGGCCGAGGACTTCGACCGGGTGTGGCTCGCGGTGCGCGCGGCCGTGGTCGGCCAGCGCGGCGACCGGGTGGTGGTGACCCGGCACGGTGACCCGATGGCGCTGGACGAGTTTCTGCGTACCCGGGTCGTGGAGCTGGGCGTACACGGACTGGACCTGGCCGCGGCGCTGGACCGCGCGCCGTGGCTCACCCCGGCGGCGGCCGCGGTGATCGAGCGGCTGCTGCTCGGCGACGCGGCCGCGGCGGACGCCGCGCCGGCCGGCCCGGCGCGGGTCGACGTGGCGGCGCCGTACGCGGACCTCGGCTGGGACCGGCTCACGTTCATCGCGAAGGCCACCGGCCGGTCGCCGATCGACCCGGGGGAGCGGGCCGCGGTGGACCGCCTCGGGCTGCGCTGGCTGTCCTTCGGCTGACCCCCGCCCGGTCCGCGGGCGCGGGCGCCGGTCACTCCGTTCCGGTGTCGCGCCCCGGTCCCGGTCCGGGCCGGTGCGGTGGGCCGGCGAAGTCCTGCGCGTGGTCCCGGGCCCAGCGGGCGAACGTCAGCGCGGGCCGGCGAAGTCCTGCGCGTGGTCCCGGGCCCAGCGGGCGAACGTCAGCGCGGGCCGGCCGAGTAGCCGCCGGACGGTGTCGGTGACCGGCTCGGGCCGGCCGACCATGGCCTCGTGCGCCGCGATGATCCCGGCGCCAACCTCGGCCGGCAGGTTGGGAAACAGCCGCGCCGTCGCCTGCTCCGGATCCAGTTCCTCGTAGCGCAGCGTCCGACCCAGCGCGGCGCCGATCGCCGCGAGCTGCTCCGCCTGGGTCAGCTGCTCCGGGCCGGTCAGGTGGTGGACGGCCCGGTGCGGCCCGTCGCCGGTGAGCGCCCGGGCGGCCACGGCCCCGAGATCGGCCTCGTGGATCAGGGCGCGGCTGGCCTCGGGAACGAACCACCGCAACACATCCGAGCTGCGGATCTGCGGCGCCCAACCGAGCGTGTTCGCGGCGAACCCGCTGGACCGCAGGAAGGTGTACCGGGTGGCCGACCGGGCGAGCAACGACTCCAGGTGGGCGTGTGAGCCCAGGATGGTCCCGTCGGGCCGGGCATCGGGCTCGGGGTGCTCGGGCACGCCGTGGGCGGACAGGTAGACGACGTGGCCGACCTGTTCGGTGAGCGTTGCCACCAGCCTTCCGGCCGCCCGGTCGGCGGTCACCGAGGGGAACACCAGAAAGGCCGCGTCCACGCCGTCCAGGGCGCCGGCGAGGGTGTCGGGCTCGGTCAGGTCACCGCCGATGACCGCCACGTCCGGCCCGAGGGCCGCCGATGCTGCCGCCGGATCCCGGGACAGCGCCCGGATCCGTACCGTGCCGGCCGTGGCGAGGTGGGCGAGGACCTGCCCGCCCACTCGCCCGGTCGCCCCGGTCACCAGTACCGTTCGTTCGATGCTCATGCGACGACGTCCATCCGTTCGGCGGGTTTGGCGCGTCGAGCGTAAAAGCTGAAGTGGGCTTGAGGTAAAGCCGACCGCGAGGCGGTCGACCTGGTTGCCGCCCTACGTCAACTGGGCGATCTGGATGAGGTTGCCGCAGGTGTCGTCGAAGACGGCGGTGGTCACCGGCCCCATCTCGGCCGGCTCCTGGGTGAACCGCACGCCGAGGCCGCGGAGGCGGGCGAACTCGGCGGCCACGTCGTCCACCGCGAAGGACGTGGCGGGGATGCCGTCGTCGACGAGCGCCGCCATGAACACCTTGCTGGCGGGGTGCGCGTCGGGCTCGAGCACCAGCTCGGTGCCGTTCGGGTCGTCGGGTGAGACCACGGTGAGCCACCGGTGCTCGCCCAGCGGCACGTCGGCCTTGGCGACGAAGCCCAGCACCTCGGTATAGAAGCGCAGCGCCTTCGCCTGGTCGTCGACGAAGATGCTGCTGAGGTTGATTCTCATCGGTTCTCCCTGGTCAGCTCGGCTTGAGCCAGCGGTCGGCGAGGTGCTCCAGCGGCTCGGTGACGATGTGGTGGAACTTGTAGCGGCCCTCCCGGCGGGTGACGATCAGGCCGACGGCCGCCAGCACGTCCAGGTGCTGGGAGACGGCCTGGCGCGTCGAGGTGAGCCCGTGCTTCATCGCGAGTCGTGAGCAGATCTCGAAGAGGGTCTGGCCGTCGCGCTCGGTCAGCTCGTCGAGGATCTTCCGGCGGGTGGGGTCGGCCAGGGCCTGGTAGAGGTCGGCCACGGCGAGAAGTATAGGCAAGCCGTCACTTGCCTGTCGAGGCTCGATCGTTGACCATCGCCGTGCCGGCACGGTTCGGCGGCCGCCCCGCCGATCAACCTGGCGGTGGCAGGGCTGCCGAGGCGGGCGTCGTGCGCCGGCTCAGGACATCGTGCGCAGGTGCTCCAGCACCACCGGGTCGATCCGGCCCGGCACCATGCGTTCCTCGAGGTTCTCCACCCCGGCCCAGGACTCCAGGGCCGCGTCCAGGTCGGCGCCGGCCGGCGGGTGGCCGAGCGCGGTGAGCCGGCGACCGACCTCGGTGGCCAGGTCGCCGGTGAGATCGAGCAGGGTGGCCGGATCCGGCTTCTCGAACAGCATGACGTGCAGGCCCAGCAGCCGGCTCAGCTCGGTGACCGGGTCCGGGTGGTCCTCCACCCGCAGGTCGACCAGCACGTCGCTGCCGCCGCCGTACCCGCCGCCCGGGCACACCACCAGCAATGCGGCGCTCTGCCGGCCGCGCCGGTCACCGCCGGCGGCGTCGCCGGCCCGCAGCGCGGCGAGCAGGCGCGCGGCGAAGCGCGGCTCGGCGGCGCCGGCCAGCCAGGCGTCGCGCATCGCGTCGATCACCTCGGGCCCGGTGAGGATGTTGCCCTGCGCCGCCCAGCCGGGGCCGGCCTGCCCGCCGGCCCAGTCGTGGCAGCCGTCGCCGGTCCAGGTGGCGCCGTCGCCATCCGGGCCGACCACCCCGAGCTGGCGCTGGTCCCGGCCCGGGTCCGCGGCCACCAGGCCGGCCACCACGTCGGCAGCGGCCACGCCGGTACGCAGCAGCGCCAGCCCCTGCGGCCGGTAGGCCAGATTGGCGTACGCCTGGGTGGCGATCGCCCCCACCCGCGCCTCGGCCCCCGGCACGGCCGCGCCGACGGCAAGAAACTTGCTGGCCACGGCCACGCCGTGCAGGCGCCCGTCATCGGAGCGGGCCACGATCGAGAAGGTCACCCGGGAACGATATCCGCGACGACCTCCGCTGGCGAGAGCCGTCAGGCGGTCGGAGTCGCCGTCCCGGTGCCGGGTTCGAGCGAGCCTGTCGGGACGGTGGCCACGGTCGTGTCCGTGCCCCGGTGGATGCTCCGGTACCGGGATGGGGGGATCCCGTACCGCCCCAGGAAGGTCAGGCGAAGCGTCTCGGTCGAGCCGAAGCCGCACTGTTCGGCGATGCTCCCCAGGGGCAGCGATGTGGTGACGAGGAGGCGTGCCGCTGCCTCCGTGCGGAGGTGCCGGACATGGCGGCCCGGCGTCTGCCCGACGTCCGTCAGGAACAACCGGGTGAGGTGGCGCGCGCCGACGCCGGCCACGCCGGCCAGGGCCATGGTGCTGAGGTCGCCACGGAGGTTCGCGGTCACGTGTTCGACCACCCGCCGGACCGCCGGGTTGGCGGGTGACGGCCCGGCGGTGAACATGCTCATCTGTGCCTGGTTACCGGGGCGCTGCAGGTAGGTCACCAGTTCACGGGCGAGCATCCGGGCTACGTCGACACCGTGGTCCTCCTCGATGAAGGCCAGCGCCAGGTCCAGGGCGCTGGTGACCCCGGCCGCGGTCGAGATCATGCCGTCGCGGATGTAGATCGGGTCCGGGTCGACCTCGACCCGCGGGTACCTGGCCGCGAGGGCATCGGCGAAACGCCAGTGGGTCGTCGCCCGTCTGCCGTCGAGCAGCCCCGCGGCGGCCAGCACACTGGCGCCGGTGCAGACTGAGGCCACCCGGCGGCTGATCTTGGCCAGTCGCTGGACATGGGCGACGACCAGGGGATTCGTCGCGGCGTCGGCATGGCCGAGGCCACCGGAGATGATCAATGTGTCGAGCGGGCCGGTGAGCCGTTCGAGGGCCTCGCCGCTGTGCAGCAACACACCCGGCCCGCAGGAGATCGGCTGTCCGCCGGGGCTGACCACCATGACCTGGTACGGCTTCCGTACTCCGCCGGTCGCGTTGGCCATGCCGAAGCTCGTCGTCACACAGGCGATATCAAGCAGTTCGGCGCCGTCGTAGCCGACGATCGCGACCGGACGTTGATCCATGGCCAGAGCCTAGGCCGAACGGACCGGCACCCCACAGTTCCGGACATGCCTCGCTGCGGTATTGGCTCGGCGTGTCGATCGAGGAGACGGTGTGGGCATGAGGCGAACTGCCGTGCCGGGCACGGTCACAAACCCGGCCGAAGGCACCCTCCCGCGTCGACGGACCGCATGGGAACGCGCCACCTCCTTGGTCGGCCATCGCTGGCCGACGTGGTTGGCGCTCGCCTTAGCGGCTGTCACCGTTCCGGACGTGGGTGATGGCTCGGAACTGGCGCTGGTTCTGGTCCTGGCGGCTTGCGCCTACCTCTTCATGGCGGTCACCGACCGGGTGCGCTGCACCTGGCCGGTGTTGGTCGGGTTCGTGGTCACGGTGGTGGTTCTCAAGCTGCTCGACATCGACCCACGGCCCGTGTTCGTCGTCGTTACCGCGGCCCTCGCCGTGGTGGGCTTGATCGGCGGGCAGCTGCGCGGCGCTGGACTGCGCCGACTGCAGGCACCGGCCGCGCTCGGGTTCGTCGCGCTCGGCCTGATCTCGGCGCCGACCCATTCCAGCATCGGACCGTACCTGCTGGCTGCCGGGCTGCTGGGTCACGCCGCCTGGGACGCGGTCCACTGGCGGGCCAACAGGATCGTCACGAGATCCTTCTCCGAATGGTGCGGGGTGCTTGACCTGACACTCGGCCTCGGGATCCTGGTGCTGGCGACCATGAGCTGAGTGACCTGTCGGGGCAGGCGCGGGTCAGCCGAGCTGCTCGGCCAGCGCGACGGCGATGCCGGCGGGGCCGCGCAGGTAGGCGAGCCGGTAGCTGTCGCCGTACCGCACCACCTCGCCCATAAGTTCGGCACCGTGCGGCTTGAGGCGGGCGATGACCTCCTCGATGTCGTGCACGGCGAACATGATGCGGTGCGCGCCCAGCGCGTGCACCGGGCTGGGCTGGTCGCCGCCCGGGCTCGGCGGCGCGTGGTACCTGGTCAGCTCGATCCGGCCCGGGCCGTCCGCAGCGCGCATCATGGCGATGTCCGTCCGCACCCCGTCCAGGCTGATGAGGCGGTCCACCAGGGTGCCCTCCAGCGTCGCCTCGCCCTCCAGCTCCATCCCGAGTTCGGCGAAGAACGCCGTGGCCGCGGTGAGGTCGTCGACGACGATGGCGATGTTGTCCATCCGCGGGAGCGTGCGGGTGTGTTCGACGTGGGTCACGATGATCTCCTGTTCGGGGTTCCGTGGGGGGTGGTCAGGCCCGCTGGCGTTCCTGCTGCCGCTGCATCAGCTCGGCGATGGCGGTGGGCATGGTCGTCTCGAAGTCGATCAGCTTGGCCCAGGTGGGCTTCACGACGACCCGGACCATGCCGTCGTACAGGGCGTGCACGCCCTTCTCCCACTCGGCGCGCTGGTCCGGCGTCATCTCGTAGGTGCCGTTCCACTGGAGGTACTCGTCCGGGATGCCGTCGACGACGTCCAGCTCCGCCCGGCCGCGGATGAGCAGGACCTTCGGCGGGTGCGACTCGGTGTCGATCGTCAGCGCGACGGCGGGGTTGCGGCGCAGCGCCGGGAGCTTGCGGGCGTTCTTGGCGGTGCACATCACGATCTGCGAGCCGTTCCAGACGATCCCGATCGGGATGGCCCGCGGCGTGCCGTCCAGCGCGACGAAGGCCAGCCGGGCCAGGTCGCGGGCCAGCAGTTCCTGGCTGAGCGGGTGGTTCAGCACCTCTTCGACGGCGTTTTGGTCCATGGTTGGCAGCTCCTCAGTTGTAGAACCGGCGGGCGCTGGAGCCCACCCGGGAGATGTCGGTGCCGTAGACGTGCAGGCTGATGGCGGTCTCGTGGCCGACGTTGCGGATCCGGTGGATGTCCCCGGGCGGCGCGAAGCCGCCGACCGCGCCGGGCGGGTTGTCGCGTACGCCGATCGGGTCGAGCGCCTCGTCGAACAGCTCCTCGTGCTCGACCCCGGACAGCACGCCCACCACGCACCAGGTGAGGTGATCGTGGATCCGGGTGGTCTGGCCGGGGCGCCAGACCAGGCCGAGGATGGAGAACGCGCCGTCGGGTTCGGCGTGCAGCAGGTGACCGGCGACCCGGTCGGGCCGGCCGCGACGCTGATCGATGGTCAGGATCTCGGGGCCGGGCAGGTGCGCGCGGAGCTGGTCGGCGACCAGCTCCGCGGTGCCGGCCCAGTCGGTCCGTACGTCGACGGCCTGGCGTACGGACGCGACGAGATCGGTGAGCCGCACCAGTGAGCGGATCATGGCGGCGTCCTCCTTCGTGCTGTGGGTTCGTCCTGATCAGCGTCTCGTGCGTCGATCCATTCGTCCAATGACAATCCTTGGGCGAACCCATGCGTATCCTTTATATGTGCTGGATATCCTGCGGTTACGGGTTCTCGCGGCGATCGCCGCCCAGGGCTCGGTCACCAAGGCGGCCAGGCAGCTGAACTACTCCCAGCCCGCCGTGAGCCACCATGTGGCCCGGCTGGAGGCCGAGACCGGGGCCAGACTGGTCCAGCGGGTCGGCCGGGGCATCCGGCTCACCCCGGAGGGCGAGCACCTGGCGCGACGGGCCACCGAGATCATCGGGCGGGTCGACACGGCCGCCGCGGAGCTGTCCGCGATGGTGGGCCTGCGCACCGGTCGGGTCCGGGTCGCCGGCTTCCAGTCGGCGCTCGCCGCCCTGGTGCCGCACGCCGCGGGCACCCTGCGCCGCGAGCACCCCGGCATCGAGCTGCACCTGGTCGAGGCCCACCCGCGGGTGGCCCTCGACCAACTGCGGGCCGGGCAGGTCGACGTCGCGGTCGTCTTCCGCTACGGCGACACGATCCCGGACGACGTCCGCGTCGCGCACCTGTTCGACGACCCGATGTACCTGCTCAGCCTCGAACCGGGCCAGACCCTGGCCGGCAATCGCGACTCCGCCTGGATCGCCGGCTGCGAGAACTGCCGCCGCGAGTTCGTCGACGCCTGCGGCACGGCGGGCTTTGTCCCGCCCATCGCGTACACCAGCGACGACATCATCGTGCAGCAGGCGCTGGTGGCCGCGGGCATGGGCGTGACCACCATGCCGGGGCTGGCGTTGCGCACCCACCGCGCGCCGGGAATCGAGGCGAGCGTGGTGCCGGAGTTCCGGCGGCGCGTCGACCTGGCGACCTACGGCGACCCGCCCGATCCGCCGGCGACGTCGGCCTTCGTCGCCGCCCTGCGCCACGCCGTTCAGGAGACCCGACCGGGCGAGCTGACCCGACAGCCGGCCGGCCCGGCGTGATGCCCGGGAGCGGACCCGCATGCCGCACGAGCGCACCGATTCCCGGGACATCCCGCCGATTTCGCGAGCTGCGTCAGCTGCCCCACCTGGCCACGGCGACGCCGGCCAGGCACAGCGCCCCGCCCGCCAGGGCCGCCGGCGGCGGGACCTCGCTCAGCAACAGCCAGGACAGCAGGACCGCGATGCCGGGTACCAGGTAGGACGACGAGCTCAATCGGCCGGCGCTCATCCGCTGCAACGCGTACGCCCAGGTGGCGAACGCGATCGCGGTCGGGAACAGGCCGAGGTAGACGACCCCGGCGGTGGCGCTGGCCGGCGCCGCCGTCAGGTCACGGATCAGGGCGGGAGCGTACGGCAGGCAGGCCACCGCGCCGGCCACGCAGCCGAGCCAGGTGGCGGTGAAGGCGTCGACGGTTCGTAGCGCCTGCTTCTGCAGCAGCACCCCGACCGCGTAGAGGGCGGCGGCGCCCAGGGCGAGCAACACCCCCACCGGGTCATGCCGTCCGGTGGAGGTGGCCGCCGCGACCACGGCCACGCCAGCGAACGCGATCACCAACCCGAGCATGAGGCTGCGGGGGAAGCCCTCCTTGAGGTAGATCCCGGCCAGTACGGCGATGAGGATCGGGCCGACGTTGACGACCAGCGCGGTGGTGCCCGCGTCCAGATGCCGCTCCGCTGCGTTCACGAAGACCGCGTAGACGCCGAACCAGAGGACCCCGTACGCGAGGACCAGCAGTGCCGCACGGCCGCGCGGGATGCTGCGCGGCCGCAGGGCCGCGACCGCGCTGAGCGCCGCCGCCCCGGTGAGCAGGCGACCGAGGGCCAGCGCCCCCGGTCCGTAGTGTGCCCCGGTCGAGCGGATGGCGATGAAGGCGGAGGCCCAGAGGATCATCGTGGTTGCCGCGGCGAGCAGTGGCAGGACGCTCTTGCGGCCGGTCTCGGCCGCCGGGAGGACGGTTGTCATGCCCCCACCGTTGACCCGTCCAGCCATCAGCACAAGCAAAACTTCCTTGGCTATAGTTAAGCGCTGCTGTACGGTCAGCTCATGCTAGACGTGCATCGATTGCGGGTCTTCCGGGCCGTCGTCGCCAGCGGTTCGGTCAGCGCCGCCGCGGCAAACCTCGGTTACACCGCCTCCGCCGTGAGTCAGCACGTCAGTGCCCTGCAACGGGAGACCGGCCTGACGCTGCTGGCCCGCAGCGGGCGCGGGATCGAGCCGACCGCCGTCGGCCGGGCCCTGGCCCGGGAGGTCGACGGGCTGCTCGCCCAACTGGGGACCATCGAGGCGTTCGTGGCGGATCTGCGGCAGGGCCGCACGGGCTCGCTGTCGATCGCCTACTTCGCCTCGGTCGGCGCGGCCTGGCTGCCGCGGGTCACCGGGACGCTGCTGCGGGAGTTCCCCGATCTGCGACTCGACCTGCAACTGCGCGACGACCTGACCGCCGGTCCTGGCCAGCGGCCGGACGTGCAACTGGTCGTCGGGACGCCGCCGCTGCGGGAAACGCGGGAGGCGCGCGCTCACCACCTGCTGGATGACCCCTACGTCGCTGTCGTCCCCGCCGGCCACCCGCTGGCCGGCGCGGAGATGGTCGAGCTTGGCGCGCTGGCCGCCGAGGGGTGGGTCGACAACGACTTCGCCCGCGGTTGGTGCCGGCGCATCCTGCTGGAAGCCTGCCAGGCCGCCGGATTCAGCCCGTCGTTCCGGGTGGAGGCGCACGACTATCCGACGGCGCTCGCCCTGGCCGCAGCCGGCATCGGCATCACCGTGCTGCCCCGGCTTGGCGCCGCCAAGCTGCCGCCGGGCGTCGCGGTCGTGCCGGTGGTGGCCCCGACCCCGGTACGGACGATCTATGCGCTCGTGCAAACCTCTGTGGAGTCGGCGCCAGCGGTCGAACGCACGCTCGACGTGCTGCGTACCTGTGCGTCCGGCGAGCCGTCCCGAGCCGCTGCGCCCGCGCCGCTGGGCGGCCGGTAGAACCGATCGGCCGATCCGTCCGTGGGATGACGGTAGGGGATCTCGTCGGCGTGCCGCGTCGGTGAACGGGGCATGGGTGGTAGCCGGGCGGGATCGAGGAGGCGTCGATGGGCTTGCGGAGGCGTACCGCAGCGCGGTCGGTGAGCGGCGGGCTGGCCGTACTGGTCGGCGTGCTGCTGGCCGGGTGCACCGGGCCGGACGGGCGGGGCGGTGACGGGTCCGGGAGGAACGGATCCGGGCCGGTCGACGCCGGGCGGCTGGACGACCGTACCGGCCGCGGCGCGCCGGCCGAGCCGGCGCCGCCGTCCGGCCGCCGGGTGGGCTCGGCCGACGCGCGGGCCACCGCCCTGCCCAGCACGCCCGGACCCGGCGGGTCCGGCCCGGCGGCCGGCGGGAACGGCCCGGCGGCCGGTGGCGGGCCGGCGACCGGGTCCGGGGACGGCCGCCGGGACGCCACCTTCGACCTGGCCGACGGCGCCGACCGGATCCGGGTACGCGCCGACGACATCGGCGCCGACCTGTACCGGCTGTCCACTCCGGACGGCTCGCGGGTCCGGCCGGCCGCCACGGTCGACGGCGGCACCGTGCGGGCCCGGCTCGTGGGCACCGGCCTGACCGGCCCGGCCAACGTGGACGTGGTGCTGAACAGCGGCGCGCGGTGGACGGTCCGGCTCGGCGGCGGCGCAATCGAGGAGGTCGTCGACCTGAGCGGCGGGCGAGCGGCGGGGGTCGACCTCGTCGGCGGCGCCACACGGATCGAGGTGGCGCTGCCGCGGCCGGACGGCACCGTCACGGTGCGGATGAGCGGCGGAGCGAGCGAGTTCGTGGTCCGGCCGGCGGGCGGCACGCCGGTACGGGTACGGATCGGCGCCGGCGCCGGGGCGGTCGACGTCGACGGGGACACCCGGTCGGGCGTGGCCGCCGGAACCGTCTTCCAGGAGCCGGCGTGGGACAGGTCGACCGACCGGGTCCAGGTGGACGCCGCGGGCGGGGTGTCCACCCTGACGGTGCGCCGCGGCTGAGCCGTCAGACCCGGACGCCGAGCGAGCGGTCAGGACGGCTGGCGGGCGCGCCGGGTGAGCGGGTCAGGACGGCGCGGCGCCGAGCGCGTCGCTCAACCGGGAGGCGTCCGGCCAGGCCATCCGGAGGCGTTCCGGGCTGCCGTTGAGCCGGTCAGGGTGCCCGCCGGGCGGCGGGACGGGTGCGGTCTCCACCGGCACGCCGCCGCACCGGCGGTAGAAGGCCAGCGCGGCGGCGTTCTGGCGCAGCACCCACAGGTACAGCCCGGGTTGAGCCGCCCCCGCAGCCGCCGCGTCCGCACACCTGGCCAGCAGCCGGCGGCCGACGCCGGCGCGCTGGTGTCCGTGACCGACGTGCAGGTTGTCGATCAGCGTGCCCCACCGCGGATCCTGGTCGAGCACGGCGTGGATGAAGCCCACGAGCCGGTCGTCCCGCTCGGCGAGAATCGTCGCGGTCCCGGCCGGGACGGCGAGCCGGGCCGACCAGACCGCGCGGCGGTCGGCCACCACGTCCCCGTCGAGGAACGCGTCGGCGTACGCGCCGCGGTAGTGCCGGCGCCAGCTGTCGGCGTGCAGCGCCGCCACCCGGTCGGCGTCGGCGACGGTGGCGGAACGCAGCCGTAGGGGCGTCATCGGGTCTCCTCGGTCATCGCGGGGCGGGAGAGTCTCTCGTTTCGACCGGCGCCTACTCGGAGCCCGGACGGCGCAGCGTCAGCGACTGGAACCGGCGGTGGCGGTCGACGACCACCGGATGGAAGTCCAGCACGTCGAACCGGTCGGTGGCGAAGCCGAGCAGTTGCTCGTCGGTGCGGAAGGAGAAAAAGCGGGGCGGGACGTGATCGTCCCCGACCAAGGGGCCCTCGGCGCTCTCGCCGCCGCCGTACACGCCGATGAAGAGGAGGCCGCCGGGGCGCAGGATCGCCCGGATCGTCGCGAGGACCTCGGGCAGGTCGTGGTTGGGCACGTGCAGCAGGCAGTTCATCGCGAACACGGCGTCGAACGAGGCGGCCGGGAATTCCAGTTGCAGGAAGTCCATGGCGTACGCCTCGATGCCCTTGGCCCGGCAGCGCTCGACCATCTCCGGGGACAGGTCGGCGGCGACGACCTCGAAGCCCTGCCGCTGGAAGTGGACGCTGTCCTGCCCGGTGCCGGCGCCGATCTCCAGCAGCCGTGCGCCCGGGGAGAGCCGGTCGGCGAACCCCTGCCGTTCGGCCAGCTTCCACGGCTCCTTGTCCACCCGGTCGCGAGCGGCCGCCCCCGCGTCGTACGCGGTCCGCAGCGGCCCCACCACCTCGTCGTAGCGCACTGTCATGTCGAGCATTGTGCCGGGCCGGGCAGCGGTCCGAGGTCCCCGGCCGCGGGTGCCAGCGCGGCGCGGCGGGCGAGCAGGAAGTCGCGTTCGGCCGCGTTGCCGGCGCGGGCCGCCGCCCTCTCGTATGCCGCCGCGGCCTCGACCGTACGGCCGAGCCGGCGCAGCAGGTCCGCCCGCACGGCGTGGAACACGTGGTATCCGGCCAGGTCCAGGCGGTCGACCAGGGCCAGCGCCGGCCCGGGACCGTCGGTCTCGGCCACCGCCACCGCGCGGTTGAGCGCCACCACCGGGTCCGGCCGGTACGCCAGCAGCTGGTCGTACAGCATCCGGACCTGGACCCAGTCGGTGGCCGCGGCCGTCGGGGCGTCGCTGTGCACGGCCGCGATGGCCGCCTGGATCTGGTACGGGCCGGGCCGGTCCCGCCGCAGGCAGCGGCGGACGATCCGCTGGCCCTCGTCGATGAGTGGCCGGTCCCACCGGCCGCGGTCCTGCTCGCCGAGCGGCACGAGGACGCCGCCCGGGCCGGTCCGGGCGGGCCGGCGGGACTCGGTGAGCAGCATGAGCGCGAGCAGGCCCCACGCCTCGGGCTCGTCCGGCATCAGGCCGGTGAGCAGCCGGCCCAGCCGGATCGCCTCGGCGCACAGGTCGGCGCGGATCAGCAGATCGCCGGAGCTGGCCGCGTAGCCTTCGTTGAAGACCAGGTAGATCACCGCGAGCACCGCGCGCAGCCGGCCCGGCAGGTCCGCCTCCCGGGGCACCCGGTACGGGATGCCGGCCGCGCGGATCTTGGCCTTGGCCCGGACCAGCCGCTGCGCCATGGTGGCCTCGCCGACCAGGAAGGCCCGGGCGATCTCGGCGGTGCCGAGGCCGCCGAGCAGCCGCAGCGTGAGCGCCACCCGGGCGTCCGGAGCGAGCGCCGGATGGCAGCAGGTGAAGATCAGTCGTAGCCGGTCGTCGGGCACGGCGCCCTCCTCGGGCGGCTCGTCGGGGGCGTGCAGCAGATCCGCCTCGGCGTGCCGGTCGGCGCGTACCGAATCGTGCCGGTGCCGGTCGATGGCCCGGTTGCGCGCGGTGGTGATGATCCAGCCGGCCGGGCTCGGCGGCAGGCCGGTCTCCGGCCAGCGGCGGACGGCCGCGGTGAACGCGTCCTGCACAGCCTCCTCGGCCGCGTCGATGTCGCCGACCACCCGGACCAGCACGGCCACCGCCCGGCCGTACTCGGCGCGGAACACCCGTTCGATGTCCGCCGCTGTGACGGCCGGTCGCGGTGGGTCCGGCTGGTCCGGCTGTTGGTCCGGCGCCTCCCGCCGGCCGCTGGCCGGTTGCGGCGTGTCGGGCTGTTCCCGCCGGTCGGTGGGGTCCGGCCTCACCGGGCCGGGTCGTCCCGCATCGGCCGCACCTCGACCGGCAGCGTGCTGGCCCGGGACAGCCGGCGGCCCCACTCCAGGGCCTCGTCCAGGTCGGCGGCGCGGATCGCGGTGAAGCCGCCGAGGTGTTCCTTGCCCTCGACGAACGGCCCGTCGGTCATGCTCACCTCGTCGCCGGACCCGGACCCGGGGGCGCCGCCGGGCCGCAGCACCGTGGCGGTC
This sequence comes from Plantactinospora siamensis, assembly GCF_042434095.1. Taxonomy (NCBI): domain Bacteria; kingdom Bacillati; phylum Actinomycetota; class Actinomycetes; order Micromonosporales; family Micromonosporaceae; genus Plantactinospora; species Plantactinospora siamensis. The sequence goes on from NZ_JBHLUE010000009.1 coordinate 75,495, forward strand.
TCCGGTGGGTGCAGCGCGGTGGAGAAGACCCAGGCGCCGGCCGCGCGCAGCTCGGCGTTCAGCGCCGCGAGGTCGCGCATGATCGGCTCCAACACCTCCGGCGGTGGGATCGGACCATCGGGCTGGTAGATGCTCAACAGGTACTGCCGCATGCGGCCATCCTCCTCGTACCGGTGGATCGGCCGGCACGACCGGCCGGTCACCCTCCATACGATCGGGCCGCGGCGGATTCGACATCCGCTGCCCGAGCAAGGTCGCAGCTTACGGCTGATCTCGTCGACGGCCTGGTCGACGCCTGCCGGGTCGTCCGACTGGCGCGGCGGTGCCCCACAGCGGCGGTCGGCAGTCCCGGCCCGGGCGCGCTGGTCCGGTCGGTGCGGCGGGCCGGGCGGTCTCCCGGCCCGCCGCCGGATCACCGGCAGTTTCCGCCCGCGTTGATGCAGGCGGCGATGCGCTGCATGGTCCGGACGGAGTTGACGTTGATGAAGTCGTTGTGGTCGGAGAACGGGTTGTGGTTCTCCTCCGGGAAGGAGTCGAGCGCGTACTGGCCCCTGAGCTGGACGTCGCGCGGGATGTCGTACGAGATGGTGATCCGCAGCTGCGGGATGGCGACGAAGCCCTGCGGGCAGGCGCCGGTGGTCTTGTCGGCGAAGGCGACGTGGCTGCGATGGTTGGCGCTGTCGGTGTTGCGGCCGTCCCAGCAGCCCGGGAAGTCCTGGACGCGCTGGACCGCGCTGCCGGCCGGGCAGATCGGGTACTTGTCGGAGAGCCGGTCGGCGAATCCGGAGCAGGTCCAGGTGGCGCGGGCGTTGGCCGGGCCGCGGCTGGTGGGCTTGGCGTCGCCGGTCAGCTCGCGCAGGAACCGGGGCATCGGGACGACCTTGCCGACGGCGTTGCCGCGGTACTCGATGAGCACGGACGCCGGGCGCACGATGCCGCCGGTGTTGTTGGGCAGTTCGAGGTTCGGCCCCTGCGGTTCGGGCAACGGGCTCGCCGCACCGGTCGGCGTGGCCTGGACGGCGGTCGGCGTGGCCTGGGCGGCCGTCGGCGTGGCCTGGGCGCCGGTCGGCGTGGCCGCGGCGCCGGTGGGTGGGGCCGGCGGCGGGCCGCCGGCGGCGCCGTTCTGCTGGTCGTCGCCGAGCGTGCAGGCGGCGAGGGCGTCGAGCCCGCCGAGACGGGCGGCGGCACGGCCGATCGAGGTGGCGATCCGGTCCAGCACGGCGGCGCGCTTCGCCGCCAGCGGGCCGAGGATGGCGTTGTCGATGAAGTTCGGGCCGCCCTGACCCCGGGTGGTGACCAGGCGCTGGTTGGCCTCGGAGATCTGCCGGTCGAGCTCATCGAGGCCGCGGTTGACCTCGGCCACCGCCTGCGGGGGCACCCCGGGGAGCCGGTCTCGCACGGTGGGGCACCGCACCTGAGGGCTGGCCACCCCGCCGGCCGGGGCGCTCGCGGTGTGGTTGGCATGGAGCCGGGCGTGGATGCCGTCATAGCTGACGTCGCATTCCGTGAGCGAGACCATGCCGGCGGGGCGCTGCCCGCCGGCGGCGCGAATGGCGTCGCTGATCCTTGTCAACGCCTGGACGCGGCCGGCCCGCAGCCGCCGCAGCAGATCATTGTTGAGCCGGGTGTCCACGCCACGGGCGGCGGCGATCCGCTGGTCGGCGGCGGCCTGCAGCCGGTCCAGGAGGGCCAGTTGACGATCGACCACCGCCTTCGCCGCTGCCGGTACGGCGGGCATTCTGGTCCGCGCCGACGGGCAGACCACGGCGCCCGGGGTGGCGGCGAGAGCCTGCTGGACCTGCTCACCGGTGGCCCGTACCGACCGGTCGATCCGTACCACCGGCCAGAAGTAGGACGACCTGTCACCGTTGCGGCAGGTGGTGCCCGAGGCGGCCAGGTCCGCGTCGGACGAGTTGGCGGTGATGGCGAGGTTGCCCACGAAGTCGTGCAGGTGCTCGGCGCCGTTCCTGATGCCCGGCTGGGCGACCGGGTTGTCCGGGCTGAACTTGCCGTTGCCGTTCGTCCCGCAGTCGACGGTGAACCTGCCGGTCGACGCGTCGGGGCCGGTCTTCGGCTGCACCACGTTGGGCGTGACCTGCCCGATGGGTCGGAAGTCGGCCGGACTGGTGGCCGCGTCGGCGGTGCCCCGCCCGCCGCTGGTGACGAAGGTGAGCGTCAGCGCGCCGGTCGCCGCCAGCACCACCGCCACCAGGGCCAGTCGGATCAGCGGCGAACCTTGCCATCTCGATCGTCGGTACCGGGTTCTCATCTTTTCCCGCCTTCCCTGCATGAGCGGCCACCGGGAGTGGGGCCGACATGCCGGGGTACGGCGGCACCGGGGCGCGGCGATCGGTCGACGGCCGGTACGTCATCGCCCGGTAAGAATTGCGGCGGCGCCGGAAGGTCACTTGAGGAAGGTCAGCAGCTCCCGGTTGATCTCGTCGGCGTGCGTCCACGGGATGCCGTGCGGCCCGTTCTCGATGACGATGAGCTGGCAGTCCGGGATGGCCTCGGCCAACCGCTGGCCGGTGGCGGGGAACGGCAGGATCCGGTCCGCGTCGCCCTGGATGATCAGTGCCGGCACGTCGATGGCGGCCACGTCCGAGCGGAAGTCGGTGAGCCAGGCGTCCACGCAGGCCATCGTGCCGATCGGCGAGGCGTCCACGGCCACGTTCCAGCTGGCCCGGACCACCTCCTCGCTGACCCGCTTGCCGAGGTTCTGGTCCAGGTTGTAGAAGTCGTGCAGGAACTGCGTCTGGTAGGCGTACCGGTCGGCGTGGATGGCGGCCTTGATCTGGTCGAAGACGGCCTGGTCGACGCCGTCGGGGTTGTCGGACTTCTTCAGCAGGTACGGCGGGATCGGCGAGATCAGCACCACCTTGTCGATCCGTTCGGAGCCGAACCGGGCCAGGTACCGGGTCACCTCGCCGGTGCCCATCGAGTGGCCGATGAGGAGCACGTCCCGCAGGTCGAGCACGGTGAGCAGCTCGGCCAGATCGGTGGCGAACACGTCGTACTCGTAGCCCCCCACGGGCTGGCTGGAGCGGCCGAAGCCGCGCCGGTCGTACGCGATGGTCCGGTAGCCGGCGGCCACCAGGGCGGTGACCTGCTTCTCCCAGGCGGCGCCGCTGAGCGGGAAGCCGTGGATCAGCACGACGGGCTGCCCGTCGCCGTGGTCCTCGTAGTAGATGTCGATGGTTCCCGAGTTCTCCGCCCCGACGGATAGATACGGCACAGCTTCCCCCTTTTGCCCGTATATGAGCCGGATACTAGCCGGACCCGGGTGTTAACAAGGGGCCCTTCCTATACAAAAAGCGATAACAAGGGGCCCTTCCTTCGTGGATCTTGCGGGGGGCGGGCGTGGCGGGGACGATCGGGCGATGACGTACCGCTGGGGGATGACCGTTCCGCTCGACGGCGTGCCGCTCGCCGATCACGCCGCCGTCTACACCGCCCTGGCCGGAGCCGGCTTCACCGACGTGTGGTCGGCCGAGGTGGCCGGCGCCGACGCGTTCACCCCGCTGGCCCTGGCCGCGGCCTGGCGGCCGGACCTGCGCCTGGGCACGGCCATCGCGTCGGCCTTCACCCGGGGGCCGGCGCTGCTGGCCATGAGCGCCGCGGCGCTGGCCGAGGCCGCGCCCGGCCGGTTCGCTCTCGGCCTGGGCGCCTCCTCGCCGGTGGTGGTCCGGGACTGGAACGCCGTGCCGTTCGACCAGCCCTACCGGCGGACCCGGGACGCGCTGCGGTTCCTCCGCGCCGCGCTCGCGGGGGAGACCGTCGACCGCGAGTACGACACCTTCGCCGTCCGCCGGTTCCGGCTGGAACGCCCGCCCGCGGTGCCGCCGCCGCTGCTGCTGGCCGCGCTGCGTCCCGGCATGCTCCGGCTGGCCGGCGCGGAGGCCGACGGCGTCATCCTGAACTGGCTGGCCGCCACCGACGTGCCGCGGGCGCTGGCCGAGCTGGGCGAGCCGCGGGACGACTTCGAGGTGGTGGCGCGGCTGTTCGTCTGCCCCACCGAGGACGCCGGGCACGCCCGCGCGCTGGGCCGCCGGCTGATCGCCGGCTATCTCACCGTGCCCGCGTACGCCGAGTTCCACCGCTGGCTGGGTCGCGAGCCGCAGCTGGCCGGCATGTGGCGGGCGTGGGCGGCCGGAGACCGGCGGGCCGCCGCAGCGGCGGTCCCGGACGAGGTGGTGGACGCGCTGGTGCTGCACGGTTCGCCGGCCGCCTGCCGCGAGCAGGTGCGGGCGTACGTCGAGGCCGGCGTCGGTACGCCGGTGCTGGCCCTGCTGCCCACCCCGGAGCTGGCCGGCGGCGGGGCGGCGGAGCTCGGCCGGGTCATCGCCGCGCTCGCCCCCGGCGCTCCCGCTCCGGCCGCCCGGCCGGGAGGGGTGGGCTGATGCGGCCGGGCGGCAAGATCGTCGTGGTCACCGGCGGCGCCGGCGGCATCGGGGCGGCCCTGGCCGGTCGGTTCGCCGCCGAGGGGGCCGAGGCGGTGCTGGTGGCCGACCTGGACGGCGCGGCCGCGACCGAGGTCGCGGACCGGATCGGATCGGCGGCGACCGCGGCCGCGGTCGACGTCACCGACGAGGCGCAGGTGGCCGACCTGGTGGCCACGGCCGAACGCCGGTGGGGGCGGATCGACCTGTTCTGCGCCAACGCCGGCGTCACCTCCGGCGTCGGCCTGGACGCCCCGGCGCAGACGTGGCAGCGGACCTGGGCGGTGAACGTGCTCGCGCACGTGTACTCGGCCCGGGCCGTGCTGCCCGGCATGCTGGAGCGGGGCGAGGGCTACCTGCTGCACACCTGCTCGGCGGCCGGGCTGCTGACCGCGGTGGGCGACGCCCCGTACAGCGTCACCAAGCACGCGGCCGTCGGCTTCGCCGAATGGCTGGCCGTCACCTACGGCGACCGCGGCATCCGGGTCAGCGCGCTGTGCCCGCAGGGCGTGGACACCCCGATGCTCACCGACGGGCTGGCCGCCGGGCACGTCGGCGCCCGGGTCACCGCGGCCTCCGGCGCGGTGCTGGCGCCCGCCGACGTGGCCGCGGCCGTGCTGGACGGGCTGGCCGCGGAGCGGTTCCTCATCCTGCCCCACCCGGAGGTGGCCGAGTACGCGCGGCGCAAGGCGGCCGACCCGGACGGCTGGCTGGCGGCCATGCGCGGCCTGAGCCGGCGCTTCGACGGCGAGTCGGGCGCGGCGCAAACCGGCTGAGCAGCCCCGCCTCCCGGCCAGCGCCGGCGGGCCTCCCGGTCCGTGTCGCGCGGCCTGCGCGCCAGCGCGTCGACGTGCGGGTGCGGCGCCGCTGCCAGGCGGCGCCGCACCCGTCCGGGCGGTCGGCTCAGCAGGACTGGCGCATCCCGTGCGAGGGTCCGTTGCCCCAGCCGATGAGGTAGTCCCCCTGCGGCTGGCCGTTGTTGTCCTGGAAGTTGATGTCGGTGACGTTGGCGGCGCTGAACACCTTGTGCCAGCCCTCCAGCGGCTGCTCGTCGACCGAGGCGTAGTACTTGGTGGTCACGCCCGTGCTCGGGTTGCGCACCCAGTAGCCGAAGACCACCTTCGCCGTGCCGTACCCGGCGGGCACGTAGAACCAGAAGTCGCACGTGGAACTCTTCGTCACGGGTGGGAACGTCACCCGGACGCAGGCGTGCGAGCCGTTGGAGTACGTGTAGTTCGTGGGCAGACCGTACAGGTCGGTGGCGCCGAAGTACTGCTGGGTGCCCGGGCAGTTGGTGGTGTTGTTCTCCAGCACGCTGACCGTGGCCGTCAGGTAGGAGGCCGCCTTGCGGTTGATGTGGATGATGTCGCGCATACCCGCGCTGCCGTAGGTCCCGTTGAGCTCGGCCGCGTTGTGCCCGTCGTACTGCGCCTCGCTTTCGGTGCCGGCCCGGACCACCAGCGTGGTGTGCACCCGGGTGGAGTCGTTGCGTTGATTGGGATCGGTGGTGTTGTAGTAGAAGATGACGTCACCGGGGCGCGCTGCGGTGGGTGTGTTGCCGATCCACGTACCGAGGCCGGTGTCACGCAGGAAGTTGTAGAGGCCGGGAACTCCGCTGCTCCCCACGTTCCACAGGTGATAGACCCGGCCGTTGCTGGCGGTGTAGGTGGCGAATGCCGACTGGGGCGAGTTGGCGGACAGGCCGGGAATCAGGCCCTCGAAGGCCAGCGCCCGGGCGACGTACTCGGCGCACTGGAAGTTGGGCTGCCAGTCGCCCGCGCCGACGAACCCGTGGCTCGACGAATCGAACCAGTCCCAGTTCCACGTCTTGTCGGCGTACTGCACGCTCGCGTTGTTGGGATCGGTGACGATGGTGGCGTGTGCCGGCGCGCCCACGACGAGCGAGGCGGCGATCGCGGCGAGTCCGGTGGCCATCGCGGCCACCATTCGCCACAGTGGTCCGTTCATAGTCGTATTCCCCTTCAGCCGATTGCCGATGCAATCAGGATCATTGATCATCGGTCTCGTGTGGACATGGGCGGTGTCAGCTGACAAACCCCTGTCAATGCGGGCAGCGGACCGGTATAACAAAGTCGGTCGATGGAGGTGGGATGGGTCGTCAGGAGGCTCCGCTCGACTCGGATCAGGGGGAGCCTCGGCAGTTCGCGGCCGCGCTGCGCCGCCTGCGGGCCGAGGCCGGTAACCCGAGCTACCGCGAGCTGGAAAGGCGTACCAACTACTCGCGGACCACGCTCGCCGAGGCGACCAAGGGACGAGGACTGCCGTCCCAGCCGGTGGCGCTGGCGCTGGCGGCGGCGCTCGGCGGCGACCCGGCCGAATGGCGGCACCGGTGGGACCTGGCCTGGAAGGCGCTGCACCAACAGCAGCCGGTGGCGGAGGTGGTCGCCCCGGCCCTGTCCCCCCAGCCGGTCGCCGACGGCGCAGATCCGGATGCCGCTGGCTGCCTCACGGACGCGGTGACCGCGCACGCCCGCAAGGTGTCCCTGCACGGGCGCCAGCGCCTGGTGGGGCAGATCGAGCTGCGCTGGTCTCCCGGCAGCCACGCCGCCTGGGCCCGCTTCGAGCCATACCGGTTCCTGGAGCATCTGGCCGGCAAACACGCCGTCGAGCTCGAGTTGGAGGTCTGCCGGGAATCAGACGGCGCGCGGACCACCTACCGGGACGAATTCATGTACGACACGCACTGGTCGGATCTGCTCTGCACGTTCGGCAGCGTCTTCGTCGCCAGCGTGGTCGTCTACCTCGACGGTGTGCAGGCCGCCGTCGGCGCGACCGACCGGCGGGTCCTGGACTGATCGGGGGCGGCCGGGGGAGCGGTACCGTCACGAGCGGTGCTCGGGCGGCCGGTCACCCCCGGGCGGCGGAGGTGCACACGCACGCCTTGTTGCCGTCCTGGTCGGCGATGACCGTGAACGACGGCGCCTCACTGTCGTCCACGATGGTGCCGCCGGCGGCCACGGCCGCGGCGATGCGGTGCTCGGCCACCTCGGGGGCCACCCAGATGTCCAGGTGGAACCGCTGCCGCGGCGGCTCGTGCTCGTCGGTCTGCTGGAACCACAGGTTCGGCACCCGTCCCGTGGCGTCCCGGATATCGTCATCGATGCCTCCGCGGCCCAGAGCCTCGGCGTCTCCGGTCAGCAGGGCCGCCCACACCGGGGCGATCGTCGCGGCGTGCGCCGTGTCGAGGGCCAGCTCGATGTCGGTGATGCCGGCCGGATCGGCGACGATCCCCTGCTCGACCGCGATCCCGGTGATCCGCCGGGCGAGGTCGACGTCCCGCCGGGTCACCCACTCGACGGTGTGCTCGGCGCCCGCGCCGTCCCGGTAGACGGCGTCCCGGCTGATCAGCTTGAGGTCGACGTACCCGTCGCCGATCGTCACCCGCGGGTGGTGGCCGGCCCGGTCGCCGGCCTCGCCCACCGCGGCCACGAACCGCGCGGCCGTGGTGAAGCCGGCGACCAGGTAGCGCGCGTGCAGCCCCTGGGCCAGCTTGCGCCAGTCGGTCAGGTCGGCGTCGGCGATCTGCTCGCCCGTCAGCATGTCCATGCGCGGACGGTAACCGGGGTTCCGGACGATCGGCGTCCGCTGGGCTGACTAGGCGCCGGGCCGGTCGGCGCGCGCGAGGCTCGCGCGGGCCTCCATCAGGGGGAGCGGGTTGATGTAGTCGCGGTACGACCGGACCTGGCCCTCGCGCACCCGGAACACCGCGATCACGGTCTGCCGGAACGGCGCACCGGTCGCCACGAGGGTGCCGAGCGCGTCGTACTCCACGATGACGACCTCGGGGTCGGCGGTCTCGTGCAGCACGAGGTCGCGGTATTCGGTGAACCGTACGAAGTTGCCGGCCTGGCTCAGGTGCCGGTGGATCTCGGCGCGGCCCTGCAGCCGGCCGGGCACGCCGGGCGGCCGGTAGGGCCACTCGATGCATCCGTCGGGCGCCATCAGCGCCACGACCGTCTCGACGTCCATCTCCCGGCCGGCCCGCAGCATCTGCTCGACGACCTCGCGCGATGTGGCGCTCATGGGTGTCCTTTCGTTGAACGCACGTTGATTGAACGACCGTAGAATGAATGGGCGGCTCGGTCAACGCCCGTAGAATGCACAGGTGAGCGATCCCAACCCTCGGCCGAGCCGGGCGCAGCAGCGCCGGCGGACCGAGCGGAACATCCTCGCCGCGGCCCGGCAGCTGTTCGCCGAGCTCGGGTACGACCGCACCACGATCCGGGCGGTGGGCCGGGCGGCCGGGGTCGACGCCGGCCTGGTCATGCACTACTTCGGCTCGAAGGATGAGCTCTTCTCCCGGGCCACCGAGCCGCCCGTCGCGGACCCGGCCGCCGCCGGTATCCCGCCCGACGAGACGCCCGTGGGGCCGCCGGCCGGTGCAGGGCAGGCGGCCGAGGCGTTGCTCGCCTCGCTGGCCGGCCGGCTGGACGGCGAACCGGTGGCCTCGCTGGCCGTCCTGCGGTCCATGCTCACCAACCCCGAGGCCGCCGACCGCTACCGGGCGTTGGCCGAGTCGCAGCTCAGCCAGATCACCGCCGGCATCCCCACCGGCGACGCCGAGCTGCGGGCCAGCCTGCTCGGCGCAATCGTGCATGGTGTGATCATCGAGCGCTACCTGCTTCGCCTCGGCCGGCTCGCGGACGCCTCGCCGGAGCAGATCATCGACCTGCTCCGCCCGTGCTTCCGGCTGCTCACCACGGCCGAGGCGCCGGCCCCGACCCATCCGCCCGCCCCCCACGACGGGCCGGGCGCCTGATCCGAGGCGGCCGGCGCTTGTTCCTGACGCGGCGTCATGTCCCATAGTCGGTGCCGTGGCAGACCACCTGACCGTGGGGCGCGTGGCGGAGCTGGCCGGAGTGAGCGTCCGCACCCTGCACCACTATGACCAGATCGGCCTGCTGACGCCGTCCACGCGGACCATCGGCGGGCGGCGGGCCTACTCGGCGGCCGACGTGGAGCGGCTCCGGGAGGTGCTCGCGTACCGGCGGCTCGGCTTCGGCCTGCGGGAGATCGCGGAGCTGGTCGACGACCCGGCCACCGACGCGGTCGCGCGACTGTGCCGGCTGCGCGGCCTGTTGATGGATCAGCGCGACCGGGCCGCCGCCATGGTGACGGCCATCGACCGGGAACTGGAGGCACGGGCAATGGGAATCAGGACGACGCCGGAGGAGCAGTTGAGGGTGTTCGGGGCGCGGCTGTACGACAACATCGGCTCGGCCTACCCGGCGACGCGCCGCACCGAGCCACGGATCGCCGCGCGCATCTGGGACGCGCTGGGGGACGCCCGTACGGTGCTGAACGTCGGCGCCGGGACCGGCTCCTACGAACCGCCCGACCGCGACGTCACCGCGGTGGAACCGTCGGCGGTGATGCGGGCGCAGCGTCCGGCCGGCGCGGCGCCCTGCGTGGCCGCCGCCGCGCAGAGCCTGCCGTTCGCCGACCAGTCCTTCGACGCGGCCATGGCGGTCAGCACCGTCCACCACTGGCCGGACCCGGTGGCCGGGCTCCGGGAGATGCGCCGGGTGGCCCGCCGGGTGGTGGTGTTCACGTACGACGCCGACGACACCGGCTGGCGGCAGCGGTTCTGGCTCACCCGCGACTACCTGCCGGAGTTCGCCGACCTGCTGGTCGGTTGGCCGTCGCTGGCCGACCTGACCCGGGCGGTCGGCGGACGGGCGGAGCCGGTGCTGGTCCCATGGGACTGCGCCGACGGCTTCTTCGAGGCGTACTGGCGCCGGCCGGAGGCGTACCTGGACGAGCGCGTGCGCCGGGCGGTGTCGGTCTGGACCCGGGTCGGGCCGCGGGCCGAGCGGCGGGCCGTGAGCACCCTCCGGGAGGACCTGGCCACCGGCCGGTGGGCGGAGCGCAATCGCGACCTGATGGCGCTCGACGCGGCGGAACTCGGCCTGCGCCTGATCGTGGCGTGAGCCGGGAACCGGCCCCGGCCGCCGGCCGCCTGGGCGGTCGTCACGGTGTCGGCAGATCGCGCCTTCGGGGTCGGGGACCCCCGGTGAGGTGAAACACTGCCGAAGTGGGACGAATAGGCGCGTCCGGGCTGATCAACTGGGGGGGCCCGGGCACCCGGGTCACCCGGTTGGAACTCTTCTACGATCTGATCTTCGTCTTCGCCTTCCTCAACGTCACGAGCGTCACCGGCAGCAACCTGCGGATGCGGGGGCTGCTGGAGGCGCTGCTCGTGTTGGCTCTGCTGTGGTGGTGCTGGACGGGATTCGTCACCATAGGTAATTCCGTGCGTGCCGACTCGGGCGTCATGCCGATCATCGGGTTCTGCCTGGTAGCCGCGATCTTCGTGCTGGCGCTGAGTGCGGCCGGGGCCTTCCATGACATTCCGGGCGGCCTCTACGGCCCATGGCTGTTCGCCGTGGCATACCTGATCACCTGGCTCCTGAAGACGGCGACGATGTGGACCGTTGCGATGCTGGAACACACGCCTGTGCTCCCCACCCTGCTGCTCATCGGACCGGCCCTGATCAGCGCGGCAATCGTCCTGCTGGCCGCGGCGGTTCCGCAGCGGGTCGCACCGGAGGGCGTGGCGCAGAACGTCCGGCTCGGGTTGTGGGTCATCGCACTGCTTTTCGAATACCTGGGCGGCCTGCTGGTGGGCCGGACGGGGTGGTACCTGCGCTCGGCGGGCCATGCGGCCGAACGGCACGCGTTGATCGTGCTGGTGGCGCTGGGCGAGTCGGTGATCGCACTGGGTGTCGGCGCCAGCGCCCGGCCCGGCCAGCCGTTGACCCTGCCGATCGTCTTCGCGGCGGTCCTGGGCGTGGGTGTCATCGCCGGCCTCTGGTGGCTGTACTTCGACTGGATCCCCCTCGCCGTGGAGCAGAAGCTGCACGGGATCCGCGGCCCGGAGCGGTTGCCGGTCGCGCGGGACATCTACAGCTACCTGCACCTGCCGCTGGTCGTTGGAATCATCCTGTTCGCCCTCGGCCTCAATCAGGTGCTGGCGGTCGTGTCGCCCGCGCGTGGTGGGGCCGACGGCGCGCTGGGACCAGCCACCCTCTACGGTGGCGTGAGTCTCTTCCTGCTCGCCCTGGCGGCGATCGAGCTACGCGGGCTCCGCCGCCTCGACCGGGTGTTGCTGGCCGCCGCCGTGCTCGTCGTAGCCCTGATACCGGCGGCGTACCGGCTTTCGGCGCTGGCCGCGCTGGCGCTGCTGGCCGGCGTGGTCGTGGCCGTCGTACTGGTCCAGCTGTGGGCGACGTGGACGCTGCGCGGGACGGTCCGCGCGGTCGCGGTCGATGAGCAGACCGCGATGGAGGCCGAGGCGAACCGATGGCGAGCCCAGCACCTGTGATCCGTGCCGGCGGCCCTCACCGGGGTTGAGCGGGGCGACCGGGCGGCCCCGGTGGGGCGATCCGCGCCGCGCTCTCGTACGCCGCCGCCCGCGCCAGCACCTCGGCGGTCACCCGGGCCGGGTGGCCGCTGTCGTACGGTGGTTGCGGGTCGTACTCCATCCAGAGCTGGACGGCCTGGGCCGTCGTCGCGTCGGTGAGCAGCTCGACCAGCCGCAACGCCATGTCGATGCCGCTGGAGACCCCCGCGGCGGTGATGATCCGCGCAGCCGGCTCCTCGACGACCCGTTGGTCCGTCGGGTGGGCGCCGAAGCGGGTCAGCTCCTGCGCCGCCCGGTAGTGGCTGGTGGCCCGGCGCCCGGTCAGCAGCCCGGCCGCCGCCAGCAGGATCGAGCCGGAGCAGACCGAGGTGGTCCACCTCGTGGTCTCGTGGATCCGCCCGATCCAGCGGGGCAACGGCCCGGCGAGCGCCTGGATGGTTCCGGGTCCGCCCGGGACCACCAGGACGTCCGCCGCCTCGACCTCGGCCAGCGTCGAGTCGGCCATCAGCGCGGCCGTCCCGCAGTCGTCGCGGACCGGACCGGTCCGCTCGGTGGCCAGCACCACGTCGATGCCGGGGGCCAGCGCCAGCGGCTGGTAGGCGCCGATGACGTCCAGCGCGGTGAAACGCTCGTAGAGCGGGATGACGACACGGGTCATCGGTACGTCCCTCCGGTCGGGGTCCGCGGATGGCGCCGCGGTCAGCGGGTCGAGAAGCGGGCGCGGTATGCGCCCGGGGTGGTGTCGAGCCGGTCGCCGAACACCCTCCGGAGCGACTCCGCGGAGCCGAGCCCCGACCGGGCCGCGACCGCGTCGAGGGTGAGGTCGGACTGGGCGAGGAGCCGCTTGGCGACCTCCAGGCGCAGCTCGGTGACGTACCGCCCGACGCTCAGCCCGGTCTCGCGGGCGAACAGGCGCTGGAAGTGCCGGGGTGACATGGCGGCCCGTGCGGCGAGCTCGTCCACCCGGTGGGCGGCCGCCGGCTCGGCGTCGATGATGCGCTGAGCGGCGGCCACCCGCTGCTCCCGGGCGCGTTCCAACCACACCGGGCCGGAGAACTGGCCCTGATTTCCGGGGCGGTGCAGGAACATGACGAGCCAGCGGGCGATCTCCTGGGCGACCCGTGGCCCGTGGTCGAGGGCCACCACGGCCAGCGCCAGGTCGATCCCCGCCGTGACGCCCCCGGACGTCCACACCGGACCGTCGCGGACGTAGAGGGCGTCCCGGTCGACAACAACGTCGGCGAACCGGCGGTCGAGTTCCCGGGACAACGACCAGTGGGTGGCCACCCGATGCCCGGTGAGCAGCCCGGCCCGAGCGCAGAGGAACGCCCCGGAGCAGATCGACAACAGGCGCGCCGGCCGGCACGCCCGCAGCCAGTCGACGAGGTCGGGGTGCGCGGCGCGGTCCGCCGCGGCGGTGCCGCCCGGCACGACCAGGGTGCCGGCGCCGACCGGGGCGCCGAGGGGGCCGGCCACGAGGACCAGGCCGCTCTCGGTCGCCACCTCGGCCGCCGTACCGACCAGCCGCAGCTCGTACCCCGGAGGCTCGCCCCGGGCGGCCCGGTACCGGTTCGCCCCGGCCAGGACCTCCCACGGCCCGGTGACATCGAGCGACTGCACGCCCGGGAATGCGACAACGGTGACGGGCTCGACCATGGCCCGAGTCTGCGGGTCCGACCCGCCGTGGCGCCATGACGGCATTCCCATGGATCGTGACGCGGTGATGCTAGACCGAGTTGATTGCGCCGCCACCGGGCCCGGCGACGGGCGTGGGTGCGTAGTGGGTCATCTCCTCGATGTCGGGCAGGTAGGGCCGGATCTCGGCGAAGAACTCGGCGAAGTGCGGCCCGCTTCGGAACCCGCGCAGGTGCTCCTCGGCGGAGGTCCACTCGATCCGCAGGACGTACCGGCTGGGGTCCTCGGTGCTGCGCAGGAGTTCGTAGTCGACACACTGCGGCGCGGCCCGCAGCGCCACGGCGGCTCGGGCGTACGCGGCCTCGAAACCGTCCAGGCGTTCCGGCTGCAGCTTGTACCTGATGTACTCGATCACCATGGGCACCAGCCCAGCACGCCCGACCGTGAATGATCAAGTACGCACCGTTTGGTGCGTACCCGTACGGAGGCAGGAATGACCGAGCGGTACCGCTGCCCGGTGGAGCTGACCGTCGACCTGCTCGGCGGCAAGTGGCGCACGGTGATCCTGGCGTACCTCAAGGAGGGCATGCACCGGTACGGGGAACTGCGCCGGCGCATCCCCGGCGTGAGCGAGAAGGTGCTGACCCAGCGCCTGCGGGAACTCGAGGCGGCCGGGCTCGTCGTCCGGACCGACCACGGGGCCGTGCCGCCGCACGTCGAGTACCGGCTCACCGACGATGGCCGCAGCCTCGCGCCGGTGCTGCAGGCGCTCTACGACTGGGGTGCCGAGCGAGCCGCCCGCGCCGGCGTACGGGTCGACCCGCCGGCCGGGCGCGACGCCGGTTAGGCTGCGTGGCCCAGCGCGGCCCAGGCGGAGGCGGCGATCTCGATGGGCCCCTCCCGGGGCAGCGACGCGGCGCACCGGGCCCGCAGCGCGTCCCGGTCCCGTTCGTCGAGCCCGCCGACGTACGCACCAGCCGGACCCACCCCGAGGGTGAACGGCTCCCACCATTCGGCGAAGTCCGCGAAGGTCGTCCGGACCGTCAGGACCGTCGACTCGATGTCGCGCAGGCCAGCGGCCGCGAACAGTTCGGCCAGGTGCCCCTCCCGCGCGCCGGCCAGGCCCGACTCGTCGTGCGCCCGCGGATCGAGGTCGAGGGCAGCCCGCCAGAACACCGCCAGCGGCCCGCTGCCACCGGCGTGGTCCCACACGCACGCCGCGACCACGCCTGCGGGCCGGGTCACCCGGGCCATCTCGCGCAGCCCCGCCACCGGGTCGGCCATGAAGTGCACGACCAGTTGGGCGTACGCGACGTCGAAGGCGTCGTCGGGGAACGGCAGCGACTCCGCGGCGGCGCGCCGGATGTCGACCTCGGGGAAGCGGGTACGGGCCGCCGCGACGAGCGCGTTCGACGGGTCGACCGCCGCCACGGCTCCGGCGCCGAGCCGCGCGACGAGTTCGGCGGTCAGCGCGCCGGCCCCGCAGCCGACGTCCAGGGCGCTTTGCCCCGGCGTGAGACCCGCGAACTCCACGAACCTCTCCGCCAACGGCTCGGAATATCGGCCCATGAACCGGCCGTACGCGTCGGCGCCAACCTCGAAGCTCACCCGCGCATCCTATGTCTCCGGTTCGACGGCCGGCCCCGGGATGCGGCCGTGGCCGGCGCTGGCATCATGGCCGGGATGGACCACGACCGCGTGGAGCTGAAGGCGTTCTATCGGCGTTACCTGCAGCGCTGCAACGAGCACCGCTTCGACGAGCTGGCCGAGTTCGTGGCCGAGGACGTCGAGGTGAACGGCCGGCCCCACGGGCTGCGCGCCTACGGTGCCGGGCTGGGCGACGTGGTCGAGGCGCTTCCGGACTTCCACTGGGACCTGCGCCACCTGCTGATCGACGGCTCCTGGTTGAGCGCCCACCTGACCGACACGGCCACCAGCCCGACCGGCCGGTCCGTCACCATCCGGGAATTCGCCCTCTACCGCATCGTCGACGGGAGGATCGCCCAGTGCTGGGGCGATCTTGAGCGGTCCCGGCTGATGATCTGAGCCGCGGCGTGCCGGCCCGCTCGGCGCGGC
Source organism: Plantactinospora siamensis (assembly GCF_042434095.1). Lineage (NCBI taxonomy): Bacteria > Bacillati > Actinomycetota > Actinomycetes > Micromonosporales > Micromonosporaceae > Plantactinospora > Plantactinospora siamensis. The sequence continues at coordinate 91,029 of NZ_JBHLUE010000009.1, forward strand.
CGACCCGCGGCGATTCGAGCGTATCGTCCGACTGATGACTGTCATCTCGCTCATGCTCGCGGTGCCGGACGCGGCCGCCGCGTCCGCGTGGTACGCCCGCGCCCTCGGCGCCACCGAGTTGTGGAATCTCGGCTCGGTCATCGGCCTGGAGGCGCAAGGGGCCGCGTTCTTCATCGCCGAGGCCGAGAACAACGGCTGGCAGAACCCGGGCGCGCTCGGTGGCACGACGGTGCGGGTCGAGGTGTTCTTGGACGATCCGGACGGGTTCGCCGAGCGGGCCGCGGCGGCCGGCGCGAACTACCACGACCCGGTGCGGGACCACGAGATGCCGTGGGGAACGCACCGGCAGGGCGGCTTCTTTGACCCGTACGGTCATCTCTGGCTCGTCGGTGACGCGTCACCGCTGCGGCGGCACGCGGAGACCGGCCACGAGTGAAGGCCGGCCCGGCCGGCGGCCGGCGGTGGGTGAGACGGCGATGGCAGGGAGGAAACCCTCCCTGCCACTTTCAACATATACCGCACCCGGGGGCTTGCGGCAAGACCCCGGTCCTGCCGCAGAATCGTCGGCCGTACCCGACACCGGCGAAAAATATGGGGGACACGACGTGGGTTTGTTGCCGTCAACGTACGTGGTGGGGCTGCACGAGATCGACGAGACGCGGGTCGCGCTCGTCGGCGGCAAGGGCGCGCACCTGGGGGCGCTGGCGCGGATCGACGGCGTCGGTGTACCGGCGGGTTTCTGCGTGACGACGGACGCCTTCGCCCGGGTCATGGCCGCGGCGCCGGAGCTCGACGACCGGCTGGAGCGGCTGGTCCGGCTGGACCCGGACGATCGGGCGGCGGTCCGGACGCTCAGCGCGCAGCTGCGCCGGGCCGTCGAGGGCACCGCCATTCCGGCGGAGCTCACGGCGGAGATCACCGCCGCCCTCGCCGAGCTGGACGAGCGGGCGGGGCCGGATGGCCAGGCGGGACCGGGCGGCCAGGGTGGATACGCCGTCCGGTCCAGCGCGACGGCCGAGGACCTGCCGAGCGCCTCGTTCGCGGGCCAGCAGGACACGTACCTGAACGTGCTGGGCCCGGACGCGGTGCTGGCACACGTCCGCCGGTGCTGGGCGTCGCTGTTCACCGAGCGGGCCGTGACCTACCGCCAGCGCGCCGGCATCGACCACCGGACGGTCCGGATGGCCGTGGTCGTGCAGCGGATGGTCGTCCCGGACGCGGCCGGCATCCTGTTCACGGCCGACCCCGTCACGGGCAATCGGACGGTCAGCTCCATCGACGCCAGCTTCGGCCTGGGGGAGGCGCTGGTCGCTGGCCTGGTGAACCCGGACGTGTTCACCGTGCGCGACGGCGCGGTGCTGTCCCGGACGATCGGTGACAAGCAGCGGGCCGTTCTCGCGGCGCCCGGCGGCGGCACGCGGGAACAGGCGATCGAACCGGCGCGGCAGCGGCAACCCGCGCTGACCGACGCGCAGGCCGTCCGGCTCGCGGAGCTGGGCCGGCGGATCGAGGCGCACTTCGGTCGTCCCCAGGACATCGAATGGTGCCGGGTCGGCGACGACTTCCGGATCGTCCAGAGCCGGCCGATCACCACGCTGTTCCCGGTGCCGGCGGCCGGCGACGGGAGGAACCACGTCTACCTGTCGGTCGGCCACCAGCAGATGATGACCGACGCCATGAAGCCGCTGGGGCTGTCGATGTGGCGGCTCACCGCCATGGCGCCGTTCCACGAGGCCGGCGGGCGGCTGTTCGTCGACGCCACCCCGCGGCTGACCTCGCCGGCGGCCCGGGCCGGGCTGCTGGAGCTGATGGGCCGGGCCGATCCGCTGATGCGGGACGCCCTGGAGACCGTCCTCGACCGCGACGGCTTCGTCCCGCTGGTGCCGGACACCGGCCCCGCCGGGCCGCCGGCGGGCCACACGGCGGGGTCGATCGAGACCGAGCCGGCCATCGTGGCCGGGCTGATCGAGCGCAACCAGGCGTCCCTCGCGGCGTTGCGGCGCGAGGTCGGGACGGTGTCCGGGCCGGCGCTGTTCGACTTCCTGCTGACGGCCTTCGAGGAGCACAAGCGGGTGCTCACCGATCGGGAGAGCATGCAGGCGATCATGGCCGGCATGGAGGCCACCTGGTGGCTCAACGACAGGCTGGGGGAGTGGCTGGGCGAGCCGAACGCGGCCGACACCCTCACGCTGTCCGCTCCCGGCAACGTCACCTCGGAGATGGGGCTGGCGCTCCTGGACGTCGCCGACGCGATCCGCCCGTACCCGGAGGTGGTGGCGTTCCTGCGCGGCGTCCCCGAGGGGAGCGCCGAGCCGTTCCTGGACGAGCTGCCGAAGCTCCCGGGTGGGGCCGAGGCCCGGGACGCCATCGAGGCCTACCTCGACCGGTACGGCATGCGCTGCGTCGGGGAGATCGACATCACCCGGCCGCGCTGGCGGGAGCGGCCCGGCACCCTCGTACCGGTGCTCCTCGACCACGTCCGGAATTTCGAACCCGGCGCCGCCCGGCGGCGCTTCGAGCAGGGCCGGCAGGTGGCGGAGGCCAAGGCGCGGGAGGTGCTGGCCCGCCTGCGGGCCCTGCCGGACGGCGAGCGGAAGGCCGAGGAGACCGGGCGGATGATCGAGCGGGTCCGGACCTTCATCGGCTACCGGGAGTACCCGAAGTACGGCATCATCAGCCGCTACTTCGTCTACAAGCAGGCGTTGCTGGCCGAGGCCGAGCGCCTGGTGCGGGCGGGCGTGCTGGCCGACCCGGAGGACGTCTTCTTCCTCACCTTCGCCGAGTTCCACGACGTCTCCCGGACGCACCGGGTGGACGACGGGCTCATCCGGCGGCGCAGGGAGGAGTTCCGGACCTGGCAGGCGCTCACGCCGCCCCGGGTGCTCACCTCCGACGGCGAGGCGCTGACCGGCGCGTACCGGCGGGCGGACGTGCCGCCCGGCGCCCTGGTCGGACTGCCGGTCTCGACCGGGACCGTGGAGGGGCGGGCCCGGGTCGTCCTGGACCTGGCCCGGGCCGACCTCGAGCCCGGCGACATCCTCGTCACGGCCTACACCGACCCGAGCTGGACGCCGCTGTTCGTGGCCGTCGCCGGCCTGGTGACGGAGGTGGGCGGTCAGATGACCCACGGCGCGGTGATCGCCCGGGAGTACGGCCTGCCGGCCGTGGTGGGCGTGCCGGACGCCACCCGGCTGATCCGGGACGGCCAGCGGATCCGGGTGCACGGCGGCGGCGGGTACGTCGAGCTGCTGTCCTGATCCGGCTCGGGCAGCCGGGCCCTGGTGCTGGCGTCCGGGGCGGCGCCCTCTCGGCGTTGTCAGGCCGCCGGGCGGGGGCGCAGCAGCGCCGGGTGCAGGTTCGTGGTGGCGCCGCGGGTGTACAGCTCGGCCCAGCCGCGCCCGGTGGCGCGTTCCTCGCCGGTGGGCACCACGAGGCCCGGGGTGGACAGCACCTTGCGGCGGAAGTTGGCCGGGTGCAGCTCGACGCCCCAGACGGCCTCGTAGACGCGGCGCAGCTCGGCGATGGTGAACGGCTCCTCGAGGAAGGTGGTGGCCAGGCTGGTGTACTCGAGCTTGGCGCGGGCCCGCTCGACTCCGTCGGCGAGGATCCGGTCGTGGTCGAAGGCGAGCGCCGGGTGCTCGCCGTCGCGCAGATCGGCCACCGGCCAGTACCGGGCGTCGGCGGCGTCGGTGCTGGCGACCGGGCGGGGCAGGTTGGCCGCCAGCGCGAGGTAGGCCACGGAGACGACGCGCATCCGGGGGTCTCGGTCGGGGGCGCCGTAGCTGGCGAGCTGTTCGAGGTGGGCGTGGCCGTCGAGGCCGGTCTCCTCGGCCAGCTCGCGGCGGGCGGCGGCGTCGAGGTCCTCCCGGGCGCCCACGAAGCCGCCCGGGAGGGCCCACCGGCCGCGGTACGGGTGGGCGCCGCGGCGGATGAGCAGCGCGCAGAGCTGGCCGTCCCGGACGGTCAGCACCGCCAGGTCGACGGTGACGGCGACCGGCGGGAAGGCGCGCGGGTCGTAGTCGGCCAGGAAGGACTGTTCGTCGGCGTCGGCGCTCATCCCACCATCCTACTCAAACTGAGTTGTGTCGAGACTCAGATTGAGTCATGATGTCGGCATGTCATGGATCGAGATCGCCGGATTCGCCACCGGTGGCCTGTCGGTGTGGCTGTACGTCCGGCAGAACGTCTGGGCGTGGCCGGTCGGCATCGCCAACTGCGCGTGCTGGCTGACCCTGTTCTGGACCTCCCGGCTCTACCTGGACGCCGGTCTGCAACTGATCTACCTGGCGCTGGGCGTGGCGGGCTGGTACTGGTGGCTGCGTGGCGGAGACCGGCGCGGCAGGCTGCCGGTGACCCGCGCCGGCCGGCGGGAGACGCTGGTGCTGACCGGGATCGGCCTGGTCGGGACCCTCGGACTGTGGTGGGCGATGGCGGCGGTCTCCGACGCCGCGCCGCTGCCGGACGCGGCCACCACGACGGTGTCGCTGATCGCGCAGTACATGTTGACCCGCAAGCTGCTGGGCAACTGGTGGTGCTGGGTCGCCGTCGACGTGGCGTACACCATCATGTACGCCACCCAGCACCTCTACCTGACCGCGGCGCTGCAGCCGCTGTTCATCGTCATGTGCCTGGTCGGCCTGCGCGACTGGCGTGCCGAGCTGCGCCGGCCCGCCGAGTCGGCCGCGACCGCCCTGGCGGTGGCCCGGTGAGCGCGCGTGGCGATGGCCCGGCCAGCGTCGCTGCCGGTGCCGCGGTGCGCGCGCCGGCCGGTGACCCGACGCGCGCGCCGGCCGGTGACCCGACGCGCGCGCCGGTAGCGGTCGTCGTGGGCAAGTTCCTGCCCCCGCATCGGGGCCACTCGTACCTGATCGAGACCGCCTGCGCCGGCGCCGACCGGGTCACGGTGATCGTGTGCGCCCGTCCCGACGACCCGATGCCGGCGGATGTCCGCGCCGGCGTGCTGCGGGACCTGCACCCCGGGGCCACCGTGCTGGTCACCCCGGACGACATCCCCGACGACCAGGGGGAGGCGACGTCGCGGGCGTGGGCGCAGCGCACCATCGGGCTGCTCGGTGGGCGCGGCCCGGACCTGGTGTTCAGCTCCGAGGAGTACGGGCCCCGGTACGCGGCCTTCATGGGTGCCCGGCACGTCAGCGTCGACCCGGGCCGGACCCGCTTCCCGATCTCCGGTACGGCCGTCCGCGCCGATCCGTGGGCCACCGCCCGGTTCCTCGCCCCCGCGGTGCGGGCCTGGTTCGTGCGCCGGGTCTGCGTGCTGGGCGCGGAGTCCACCGGCACCACCACGCTGGCGCGGGACCTGGCCGAACACTACGGCTGCGACTGGGTGCCCGAGTACGGGCGGACGTATTGCGAGCGGCGGCTGGCGCAGGCGCCGACGATCGACTGGGACACCGACGACTTCGTCCACATCGCCTGCCGCCAGCAGGCCGACGAGGACGCCGCCGCCCGCCGGGGCGGACGGCTGCTGATCTGCGACACCGACGCCCTGGCCACGTCCATCTGGCACGAACGCTATCTGGGCGCCGCCTCGCCGCGGGTGGCCGGGCTCGCCGCGGCCCGCTCGTACGCGCTGTACATCCTCACCGCCGACGACATCCCGTTCGTGCAGGACGGCACCCGCGACGGCGAGCACCTGCGCGGCTGGATGACCGACCGGTTCCGGCAGGCGCTCGGGGCCCGCACCGAACCGTGGATCGAGGTACGCGGGTCCCGCCGCGAGCGCCTGGCGGCCGCCCGTACCGCCATCGACACCCTGCTGACCATCCCGATGGGAGCCCGCTGATGCCCGACCGGCCTACCTCCGACCGGCCTACCTCCGATCGTCTGGCGCCCGAGCGGCCGACCCCCGAGCAGCGCCTGGACCGGCTGCGGGCGGCCGAGGCCGCCGGCGAGCCGCTGGACCTCATGCCGTTCTGGGGACACAAGCCGACCCGCACGGGCGTGATCGGCGCCGGTTGCCTGAGCCAGTGGTGGCCGGTGACATTCACTGTGGACGGTGTGTCGTATCCGAGCGCCGAGCACTGGATGATGGCGCAGAAGGCGAGGCTGTTCGGCGACCCCGACGGCCTGGCCGCCGTGCTGCGCGCGGCGAGCCCCGGTGCGGCGAAGGCGGCCGGTCGCAAGGTCCGCGGTTTCGACGAGGAGCGGTGGACGGCGGCCCGGTACGACATCGTGGTGGCCGGAACCCTCGCCAAGTTCGGCCAGCACCCGGAGCTGGCCGGGTTCCTGACCGCCACCGGCCGCAAGGTCCTGGTGGAGGCCAGCCCGTACGACCGGATCTGGGGCATCGGCATGGCCGCCACGAACCCGGACGCGGCCCGCCCGTCGCGCTGGCGGGGGCTCAACCTGCTCGGCTTCGCCCTCATGGAGGTCCGGGAGCGACTGTGAGCCCGGTCAGCGGATGTAGTCCTCCAGCAGCGCCGGGGTGAGCCCGCTGGCGCGAATGGCGGTCAGCGCGGCGGTCACGTCCTGGACGAAGGTCGACCGGAAGTGCATCAGGATGATGTCGCCGGGCTGGATCCGGTGATCGGGGGTCTGGTAGAAGACCTTGCCCTCTCGGACGGTTTCCGACCAGTGGAACGCGGCCTCCAGGCCGCAGTCGTGCACGGCGGCGAGGGTGTTGTGGTCGTAGTTGCCGTACGGCGGGCGGAAGAACCTGGGCGGGGCGCCGAACGTGGCCCGCAGGCTGTCGCGCGCGCCGCAGATCTCGCGACGCTGGATCGGATAGGGCAGCCCGCGCAGGCTCCGGTGGGTGAGCGTGTGGTCCTCGATCACGCCGCCGGCGGCCACGAGCTGCCGGAAAAACTCGGGGTTCCCGGCGGCGACCGGGGCGATGAGGAACATCGTGAACGGGACGTGGACCGTGCGCATCAGCGCCGGCGCGCCGGGTAGCTGGACCTGGCCGTCGTCCATGGTCAGGAAGGCAACCGGTTGGTGCACCGGCAGGCGGTGGTAGATCGGCGCGGCCGCTCCGCCGCGGATGGCCACCGGCTGCGGCGCCGGGGTCGTCGGGAAGCCCGGTGACGTCGGCCCGACCCCGGGACTCGGCACGGCCGCCCGGCCCTGCGCCGGGGAGCCTCCGGGCGGGGCCAGCGCCTCGCCCGGCTGCCGCGTCGGCTGGCCGGAGGGTGAGGCGGACCCAGAGTGTCGGGTGTCCTGGTGGCCGCAGCCGGCCGTTCCGCTCACCAGGACGATCACCATGACGGCCGCGGTGATCAGGGCACGGTGCACGGGCAGGTGACGTCGCACGCCGGTGAGCCTATAAGCGAGCGATTTTCGCTTGGGTAGTGCCTGGGGCGGCCCCGACGCGCTGCGGCTACGAACGTCCGGAGTCGGTCCTGCGGACCAGCATGTAGCCGTACGGGGGGTACGACTCCTCCGGCGGCGTACTGCCCTGGAAGATCAGGGCGAAGCCGGCGGCGGCGAAGCGTTCCTGCATCTCCCGCGCGGAGAGCCAGTACCGGTCGAAGTCGATGCCGAACCTTTCGACGCGGCTGCCGGGAGCGTTGCGGTGCACGGTGCCGTCGCCGTGCTTGAAGGCGGTCACCAGGTAACCGCCCGGCCGGACCACCCGGGCGAGTTCGGCGAAGGCCGGAACCCTGGCGTCCGGCGCCAGATAGATCAGCGAGAACCAGCACACCACCCCGGCCAGGGAGGCGTCCTCGAACGGCAGCGCGCGCAGGTCGGCGACCTCGTAGGCGAAGCCGGGGTTCTCCCGTCGCGCCACCTCCACCATCCGGGGAGACAGATCCACGCCCCGCGGCGACAGGCCCCGGCCCGCGAGATAGGGGAGCAGGCGTCCGGTGCCGCAGCCCACGTCAGCGACCTCGGCGCCGACGGCCAGGGTCAGCTCGGCGAACAGGTCGAGCATGGCCCGCTCGACGGGCATGCTGTCGAGCGCCCCCGACAGGTTCTCCGCGTACCACTCCGAAAGCACATCGTGCGCGTTCCGCAGCTCTTCGGTCCTGGCGTCCATCCCCGTTGGCCTTTCCGTCGGAAGCGTTGCGGCCGCGAATCTACCGCCGGCCGCCCCGACATCTGGCATCCGGGAGCAGTGCCGTCAGGCGGACTCGCAGATGCAGAGTTGGAGCGGTGAGTCCGCGGCGAGGGGTCGACCGGACCAGTCGCCGGAGCGCTCGACGAGACGAAGGCCGCCGGCCGAGAGCAGCAGCGGCAACTCCTGCGGGAAGATGCTCCTGATTTCGAGTGGCGCGACGACGAAGTCGGGCTCGGCGTCGGTCGAGAGGTGCCACGTGCCGCGGGTGACCTGTGCTGGCGCATCATAGATCTCACTGACCTCGACGCTGACGGTGCCACGGTCGGGATCCACGAACGACAACGACTCCCGGGTGCGCCGGACGCCATCGGCGGCGGCAAGCAGGCGCACGCTCGGGTTGAACACATCGAAGACGAATCGAGCCCCAGGCGCGAGGTGCCGTCGAACCGCCCGGAAGCAGCTCACCAGATCCTCTGTCTCGTGCAGATGCAGCAGGGAATTGGCTGCGATGAACACGAAGTCGAAGGTGCGACCCAGCTCGAAGCCCCGCATGTCGCCCCGTAGCCATTCGACCACAATGCCGCGCTCGTTCGCCTTCCGCTGAGCCTGCGCCAGCATGTCCGCCGAGAAGTCCAGGCCGACGCACGGGTGCCCGTCGGACGCGATCGGGACGAGCTTGTGTCCGGTGCCGCACCCGAGCTCCAACACGCGCCCGCCGTACCGGTCGGCGGCGGCCCGGTAGAAGCCGACGGCAGGGCCGCCGCCCGGGAACATCAGGTCGTACAGCCTCGCGTGCGAATAGAACGACTCACTCATGTGGCACCTCTGGAGGCTCGCCGGTCAGCCCAGCGACGCGCTCGCGGCGCGCAGTTCGTCCAGGGCCGCCAGGGCGTACGGTGCGAGCTCGTCATTGGCGTCGTGGTCGCCCTCGGACCAGTCCGCGTAGCCGCGCTTGAACGCCAACACTCCCAGCTCGCCCGCGAGGGCCGCGGTTGGGTCGGGTACGCCGCGGGCGACCAGGGCGGCCGTCATCGCGGCCGCGAGGCTGACGCTCTTGAGCGCGTCCCGCTCCTGCAGTTCGGCGCTGGCGGCGATGGCGGCCTTCAGTCGCGGCCCGAGCTGCCGGTTCATCGGGCCCATGGCGGCCGACGCGCGTTCGAGGCCGGCGGCCACCGCCGCGAGCGGGCTGGCGTCCGCCGGCGCCTCGGCGATCCCCTCGGCCAGCAGCCGGCTCAGCATCTCCTGGCCGGCCACCAGCAGCTCGCGCTTGTCCGGGAAGTGTCGGAAGAAGGTGCTCTTGGTGACCCCGGCCCGCTCGGCGATCTGGGCGACCGTCGTGGCGTCGTACCCCTGTTCGGTGAACAGGTCGACGGCGGCCACGACGAGGCGCTCGCGTGCCCCCGGCTCCCATCGACCCATGGTCCCAGCATAGGCGACGGGACCTTTGTCCCATCACTCTGGTAGGGTGATGGGACAAGAGTCCCATCACCTGCGGGAGATGTCCATGCACGTCTTCATCACCGGCGGCACCGGCCTGATCGGCTCCGCCGTCGTCGCCGAACTCCTCAGCAACGGCCACACCGTCCTCGCGCTCACCCGATCCGACGCATCCGCCGCGGCCGCCGAGAAGGCCGGCGCCGAGACCATCCGGGGCGGCCTGGCCGACCTCGACGTCCTGCGCGCCGGGGCCGCCCGCGCCGATGGGGTGATCCACTTGGCGTTCGACCACGACTTCAGCACGGCCGAGGCCGTCGCGAAGGCGGTCGCCACCGAGGGCGCCGCCCTCGCCGCCCTGAGCGAGGAACTCATCGGCAGCGACCGGCCCTTCGTCACGGTCTCCGGCACGCCCGCCGTACCGGGCCGGGCCTCGACCGAGAACGACCCGCCGATCGTCGACGGGCCGGTCGGCGGTCGCGGCCGCGCGGTCGCGGCCGTGCTGGACCTGGCCGCACAGGGCGTACGCAGCGCCGCCATCCGGCTGCCGCGCACCGTGCACAACGAGGGCCGGGGCGGGTTCGCCGGCCTGCTGACCGACATCGCCCGGCAGACCGGGGTGTCCGGCTACCCGGGTGACGGCACCCAGCGCTGGCCCGCCGTGCACGCGCTCGACGCGGCGGTCCTGTTCCGGCTGGCCCTGGAGCGGGCGGCGGCCGGCACCTCCTGGCACGCGGTGGCCGACGAGGGAGACCGGGTACGCGACATCGCCGCGGTGATCGGCCGGCGGCTGGGCCTGCCGGTCCGGGAGGTGTCGGCGGAGACCTACGGCCCGCTCGGCGGCATCTTCGCGGCCGACCAGCCCTCGTCCAGCGCCCACACCCGGGAGGCGCTGGGGTGGGCGCCGAAGCACCCGAGCCTGCTGGCGGACCTGGAGAACATCCAACCCTGACCGGAGCCCGGGGACCGGCCAGGACGAGGTCACTCCGGTCCCTAGGCTGGTCGAATGCGGATCGATCTGGTGACCCTGATCGTCGACGAGTACGACCCCGCGATCGCAATCTTCACCGGCGGTCCTGAGCCCCGCCGCGCCGCCGATCGGGAGATTCGACGCCGATCAGCCGCCGTTCAGGCGTCGGGACAGGAACTCCCGCTCACCGTCGTTGCCGGTCAGCTCCAACGCCTGCCCGTAGGCCAGGGCGGCCTCGGCGGTCCGGCCCAGCCGCCGGAGCAGGTCCGCCTTGACCGCGGGCAGGTACCGGTAGCCGGCGAGCCGTCCATGGTGCTCCAACCGCTCGATCTCGCGCAGGGCGTGCTCGGGACCGGCGACCTGTGCCAGCGCCACGGTGCGGTTGAGCCGCACGACCGGAGAGGGCCACACCGCCAGCAGCTCGTCGTAGAGCGTGAGGATCTGCGGCCAGTCGGTCTGCTCGAAGGTCGGTGCCTGGGCGTACAGGGCGGCGATCGCGGCCTGCAGCGCGTACCGTCCCGGCCGGCCGCCCCGCAGGGCGGCCACGATCAGCTCGTGCGCCTCGGCGATGGCGGCCCGGTCCCACCGGGAGCGATCCTGTTGGTCCAGCCGCAGCAGCCGGCCCCGGTCGTCCACCCGAGTGCCGCGCCGGGCGTCGGTGACCAGCAGCAGCGCGAGCAGCCCGCACACCTCCCGCTCGTCCGGCGCCAGCGCGCGCAGCATCCGCGCCAGGTGCAGGGCCTGACCGGTCAGCTCGGCCCGGACCAGCGCCGCGCCGGACGGGGCGGTGTGCCCGGTGGTGAACAGCAGGTGGATCACCCCGAGGACCGCCCCGAGCCGGGCCGGCAGCTCGGCCGCCGCCGGAACACGGAACGGGATCCGGGCGGCGGAGATCTTCTTCTTCGCCCGGGTCAACCGGGCCGCCATCGTCGGCTCGGAGACCAGGAACGCCTGGGCGACCTCCGCGGTGGTCAGCCCGCACACCAGCCGCAGCGTGAGCGCCGGCTGAACCTCCGGCGCCAGCGCCGGATGGCAGCACATGAAGATCAGCCGTAGGCGCTCGTCCGGCAGGTCCGCCGGCGCCCGCAGGGCGGGTTCCGCCGGTACGGCGGGAGCCGGTTCGTCGCTCTCGTCGCCCGGACGTACCAGCAGGGCGAGCTTGCTCCGGTAGACCCGGTCCCGCCGGATCGCGTCGATGGCACGGCGCCGGGCCGTGGTGGTGAGCCAGGCGACCGGCTCGGCCGGGACGCCGGCCGCGGGCCACGCCGTCAGGGCGTCCGCGTACGCCTCCTGGACACACTCCTCGGCCAGGTCAAGATCCCGGGCGACGCGCACCGTCGCGGCGAGCACCAGGCCCCAGCCGCGACGGTGCGCGTCGGCCACCGCCCGGGCGGCGGACGCCGGTTCCCGGCCGGTCATCCACCCGCCGTCGGGCGGACGAAACTGCCCTCGACCGGCCGGACCTCGACGCCGCCGCCCTGCGCGACGGCCGGGTTCGCGCCGGCGATCCGCAGCGCGGCGTCCAGGTCGGGCGCCTCGATCACGTAGAAGCCCGCGACGACCTCCTTGGCGTCCACGAACGGCCCGTCGGTCACCGCGTCGGCGCGGATCGACGTCGCGGTCGCGTCCGGCTCCAGCGCGAACGCCGCCACCAGGCCACCGGACCGTTCCAGCTCCGCGGCATGCCGGTCGTGCGCCTGCAGGACCTCCGGTCCGGCCTGCGCGTCGTCGGCCGCCGGGTAGATCAGAACCGCGTACTGCGGCATGTCGTCCTCCCTCACAAGATCCACGATTGTCCTCCACCGGGATGTCGAACGGGCCGGGCGGATTCGACAGCGCCGCGGGAAAGAATTTTCGGCCCGTGCTGTTACCTCGCCGCCGCGCCGCGGGTCATCCCGGTGGACACGATCAACCGCCGGTCCAGGGCCGGCACGGAGAGCCGCGGAGGCAACCATGCAGGCACGGATGTCCAGCGTCGGGCTGCTCGTACCGGAGGCGGTGAAGGCGCTGATCGCGTTCAACGCGGCCGGCCGGACCGACGCGGTCCCCGAGCAGACCGCCCAGCTGATCCGGCTGCGGGCGAGCCAGATCAACGGCTGCAGCGTGTGCACCGGGATGCACGCGCTGCAGCTGAGGCAGGCGGGTGCGAGCGACGAGCGCGTCGCCGCGGTCGCCGCCTGGCGGCACGCGCGCTGCTTCACCGACCCCGAGCGGGCCGCGTTGGCGCTGACCGAGGCCGCCACGCGGCTCGCCGACGCCACCGACCCGGTCCCCGACGAGGTCTGGGACGCCGCGGCCGCCCACTACGACGAGCGCGGTCTCGCCGGTCTGCTCATCGAGATCGCCACGATCAACGCCTTCAACCGGCTCAGCGTCCCCATCCATCAGCCGGCGGGCGTGGACTCCTGACCGCGGCCGGGGAGCGCCGGACGTCACGTCGACGACGCGAGGCGCGTCAATCTGGCAGGGACCCGAACACGAGGACGAGAATCGTTTGAACGACAGCGAGTGGCTGGCCGATCGCTTCGAGGAGCACCGGCCACGCCTGCGGGCGGTGGCGTACCGGATGCTCGGGTCGCTGACCGAGGCCGACGACGCGGTGCAGGACACCTGGTTGCGGCTGAGCCGCTCGGGCGCTGACGACGTGCGGAACCTGGGCGGGTGGCTCACCACGGTGCTCGCCCGGGTCTGCCTGAACATGCTCCGCTCGCGCGCGCACCGGCGCGAGGAGTCCCTGCCGGACCACCTGCCCGACCCGGTGGTCAGCCCGGTCGGGCACCCGCAGCCGGAGGAGCAGGCGCTGCTGGCCGACTCGGTCGGCCTCGCCCTCCTGGTCGTGCTCGACACCCTGAGCCCCGACGAACGGCTGGTGTTCGTCCTGCACGACCTGTTCGACCTGCCCTTCGACCGCATCGCCGGCATCGTCGGACGGTCGCCGAACGCCGCGAAGCAGCTGGCCAGCCGGGCTCGGCACCGGGTCGCCGGCGCGCGGGCGCCGGCCCCGGATCTGGTACGACAACGGCGGCTGGTCGACGCGTTCTTCGCCGCGGCCCGGCGGGGTGACTTCGACGCGCTGGTCGCGGTGCTGCACCCGGACGCGCTGCTGCGTACCGACGCGGGCGCCCCCGAGGCCTCGATGATGCTGCGCGGCGCGGCCGCGGTCGCCCGGCAGGCGACCAGCGGGCTGCGGCAGTGGCTCGCGGCGCCCGCCGCCGAGCTGCGCCCGGTGCTGGTCAACGGCGCGGCCGGGATGCTGGTCGTCGTGCACGGGCGGCCGGTGACCGTCATGGGCTTCACCGTGGTGGCGGACACGATCACCCGCATCGACGCGATCGCCGATCCGGCCCGCCTCCGGCGACTCCTCGCCGGCGCCGATCCCGGACCGGGATGACTCGCGAGGTAAGGGGTTGCGGCGGCGCCGCGGTCCGGGTCATAGTCGATACATGATCTCCTACCGGAAGGGCGGCGACGCCCCGGCGCGATGAGCGCCGCCGCGCGGCGCAGTGTCGCCGCGACGCCTCCGCATCCCGTACGCAGTGGCCCAGCCGAGCTGTGGCAGCAGGCACTCCGGATCCGCCAGGAATGGCTCGACCACGCCCTGTGCACCGAACCGGCCGACAGGCCCACCGCCGAAGAATCCCTCAGCGCCATCTACGCCCGGGCGGGACGGCCGCGTCCCCGGTTCGAGTGGGTGGACTCGCCGGCCAAGGTCCGCCCGCTGATCGCCGGCTGGCCCACCCTCGACCAGCTCTACGCGTGGATCCGCGATCCCGCCCCGGCCGGCCCGCCACCGTTGGCCAGCGACCTGGCCATGCTGGGGTCCCAGCTGCGTGCCGCGCTGAGTGACGGCACCACGTACCCCGATCCGGAACTCTCGCCGATGCGCCGCGGGAAGAAGCGGGAGCCGTGGCCGGAGCTGGAGCCGCTGCACGCGCTGGAGGTCGGCGTACCGCTGGCCGTCGTGCTGCACCAGGGCGTACGCGCCACGCTGCACCGCAGCCTCGCGCACGGGTACTACCTGCCGGTGCGGGCGGCGCTGGCCGGCGACGGGCCCGTGGCGGTCTGCTGGTACGGGCAGCAGGACGCCTTCTGGATCGGCTACTACGACACGCTACGCCGGCTGGGCCTCGCCCGGTACGGGCCGGACGAGGCCGCGCACCTGGACGAGTGGGCCACCCTGGCCCGATCCTGCGGCTGGTGGTGGCCGGGGGAGCAGGTCTGCGTGGTGGTGGACCGGCCGGACCTGATTAGCACGGAGCCGGTGGCCGGCACGGTGCACGACCAGGTCCGGCTGCGGCCGCACGGCGTGCGCTACCGGGACGGTTGGCAGCCGCCGCTGCCGCGCTGATCTCCACCGGCGCACGCCGCTTGACCGGACGGCCGAGTGGGAATCAGCGACGCATGACCACCCACACGCTCATCGGCATCTTCCTCACCGTCGGGCTGATGATCGCGGCGTACCTCGTCCATAACGTGTATCCGCGGCACCTGCGGAGCAGGCGCGGCGGGAAGTGACCGGCCGGGCCCCGGCGAACTGTTCGTCGGAGGCCGGCCGGCAGGGTCCGGGCACGCGGCCGCCGGTCAGCGTGTCGAGTTGGGACGGACCCGCCGAGGCGACCCCGGCGATCCTGATCCACGGCACGCTGAGCTGGGCAGCCCGGGCCTTCGAGCGGCAGCGGCCGCTGGCCCGGGCGCGGCGCGTCCTGCTGCCCGACCGGCGGGGTTTCGGCGCCAGCCCGGATCTCCGGGACGCCGACGTGACCAGCGACTACGTCGTCGACGCCGAGGACGTGCTCGGGTTGCTGGCCGGCGGCGCCCACCTGGTCGGGCACTCGTACGGCGCAACGGTGGCGACGGTGGCCGCCGCCGCCCGGCCCGACCAGGTCCGGTCGCTGACGCTGATCGAGCCGTGCGCCCATGGGCTGGCGTCGGACGATCCGGTGGTGGCCGGCGCGGTCCAGGACGCCCGCCGGTTCATGTCCGAGGCCCGCCGGCGGCCGGCGGAGGACTATCTCGACCAGGTGTACGGGGACCGGCCGCGGCCCGAGCCGGCGAGCTGGCTGCTCCGGGCCGCGCACACGGCCCTGCACGAACGACCGTGCTGGCTGGCGGAGTTGACGACCGCGCCACTGGCCGCGGCCCGGAGGGTGCGCAGGTGCGCAGGCCGCAGCCGTGGCCGCGATGCCACACGGCGGCCAGACTCCGCAGCAGGATGGGGGATCTGTGTCAGTCTTGGCCGGGGCTTGCTACGGGTAGTCCTGCTTCTTTGGCGCATTCGAGTAGCCGTCGGTCGTAAGTGACGAAGGCGGTGAGTGCCGTGCCGGACTCGTTGGTCAGCACTTGGGCGGTCGCCAGATGGATGGCATCGAGGCTGCGGAGCGTCGGCTCGGCGAAGGCGGCTGCGGTCGCACGGATCGTACTGTCGATCTCCAGTCGGAACAGTCGTCCAACGGCAGCTGGCACT
Organism: Plantactinospora siamensis; assembly: GCF_042434095.1. Classification (NCBI taxonomy): domain Bacteria; kingdom Bacillati; phylum Actinomycetota; class Actinomycetes; order Micromonosporales; family Micromonosporaceae; genus Plantactinospora; species Plantactinospora siamensis. The sequence goes on from NZ_JBHLUE010000009.1 coordinate 106,914, forward strand.
CCGATCAACGCTTGCGGGGCTGATCGACGCAGCGCTCCGGGCACTTCCACCTCGACGAGGGCGGAGGAGACCAGCGGCACATCGTCGTGCTTGTTGAGCCAGGAGACAAGTTCGACGCTGCATACCTCCTGCCGAACCAGCTTGACGACGGCAGCTGAATCGAGATAAATCACCAGCGCTCCTCGTCGCGCATCGCAGCGAGCGAAGCGGCCACGTCCACACTTTCGTCACCGAGCTTCGGTGGAAGTGGCACAGAGCCGCCGCCGGTCGGGGAGACGGCCCGCCCTGCCGCTACCAACTTGGCCAACACCGACCTGTCGTCGCCCACCGGAACAAGTCGGGCAATCGGGTGCCCGCGATCGGTGATCTCGACAGTCTCGCCGCCGCTGACCCGAGCCAACACCTGGCTCGTGTTCTGGTTCAGCTCCCGGACACCGATGCGTTCCATGGACACTACTGTAGAACTAAATGTTCTACAGTTCTAGCTCCTGGCGTCGTCCGAGCTGCCTGATCGCCGAGGAGGGGTCGGCGAGGTTCCGGATCATGGCGACTTGCTGGCGGTGAACCCGGTTCCGGTTCCGCGTGGTCATCAGCGTTGTCGTCTGTGGGCCGGCGCTCGGGCTCGGGGATCAGCGCGACCACCCGGCCGGGATCGGCGGCCGCCGTGGCGTAGAGGTTCGGGCCGTCGGCGTAGAGCGGGTCGACCAGCACGAGCCGCCCGTCCGAGGCGCCCATGATGTTGCTGGGGTTGGTGTCCAGGGGTCCGCACCAGGGCAGCTCGCGTCGGGCCCGCTGGTGGATGCGGCGTACCACGTCGACGAGGTCGGTCACGTCCGCGGTCGGCGCGGACGTGGCCCGGTGGAAGGCGGCGGCACGGTCCTCGGGTACGAGCCGCAGCCATTCCAGGAGCTGAAGGTCGCCGCCACCGGCCAGCCGGCGGTGGGCGTACAGGATCGGGACCTGGCGGGTGCGCGCGGCCTCCCGGTACAGGGCGGCGGTGTACGGGCCGGTCGGGTCGAACAGACTGATCCGGGCGACCGTCGTGTCGTCGGGGGAGCGGAGCGCGATCGCCCAGTCGCCGGCTCCGCATCGCCGCCAGCCCGCGCGGCTGGTCCGGGTGCCCGGCGCCGCCCATGAGACGCACCGCGAACAAGCCGCGTACCTCAACGCGCTGCTGGACGAGCTGTGGTCCCGCCGAATCTGATAATCAGATACAATGGCGTCGTGCGAACAATCTCGGCTACGGAAGCTTCCCGTAGGTTCTCAGATCTTCTCGACGCCATCGAGCGCGGTGAGAGCGTCACCATCACGCGCGGGAATCGCCCGATCGCCGAGATCCATCCAGCACGCCGTCGCACCGGCCGAGACCTACGGACGGCGTTGGCCGACGTACCCGTACCCGACGACCACTTCGAGGCCGATCTTGCTGAAGCTCTGCGCTACGTGACGAACGAACGGACGGATCCGTGGGCCGACGCCTGATCCTCGACACCAACGTGTTGATCGCCTACGAACGCGGAAGTCTCGATCGCGCCTCGCTCGACGAGGACGAACTGGCGATCGCCGCCGTTACCGTCGCCGAGTACCGGGTCGGCATCGAACTCGCGGACACGGTCACGCGGGCAGCGGACCGTGCCCGAGCCTTGGCCGCGATCGTCTCTGCTGTCGACGTCCTCGACTACACCGACGCCACGGCTGCGCACCACGCCCGACTCATCGCGCACGTTCGACGCGCCGGAACGCCGCGTGGCGCGCATGACCTGATGATCGCTGCCCACGCCGCTGAGACCGGGCGAATCATCCTGAGCCGGGACGCGAAGGCGCGCTTCGGTGATCTGCCCAACGTGCTGGCAGAGCAGCCGAACTCATAACTCCCAGACTTGTCGGCGTCCGGTGCCTGTCAGCCGCGACCGCTGATCCGGACGGCCGTCGTACCGTGGAGGTTGCGTAGCTGCCATGGTCAGGCCAGCGGCGGCCGGTGGTCGCTACCTGCCGTGCGGGTCGGCCGCGTTGAGGGTGGCGACGACCTGGTCGTAGTCGCCGCGGGCCTCGGCGTGGCGGAGGAACTTCACCCGCTCCACCTGGATCTCCCGGGCGTCGGGCTGCGACGCGAGCAGTTCGACGACCTCGGTCACGAACTCGTCCAGCGGCACGGCGATCTCGCTGTTCTCCTGGCCGGGCAGCAGCGCCGTACGCACGGCCGGCGGCACCAGTTCCACCATCCGTACGCCCGTGTCGGCCAGTTGCAGCCGGAGCGACTCGGTGAGCATGTGGATCGCGGCCTTCGAGGCGTTGTAGCTCGGGGTTGCCCGTAGCGGCGCGAAGGCCAGGCCCGAGGAGACGGTCATGATGGTGGCGTCCGGGCGGGACCGCAGGTGCTCGATGAACGCGGCGATCAGCCGGATCGGGCCGAGCACGTTGGTGGTGATCACCGACTCGGCCGAGGCGAGGAACGACTCGGGCCGGTGCCAGTCCTCGACGCGCATGATGCCGGCCATCGCGATCAGCACGTTGAGGTCCGGGTGCCGGGCCAGCACCTCCTTGGCGGCCTCGGCGATGCTCGCCGGGTCGGCCGTGTCGATGCGTACGGTGTCGATGTCGGGGTGCTCCGCCGCGATCCGCTCGAGCTGGTCGGTCCGCCGACCGCCCACGATGATCGTGTTGCCCCTGGCCCGCAGCGCGCGGGCCAGAGCGAGGCCGATGCCGCCGGTGGAGCCGGGAATGAAGACCGTGTTTCCGGAGATGTCCATGCGCCCAGCCTGGCCGATCATCGCCGTCGCCAGGAAGAGATCGGTTGTCGGGGGACCGGCGATCCCTGGTTGCCGACCTCCCCGGCCGGATACTGGGAGCATGGATCGCGCAGCGCTGGCCGACTTCCTGCGCCGCCGCCGGGAGGCGCTGCGGCCCGGGGACGTCGGGCTGCCGGCGGGGGTGCGCCGGCGCGCGCCGGGCCTGCGCCGGGAGGAGGTCGCCGCGCTGGCCGTCATGTCCACCGACTACTACACCCGGCTGGAGCAGCGGCGCGGGCCGCAGCCCAGCCCCCAGATGCTCGCCGCGCTCGCCCGGGCGCTGCGGCTGACCACCAACGAGCGCGACTACCTGTTCCAGGTGGCGGGGCAGAACGCCCCGGCCCGGGTGTCCACGGCCACGCACGTGGCGCCGGCCCTGCTGCGGGTGCTGGACCGGCTCAGCGACACCCCGGCGCTGATCCTGTCCGACCTCGGCGAGACGCTCGTGCAGAACCGGATGGCCGAGGCCCTGTTCGGGGACCGGTCGGGCCACACGGGGCTGGCCCGCAGCGAGATCTATCGCTGGTTCACCGACCCGGCGGAGCGGCTGCGCTATCCGGCCGAGGACCGCGACCGGCAGAGCCGCGCCCAGGTCGCCAACCTGCGTGCCGCGTACGGCTCGATGGGTCCGCGGTCACGGGCCGGGGAGCTGGTCCGGGCGTTGCAGAAGGCCAGCCCGGAGTTCGCCGCGCTGTGGGACCGGCACGAGGTGGCGCAACGCTTCGCCGACCACAAGACGCTGATCCATCCCACGCTGGGCCCGATCGAGCTCGACTGCCAGGTGCTGTTCACCGAGGACCAGTCCCAGGCCCTGCTCGTGCTCACCGCCCCGCCGCGCAGCGAGGGGTACGAGAAGCTGCAACTGCTCGCGGTGCTGGGGCAGGAACGGTTCTCCGCCGACCCGGCTGCCGGTTAGGCGTCACCCCTGCCGACCCGCCCTGACCGCGCGGTCCCGCTCAGGGCAGCAGTGCCAGCTTGCCCACGGTGGCCCGCGACTCCAGCGCGGCGAGTGCCTTCGACCCGTCCTCCAGCGCGTACCGGGTCGGCTGACCGGGCGAGACAATGCCGGCCGCGACCAGTCCCAACAACTCGCCCATCACCTCGCCGAAGATCTGGGGCGCGTACTGGATCAGGGCGCCGAGGTTCAGGCCGATGACCTGGACCTGGTGCCTGTAGACCAGATCCCAGTTGCTGATGGTGGCGGCGCCGGCGGCCAGGCCGTAGACGACGACGCGGCCGGTGACCCGCCTGGCCGCGGCGAGGCTGGCTTCCAGCGTGGCGCCGCCCACCGACTCCAGCACGAGGTCGACTCCCGTGCCGCCGGTCAGCCGCAGAACGTCGGCGGCGATGTCGCCGGTGCGGGAGTCCAGCACGTGGTCGGCGCCCAGCGCGCGTACCACCTCGTGCTTGCCTGGCGCGGCGGTGGCGATCACGGTCGCGCCGTAGTGCTTGGCCAACGTCACCGCGGCCTGGCCGGTCGCGCCGGCCGCGGCGTGGATCAGCACGGTTTGCCCCGCGCCGAGCCCGCCGAGTGGTCGAAGGGCGGCCAGGGCGGTCGGCCAGTTCATGACCAGCCCCAGGGCCTGCTCGTCGGCCCAGCCCGCCGGCACCGGGACAGTGGCGGCCGCCGGCAGCGCCAGGTACTCGGCGAAGGCGCCGCCGCGGATGGTGGTGCCGACCACGTGGGCGCCGGGCTCGACACCGGTCACTCCGGCGTCGATGGCGATGACCTCGCCGGCGGCCTCGATGCCCGCCACGTACGGCGGTTGCGGACCGCCGGCGAACGCGCCGCTGGCCTGGGAGAGGTCTGCGAAGTTGACGCCGGCGGCGGTGACCCGGAGCAGGATCTCGCCGGGGCCCGGTTGCGGCACCGGCGCGTCGGTGATCAGGCGGAGATCCTGCGGGCCGTTCGGCGACGTCTGCCGCAACGCGCGCATGGCTGAGGGTCGGTGCACGACGATCGGCTCCTTTGTTTGTTGAGCGACCAACAAACTATGGTGGGCGCCGCAGCGACCGGTCAAGGTAAATTTGATCGAACGACCAAGAATGGCGAAGGAGCGTGGATGGCCACCCGGGGCAGACCCCGTACGTTCGACCCGGACACCGCCCTGCGCGCGGCGCTGGACCTGTTCTGGGAACGGGGCTACGAGGGCACCTCGCTCAGCGATCTGGCCCGGGCCATGGGGATCGCCTCGGCCAGCATCTACGCCTGCTTCGGGAGCAAGGAAGAGCTGTTCCGCAAGGTCATGGCGCTCTACGGCGCGACCTCCGGCGAGCCGCCCCGACGGGCGCTGCGGGAACAGCCGACGGCGCGGGCCGCGATCCACGGCATGCTGCGGGCCACCGCCGACCAGGTCACCGGCCGGGACACGCCGCACTACTGCATGCTCATCCTGGCCGCGCCCACCGGCGCGGTGGAGAACCACGCGGTCCGGGAGTTCCTGGCCGAGCGCCGGCGGGACATGTTGGGCACCATCCGGGACCGGCTCGCCCGGGGCGTCGCCGAGGGCGATCTCACCGCGGCCCCCGCCGTCGTCGACGCCGTCGCCCGCTACTACACCACCGTCGTGCAGGGCCTGTCCGTACAGGCCCGCGACGGCGCCGACCGCGCCGAACTGGAGGCGGTGATCACCTGCGCGATGGCCGCCTGGGACGCGCTGCTCCCGTCGTCGCCGAGCTGACCCGGTCCGGCCGCGTCACCAGGCCTTCCGGAGCCGCTGTTTCGCCAGGAGATTATTGCCCGGTGTGGCGAAAGGTGGTGGGTAGCCCGATGAGCACCACCACGGACGCCATGGCCAGCGGTGGCCATGGCCGTCCAGCGCGGTTTCGGTATAGGCCGAGCTATAGTTGATACATGTCTCCCGGTCCCGCACGCCGCTGGGCGATCCGGACGACCAGCGATGTGCGCGACTGGTTGCGGTCGCTCCGTCGGACCGATCCGGCGACATACCGAGCGGTGAACGTGGCGATCGACATGCTCGCGGAGGTTGGTCCGGGGTTGGGACGTCCGTTGGTCGACACGCTCCGAGGGTCGAGCATCGGCAACCTCAAGGAGCTGCGACCGAGGTCCGGGCGAGATGTCGCCATCCGGGTTCTGTTCGTCTTCGATCCCTGGTCGCAGGCGGTGTTGTTGGTGGCCGGGAACAAGGCCCGGGACTGGTCGCGGTGGTACGAGGAGGCAATCCCGGTCGCCGAGGTGGCGTACGAGGGCTGGCTCGCCTTTGAGAGGAAGCGGAGGGAGGGCTGATGAGCGACTTCCATGACTGGGACGACATCCGTGCCGAGTTGCACGATGGGGACGACGACGCGCTCGATGTGGAGCGTGCCCGTACCGAGGCGTGGGTCAGCGCGTTCCACCTTGCCGAGGAGCGTAGGCGGCTCGGGCTCACCCAGCGGCAGGTGGCCGAGCTGATGGGGGTCACGCCCGGTCGGGTCAGCCAGATCGAGAACGGTGATCTGGAGGCCAATGAGGTGGCGACCCTGAGCCGGTACGCGCGCGCGCTGGGTGCCCGCATGCGGATCATCTTCGACTACGGCAGCGACCTACGGCAGATCGCCTGATCCTGCGCTGATCTGATCGGCCATCCGGGTCTACCGCGCGAACGTACGGTCGGCTGGTTATCGGCGGTCATGGCGGTGGGCTTCAGCCAGGAGACAAGGTCAACGCTGTACGCCCCCTGTCCTGCGCGATGGTCGCCTGGGACGCGCTGCTCCCGGCGTCGCCGAGCTGACCCGGTCCGGCCGCGTCACCAGGCCTTCCGGAGCCGCTGTTTCGCCAGGAGGTCACCCTTGTCCACGTCGCCCGCCATGCACGCCAGGTGCTCGAAGTAACTCAGGTACCGGTTTTTGCGTAGCGCCCGCTCGGCCATCACGTACGGCTGCAGGATCGACCAGGCGACGCGGACGCGCCAGTGGACGGCGCCCAGCAACAGGCTGTCGTCGACCGCGTGGAACACCGAGATCATCCCGAGGCCGGCGTAATACTGGCCAATGCGCTGCACGTGCTTGCGAGCCGAAAAGGGCAGGCCGAAGACCCCGCCGTCGGGTGAATGCTCGGCCTGCAGCCGGTTGAGCACGAAGTCCTCACTCTCCAGGAACTCCTCGCTGCGGCATTCCCGGGTGAGCAGTTCCAGCGCGACCAGCGTGAGATTGGAGCTGCGGGCGGCGCGGAGCTGCCAGACGGTCAGCAGCGTGGACACCGCCAGCGCCATCAGGGAGATCGCCACCGCCGAGGCGTTGAAGACCAGGCCCGCATCCATCGCGATCACGTCCTCCACGTCGACGGCGGGCTCTGGCCCGCATCGATCCGCAGATCACGGTAGCCACACCAGGCAAGTGAGAGCCGTCGATCGGTGGAGGATCGTCCGCTCGGCGGGGCCGGCCAGGGCCGTGTTCCGGCGCCGCGCGGCCGGGACGTCGACATTGGACGGCTGACACCGGGGCCCCGAACCCGACGTCGGTTTTCCGCCAGACGCGAGCTCGCGGGCCAGGCAGGCTGATTGTCATGAACAGCACCCCTCTTGACGGAAAAGTGGCACTTGTTACCGGCGGCAGCCGGGGGATCGGCGCGGCCGTCGCGTTGCGGCTGGCCCAGGACGGCGCCGACGTGGCGTTCACGTACCAGCGTGACAGCGAGCGGGCCGACCAGGTGGTCGGGCAGATCAAGGCCGCGGGCCGGCGGCCCCTGGCGGTACGGGCGGACAGCGCCGACGCCGCCGCGGTGGCCGGCGCGGTCGACGCGGTGGCGGCGGAGTTCGGTCGGCTGGACATCCTGGTCAACAACGCGGGCGCCTTCATCGTGGCCCCGGTCGAGCAGCTCGGCGCGGCGGAGCTCGACCAGACGGTGGCGGTCAACATCCGGGCGCCGTTCCTCGCCGCCCAGGCCGCCGCCCGGCACATGACCGACGGCGGCCGGATCGTCAGCATCGGCAGCAACCTGGCCGAGCGGGCGGTGTTCCCCGGCTTCGCGCTGTACTCGATGAGCAAGACCGCGCTGATCGGGCTGACCAAGGGACTCGGCCGTGAGTTGGGCCCGCGCGGCATCACCGTGAACCTGGTCAACCCGGGTCCGACCGACACCGACGCCAACCCGGCGGACGGCCCGAACGCCGACGGCATCCGGGCGCTCACCGCCCTCGGCAGGTACGCGGCGCCGGCCGACATCGCGGCCGCGGTCGCCTTCCTGGCCGGCCCCGACGGCGGCTACGTCACCGGCGCCACGGTCAACGTCGACGGCGGCTTCACCATCTGACGAGGTGTCTCACCGGTGCGCGCCGGCGGCGCTGAGCTCGGCGTCGCGTACCGGCTCGACGTGCTCGCGGCGGGGCAGCAGCAGCGGGCTGGCGAGGATCAGCAACCCGGCCACGGTGATGGCGGTACGCGGGCTGGTGGCCGCCGCGAGCAGGCCGCCGAGCGCGCTCAGCGCGGCGATGGCGGCGCTGCTGCCGATCGACCATGCCGACAGGGTGCGCGCGACGCGTTCCGGCGGGGTGTTGTCCAGCCGGTAGGTGGCCAGCACCGGGTTGTACAGGCTCATCCCGATGATGATCGCCAGCTCGACCGCGATGACCGTGACCAGGCCGACCACGCCGGGGCGGACCAGGACGAGGCCGAGCAGCCAGACGGCGCGCAGCGCGCCCACCGTACGAAGGATCCGGGGCCGTCCGTACCGCGCCACGACCCGGCGGGCGAGGCGGGAGCCGATGAGCCCGCCGAGGCAGGGGGCGGCGAAGGCGAGGCCGTACTGCCAGGGCGGGAACCCGAGCTGGCGCAGCAGGAGCACGGCCAGCAGCGGTTCGGTGGCCATGATGAGGCCGTTGACGAGCAGTTGGTTGAGGTAGAGCGCCCGCAGCCCGGGATGGGTCAGCAGGTGCCGCCACCCGTCCAGCAGCTCGGCGCCGCGCCTCCGGCCCGTGCCGGCCTGCGGGCGGTCCGTGCCGGCCCGCGGCCGGTTCGCCCCGGCTTGCGGTCGGCCCGGGTCGGGGCGTCGCGGTCGGTCCTCCCGGCCGCCGATGGCCACGATGCCCAGCGCGGACAGCAGGTAGCTGAGCGCGTCGGCCAGCACCGTGGTGACCGGGCCGAACAGGCCGATGGCCGCGCCACCGAGCGGCGGCCCCACCGCGATGGAACTCCACTGCGCGGACTCGAACCGCGCGTTGGCCACCAGCAGGTCGTCCGGCCGGACCAGCGCCTTGAGGAAGGCGCCGCTGGCCGCGTTGAAGGCGATTTTGGCGGCGGCCACCGCGGCCGAGACGACCAGCAGCTGGACGAAGCCGAGCAGCCCGAGGGCGTACCCGATCGGGATGCTCAGCATGGCCGCGAACCGGGCCAGGTCCATGGAGATCATGACCGGCCGCTTGCGCTGGAACTCCACCCACGGGCCCAGCGGCACCGCGAGCAGCGCGCCCACGGCCGGCCCCACCGCCGAGAGCGCGGACACCTGGGCGGGGCTGGCGTGCAGCACCAGCACGGCGATCAGCGGGATGGCGCCGAAGCCCAGGCCCGAGCCGTAGGCGCTGACCGCGTACGCCGCCCACAGCCAGCCGAACCGCCGCCCCAGGGACCGCCGCGCCGCCAAGGTCGCACCTCCCCGCACCGACCGGCCGTTGCCGGGGGAGAGCAAACCAGGCCGCGCGGCGATCGCCAACCCCACCGCGCCGCTGGATCAGGAAAACTCCGCGAGCGGGCCGGTGGCCACCCGCCCGGTCGGGTTACCGGACGCCTGCGAGTTTGCGGAGCACGACCAGGTAGCGGCACGCCGTGCCGGTCGGGTTGACGAACATGCAGTCGGCGGGCGCGCCGAGCTGCAGGCAGTCGCCGGCGTCGAGCTCGTGGACCTGGTCGCCCTCGACGAAGCGCAGGTGCCCGGAGAGCACCCAGATCTGCTGGTCGATGAAGCGGTAGGCGTGCGCCGGATAGCCGACCTCGGCGCCGGGCGGCAGCTGCACCTCGACCAGTTCCAGGGCGGTGCTGGCCGGCGGCGAGACCGCGCGGCGGACGTACCCGGTCTCGGGGTCGGTCCACACCGGTTGGTCGGCGCGCCGACGCAGCCGCACGAAGTCGCCCTCGGCCCGCGCGATCAGCTCCGACAGGGTGAGGCGCAGGGCGCCGGACAGCCGGGCGAGCAGGGCCGCGGTCGGCTGGGTCGTGCCGCGTTCGACCTTCGAGATCATCGCGCGGGACACGCCGGAGGCGTCGGCCAGCGCCGCGACCGTGAGCCCTCGCTCCTCCCGGGCGGCGCGCACGGTCGCGGCCAGGGCGGTGCCGAGATCATCGGTCACGGCCGACTCATTGACACTATGTTAGCCATAATGCCTACTATAGGAGACATGATCGAGGAGGGGAACATCCGCCGCGCGACAGCGGGCGACGCCGCCGCCTGCGCCGCCATCTATGCGCCGTACGTGACCGACACCGCCATCACCTTCGAGACCGATCCGCCCAGCCCCGCCCTGCTGGCCGGGCGCATCGAGGCCGCCAACCGGCGCCACGCGTGGCTGGTCATGGAGGTGGACGGCGCGGTGATCGGTTACGCCTACGGCACCGAGCACCGGAGCCGGGCGGCCTACCGCTGGGCCTGCGACTCCAGCATCTACCTGCAGGCGGGCCGCCGCCGCACCGGCGCGGGGCGGGCGCTGTACGGCGCCCTGCTGGCCACGCTCGCGGCCCGCGGGTTCCGGCGGGTGTTGGCCGGCGTGGCTCTGCCCAACGAGGCCAGCATGGGACTGCACCGGTCGCTCGGCTATCGCGACGTCGGGACCTACCGCAGGATCGGCTGGAAGCTCGGCGCCTGGCACGACGTCACGTGGCTGCAACTCGATCTCGCGCCCGACGAGGATTCTGTGATCCCGCCGGCCGAACCGCGCTGACCCGCGCACGCCACCCGGTGCGGCACGGGGCCGTTACCCAGCCGGGACCATGCCGGTGGCCACCAGGGCGGAGGTCGGCAGGGCGAGCGACCCGTCGGCGGCCAGGTGCCCGGCCGCGAGCCGGTCGTAGTGCCGCTTCACGGCCGCCCGCGCGGTCTCCGGCAGCGGCCGCATCGCCCGGCCCAGCGCGCCGAAGCCGTGCAGCGATCCGCGCCACCACCGCTCCGGGTCGACCCGCAGCACCCAGTCCAGCCGCCGGCAGTCGACCCGGTCGAGGCCGGCCGACCGCAGCAGGGCGGCGAACCCGTCCGGGGTGCGGGCGAAGTTCTCCGCCTCGGCCACGGTGGGGATGTCGGCCGGCATCGTCAGGCCGGCGGCGGCCAGCACGTCGTACCAGAGTTGCTGCATGGCGCCGGCCGGCTGCGGCCAGACGCTCAGCGCCACCCGGCCGCCGGGCCGGGTGACGCGGGCCAGCTCCGCGACGCCCGCGGCGGGCCGCCCGACGTGGTTGATCAGAAAGTTGGCGATCACGGCGTCGAACGCGCCGGCCGGGAACGGCAGGTCGGGCAGGATCGCCGCGCGCACCTCGGCGCCGGGCACCCGGGCGGCCGCCAGCTCCACCATGGACGGCTCGGCGTCCACCGCTGTCACCCGGGCGCCGCGCTCGAGGGCCAGCGCGGCCACCGTGCCCGGTCCAGTGCCGACGTCCAGCACCCGCGTCCCGGGACCGACGCCGGCCGCGTCCAGCAGCGGCCCCGCCGCGTACCCGCAGGCCACCGCATAGGTGTCGGCGTAGGCGGGACCGCGGCCGGCCCACGCCGTGCGCTCCCAACGGTCGTACGGGGTCGGGGCGGGCGGCTCGGTCGCGGCGCGTGGCTCGGCGGGCATCCGGCGAGCATGCCACGCCCGGCCCGCGGACGGGCGCCGCGCCGCAGGGGCGCCGGCCATCGACGATCTTCGGGTACGGTGGGCGGACGGGACAGCTACGGGGGTGGTTGCCATGGACGGCGAGGCTGGTTCACGGATCGACACGAGCGTGCCGCATCCGGCCCGGCGGTACGACTACTGGCTGGGCGGCAAGGACAACTTCGCCGCGGACCGGGAGTCCGGTGACGCGGTGGCCGCGGCGTTTCCGGCGATCCGGACGGCCGCGGTGGAGAACCGCCGGTTCCTGCGCCGGGCCGTGCGTTATCTGGCCGCCGAGGCCGGCATGCGGCAGTTCCTGGACATCGGGACCGGCATCCCGGCCGCGGACAACACGCACGAGGTGGCGCAGGCGATCGCGCCGGACGCCCGGGTCGGGTACGTGGACAACGACCCGATCGTGCTGGCCCACGCCCGGGCGCTGCTGACCGGCTCGGACGCGGGCCGCACCGCGTACCTGGACGCGGACCTGCGCGAGCCGGAGAAGATCCTGGCGCATCCCGACCTGCTGGCCATACTGGATTTCGGCCGGCCGGTCGCGGTGCTGCTGGTCGCCGTGCTGCACTTCATCCGGGACGACGAGGACCCGGTCGGCCTGGTCCGGCGGCTGGTCGACGCGGTGCCGTCGGGCAGCTACCTGGTGATCTCGCACGCCACCCTGGATTTCCTGCCGCCGGAGGCGCTGGCCCGGGTGCGCGACGTGATGACCCCGGCGCAGGGCACGTTCGTGCCGCGCGACCGCGCCGCGTTCGCCCGGTTCTTCGACGGGCTGGACCTGGTGGCCCCGGGGATCGGCTCGGTGGTGGACTGGCGGCCCGACGGAGCGCCCGGCGCGTCGCCGGCCGACGCGGCCGGGTACGGCGCGGTGGCCCGCAAGCCCTGATCCGGGCGGGAATGGCGGGCCCGGGATGCTCGCCCGGCCCCGGCCCCGGCCCCGGCCCCGGCCCCGGCCCCGGCCCCGGCCCCGGCCCCGGCCCCGGCCCCGGAGTCGGAGCCGGCGCACCGGGGGCGGCGGTCGGGTTCAGCGCTGCTGGGCGAGCCAGTCGTCGAACGTGGTGGGCGCGAGCCGGGCCTCGCCCCGCGGCAGCAGGACGTCGCCGGCCGCGGCCGCGCTGAAGATGCCCGACCAGGTCGGGACGAGCTTGACCGTACGTCCCCGGACGGCGAGGGTGCGCCGGGCCATGTCGACCAGGTCCTGGGTCTCGGGACCGGCCACGTCGCGATGGCGCCCCTGCGGGGCGGCGGTGGCGATCTCGGCCAGGATGTCGGCCACATCGTCCGGTGCGATCGGCTGGACGAGCAGGGGCGCGATCGTGGCCACGCCGTCCTGCTCGGCCCAGCCGGTCACCATCTCGGCGAAGTCGTGGAACTGCGTGACCGGCACGATCGTCCACGGCACCGGACCCGCGGCGATCAGCCGTTCCTGCTCGCGCTTGCCGGCGTAGTGCGGATTGTCGTGGATGCGGTCGATGCCGACGATCGACAGCAGCACGTGGTGGCGGACCCCGGCCGCTTCCTCGGCGGCCAGCAGGTTGCGGGTGGTGGCGCCGAAGTACGACAGGGCCTCCTCCCGGTCGGCCGCCGCGGCGTTCGTGGCGTCGATGACCGCGTCGACGCCGGTCAGGGCGGCCGCCAGCCCCTCGCCGGTGGTCAGGTCCACTCCGAGTGACCGGCTGATCCGTACCACCTCGTGGCCGGCGTCCGCCAGGGCGGTGGTGGTGCGGGCCCCGATGTTCCCGGTCGCTCCGGCGACAGCGATGCGCATGATGAGCTCCTCCCGTGGTGTCACGCTCGACGCTATCCAGGACTAAACAGATCCGCAATATCTGCGTTAGGCTCGTCGCATGAAGCTGCCGGTCAGCACCGAATGGTTGTTGCACTGCGCCGCCTCGCTGGCGCAGCTCGACGCCGGGGCCACGGCGTCGGCCGCGCAGCTCGCCGCGTACTACGACCTGCCCGCGGCCTACCTGGCCAAGCAGTTGCAGTCGCTGGTCAGGGCCGGGGTGTTGACCGCCACCACGGGGCCGCGCGGCGGCTTCCGGCTGGGCCGGCCCGCCTCCGAGATCACGCTCCTGCAGATTGTCGAGGCGGTCGACGGCGGGTCCTCCCCGTACGAGTGCCGGGAGATCCGCCAGCAGGGCCGCGGGGCGCTGCCGGCCGCGCAGTGCCGGGAGCCATGCATCCTGGCCGCCAAGATGGCCGAGGCGCACGAGGCCTGGCGGCGGACGCTCGCGGCCACCTCACTCGCCGACATCATCGCCACCCTGCCCGCGTCGACCCCGCGCCGCACCCGGGCGCGCCTCACCGGCCGGCCCTGAGGACGGGCGGTCGTGCCGGGCTGAGCGGCTCGACGGGCCGGAACCGCCCGGTCTCACATCCGGGATTTCAGCACGTCGACCTCGCAGCCCGGCGCGAATGGGTCGAAGCCGTGCTCGGTCAGCCAGCGAACCGCGAGCAGGCTGCGCAACGACCACCACGCGCGGATCACGTCGAGGTCGACGCCGTCGCCGTAGCCGGCGAGGACATCGTCGAGGTGCTCCTCGTGGCCCAGGGTGAAGGTGGCGAGGTCGTACAGCGGGTCGCCCTGCCCCGCCTCCGACCAGTCGATGATTCCGGTGACCTCGGCGCCGTCCACGAAGATGTGCGCGATCTGCAGGTCGCCGTGGGTGAACGCCGGTTTCCACGGCCGGAGCGCGGCCGCGGCGACCTGGCGGTTGCGGGTGACCAGGTCGACCGGCAGGACGCCGCCCGCCACGAGCAGCCCGCACTCCTCGTCGAGCTCCGCCGACAGCGCGGCGATGCTCCGCCCGGCGCGGCCCGGCTGCGGCGGTGGTGGCGCGTCGTGCAGGTTGCGGATGGCGGCGCCGGCCGCGGCCCATGCCGCCGGTGATCCGGTCGCCGGGCCGCCGAGGCGACCGAGCGTCGTGCCCGGGAGTGCGGCGATCGCCAGCACGTGCGGCTTGCGCCACAGCACCTGCGGGGTCGGAACCGGCGCGCGGGACATCGCCGCCACCTCGGCGTCGATGCGTGCCTGATCGGCGTCCACCTTGAGGAACATGTCGCCGACGCGCAGCGTCGCGCGCTCGGAGTGGGCGACGACGACCCGTACCTCGTCCATGGGTGACCAGTATTCCGGAGCCCTCGCCAGACCCGGCCGGGTCAGGCCCTGTCACGGCGCTGAGGTTCCGACCGCACCGGCCGACCCGCCCAGCGTTCCGCGACCGTCCCGGTTCTCCTGGGCGGAGGGGTTCAGCCGACAGGCACGGTCAGCCGCAGGTCGGCCGGGCCGAGTTCGCGCAGCACGGCCGGCAGCAGCCGGACCAGCTCGTCGGCCGCCGGCGGGCGGTAGCCCTCGGCCCGGGTCACCACCGACATGGTGCGGGCCAGCGAGGTGCCGGTGACCGGCCGCAGCGGCGCGTCGCAGGCGTACGGGGCGCCGGTCATCCAATGGAGCGGGAACGGAGGTGCCAACCAGATCTGGAAGTTCGTGCCGACGGGCGGCTACTACGAGATCGTCAACCAGAACAGCGGCCAGTGCCTGACCACCGACGGGGTGGCCGGGGACCAGACGTACCAGTTCCTGTGCACCGGCGCGGACACCCAACTCTGGTACACCGACCTGGCGCCCAACAACGGCGTCGGCTACTCCGTCGGGAGCAAGGCCAGCCGCCTCTACCTCGAGGTCTACGGCGCGGCCGGCTGGCAGGGGGCCGCGATCGACACGTGGTACTGGAACGGCGGATCCAACCAGTACTGGTCGGCCTTCAGCGCCTGATCCGGCGCCGGTCGGAACCTCAGCGCCGGTCTGGCCCGGCCCGGCGCTGAGGTTCCGACCCGTTCGATCGGAGCGGCGCGTCAGTTGCGCAGGCTCCACTGCTGGTTGGCGCCGCCGTTGCAGGACCAGAGGATGAGTTTGGTGCCGTTGGTGGTGCCGGCGCCGTTGGCGTCGAGGCAGAGTCCGGATTGCACGCCGGTGATGGTGCCGTTGGCGTTGAGGTTCCACTGCTGGTTGGTCTGGCCGTTGCAGTCCCAGATGATCACGGTGGTGCCGTTGGTGGTGCCGCGGCCGTTGGCGTCCAGGCACTTGGTGCCGTACACCTGTAGTTGTTTGCCGGTGGTGTAGGTGAAGCGTTGGTTGGCGGCGCCGGAGCAGTCCCAGAGTTGGACCTGGGTGCCGTTGGTGGTGGTCGAGTTGGGCACGTCCACGCACCGGCCGGACTGGCCGCCCACGAGCTGCTGGCCGGTTCCCGGCGGCGGGGTGGTCGGGCCGCCGGTCGGCGGCGGAGTGGTGGTCGGCGGCGTGCCGCCGTCGAACTGGGTGATGAAGTTCCAGACCACGCCCGAGGTCCAGGTCTGCCAGCCGTCACAGGTGCACCCGTCGCGCGGGCCGGGATCGTGACCGGCGCCGTCGAACGCGGCCCAGACCACCGGATATCCGGCCCGGCACCCGGAGTAGGCGGTGACGATGTGGGTGAGGCTGCCCTGCGCCGGTTCGGGCGGGTTCTGCGGGGTGCAGCCGTTGTTGCGGACGAACGTGTCCCGCAGCGAGCGGCCCAACGAGATGTTCAGGACGTTGTCCCGGATGCCGTGCAGCCCGATGTAGGCCACCGGCTGGGTTCCGGGGTTGCAGCCGCTGAGGTTGGCCCCGGAGTAGACCGCCACCGCGCGGAAGACCGTCGGCCGGGCGCATGCCAGGGCGTACGACATGGCGCCGCCGTAGCTGAAGCCGGAGGAGAAGACCTGGGCGGTGTCCACGCACAGGCCCGCCTCGAGCTGCCGGAGCATGTCGTCGACGAACGTCACGTCCTGACCATTAGGGTTGGCCCAGCCGTTGCCGTTGCCCTGCGGCGCCACGAAGATCGTGCCGTTGCCGGCGGCGTCAGCCAGCCGGCGCAGGCCGTAGTACGACCAGTTGTAGCCGTCGGTGCCGCCCGAGTCCACGTCGCCCGCGGTGCCGCCGTTCCAGTGGAAGCCGAAGACCAGCCGGTACGGGTGGTTGCTGTCGTAGTTGGCCGGCACCCGCAGGATGTAGGAGCGGTTCTGGCCGCTGCTGGAGATCGTGTGGTTGCCGCTGGCCAGCGTGGGGGCCTTGCCGCAGCCGGCGGTCGCCGCGAGCGGGCCGGGCGCCTGCTGGGGCCCGGTGGCGTGCTGGGGTCCGGTCGCGTGCTGGGGGCCGGTCGCGTTCTGCCCGGCCGCGAGCGTGGCGCCACCCAGGGCGACGACGAGCCCGGCCACCCCCGCGATGACGCCGCCGATAAGCCGATGTCTGGACATGGTCTGTTCCCTTCGTGGATGGGGATGTGCCTAGCTCGCGGTCGCGGCGTGCCGGCCGGTCGGCCCGGGATCAGCCGCGGTTCCACCGCTGGTTGGCGCCGCCGTTGCAGGTCCACAACTGGACCTTGCTGCCGTTCCCGGTGGCCTGCGCGTTGACGTCCAGGCACAGCCGGGACTGGACGCCGACGATCGTGCCGTCGTTGGAGAGCATCCACAGCTGGCTGGCCGCGCCGGTGCAGTCCCAGATTTCGACGGCGGTGCCCGCGCTGGTGCCCTGGTTGCGCGCCTGCAGACACTTGTTGCCGTACACCCGCAACTCGGCCGCCGTGGTCGGGGCGAACGTCTGGTTCGCGCCGCCGTTGCAGTCCCACAGCTGCGTGGTCGCGCCGTTGCCGGTCGAGGCCCCGGCGATGTCCAGGCAGCGCCCGGACTGCGCGCCGGTGAGCCGGTACGTGGGCAGGCTGGTCGAGCCGGTGGCGGTGTCGATGCCCCAGGAGGGGTACCAGCTCAGCGCGGCCGTGCCGGTGCCGCCGTTCAGCGTGATGGGCAGCCAGACCGGCAGCGAGGAGTTGAGGTCGCCGGCGTTCCAGCGGTCCCCGACGTACACGTAGCTGGTGCCCGCGCTGCCGGTGACGGGCAGCAGGAACGAGGTCTGCGAGTCGTACGTGCGGGTGCCCGCCGGGGCGACGTTGCTGAAGCCGCTCCACGGCCCGGACAGCGACGTGGCGGTGGCGTACACGTTGTCGTTCGTGCCCCAGCCGGTCAGGTGCGAGCCCAGCAGGAAGTACCGGCCGCCGACCTTGGCGATCGCCGGCGCCTCGATCTCCGGGAAGCTGGCCACCGCGGCCTGCGCGGTGGTGTAGTCCGCCGACAGCCGGTCGATGCGCAGCAGGCCGGCCGGGTCGTCGTGCATCAGGTACGCGGTGCCGTCGTCGTCCTTGAACAGCCCGAGGTCGCGGCTCTGGTGCCCGAGCGGGCCGGTGGCGCCCAGATAGGTGTACGGGCCGCACGGAGTGCTGCTGGTGGCCACCCCGGCGCGCCGGTCCTGGTAGGACGTGTTGTCGATGTGCATCCACAGCACGTACTTGCCGGTGGCGCTGTTGTAGAGCACCTTGGGTCGCTCGACGATGCGGTTGGGGCCGAGGTCGCCGCTGGCCTGCCGGGACAGCGCGTTGGTCTGTCGGGTCCAGTGCGCCAGGTCGGTGGAGGAGTAGCACGCCACGGCGGTGAAGGTGGAGCCGGCGCTCTTGTCCTCGCCGACCATGTAGTAGGTCGAGCCGACGGTGAAGATGCCGGCGCCGTGCGCCTGCAGCCGGTTGCCGGCGGTGTCGGTCCACATGGTGCCGGGGGTGATCGTGGCGGGTGCGGCGATCGCCGGCGAGGCGCCGGTCAGCACCGCCAGCAGCAGGGCGGCGGCCACCGCGGTCGCCTTCACCAGCGGACGGACGAGTCTGGCACGCATGACGTCTCCGGTTGAGGTGAGCCGAGGGTATTCGATTGATGTATATCTATCGAACCGGTTCGACAACTGTAGGGTGGGCAGCTTGCCGCCGTCAAGCGATCGGGTTCGTGGTATCAGTGCGACCAGGGACGGTCTCGTCCCTCGGCATGTGTATGACTCCTGTGCCGAGCGCAGGGCCGAACTGGGCGATGGGATAGCTGCAGCCGCGCTGATCGGGACGACCCGGGCCCGGATGGATCGGCTGATCAATCGGTAGACCGCATGCCCTCGGCGATCGTCGGTCGCCATGCGTTCCCCACGAGGATGAGTCATACATAGCCGGAAGTCAATATTACTGACTTACCCGGCCGCTAACCGTACGCGCCAGATCCTGCTCCAGAGACCGTCGCGGCACCGCTCGCGGCCGGGGAAGGTGGATCTCGGCCACCTCTTCTGGTCGCGGGGGTGGGATGTCATGCGCCACCGAGGCTCGCGTTGCAGTGCTCGGCCGGCTCGACGCCGCGCTCCCTCGGGAGCCGGGTGCTCGCCGTTCAGGCGGCCAACGTCGGGTGATGCGCCTCGCGGGTAAGGCCGGGGTTCACCGAGGTGGGACGGCCATCACCGAATGGCGCTGACTGGCTCATGCAAAAGCGTCAGGAGACGTCGAACAGAGAAAGGCCGTCGTATTCGGCGAAGTCGGCGTAGTCCTTGGTGTTGAATGTAGCCAGTGGCAGTCGATCGACCAAGCAGCAGGCCGCGATCCAAGAGTCGTTCGTCGGACGGGGACGGCCGCGTTGCTGCGCTCGCGCTTGGAGCTGACCCCAGGCAGTGGCCACCGTCTCATTGAAGGGCAGCAATACAACACTGGACCGCCACTGTGTCAGATCAGCCAGCTTGCGCGGTCCCCAACTCCGCAGGACGGTCCATTTGGTCAATTCCCCGAGCGTGACGAAGGTGATGCACAGGGTCTTACCGACCAGCCGATTGCGGAGCCGGTCCGGCAGGCGACCTCGCAGGATCGCCGATGCCACGTCCGTATCCAGAACGACCAGGCTCACTCGGCGCCAGCCCGCCGGGAGGCGTACAAATCGGCCAGGAAGTCGTCTAGCTCGTCGTCGGACTCGAACAACGTCGGACGAGCAAGATCGTCAACGGAGACGACCGGCCGTATGCCCTGCCGGCGGGCCAATTCCTCCGCCGGCACATGTTCACTCGTTGGCCACTCGGGCACCTGTTCAGCACTGCTGGACATCACGTCTCACCTTCGCCGCGACGTAGATTCGCTCATTGTCGCACGGTCATAGGCCGCACTCCTCCGCTGCGACATGCCGGCGATACGGTGAGCCGCACGCCGCAGGGCCATAAGACGACCATGACATCGCCTCGGTGGCTAACCGTACCCGCCTCGTGGCTCAGCGGCGCCAGCGCAAGGGTCCCGGATGGGCCGCCCACCAGAGTCGCCGCCACCAGGACCGGCGGTCCCGCAGCGCCGCGGCGTAGGCGGTCGCGTCGGCGGCTGCCTGCCGCGCCGCGCCCTCGTCGGCCCCGTCCGGCGCAAACGCGTTGCGGTTGACCAGGTCGACCAGCCGGTCCAGCTCCGGCCCGACCGGGTCGGACGCCGCAGGCCCGGCCGGATCGGACGCCGGAGGTCCGGCCGGGTCGGACGCCGGAGGTCCGGCCGGGTCGGACGCCGCAGGCCCGACCGCGCCCGAGCCGCCCCGGCGCCGACCGCGCCGGCCCGGCGGTGGGGCGGTCACCACCGCGCGGGCGTGCCGGGCCACCTCGCTGGCCGCCAGGTCCGGCCCGGCCGGCCGGCCGGCGAGCCGCAGCGCGTCGATCACCTCCAGCCAGGCGCCGGCGATCCGCTGCGCCGGGCTGCCCTCGGTGAGCCGGCGCCGCCGTTCCGCCCGGCGCAGGAAAATCAGAAGCAGCACGACGGCGGCGGCCAGCAGCAGGGCCGCGCCGGCGCCGCCGCCGGCCAGCACCGGCCCCGGTACGCCCCGGTCGGCCGCGGCCAGCACCGGCCCGGCGCTGGCCGGCGGCGTGGGTTCGCTGCTCGGCGGGGTGGGATCCGGGGTCGGCGGATCCTCCGGCTTGGGCTTGAAGTCCTCCTCCACCGGCCGGGGCTTGGTGTGCGGCCGGGGCAGCGGGTCGAACGCCACCCAGCCCAGCCCGTCGAACAACACCTCCGGCCAGGCGTACGCGTCGCCGGCGCGCACCGGACCGGCGCCGGTGCGCGACGAGAAGCCCACCACCACCCGGGTGGGCAGGCCCATCATCCGGCCCAGCACCGCGTACGCGGCCGCGAACTGCTCGGACGTGCCCCGCTGCCCGCCGCCGTTGCGCGGTCCGAACAGGAAGAACTTCAGGTTCGGGTACGCGTGCCCGCTCGGCGCGTCGGCCACCAGCCGGTAGTGCTCGGCCAGGAAGCTCTCCAGCGCGCTCGCCCGGGCGTACGGGGCGCCATTGTCGCCGGCCAGCTGGGTGGCGAGGGCCTGCAGCTGCTCCGGCGTGCCGTCGGGCACCCGCAGCACCCGGGCCACCCCGTCGCCGGCCGGCACGTCGGCGGTGGCCAGCGCGTTCGGGTCCGGGTGTTCGCGGGCGGAGACCACCTCGTACCGCACCCCGGGCAGCAGCCCCTCCGGGCGGATCAGGGTGCCGCTGGCCGGGTCGTACGCGACGCGGGCGCCGGTGACCTGTTCGGGGGTGGCCACCGCCGGCAGCAACTGACCGCTGAGCCCGCTGATGGTGATCTGCTGCCGGACCGTGTCGACGGTGGCGTCCGGGTCGGTCGGGGTGGCCGGCAGGACCCGGCCGGCGTTGCGGTAGGTGCCGCCGACCCGCCAGGTCACCCCGTCGTAGTCGCTCAGCACGGCCAGCCGTACCCGCAGCTCGGTGGCCCGGGGGCTCGGGTCGGCACCGGAGTCGGGGTCCGGGTCGCCGCCGGCGGCCGGGCCGGGGCTGGCGCCGGCGTCCGGTCCGGCCGCGCCGGCCCCCGCGTCGCCGGGCCGGGCCTGGATCTGGCTGCCGAGCCGGAACAGCTCCTGGTCGGGGTGCAGCGCCCAGCCGGAGATCCTGATCAGCGGGCTCTCGTCGAGGCTGTCCACGGTGGGCGGCTGGACGTACCGGCGGGGGTCCACCGGGTCGTCCCCGCCGCGGCCGACGATCACCGGGGCCAGCGCGGCGGACAACCCCACCACCAGGGCCAGCCCGCCGGCCGTGGTGGCCAGCAACCGCAGCCGCAGGGCGGCCCGTACCGCCGGGGGCAGGTCGGCGGCCGGGTCGGCGGCGCCGCGCGGGGCCAGTCCGGTGAGGGCCAGGCCGGCGGCCGCCGCGGCCGCGAACGCCACGGTCAGCCACACCGCGTGCCCGGCGTTCGGCCCCACCACGTACAGCGCGCCCGCGTAGAACAGCGCCGCCGGCAGGTAGCTGAGCAGCACCCGGCCGGCCCGCAGCGCCACCTCGGCGCCGGCCAGCCCGGCGAGCCAGGCCACCACCAGCGGCACGATGACGGTGTCGGGGGCGGGTTCCACCGGGATCAGCGCGGTCAGCAGCCGGGGGATGCCGTTGCGCAGCGCGTCGAGCGCCACCGTGGGCAGCGAGCCGGCGGTGTGCGCGTGCCGGGCCGCCAGCCACATCCCCGCGGCGGCATAGCCGAGCAGGCCGAGCACCGACAGCGGCGCCACCAGGTACGAGGGCAGCCGCCGGGCCGCCACGGAGATCAGCACCGACGCGGCGGCGGCGCCGAGCACCAGCTCGGTGAGCAGGCCGCCCGCGTACACCCGGCCCAGCACCGCGCCCGACAGGCCGATCAGCACCACCAGCACGGCCGGCACGGTCAGGCCGCGCAGCGTTCTCACCACCGGCGTACCCCGTCCCACTCGGCGGCGAACTCGGCGCCGTCGGCGGCGGCGATCAGGACCACGCCGGGTCCGCCGGCCGGTGGGACCGCGCCGGCGCCGAAGATCCCCACCACCACCGACGGGTACGCGCCGCGGAGCGCGCCGATCCGGCCGAGGTCGTCGGCGGCGCCGGGGCCGGTGAGGAAGACCAGGGTGTCGCCGCGCCGGTCCTGGCGCAGCCGGGTGGTGGCGTTGGCCAGCTCGTCCCGGCGCGGCCGGCTCGGGTGCAGGGTGACCGCGGCGAGGTGGTCGAGGAACCCGGTCGGCTGCCCGCCGCCGGCTCCCGGCCCTGCCCCGGCCGCGCCGCCGGCGGGCCCGGTGCTGCCGGCGGACGCGGTGCTGCCGGCGGGACTGGCGCTGCCGGTGGACCCGGCGCTGCCGGCGCTGCCTGCCGGGTCGGCGAGGGCGCCCGCGACCAGCAGCAGCGTCACCGGCAGCGCCTCCCGGTACGCCGCGGTCAGCACCGAGGCGGCGGCCTCACATGCCGACTCGAACGACTCGGCCACCCCGTCGACCACCTCCGGGTGGGCGGCCGCGCGGTCGTCCAGCACCACCACGATGCGCGGCAGGCTGGTGTCGACGTGTTCGCGCACCATCAGCTCGCCCACCCGGGCGCTGGTGCGCCAGTGCACCCGGCGCAGCTCGTCGCCCACGACGTACTCGCGGAGCGCGTCGAAGGTGATGGAGCCGTGCGGCACCCGGTCCAGCCGGCCGTCGAGGCTGCGGTTCACCCCGGCCGGCACCGCGCCCAGCGGGTGGACCCGCGGATGCACCCACACCTCGGTGGTGCCGCCAACGGAGCGGGCCAGGGTGACCAGGCCGAGGGCGTCGCGGGCGGTCAGCCGCAGCGGGCCGACCGGCACCACGCCGCGGCGGGAGGTGGGCACCGGGTAGCCGACGGTGGTGTCCCGGCCGGGGCGCAGCCGCAGCAGCGGGACCGGCACCGCGCGGCCGCCGCAGCGGTCCTCGGCGATCAGGCTCGCGGTGCGCAGCCGGCCCCGGTTGCGCACGGTGAGGGTCATGCTGGCCGGCTCGCCCCGACCGACCCGGTCCGGGTCGGCCAGCCGGGTGACCTCCAGCCGGGGGCGGCCCAGGGCGTTGCCGAGGCCGCAGGCCAGCGCGAGCCCGGCGGTGGTGCCGAGCACGGTCAGCTCCGGGTAGTCGAACCGCAGCCCGACCAGCAGCAGCGCGGCCGCCGCGGCGAGCAGGCCGATGCCGCGCGAGGTGATCCGCATCGGGTTACCCGGCGGTCGAGGCGAGTTGCCCGGTGGGCAGCGGCACCGGCACCGACGCCACGGCCTCGGCGAGCACCTGCGCGGCGGTCACCCCACGCATCTGCGCGTCGGGGGTGAGCAGGATGCGGTGCGCGAAGACCGGCTCGGTGAGCCGCTTGAGGTCCTCGGGCATGATCCAGCCGCGGCCGTCGGCGAGCGCGTACGCGCAGGCGGCCCGGGTCAGCGCGATGACGCCGCGGGGGCTGACCCCGACCCGGACCTGCGAGTGCCCACGGGTGGCCGCGGCCAGCCGCACCGCGTACGTGTAGAGCGGCTCGGCGATGTGCACCCGGCGGGCCAGTTGCACCATCTGGCCGACCAGGGCCGTGTCGGTGACCGGTTCGAGGGCGTCGGGGGAGCGGACCGCGGCTCCGCGCAGCACCTCCACCTCCACGGCCTCGTCGGGGTAGCCCACCGACAGCTTCATCAGGAAGCGGTCCAGCTGCGCCTCCGGCAGCCGGTACGTGCCGTCCATCTCCACCGGGTTCTGGGTGGCCACCACGAGGAACGGCTGCGGCACCGGATGGCGTACCCCGTCCACGGTCACCGTCCGCTCCTCCATCACCTCCAGCAGCGCCGACTGGGTCTTCGGGGAGGCCCGGTTGATCTCGTCGGCGATGACGATGTTGGCGAACACCGGCCCGGGATGGAACTCGAAGCTGCGGGACGCCTGGTTGAAGATCGTCACACCGGACACGTCGGCCGGCAGCAGGTCGGGGGTGAACTGGATGCGCCGCCACTGCCCGCGCACGGTCGCGGCGACGGCCCGGGCCAGGGTGGTCTTGCCGACCCCCGGCACGTCCTCCAGCAGCACGTGTCCCTGGGCGAACAGCGCGGTCAGGGCCAGCCGCACCACCTCGGGCTTGCCCAGCACCACCGTCCCGATGGCGTGCGCCAGCCGGGTGGCGACGGTGGCGAAGCCCTGCACCTCGCGTGGGGTCAGCGGCTCGGTGCCGGTCACCATCGGTGCTCCTTGCCTCGTGGTGCGGTGCCGCGGGTCAGCAGGCGGGCAGGACGTTCGGGTCGTCCCCGCCGTCCAGGTTCAGCCACGCCCACGGGATGTAGGCCGTCCCGCTGCCCCAGTCGATGTTGATCCAAATCGTGCTGCGCTTCTGGTTGTTGTAGATGTACGCGTACACCTCCTGGCCGGACCGGCGGCAGTGCGCCTTCAGCCGGGTGCCGGGCTTGGCCCAGCCCACCTGATCGCTGTTGATCTGCTGGGTGCCGCTGAAGATCTCGTTGCCGTTCCGCTCGTTCGGCCGGTCGGAGTTGCAGTAGGTGGCCTCCGCGCCCGACGAGCCGTTGTTGCAGGTCGCCGTGCCCAGCACGTCGTCGGTGCGCTGGTCGCGGGTGGCCGTGCCGGTGCCGGCGGCGTTGCGGGCGGTCACCGTGAACGAGTAGTCCGTGCCCGGCGCCAACCCGGTGGCCTTGATGCTCGAGCACCCGCCGGAGACGGCGGCCTTGCCCTTCGGGGTGAGCGTGCAGGTGGCCTGGCCGCCGCCGGCGTCCACCGTGAACGTGACGGTGGCGCTGGTGGCGCTGGCCGAGCTGCCGGTCACGGTCACCCGGGGCGCGGCCACGGTGCGGGCCGTGGCGGTGGCCGGCGCGCCGTCACCGGCCTCGTTGACCGCGTGCACCGTGACGCTCACGTTCTGCCCGTCGCCCAGCCCGGTGAGCTTCGCGGACGTGTCGGTCGCGTCGACCGAGCGCCCGGCCGCGGCCACGACGTACTTGCTGATCGGCCGGCCGTTGTCGGCCGCGGGCGACCAGGCCACGGAGATGGCGCCGGCCTCACCGGCGACCGTGCGGGCGGTCAGCCCGACCGGCGCGCCGGGCGCCGCGAACGGCACCACCGTGTTGCTGACCGGCGACGGCTTCGACCCCGCGCCCTTGGAGTTCACCGCCACCACCGTGAACGCGTACTGGGTGCCGTACTCCAGGTCGCCGGGGCGGACCACCAGCTCGTTCTTGCGCGACTCGCCGGCCGGCGCCGTGGCGCCCACCGACACCGCCGTCACCGCGTACTTCGCGATGTCGTAGCCCTGCCCGTTCGCCTCCGGCCAGGTCACCCGCACCGTGCCGTCCGGCCGCGCCTCCGCGGTCACGCTCACCGGCGGGTCCGGCACCTCGGATGTGGGCACCACCGGGTTGCTCATCCGGTCCGGCCCCGCGCCCTTGCCGTTCACCGCGTGCACCGCGAACCGGTACGTCTGCCCGTTGGTCAACCCGGTGACGTCCAGCGACCGCTGGTTCGCGCCCACCTCCACGGTCTGACCCGCGCCCGTCACCACGTACTTGATGATGGCCGAACCGTTCGCGGCGGCCGGCCGCCAGCTCACCCGGGCCTGCGTGTTGCCCGCCGAGGCCGTCACGCCGCGGGGCGCGCCGGGCTTGCTCACCAGCGGCTTGCGCGGCGGCGGTGGCGGCGCCTCGGCCGGCGGCGGGTCGCCGCCCAGGATGTCGTTGGCGTACTTGTCCACCTTGCTCACCCGCCGCTGGTCGTCCACCACCCGCGCGGTGGCCGAGCCGGGCGAGTTGATGAACAGGTGGTTCTCCCGTACCTCAAGCTCCAGCGGTCCGCTGGTGTCCCGCGAGTCGATCTTGTCGACGACCTGCCCGTCGGCGTCCAGCGCCCAGACCACCCGGTTCTCCAGGTCGGCCACGTAGAACAGGCCCGCCCAGGCCACCGCCGGCTCCAGCTGCGACCCGGTGCCCGGCACCGAGAACTGGCGCTCCGCGCCGGCCTTGTCGACCACCACCACGTTGCGGTTGTCCTGCACCGTCACCGGCACGGTCGCCCCGCTGGTGCGCCCCGGCACCGCGCCCACGCCGCCGAGCTTCAGCGGTACCGTGTGCTGCTCGTCGCCGTGCACCGTGGTCAGCGACCCGACCGTGCGGTCCAGCACCGCCACCCCGTCGTCCAGGGTGGAAACCGCCAGGTCGTGGTTCGGCGGCGCCACCGAGATCGTCTTGACCTGCTTCGGTCCGCCGCCGCCACCGGCGCCGCCGCTCCCGTCGGCCGCCGCGGACGGCAGCCGCGCCGGGGTGACGGCGGTGACCGTGCCCTGGCTCGGCACCCCCACCCACAGCCGGCCCGCGCCGTCGAACGTGCCGCCCGTGATGCCCGGCGGGAAGTTGATCGGCTCGCCGACCGGCTGAAGCGAGCGCGGATCCAACTGCCGCACCACGCCCTGCACCGCGTCCACCACGAACGCGCCGGCCTGGTCCAGCGCCACCGACACGCCCAGCCCGGCGGTCGTGCGGCTGCCCGCGACCACCTGCAGGGTCGCCAGGTCCAGCGAGCTGACCTGACCGGTGTTCAGGTCCCGCAGCACCAGCAGCCGGTCGGTCTGCACCACCTGCAGGGTGTGCCCCTGCGCCTTCGGCACCTCCACCCGGGTGTCCACCTTGGCGGTCAGCCCGTTCACCCGCGCCAGCTCGCTGCGGGCGGTGCTCCACAGCCACGAACTCGCGTCGTAGCTGGCCACCGCGTTGTCGGCCGAACCCAACCCGAGGACCGTCAGACCGAGGCCGGCCACCAGCGCGGCCACCGTACCGATGGTGACCAGGCCGCCGGGGATCCGGCGCCGCCGTGCCGGCGCGGCCGGTGGCTCACCCGCGCCGCCGCCGTTGTCCGTGGTGCCGATGTCTGTGGTGACCACAGTCGGCCGCCTCCCCACCCCGTTCGTGACCGCGCCGGACGGCGCCTCGACGGTGCCCCGCTCCGGGCACAACGGCTGACATCATATGGCCGGGTCAATCCGTGCGGAAACCCGCACGGTAGCGCCTGTGGACACCCACCGTGGCGGTTGTGGACAACCGGCTGTCCACAACACGACACCGCAGGTCACCGCCATGACCAACATGTCGCGCATTCAGTTGGTGCCCGAACCGGCGCGCGATTTCCGGCGTACGGCGACGGTTGTCGACCCGGTCAGCGCGGCGACGCCGCCGACCGGTTGGTGCACACCTGGCCGGACGCGGCGTACGAGTCGGTGCCGTACACCGCCAGCACCGTGAAGCAGTAGTCGACCTCCGCGCTCAGCCCGTTCAGCGTGTAGCTGGTGCGGCCCGCGTCCAGCGACCGCAGCGCGCCGAGCGGCTGCCCCGCCCGGCCACCGGCCACCACGAACGGCACGGTCCCGCCGCTCGGATCGGTCCACCGGATCGTGACGGACGTCCGCTGGTCGCGCAGCCGCAGGTCCCGTGGCGGCGGTCCGGCCACGGCCTGGCTCGCCGTCGGCGTCGGCGACACCACCGGCTGGTGCGACCCGCCGGTCAGCACCAGTACCGTCACCACCCCCGCGGCCACGATCGCCACAGCGGCCGCGGCCACCGCGATCACCGCCGGAGACCAGCCGCGGCCGCCGCGGGCCGCCGGCGGCTCCTGATATCCGTACGCCGGCGGCTGGTTCCCGCCGGGCTGCGACTGGGCCGGCGGGTACGACCCCGCCGTCGGATAGCCGACCGGCGCTCCCAATGCCGGAACCGGCTGGCCCGTCATGGCGCCCGGCTGGCCCGGCACGACAGCCGGCTGGCTCGGCAGCGTCGCCGGCATGTTTGCGGCCGGCCCGGCGCCCGGCCGGTACACGCCCGGCTCGTACGCGGTGGGCTGGTACGCGTTCGGCTGGTATCCGCCCGGCCCGGCGACCGGCGGGTACGCGGTCGTCCCGGTGGTCGCCTCGTACGCGGTCGGCTGGTGGGTGCCCGGTCCGGTGGTTGGCTGGTACGCGGTTGGCTGGTACGCGGTCGGCTGGCGGCCGGATGGTCCGGCGGTGGACGGGTAGGCAGGCGGGCCGGACGGCTGGTAGGCGGGCGGCCCCGACGGCTGGTAGGCGGGCGGGCCGGACGGCTGGTAGGCCGACGGGCTGGACGGCTGGTAGGCCGACGGTGGGTGGTCTGGCGGGCCGGATGCCTGGTAGGCGGGCGGGCCCGACGGCTGGAAGGCCGCCGCCGTCGCCGACGGCAGGTGGTCCGGCGGCCCGGAGGGCGGCTGGTAGGCCGGCTGTGACGCCGCCGGATGATCCGGTGGCCCCGAGGGCCGGTACGCGGGCGGGTCGGCGGGCTGCGACAGCGGGCCGGTCGGCGGCTGATGCCGCGCCGCGGCGGGCGGCTGGTCGTACCCGAGGCTGGGCGGAACGGACCGCGGCAGGGCCGGACCGCCACCCGCCGGACCGCCGGTGGTCGGGGTGTTCGGTGCCGGCGCGGCCGGTGGTGGGGTAACCGGAACGGACACCGCGGCGCGGTATGCCGTGCCCGCCGGCCGGTAGGTGGCCTCGACCGGCGGGTCGGCCGGCCCGGACGGCGGGGGAGTGGCCCCCGCCACGGGCTGGCCGAGCAGGGTCGGCGGTGGAGTCCGCTGGCCCGGTGCCGCCTGCGCCGACGTGGCCGGCTGCGTCGGCGCGGCCGCCTGCGCCGGCGCGGCCGCCTGCGCCGGCGCGGCCGGCTGGGTCGACGCGGCCGGGGCGGCCGGTGGCGGGGCGCCGTCGCCCAGGTACGCGCGGGCGGCCCGGACCGCCGGATGCTCGGCCCCCAGCGCGGCGGGTCCGTGCGTGGCCACCCGGGCGAACGCCTTGCGGGCCTCGTGCCGGTTGCCCAGCTCCTCGGCCACCCCGCCCAGCTCGTGGGAGATCGCCAGCAGCACCGGGTGGTCGTCGCCCCACCTGCGCTGCCCGTCGGCGAGCGCCTCCTCCAGCACCCGGCGGGCCGCGGCCGGGTCGTCGGCCTGCCGGTGCTGCTGCGCGAGCAGGTGCGCCGTGGCCAGCAGGTCCGGGTGGTCCGCGCCGTACGCCGGGCGGGCCGCCGCGATGGCCTGGGTCAGCAACCGGCGGGCGCCCACCAGGTCACCGGCGTCCCGCAGGGCGGCCGCGTCGCGCTGGACCCGGGGCAGGTTCGGAGGCTGTGGCACCCCGCCATGCTGCCCGGCCCGCGCCGGCCGCGCCAGCCCGGGACCGGGGCCCGGGCACTCTGCTCTGGCCGGCGTCTCTGGTCTGGCCGGCGTCTCTGGCCGGCGTGGGGGACGGTCGGGATCTGGGCCGGGTGTCGGTGCCGGGCCCGGTTGGCTGATGGTCGGATCCGGCCGCGATGATCAGTCGGGCAGCGCGGCCGTCACGTCCAGCTCTACCAATTGTCCCGGGTAACCGAGCTGGGTGACCCCGACCAGGGTGCTGGCCGTGCCGAAGGCCGCCGCGAGCGGCGAGGAGGTCAGCCGCTGCCAGACGTCGGCCAGGTCCGACCGGTCGGCCGAGGCGACGTAGATCACCGTGCGGATGACCTGCTCGGGGCCGGCGCCCACCGAGCCGAGCGCGACCAGGGTGTTGGCCACCACCTGGTCGACCTGCCGCCCCAGGTCGTCCGGCCCGACCAGGCCGCCGGCGGGGTCGAGCGGGCACTGGCCCGCCAGATGGGCGGTGCGTCCGGCGGACACCACCGTGACGTGGTGGTAGCCCGGGGTGGCGTGCAGGCCGTCAGGGTTGCTGCGGGTGATCGTCATGGCCGGCATCGTGCCCTGCCAGCGCCCGGTTTCGCCTGCGGTTTCCGGCCCGCCCGGCCGTTGTGCATGATCGTCGGGCGGCGTGTACAGTAATGCCCCGAGCGGCCCGCCGGGCGGCAGATGGACGGCGCAGTCGTCCGGAGCCGGACGAGACGGGTCGTCACCCAGGTCCGGGTGGCGGAATGGCAGACGCGCTAGCTTGAGGTGCTAGTGCCCGTATAGGGCGTGGGGGTTCAAGTCCCCCCTCGGACACGTACAGTTACCCCACAGTAATCAGCGTCGGGCCTAGCCTCGACGCTGATTCTGTTTTGACCGGGGTCGTAGACGAGGGCGAGCCGTAGCTCGCGGTAGACGCTGCTCTTGTCCTTACTGTCGGCGTCTCGCAGGGTGTTGCGGATGTCGTCGAAGCTGCCGACGAGGCGTCGGATGTCGTCCTCGGCGAGGCGACGGGGAGCCGGTTCTCGTGCTGCTTTGTCGCGCTGGGCGAGGGTGGCTGCGCGCTGGCCGTTGACCTCGGCCATCCAGGCGGCGACGATGGCGGGGTCTCCTCCGGCGTCCGCGATGGCGCGGTATTGAACGAGTTTGGCGTCGCACGCGGCGATGATCTTGTTCGCAGCGGCGATCTCCGGCGCGACGACGGTGCCGGGTCGGGTCTCGGGTTGGGCGGCGTGGAGCCGGCGGATCGTATCGGTCAGCCGGTGCGGGGCGAACGCCTTGAGGAGCCAATTGTCGAGGGCTGGGACTATGTCTCGTTCCGCGACGTAGACGTTGCGGGGGTGCTGAACATGGTTGGCGAGGGCGTACTCGTTTGGGTACCGGCACCGGTAGTAGGCGGCCTCATGCGCCTGGTGGCTCTGCATTTTGCGTCCGCACAGGCCGCAGAGCATGAGTCCGCGAAGGACGTAGTCGCGGCGCGCCCTTCGTTGCTGGGTGCCGGTGCGGCCTCGGCCGCTGGCCGCCATGATCGTCTGAACTAGTTCGAAGTCGTTGACAGTGACGAGCGGTGGATGCGCGACTGTGTCGGACCACACCCAGGAGTCCTTGTCGTTCCAGCGCATTCGGGTTTCGTAGCCGAGGGCGACGTCATTGACGTCAAGGAGTACCTCGTCTTTGCGCTGCTTGTTCCATACCTGCCGGCCGGTGTAGCGGGGATTGGACAGGATGTTCTTGACGGCGCTCTTGGCCCAGCCTTCGCCGTTGCGGTGGAGGTTGCGGGCGGGGTCGGCGGCTGATGGGGAAGGGATGCCGTCGCGGGTGAGGGCCTCGGCGATGGCGAAGTAGCCGTTGTCGGCAAGGTACATGGCGAAGATTCGCCGCACGACCGGGGAGGTGATCGGGTCGGGTTCCAGCTTGTGCAGGCGACGGCCGTCGGCGGCCTTGCCCGGGTTCGGGTGCGGTCCGGCGTCGGCGAGGCGGTACCCGTAGGGCGGGCGCCCGCCGAGGAACCGGCCTTCGATTTTCGCCTGCGAGGCCATGGCCGTGCGGACACGGACCTTCACGCGGGTTCGCTCGCCCTTGGACATGCCGCCGAACACACTCATGATCAGGTCGTGGGCTTCGGACTCGGGGTCGATTGCGCCGCCGACCTCGGGCACCCAAAGCCCGACGCCGTAGTGCGAGAAGACGGGCATGGTCAGGCTGTACTGGTTGCCGTAGAAGGCGCGCTGAGGCTCGCCGATCACCACCGCGTCGAAGCCACGGTTCGGGTTGGCAAGGACGTCGAGCAGTCTGGCGGCGTGGGGACGTCGCTTCCATGGCAGGGAGCGGGACAAGCCGATGTCGAAGAACTCGGTGACGATGATGCCGCCAGCCGATTCTATGAGGCCGGTAGCGCGCGTGCGCTGCCAGTTCCTTGACGCTACGGGGTCTTGCTGGTCCTCGGTGGATACGCGGCCGTAGAACGCGAACCGCTGAAATCCCTGGTCGGCGAGCAGGGCAGCGGCAGCTTCTTCGACTCGGGGTACATCGATGGTCACAGAACATGCCTTCCGGGAAATTGAGGGGTGCGCGTCCGTCGGCCACCGGGGCATTGGGTAGCCGGCGGACGCCATCAAACAGATCCACGCATACCGGCATGAAGGGATCAAGCGTCAATGGACTCGACCGGACTCTGGCGGCTCCTGGCCGACGAGCGCTGCAGCAACGTCAGCAGCGCACGGGCCACGGCGTCGGTCAGCTCCGGCTCGGTACGAAACTCGACGGTCGGAGCCGGTCTCGTCACGGAGGTTGAAGCCGGTTGCTCCGGCAGGCGATCAGTCATCAGACGACGCCCTCAGGATCACCACGTCTTCATGCTGAACGAGCCATTGCGGGTCGCCGGTGGCGATGGCGCCGCGAACGTTTTTCTGCTGAAAGAATGAGGCTCGGGGGATGATCACTCTGTCGCGGACGCCGCAGATGAGGGCGATGCATTCCTCGACGACTTCAAGGCCTGCGTTGATGCCGGCGGCGGCGACCATACCGGGGATGTCCATGAGTTCGCCGTGGCGGCGGTAGGGCCGGGCGGTGACGACGACGTGCCCTCCGGGACGTAGGAGTTGGAGGCAGCCGGCGAGGATTGCGGTGAACCCGTCGGCCAGTTCCCCGTGGCTGCGGTAGGCGAGGTTGTCCCCACCGCCGTACTTGTGGTGGATCTTGCGGACCTTGCCGCGCCTCGGGCCGGGGGTGCGGACATGCCCGTGAGTGGACGACCCGTAGGGCGGCGAGGTGATCACCAGGGAGACCTGCCTGTGCAGGCTCGCCGGCAGCAGGGACGGTAGCGCGGTCGAGTCGCCGTGGTAGATCTCGCCCCGGCCTGGCGCTCCGGCCGCGATGGCGTGGCGGATGTTGTCGGCGGTCTTGGCGACCCATTCGGCTTCATACTCGACGCCGACGCCGCGGCGGCCGAGGTGCATGGCCTCGATGACAGTGGTACCGATGCCGGCCATGGGATCGAGGACCACGTCACCAGGGTTGGTGTAGGTGCGGATGGCGTACCGGGGGATGGTGGGCAGCATCTTGCCGGGGTGCGTCAACGACTCCGGGGTGTACCGGCCGCGCCGCAGGTCCCGGGATGGGTGTTGGCCGGTGAGCCAGACCGCACCGAGGTAGCCCTCGGCGAGCATTGCCGCCAGGTCGGACGGGCTGGGGTACGGCGGTTCGGAGTCGTGGAAGCCGGCGGTGTGGAACGGCGGACGGGACTCAGGCACGGGCGTTCTCCTCACCGGTGGCGGTGGTGCCGAACGTCAGCAGGTCCAGGAACGTCGGGAGATGACGGCCGGCGAGCGGATGGCGCCCGTCGTTGGCCTCGTCGGGGTGTTCCGGGGCGGTGCGCGGCTCGTGCTCGGGCAGCGGGACGAGGACGGCGGGGATGTGCTGGTGGTAGAAGAACCCAGCGGCGCGGGCGGCGGCGATGACCGTGGCACGATGGCTGACCTCGCCCGGCTGAGGCTGCGAAGCGGTGAGTCCGACAAGCAGGAAGCCGCCGGGGCGTAGCAGACGCCGCCAGATGTTCATCGCGGTGGCCGTGTGGTCTCGGTCGGGGCCCTGCGCGCCATTCGGGAGGGTCGCCAGCATCAGGCCGACGCCTGCGCCGCGACGGCGCATAGCGTGGCGCGTTCGGAGTTCGGAAGTGGGCGGCAGGAGCCGCACGTGCAGGCCGTGACGACCGGTGAACAGCCGGGCCGGTACCCGGTTCAGGTAGGCGCTCGCGGCGATGGCGGCGGGGTGCGCGTCGAGGTCGAGCACCACGTCACCGAGGTGGGTGTAGCGGCGGATGAGGTAGGCGAGGTGGCTCGGGGACAACCCGTGCCAGTCCGGCACCCCCGTTCGAGGCGTGCGCGCGACGCGGGTGCGAGCGAGGAGCAGGCCGACCGGTGCCGGCTGAGGCCGGTCACCGGAGGCGGTGAAGCTGGGCTTCGGCATGGGCGTGTGGGCCACGTCCGCCGACGAGCGCTGACACTAGGGGATTACAAATCCGGACCTCGGATTGGAAGCCCCGCCACGCGCCGGCCTCGGCACCCTGCCCCACGCCGAGGGGTTGAACAAGATCATCGAAGGTTTGAATAGCAGTCCCAGGGCTGTCGAGAAGCTCGCCGTTCAGAGTATATGGACCTTCTGCATTTATTGATGCGAGTGGTTGGTGTGCAGATAAGGCTCTCCCGGAGCGCGCGGTGCACCCCGCATGGCGAGCTGTTCAGGGGGCAGGCCGCCCCGGCGCGGTTGTGTGGAGTCGGGATGTTGTCAGTGTGGCTGGTGAATCGTTCGGTCCATGATGGTGGGTATGGCGCGTGGTGGCGGGATCATCTGGCTGGGGTGGTTGCTTGCGGGTTTGTTGGCGGTGGTTGCTGGGGTGTGGGTGTTGGCGACCCGGTTGACTGCGGATCAGTTGAGTCGGGCTGATCAGGTGGCCAGCGTGGTAGGCGCGGTGGTGGCGGTGAGTGGTGTGCCGCTTGCGGTGTACGGGGTGGTCCTGGCTCGGCGTGCGTTGGTGTCGCCGGGTTCGTCGGGGACCTCAGGGGGTGGTGTAGTGGACCAGAGGGTCCATGCCGGCGGTGACGCGACGGTGGCCGGCGGGGACCTGACAATCGGCCGCCGTCGGGGCGGGCAAGGGCGGGCGAGTGCTGCCTGGGTTAGGCAGGATGTTCAGGCAGATCAGAATGCGAGTGTCGCCGGTGGGGATCTGCATGCCGAGGACGGTGGGGATCTGCGGTGACCGTGTCGGGCAGGCCGGTGGGGGATGATGCGGCCGGTGGGCTTCGTCAGGTAGTGGATGCCGGCGGGAATGCGTACGTGGCCGCCCGGGATCTCATTATCAACGAGTCGGGGGTGCCTCGGTTCACTGTGGATGAGTTCGTGGACCCGCCGGTGGCTGGGTTGGATGAGTTGATTCGGTCGCGGCGGCAGCCGAGCGTGTTGCTGACCGCGCGACGGCAGGCGATCGGTTTCACCGGTCGTGCGAGCGAGTTGGCCGCGCTGGGGGAATGGCAGGACGATCCGGTCGGGCGCGGCGTATGGGTGTGGCATGCCCCGGGCGGGCAGGGTAAGACTCGTCTGGCCCAGCAGATGGGCCGGCGGAGCATCGCCGCGGGATGGCGGGTCGCGGTGGCTGGGCACCTCGATGCGGCGCCGGCGGACGCGGATGCGAAGCCGCTGGGAACGCCGTGGCGGTGGCTGCCGGCCGCGCGTCGGCCACTGCTGCTGCTTGTCGACTACGCGGAACGGTGGCCGGTACACGATCTGCTGCGGTTACTGGCCGACTGCCGAACCCGGGCGCCGAAGGTGCGGGTCCTGCTGCTGGCCCGCTCGGTCGCCTGGTGGCCCACGGTCAGTGCCGAACTGCCCCGGCTCGGATACGCCTGCGGTGGTGACGGCGAGCCACGGCGACTGCCGCCGCTGGCGGACGACGGCCGGGGGCGGCGGGATCTGTTCGAGTCGGCCTGCCTGCGGTTCACCGAGATCTACCAACCCGACAGGCCCGAGCGTGGCTGGCCGGACCGGTGGCAGCCGCCCGGCGGAGACGTGGGTGACGATCGGGTGTACGGGACCGTCCTCGGTATCCACATGGCGGCGCTGGCCACCGTCAACGCCTACACCCGGCAGACCGCCCCGCCGAGATCGGCCGGTGACGTCACCCGCTACCTGCTGGACCGCGAACGCGCCTACTGGGCGCGACTGCACGGCAGCGACCCGGACACCGTGACCGCAGCGGCGCGCACGGTGTTGCTGGCATGCCTGGCCGGGGCCCAGTTCCGTGACGATGGGTTGCGGTTGCTGGCCCGTAGCGGGCTGGCCGACGAGACGGCCGGGCAGAAACTGCTCGACGCCCACGACCGCTGCTACCCGCCACCGGCTACCGGCACCGTGCTGGAACCGATGTACCCCGACCGCCTCGCTGAAGACTTCATCGCGTTGAGCCTGCCCGCAAGCCCTACCGGGGAACAGGCCATCGCCAGCGGGCACACTGACTCCTGGGCGGCGACCACACTGCTCGCCGCCCACCGCGCGGCGGACGACACCCTCACCTACACACTCGGGCGGCTGACCGCCCGTACCGACGGTCAGAAACCCCCGGCCCACGCCGCCCGGCTCCTGATCTTCCTGGCCGCCGCCGCTGGCCGGCATCCGCACGTGCAGGGCTGGCTGCACATCTTGCTGACCACCGACCCAGCCCTGCCGATACACGCCGGCGGGGTCGCCTTGGCCTCCGTCGCCCGGTGTACCAGCCCCGACCTCGCCGAGGCCATTTACGCGCTGCTACCGGAACGCTCCCTGGACCTTGACGCCGCCGCAGCTGTCCTGGCTCAGCACCTGCTCGACCACACGCAGGGCAGCGACGAACAACGCGCCTGGCACTCCGGCAACCTTGCCATCCGACTCGCGAACACCGGCCAGCGCCAGCAGGCCCTGGCCCCGGCCGAGGAAGCCGTCCGTATCTACCGCCTGTTGGCCGAGGTGAACCCGGACGCCTACCTGCCCGACCTCGCCATGTCGTTGAACAACCTCGGCAATCGCCTGTCTGAGCTGGGGCGGCGGGAGCAGGCCCTGACCGCGGCCGAGGAAGCCACCGGCATCTACCGCCGGTTGGCCGAGGTGAACCCGGACGCCTACCTGCCCAACCTCGCCGCATCGTTGAACAACCTCGGCAACCACCTGTCCGGGCTGGGGCGGCGGGAGCAGGCCCTGACCCCGGCCGAGGAAGCCACCGGCATCTACCGCCGGTTGGCCGAGGTGAACCCGGACGCCTACCTGCCCGACCTCGCCATGTCGTTGAACAA
>NZ_JBHLUE010000010.1:0-31947 GCF_042434095.1 Plantactinospora siamensis
ACGCCGGCCCGGCGAAGCGGTCACGGTCACCGCCCGACGCCGGCCCGGCGAAGCGGTCACGGTCACCGCCCGACGCCGGCCCGGCGAAGCGGTCACGGTCACCGCCCGACGCCGGCCCGGCGAAGCCGGTGGGCCCGGAAGCGGGCCGCAAGCCTTCGCCGGGCCGCGACGCCGGGGGGCCGAGCCGGGACGGATCGGGGTCCGCACCCGTGGACGGCGCGCCGCCAACGGCGCCGCCCGCCCGCGGACCCGCGGTGGTACCGGTCGGCCACGGATCCGCGGTGGCGCCGGTCGGCCACGGATCCGCGGCGGCGCCGGTCGGCCGCGAACCCGCGTCGGCGCCGGTCGGCCACGGATCCGCGGTGGCGCCGGTCGGCCGCGGGCCCGCGGCGGCGCTGGTTGGCCACGGATCCGCGCCGGAGTCGAGCCGCGACTGGCCGGGCTCGTCACCGGCGACGCCGGCTGATCGCGAAGCTGCGGGAGCCCCGAGCCGGGAGTCGCCGGCCGAGCGCGGACCGGGTGGGGTGTCGAGCCGCGCCGGACCCGCGGCCGGGCCGGCCGGCGGCGGGCCCGCGGCCACCGAGCGCGGGGCGCCGCTCACGGGCCGGGCCGGCATCCGGGGGGCGTCCGTCTGCGGCGGTCGGGGCGGCCCGGCCAGGGCCTCGCCGGGAATGTTCTGCGGGGCCGCTGCCAGGCCCATCCGCTCCTGCAGCAGGCGGGCCACCTGCCGGCTGACGTCGGCCGGATCGGCGCCGTCGGCCAGTTCGAGCCGGAGGCTGTGCGCGCCGGCCGGGGTGGTACGCAGTATGCCGTCGCGGACGCCGGGCACATCGCGAACGGCCGCCAGGATGGCCTGCACGTCGAAGCCGTCCGGCCGCTCGTCGGGGGCCGCCGTCGGCTCGTCCCGGCGCAGGTGCGTGGCGATCCGAGCCAGCTCGGGCGTCTCGGCAGAGGGCTCCACGGCGGGCGGCTCCGGGACGGTGGGTACATCGGGTTCGGCGGGGATCCGCTGTGGAAGCGTGTCACCTCGCGACTCGGCCCGGCGCCCGGGGGTCGGCTCGGCCATCGTGGAGACCGCCGGGAAGGACGGACCCGTGGGCTCCTCGTCCGGGCCACCGCCGGGGTCGGCCCGGCCGGCGCGCGGGGACTCCGCGCGGCCGAAGTGCCGGAACGGCGCCACGCCGGCGGACGACCGGCCGGCGTCCGAACCGGACACCGGCGTCACGGCCGGCACGTCGCCGCCGGACTCGCCGGGGCCGGGCGGCGGGGGTGACGCGTACCGGTCCAGCGGTGTCGGCGGGGCCGGGGGCGACGCGTACCGGTCAACCGGTGTCGGCGGCGCGGGGGGCGACGCGTACCGGTCGATGGGTGTCGGCGGGCTCACCGGGCCGGTGCCGACCGCGGCCGATCCCCGACCGCGCTCCGGCGGGACCGGCGGACCCGCGTACCGACCAGCCCCGTAGGGCGGCAGCGACGGAGGGTACGTCGGCAGCGCCGGCGCCGGCGGTTCCGGGTAGCTCTCCGGGTCGGCGACCGGCCGCAGCCGGCGGCCCGGCTCGGGACCCGCTGCGCCGCCGGCCCCGGGCTGCGGATCCTCCGCTGCCCGGCGGCGGCCGCCGGACCGTACCGGGGTCAGGTAGCCCGGCCGCCCACCGCCCGGCTCCGGCGCCGCGTCGGTCGGCTCGGCCTGCTGGTCGGCGCCCCGCTCGTCGCGCCGACGGCGCCCACCCGACGAGGTCGTCGGTGGCCAGTCGCCCTCCCGGTCGACCGGGTCCGGATGGCCGCCGGCGATCGGTTCGCCGCGGTCCACCACAGCGGGCGACCAGTCCCCGGCCGGGCTGCCCGCCCAGGAGGGGGCCGGCTGCCCGGGGTCGGCGGCGGCGCGGTCCGGCTCGGCCGCCGGGTCGTCCGGGCGGGGACCGGCAGGCACCTCACCCCGTTGGCTGGCGGGCATCGACGGCGGATCCAGCTCGCCGGGCTCGCCCGCGCCGCCGCCCCAGGGCGGCGCCGTCTCCTCCGGGCTGGCCGAGCGGGGCGCCGGCACCACGCCGGAGTAGCCGGGATGCGGCCGGAAGCCGGGCGGTGGCTCGAAGCCGGGCGGTGGCTCGAAGCGCGGCGGCTCTGCCGGGTTGCGCTCGGTGTCCCGACCCGGCCGGCCGGACCACGGACCGGCCGGCTCGGCGGCGCCCGGGCCCGCCGTCGAGTGCCGGGCGGAGTCCATCGGGGCCGGCGGCTCGCCGGGCAGCGGCCGCAGCGGCGCCGGGGAGACCGGCGCGGGTCCGGACGGGAGCCTCGGGTCGGCCGCCGGCCGCTGCGCCGGGAAGGCCAGCCGGTCCCGGCCCGGGTCGTCCGGATCGGCAACATACGCCGGCGGCGGCCCGACGGGACGGCGCGGCTCGGCGGCCGCGCCCGGGAGGACATCCCCGGAATGGCCGTTCAGCGGGCGGTCGACCGGGGCCGGGGCGGCGTAGGACGGTTCGACGGCCCACCGGAACCGGGAGTCGTCCCAGCCGCGTGCCGGGTTCTCGGCCGGGCGATGCCACGGCGCCGGCCGCACCGCTGCGTCCTCGCTCCGCTCGCCCGGGCCCGGCAGGTCACCGGCCACGTCGGCGGGCGGGTAGTCGTCGCCGGCGCCCCAACCCGACTCGGCCCAGGCCGCATCGGCCGGCGCCCAGCCACCACCCGGCCGGGTCGGCTCGTTGCCGTGGCCCGGACCGTGACCGGTTCCTCCCGGTGTGGCGGCCCCGGGCTGCCCTGATTCATCCACCGTGCGCTCCTTGGTCGCCCTCGCTGAGGCTACCGTGTGGTGACAGTGGCGATAAGTTACAGCGGCACGCCTTTTCAACAGTCGCGTGAAGGCATCGGCAGCCGGCGACGGCGCGGTGTCGGTGCGTGAGTTCGGAGGGACCCCATGACAGCTGCGGGCGGCGCACAGACAGCCGGACGCCCCACCCGCCTGCCCCGTTCGGCACGGCGCAAGCAGCTGCTGGCCGCGGCGCAGGAGGTGTTCGTCGCGCAGGGCTACCACTCGGCCGCGATGGACGACATCGCGGAACGGGCCGGGGTCAGCAAGCCGGTCCTGTACCAGCACTTCCCCGGGAAGATGGAGCTCTATCTCGCCCTGCTGGACACGCACTGCGACGCGATCGTGGCCAAGGTGCGGGACGCGATGCTCGGCACCTCCGACAACAAGGAGCGGGTCAAGGGCGCCGTACGGGCCTACTTCGACTTCGTCGACCACGAGAGCGAGGCGTTCCGGCTGGTCTTCGAATCGGACCTGCGCAACGACCCCGCGGTGCGCGAACGGGTGGACCGGGTGGAGCAGGGCTGCATCGCGGCCATCACCGACACCATCATGTCCGACACCGGGGTCAGCCGGTCCCGGGCGGAGCTGCTCGCCTCCGGCCTGGTCGGAGCGGCCGAGACGGCGGCCCAGTTCTGGCTGGCCAACGGTCGCCGGGTGCCCAAGGCCGAGGCGGAGGCGCTGCTCGCCAGCCTCTCCTGGCGGGGCATCGCCAGCTTCCCGCTGCACGGCGAGCCCGCCTGAGCAGCCCGACCTCGTTCCGCCGGGAAGCGAGTCGGCCTGACAGCTCCCCCCGGCCATCGGATAGCCTTCCCACGGCGTACTTTCCTGGATGAGGAGGACCCGTGGAGGTCAAGATCGGCGTGCAGTACGCGCCGCGCGAGCTGGTCATGGAGAGCGCGCAGACCCCGGACGAGATCGAGCGGATCGTCACCGAGGCGATGTCCGGCGAGGGCACCCTCTCGCTGACCGACGAGAAGGGCCGCCGGGTCATCGTTCCGGTGAGCAAGCTGGCGTACGTGGAGATCGCCGAGGCGTCCAGCCGGGCGGTCGGATTCACCGTCCGCTGAGCCTGCCGCGGGACGGCCCGGCCGGGCCGTCCCGCGGGTTCAACCCGCCGACCGACGCCCGGCGGCGAGAGGCCGGCGATATGCAGGGCGCGCCCGGGTTGCCGACGTGCCCCGACCGTCCCGTCCCGGCCTGCGGCTCCGTCCGCGCCCGTCCCTTCGCCTCCGTCGGCCTCCGACCCGGCCTGCGGCCGGCCCCGTCCGCGCCTGTCCCGTCCTGCGGTCGACGCCGGCCCACCCCGGCATTCCCGCTCGTGCCCAGCGGCGGGAATGTAGTCCGGGGGCGACATCGTTGCGGGTCAGGTAAGATGTAGTAGTTGCCGTGGGCACCGAGGTGATCAACTCCCGGGTTCACGACGCGCGTGCGGCCCGGTCCGACCCCGCTTCAAGCGGTGGATCGTGTGGCCCGCGCCACACCACGAGCGCCCTTTGACTGATGGGGCGCACCACGAGAGGGCACCCCCACAACCAAATGAGCGAGAACATCGAGAACACCGAGGTCGGCTCGGAGCCGATCAACGCCGAGGTCGGCGCCGAGCCGATCGACATCATCCCGGCCGGCCAGCCGGCCGCCGACGCCCCGGTGGCCCCGGAGGCCCCCACGTTCGCCGAGCTGGGCGCCCGGCAGGAGACCGTCGACGCGCTGGCCGAGATCGGCATCACCCGCGCCTTCGCCATCCAGGAGTACGCGCTGCCGATCGGCCTGCGCGGCACCGACATGATCGGCCAGGCGCCCACCGGCACCGGCAAGACGCTGGGCTTCGGCATTCCGCTGCTGGAGCGGGTGTTGGCCCCCGGCGAGGGGTCGGACGGGCTGCCGCAGGCGCTGGTCGTCGTGCCCACCCGCGAGCTCGGCCTGCAGGTCGCGCGGGACCTGGCGGCCGCGGGCCGGACCCGGGGCGTACGGGTGCTGCCGATCTACGGCGGCGTCGCGTACGAGCCGCAGGTCGACGCCCTGAAGACCGGGGTGGAGATCCTGGTCGGCACCCCCGGCCGGCTGCTCGACCTGGCCAAGCAGAAGCAGCTGCGGCTGGACCGGGTCCACGCGCTCGTCCTCGACGAGGCGGACCGGATGCTCGACCTGGGCTTCCTCGACGACGTCGAGAAGATCCTGGCGATGCTCCCCGAGGACCGGCAGACGATGCTCTTCTCGGCCACCATGCCGGATCCGATCGTGGCGCTGGCGCGGCGCTTCCTGCGCCGGCCGGTGAACATCCACGCCGGGCACACCGCCGAGACCGGACCGTCGCCGCAGACCCAGCAGCTGGTCTACCGGACCCACTCGATGAACAAGATCGAGGTCGTGGCCCGGATCCTCCAGGCCGAGGGACGCGGG
Organism: Plantactinospora siamensis; assembly: GCF_042434095.1. Lineage (NCBI taxonomy): Bacteria > Bacillati > Actinomycetota > Actinomycetes > Micromonosporales > Micromonosporaceae > Plantactinospora > Plantactinospora siamensis. Next base: position 5,207 of record NZ_JBHLUE010000010.1, read on the forward strand.
CTGACGATGATCTTCACCCGCACCAAGCGGGCCGCCGACCGGGCCGCCGCCGATCTCGACTTCCGGGGCTTCGCGGTGGCCGCCGTGCACGGTGATCTCGGGCAGGGCGCCCGGGAGCGGGCGCTGCGGGCCTTCCGGGCCGGCAAGATCGACATCCTGGTCGCCACCGACGTGGCCGCCCGGGGGCTCGACGTCACCGGGGTCACGCACGTGATCAACTACGACTGCCCCGAGGACCAGGACACCTACACGCACCGGATCGGTCGTACCGGCCGGGCGGGCGCCACCGGCGTGGCGGTGACCTTCGTCGACTGGGACGACATGCCGCGCTGGCGGATCATCGACAAGACGCTCGGGCTGGACATGCCGGAGCCGCCGGAGACGTACCACACCTCTCCGCACCTCTACGCGGACCTGGCCATCCCGACGGACGTGGCCGGCACCCTGCCGACCGCGTCCCGGACCCGGGCGGGCCTGTCGGCCGAGGTCGAGGAGGACCTGGGCGGCAGCGGGCCCCGCGGCCGGCGCGAGGGTCGGGGCGACCGGTCCCGCGGCGCCCGGCGCGACGGCCGCTCCCGGGAGGACCGGCCGACCGAGGCCGGCTCCGAGGAGACCAGCCGCACGCCCCGCACCCGGCGACGGCGGCGCGGCGGCGCGGTCGTCGGCGCCGGTGACGCGCCGGCCGAGACCGGCGCGACCAGCCCGGGCGCGTCGGGCGACGTGGCGGACGGACCGGCCCCGGCACAGGCCCAGGCCACCGAGACCGACGCGCCGCGTTCCCGCCCCCGCCGGCGCCGCCGGCGCGGCGGCCGCGGCACGGGCGCCGGCACCGACAGCGGTACGTCGGACACCACCGCACCGGTCTCCTGACCGGCGAACGATGCCCGAGTCTCTCGACGAGGCACTTGCCGAGGTCCGGTCCCTGCTCCTGGGGCCGGACCTCAGCCGTGCCGTTGCCGCCGGTCGGCGCCGGGGCCGTACCCCGGCGGTCGTCCGCGCCGAACTGCGGCCCGTGACCCTGAAGGCCGGCCCGCGCCTGCAGATCGCCACCTTCGACGGCGCCCGGCCGCACACCCGCAACGTGGCGGCCGGCGCCGAGGCGGACGCCGCGGTCGACGCGCTGCTCGCCGAGCCGTTCGGCAACTGGCACGTGGAGACCGCCGGCGCCACCCTCCAGGTGCGGATCACCAAGAAGGGCGCCGCCCAGGTGCACCGGGCGACCGTCGACCGCGACCGTACGCCCGAGACGGAGCACGACCGGGCCAAGGAATACCTGCTCGATCCGGGCGACCCGCTGTTCGCGGCCGTCGGCGGCAACGCCGCCAAGCGGCGGCAGGTGGACGCGTTCCTCCGGGCCCTGGCCGCCACCCTGCCGGCCGAGCTGACCGGGCGACTCCGGGTGGTCGACCTCGGCTGCGGAAACGCGTACCTGAGCTTCGCGGCATACCGCTATCTGACCGGGCGGGGTCTCGAGGTCGACCTCGTGGGCGTGGACGTCCGCGAGGACCAGCGGCGGCGCAACTCGGCGCTGGCCGAACAGCTCGGCTGCGCGGACCGGGTCCGGTTCGTGGCCGGCACCATCCGGGACGCCGAGGTGGCCGAGCCGCCCGATCTCGTCCTCGCGCTGCACGCCTGCGACACCGCCACCGACGACGCGCTGGCCCGGGCGGTGCGCTGGGGCGCCCGATGGGTGCTGGCCGCGCCCTGCTGCCACCACGACCTCGCGGCGCAACTGCGGCACCACCCGGCACCGGACCCGTACGACCCGCTGACCCGGCACGGCATCCTGCGGGAGCGGTTCGCGGACGTGCTGACCGATTCGCTGCGCGCGGCGTTGCTGCGGTTGCACGGTTACCGAGTCGACGTGGTGGAGTTCGTCGACTCCCGGCACACCCCGCGGAACCTGCTGATCCGGGCCCGGCGTACCGGCTCGGCCGGCACGCCCGAGCAGCACGCCGACTACCGGCGGCTGGTGACCGACTGGCGGGTCACCCCCGCCCTGGAGCGGCTGCTGGGCGCGCCGACGTCGGCCGACCCGGCGCCGGACGGCTCCTCGTCAGGCGTGCCGTCGTCAGGCGCGCCTTCCACCGCCGTCGCGTCTTCGCCGATCGAGGCCGCCTGAGGTCAGTGCTGGCCGCCTGAGGTCAGTGCTGGCCGCCTCGGTCAGGATCGATCAGGCGGGGATGCGCCGGCCCGCCTACCGGCGGCGCTCGAAGTCGCTCGGCTCGCCCTGGTGTCCTCGCCGGCTCGGGATGTCGAGGCTGCGGAACGGCACGACGGTGGCCTCGTTCTGCTCGCTGCCCGCGGCCGCGAAGGCGTTCCAGGAGATGTCCACCAGCAGCCGTTTGAGGTCGGCGTGCCGGACCGCCGCGCTGCGCTGCAGCGCGTACCGCGCGCACAGCACCACGCAGGCCAGACTGGTGGCGATGGCGCCGGAGGCCACGAAGAAATGCAGCCCGGAGGTCGCGCCGCCGCGCACCATCAGGATGATCAGCCAGGTCCAGAACCCCGCGCCGAAGATCGCGGTCTTGATCATGAAGAATACGCTGATCGCCCCGGGCTGATGCGGCAGCGGGGGGGTTGGGTCGGGCATGGTGCTCCTCTTTACTCGGCTCGAAACCGTCGCCGCTCGGGACCCCGGACACGCCGAGCGGCGCACGAGTTGTTGAGCATAGAGGACCTGGCCGATCACTGCCCGTGTGCCGGGCCGCCCCGCCGCGCCCGTCGTCCGTTTGGGCGGCTCGGGCGCGGGGCGCCGATTCCGCAGGCCGGAGCCGATGCGCCGGCTGTCGAGCGGCGGGGCCGACGGGGAGGGACCCGCTGAGCGGGATCGGCCCCGCCGTCGGATTCACGATAGTGAGTCCTGTCCATGAGACTAACCGGTCGATCGGTCAGGTGCGCCGGATCCTCCGCGGGTTAGGCTCAGCTGAAGAACGAGGCGCAACTCGTCGATGGAGGTGGATGTCATGCCGGAGACGCCGCAAGCGGCGTTCGCCCGCTTCATCCGCCGCGCCATCGACGATGCCCGATCAGATCGTGGCTGGACCGTCACCGACCTCGCCACCCACACCGGTGTCGGTCGATCCACTGTGTTCCGCTGGCTGGCCGGCGACTGGCAGGACTATCCCGAGCTGGCCAAGGTGCGCGGCTTCTGTGCCGCGCTGGGCGTGCCGGTGGCGGCCGCCTTCCGGGCCCTCGGGCTGCCCGACGGCGACACGGCCGGGCCGCGGGCCGGGCGCGGCGCCGGCGCCCGGGTCGACGAGGACATCCGGATCATCCTCAGCCGCCTCGCCGACCCCCGGGTGGCCGCCGAGGATAAGAAGGACATCCGGGAGATGCTGCACTATCTCGCCCGCCGACCGACCCGACGCGCCAGCTGATCCGAAACGGTCGGGGCGCCCGGCAACGGGCCTCCTGATGAGCATCGTCAAGCCCGCAGCGTCTCCTTCTATCGGCGTCAGTCGTTGTCATGGTCGTGCCGACAAATGTGTCGTCCCGCCGGTTGGTCTCGCTGGCCGCCTCCGTGGTGATCGTGCTCGGTGCGGCGCCCGGCGCCGCCCTCGCCGCGCCGGACCCGGCCGGAACCGCACGGCAACTCGCCGACGCCTCGGAACAGCTCGAGGTCGTCGTCGAGGACTACAACGATCTGCACGAGGATCTGCTGGACACGCAGGCGCGGATCGCCGCCCTCGGCGTCGAGCTGGCGAACCTGGAGCGCGGGCTCGCGGACCGGCGCGGGCAGGTGGCCCGGATCGCCGCCACGGCGTACCGCACCGGCCGGACGGACACGGTCGCCGTCCTCGCGGTGCTCGACGGCAACAGCAGCGACCTCGTCGAATCGCTCATGACGCTCCAGCAGCTCGGGCGGGACCAGCGCGACGCGCTGAACCGGCTCACCGACTCCCGCGACCGGCTCACGGTGGCCCGTCGGGACGCCCGGGCGCTGGCCGCGGCCCAGCAGTCCGAGGAGCGCCAGCTCGACCTGCGCAAGCGCCAGATCGAGGGCGAGATAGTCCGGCTCACCGAACTGCGCCGGGCGGCGGGCCGCGCTGCCGCCGGGCCGCGGGCCGCCGCGCCGGCGCCAGCGCCCGCCCCACCGCCGGCGGCCGGCGGCGCGGGCGCCCGAGCGGTTCGCTTCGCGTACGCCCAGCTGGGCAAGAGCTACCGGTGGGGCGCCAGCGGCCCGGACGGGTACGACTGCTCCGGCCTCACCTCCGCGGCCTGGGCCGCCGCGGGGGTCCGGTTGCCACACAACGCGGCCCGGCAGTGGCGCGCCGTGCCGCACGTGGGACGGTCCGAACTCCGCCCGGGCGACCTGATCTTCTACTACCCGTCCATCCATCATGTGGCGATCTACGTCGGCGGCGGCCGGATGATCCACGCCCCGCGCACCGGGGAACAGATCCGGGTCGACGCCGTCGACTCCCAGCCCGTGCACGGCTACGGCCGGCCCGGGGGCTGACCAGCGTCCCAGGCCGGTCCGGCGCGGCCTCGGTGAGCCGCCGGCGCGGCCCGCCAGCCGGCGGCTCCGGTCGCCCGGGCGGCCCTGGTGAGGCTGTCCGGTCAGCCGGCGACGGCGAGGGCGAGGGGCAGCACGTCCGGGGCGCCGGATTGGCGCAGCAGCCGACCGGCCATGGCCATCGTCCAGCCGGAGTCGACCAGGTCGTCCACCAGCAGCACCGGACCGTCCAGCTCGGCCACCGTGGCCGCCAGCTCGGATGGGATCTCGAGGGTGCCGTGCAGCCCCCGTACCCGCTGGGCGCTGTTGCCCCACGCGCCGCCGGCGGCCTCCTCGCCCACCGGGACGACGGCGCCGAGCAGCGGCAGCCGGCCCACCGCGGCGATCCGTTCGGCCAGCGACCGCACCAGCCGCGGCCGTCGGCGCGACGCCACGGCCACCACCCCGACCGGCCGCCGCGGCCACGGCTCGGCGCCGTGCGCCCAGTCCTTCAACACCTCCACCACCGCGCCGACCAGCTCGGCCGGCACCTCGGCGTCCGGCGCGTCCGGCCCAAGGAGTGCCCGCAGCCGATCGCCCCAGCCCAGGTCGGAGAGTCGGCCCACGGCCCGCCCCGGCAGCGTCTGCTCCGCCGGCGGGATGCGGCCCTTCAGGGGTACGCCGACCGCCTCCAGCCCGGTGGGCCAGAGCTTCTTGACCGGCACCGGCACGCCCGGCCGGCCGAGGAAGGCACCGGCCGCATCGAGGGCCTGGGCCGGCACGTCGGCCTCGAACCACGGCCCCGCGCACCGGTCACACCGGCCGCAGTCCGTCGCCTCCGGGTCGTCCAGGCACTCGCGCAGGAACCGCATCCGGCAGGTCGATGTGGCCGCGTACTCCCGCATGGCCCGCTGCTCGGCGGTGCGCGCCTCGGCGACGCGGCGCAACCGGGCCTCGTCATAGACCCACGGCTGGCCGGTGGCCACCCAGCCACCGCGGACGCGTCGGACCGCGCCGTCCACGTCGAGCACCTTGAGCATCAGCTCCAACCGGGCCCGGCGCAGGTCAACGATCGGTTCCAGCGCCTGGGTGGACATCGGACGGTCCGGGTCCAGCGCGTCGAGGACCCGGCGCACCTGGTCCTCCGGCGGGAAGGCGAGTGAGGCGAAGTAGCGCCAGATGGCCTCGTCCTCCGCGCCCGGCAGCAGCAGCACGTCGGCGTGCTCGACCGCCCGGCCGGCCCGGCCGACCTGCTGGTAGTACGCGATGGGCGACGGCGGCGCGCCGAGATGCACGACGAAGCCCAGGTCCGGCTTGTCGAAGCCCATCCCCAGCGCGCTGGTGGCCACCAGCGCCTTGATCTTGTTGTCCAGCAGGTCCTGCTCGGCCGCCCGGCGGTCCGCGTCCTCGGCCTGGCCCGTGTACGACGCCACCGCGTACCCCCGGGCGGTGAGGAACTCGGCCGTCTCGATCGCCGCCGCCACCGTGAGGGTGTAGATGATGCCCGAGCCGGGCAGCCCATCCAGGTGGTCGGCGAGCCAGCCGAGCCGGTGTGTCGGGTTGGGCAGGTCGAGCACGGCGAGCCGCAGCGACTCGCGGTCCAGCGGGCCGCGCAGCACCAGCGCGTCCTCGCCCAACCGCCCGCTGGCGTCGGTGCTCAACTGCTCGGCCACGTCGGCGGTGACCCGCGCGTTCGCGGTGGCCGTGGTGGCCAGCACCGGCGTGCCGGCCGGCAGGTTGGCCAGGAACGTGCGCAACCGGCGGTAGTCGGGCCGGAAGTCGTGCCCCCAGTCGGAGACGCAGTGCGCCTCGTCCACCACCAGCAGCCCGGTGGTGGCCGCGAGCCGGGGCAGGATGGTGTCCCGGAACTCGGGATTGTTCAGCCGTTCCGGACTGATCAACAGCACATCCACCGCACCGTCGTGGATCTCGGCGGTGATGGCGTCCCATTCGTCCAGGTTGGCCGAGTTGATGGTCCGGGCCCGGATCCCGGCCCGGGCGGCCGCCTCGACCTGGTTGCGCATGAGCGCCAGCAGCGGCGAGACGATGACGGTCGGGCCGGCCCCGGCCGGACCGGTCGCGGCGCTTTCCTCGGTCGCCGAGCGGGTGCCGCCGCCCGGCTCGCCGGCTCGGAGCAGCGCGGTGGCCACGAAGTAGACCGCCGATTTGCCCCAGCCGGTCCGCTGGACGCAGAGCACCCGGCGCTTGTCGACCACCAACGCCTCGATGGCCCGCCACTGGTCGTCCCGCAGCCGCGCGCCGTCGCCGGCCAACCGGCGCAGCACCGCCTCGGCCCGCTCGCGTACCGCCGTCCGCTCGTCGCTCATCCGGCCTTTCTACCAGCGCGGACCGACCATTCCACATCCGTTCGCGCCGATCATGACTTGGTCGGGGACCGGGCCGGAGGAAAGAAGCGGCAGAGAAAGATCAGTCCGACGGGTCGGGGACGGCATGCGGCCCGGAGGCCGGCCTGGGAACCGACCCAGGCGACGGCTGTGGCATCGACGTCGGGGGCGGAATGGGCACCGGCGTCGGACCGGGCGGCAGAAAGACGAGAATCTCCCGCAACCCGTCGGTCACCGCCGGGGGCAGCAGGCAACGCCCGGCCAGGTCCTCCATCGTCGCGTACGGTCCGCGCAGCCAACGATCCATACTGATCTGCTGACCCTGCTCGGCCGACAACCCGGGCAGCTGCCGCAGGACGTCCTCGGTCACCGAGTTGACGTCGACCAGTCCTCCGTCGTCGTAGCCGCGCGGCAGGTCCGGACGGCCGATGTGCAGTTCGTGCCGGGAGGCCGGATGGTGATACAACAAATACCTGGCCTGCTCCCGCCGGAGCCGGTGCGGGTCCACCCCCGCGGTCCGCCGATTGTCCGGGACCGCCCGGCCGGCCAGCCGGGCGACCATGGCCTGCACGTGGCGATTGAGCAGCACCACATGCCCCGCACCGACGAACCAGCTGACCAGCAGGGCTGGCACCCCGAGCAGGTCGAGCCGGGTGAAGTCTTCCGAATCCTTGTTCACCGCCACCGCCACGAAGGTCGCGGCCAGCAGTCCGTAGCCGATCCCGGCGGCGGCCAACCGCCGGCTCCGGCGGAAAAGGGCGTAACCGAGCACCACGGCCCAGGTCAGCATCCCCAGACTACCCAGCGCCACCACCGTTCCGGCGATGGTGGCGAGGGCCAACCAGCCTCGGGAAGCTCCTCGCCGCCCGGAGGTCGGCCCCCCCGGCCACGGCGGGGTACCAGGCAACGGCGGCGGGGCACCGTACCAAGCCGGCGAGCCGGCCGAAGGCATCGATGGAGGCGGCGGGAACGCCAAGGCAGCCGGGTTCGGCGGCGGCATGGAGACCGGTTCGACCGCTGGTCCGGCCGCCGGACCCACGGGCGTGCGGGATATCCCGGGTGGCCCGGCGAGCCCGGGGTCGGCACGCAGGATCCGGCGGTGCAGTTCCCGCAGCTCTTTGCCCGGTTCCAAGCCGTGCTCCTCGGCCAGCAGGGTACGAATTTCCCGGTACGCCGCCAACGCTTCGGCCTGCCGCCCGCTGCGATACTGGGCCAGCATCAGAGCGTGCCGCAGGCCCTCCCGTAGCGGCATCTCGGCGACCAACGGGACCAACTCGGTGGCCACGTCCCGGTGGCGGCCAAGTGACAGCTCCAACTCGGCCCACAGTTCCACGGCAGCGGCGCGATCCTCGGCGAGCCGTGCCCGGGCCGCCGCGAAGTAGGGCCCGGGAAGGCCACCCAGCGGCTCGCCGTGCCAGAGATCCAACCCGGACCGTAACGCGGCGGCCGCCACCGCAGACTCCCCCTTGGACCGAGCGACCCGGGCCTGCCGTACCAGATCCTCGAACCGACACAGATCGACCGCGTTCCGTCCGGCCCTCAGTACGTAACCGGCCTCGGTGAGCCCGATCAATTGCCCTGGCGCCCGCGGCGACCGCTCCGGCTCCAGAATCCGCCGTAGCCCAGCCACATATTTCTGCACGACGTTTGGACCGTTGGCCGGCAGGTCCTCCTGCCATACCGCTTCAAGGATCTGCGTCGTGGGAACCGGTCGGCCGGGGCGCAGGAGCAGTACGCCCAGCACCGCGCGTTGCTTGCCCGGACCGAGGTCCAGCTCTCGGTCGCCGGTCCAGGCCCGCTGAGGCCCGAGCACCTCGAAGCGCACCTCACCCGCCACGTGATCTCATCCCCGACCGATCGAAAGTACGACCGCAGTGGACGGCAGTCGAACGGCAGCATAGCGGCAGTCATCCGGCAGCGACTCCACCCAGTGTTTGGGATGGCCGGATCCGACGTGCGGGTCCCGCCGGGCAGAGCGCGCAGGGAGAGAGAAAAGATGATTCGAGAGATCGCATCCACCCGTCGTACCCGGAAAGGCGTCCTGGTGGCTGCGGCGCTGGCGGCGATGGCACTGCCAGTGACCGGATGTGACCCGGCCACGGTGGCCCAGGTAGCCGAGAAGTCGCCCAAGGAGGCGCTGCTCGCCGCCGTACCGCAGGACTCGGCCGGACCGTTGCGGTTCAGTGGCAAGGACGACACGAATGACATCTCCGGCTCGATAGATCCCCAGGCGAAGGCCCTGCAGCTCGCCACCTCGATGAAGCAGGATGGCATCGCCGTGCACATGTCGTTCCTGATCGTGGCGGAACAGGCCTGGGTCAAGATGCGGTTCACCGGCGACCGCCGCAAGGTCGCCCTGTTGCCGAAGTACCCGGACCGCTGGATGCACCTGAACCGCGCCAAGCTCACCGGCGATGGCGCCGTGCCGACGTACGACGGCGCCGACCAGGGCAACACGGGCGTCCTGATAGAGAACGCCACCTCGGTCGAGGACAAGGGCGATGGACGGTACGCCGGCACCGTCGATCTGACCAGCGGAGAGGCGGCCAAGGTGCTCGACGCGGCCGAGATGACGGCGCTGGGCGCGGCGGCGAAGCAGGTGCCGTTCACCGGAAAGGTAATCGGGCACAATCTCGCCGAGTTCACGATGGACGTTCCGGCGGCGGGCAAGCACCAGGCATTCCGGTACGTCGTCAACTACACCGACTACGGCACCGCGCCGAAGCTCACCGCTCCGAGCGGACCGGCGGCGCAGGAGGCGCCGGCCTCCCTCTACCAGCTGATGAACGGCTGACCGGGGCGGCCGGCTCCGGCCAACGGCGGGGCGGCTGCCGCACGGGGGGCAGCCGCCTCGCCGGCTCGTCAGCGGCCCAGGACGGAGCCGCCGTTGACGCCGAGCACCTGCCCGGTGACGTACCCGGAATGCGGGCCGGTGAGGTACCTCACGGCCGCGGCGATGTCGTCCGGGGTGCCGGCCCGGCCCACCACGGTGGCGTCCACCCGGCTGGCGTGGCCCGCAGGCGTCATCCGGTCGCCGAAGAACTCGGTGTCGGCCACGTACCCCGGGCTGATCACGTTGGCGGTGATCCCCTCCGGGCCGAACTCCCGGGCCAGGTCGTACATCCAGCCGTGCAGGGCCGCCTTGGCCGCCGAATACGGCCCGCCGCCGCCGCGCTGGGCCGCGATCGAGCTGAGCAGGATGACCCGGCCGCCGGGCCGGCGCAGCGCCGGGCGCAGCGCCTCGGTGAGCAGGACCGCGGTGAGCACGTTCGCGTCGAAGTTGGCCCGCCACACCGCGGCCAGGCCGGTCAGGTCGGCGGTGTCGCCGCCGCGGTACCCGCCCGCGTTGTTCACCAGCACGTCCACCGCCCGGTCACCGACCGCGTCGACCACCCGGGGCACGGCCGCCGGATCGGCCAGGTCGGCCACCAGCGGGGTGACCGCGTCCGGCCGCCCACACCCGGCCCCGATCGCCTCGGCCGCCGAGTCGAGCACCTCGGCGCGCCGCCCGATGACCAGTACGTCGTACCCGTCCTCGGCCAGCACCCGCGCGGTGGCCGCCCCAATCCCGGTCCCGCCCCCACTGACAACCGCAACCCGCTCCCCCATGCCCGCCCTCTCCCGGAGCCCGAAGGAAGGGCCCCTTGTTATCGCTTTCTGTATAGGAAGGGGCCCTTCCTAACACATCTGCGGGCGGCGCGATCAACCACGGGGCGGGAGGCGGGGCGGGAGGGTGCGGCGGAGCGGGGCGAGGCGGCGGGAGAGGGCGGCGAGGCCGCCGGGGAAGAAGTAGACGGCCAGGATGAACAGGGTGCCCAGGATGAACAGCGGCTGCGACAGCGGACCGCGCAGCACGCCGGGCAGCGACGCCACCGACGACGACCGGCCCAGCGCGGTGAGCCGGTAGTCGAGGTACATGTACAGCATGCCGCCCAGCACCGGTCCCCAGCGCGTTCCGGGGCCGCCGAGGACGACCATCACCAGCAGCGACAGGGTCAGCTCCGACGAGGTCACGTGCGGCGACGCCCCGCCGACCAGCAGGCAGTAGACCACCCCGCCGGCCGTGGCCAGGGCGCCGGCCAGGGTGAAGGCCAGCAGCTTGAAGCGGTACGGGTCGAGGCCCAGCACGGCCACCCGCCGCTCGTCGTCGCGCAGCCCGGCCAACACCCGCCCGGTGGGCGAGCCGGAGACCCGGTGCACCACGAAGACCACCAGGACCAGGTACGCCAGCGCCAGCCAGTACAGGTTGGCGGTGTTGGCCACCCCAACGAGCACGCCCGGCAGCCCCGACACGGAGAGCGGCAGGCCCTCCTCGCCGCCGGTCAGCCCGCCGAAGTCCCGGGCCACCAGGATCGCCCCCACCTGCGCGAAGGCCAGCGTCACCATGGCGAACGCGATCCCCACGGTACGCAGCGCGACCGCGCCCAGCAGCGCGGCCAGCACCGTGCCGCCGACCACCGCGAACAGCGCCGCCTGCCACAGCGGCAGCCCGGCCCGGGTGACCAGGATGTCGGTGCCGTACACCCCGGCCGCGAAATAGAGCGCGTGCCCGAACGACAGCAGGCCGGTCCGGCCGTACAGCAGGTCGTAGCCGGCCGCCAGCCCGCCGAAGACCAGGCAGATGGCCAGCAGTTGCAGGCTGCCGGGAGCGTTGATCGGGCCGTCGAACACCCCCGGCAGATCCACGGTGGAGTACGGCAGGATGGCGAACGCCGCCAGCGCCAGCAGCGGCAGCCACGGGCGTACCGCGGCCAGCCGGCCGGGCCGGCGCGGTTCCAGCTCGGCGGGCACCTCAGCGGGTACCCGTTCCGGGCCGTCCGGGCGGCTCTGCGACACCTCCGCCGCGCTCACCTCGGTCATGCGGTGGCCACCTTTCCGGCGATGCCCTGCGGGCGGAACAGCAGCACCAGCGCGAGCAGCGCCACGACGCAGACGTCGCCCGCGCCCGCCGTCCCGTAGTAGTTGACGAACTGCTGCAGCAGCCCCACCGCCACGGCGGCGTACGCCGAGCCCACCACCGAGCCCATCCCGCCGATCACCACCACGATGAACGCGAAGATCAGCAGCGAGCCGCCCTGGCCCGGCGACACCGATCCGAAGTAGACCCCGCCGAGCGCCCCGGCCAGCGCCGCGGCCGCCCCGCCGATGGCGAACACCAGGGTGAACGCCCGCCGTACGTCGATGCCGAGCGCCGTCACCATCTCCCGGTTCTCCACGCCGGCCCGGATCACCAACCCGTAGCGGGTGCGGCGGAGGAAGACCAGCAGGGCCACCAGCACCACCCCGGCCGCGGCGACCAGCAGCAGACCGGAGTTCGGCACGTTGGCGCCGAGCACCCCGGTCACCCCCCGCGTCCACCTCGGCCGCGGGAACGTCCGGGCGTCGGCGCCCCAGGCCGCCTGCAGCAGCGCCACCCCGGCCAGCGACAACCCGACGGTGACCAGCACCTGCTCGATGGGCCGGGCGTACAGCGGCCGGATCAGCACCAGCTCCACCAGCGCGCCGACCAGCGCGCCGGCCAGCACTCCAAACGCGACCGCCAGCACGAAGCCGGGGCCGCCGGCCGAGGCGCCGGGCAGATGCCCGGCGGCCCACCAGGTCGCGTACGCCCCGGCCGACAGGAACAGGCCGTGCGCGAAGTTCAGCACGTCGGCCAGGCCGAACACCAGGGACAGCCCGGACGCCACCAGGAAATACAGCGCCGAGAGGCCCAACCCGGTCAGGGTCAGCAGCACGATCGTGCTCATACCGTCTCCACCTCGTCTTCGGCGCCGGCCGAGGGATGCGCGCCGGCCGTCGGGTGCACGTCGGCCCTTGGGTGCGCGCCGGGGGTCGGATGGGCGCCGACGCCGAGCAGCGACCGCGTCAGCTCCGCCTCCCGCAGCAGCTCACCGGCGCTCCCGGTCCAGGCCACCCGACCGGCCGCGAGCACCACGGCGTCCGCGGCGAGCCGCCGGACCACCGCCAGGTTCTGCTCCACCAGGAGTACGGGGACCCGCTCGGCGACCCGCTCCAGCGCCTCGGCCACCTCGGTGACCACCTTCGGGGCCAGCCCCTTGGTCGGCTCGTCGACGAGCAGCAGCCGGCTGTCCCGCAGCAGCACCCGGCCGATCGACAGCATCTGCTGCTGCCCGCCGGAAAGCGAGCCGGCCCGCTGCCGCCCCCGCCGGGAAAGCTCCGGGAACAGCTCGTACACCCGGTCGTACGCCGGTCGGGCGCCGCGCGGTTCGGCCAACCGCAGGTTCTCCGCGACGGTGAGCCCGGCGAACACGTCCCGGTCCTCGGGGACGTACCCGAGACCGTCGCGGACCAGGCGGTGGGTCGGCTGGCCGAGCAGCATGCGCGGCCCGGAGCGGACGGTTCCGCGGACCTCGCCGCCGCGCGGAGTGAGCCCCAGGATGGCGCGCAGCGTGGTGGTCTTGCCCACGCCGTTGCGCCCGAGCAGCACGGTCACCCCGCTGGGGGCCACGGTGAACGAGACGCCCTGCAGGATGTGCAGCCCGGCGATCCGCACCGACAGATCCTCGACGGTCAGGACGGGATCGCTCACCGCAATTCCTTTCGTTCGCGCTGCGGGGCTGGCAAACCCGGCCAGCTCCTCGGGCTCACAGCGATACCTTTCGTTCGCGCTGCGGGGCTGGCAAACCCGGCCAGCTCCTCGCGCTCACAGTTGCTCCCCCAGGTAGGCCTCCTGGACGGTGGGGTTGGCCATCACGGTCTGCGGGGTGTCGCAGGCCAGCAGCGCGCCGTGGTGCAGCACCGCGATCCGGTCGGCCAGCTGGAGGATCACGTCCATGTGGTGTTCGACCATCAGCACCGACCGGCCGGCGCCGGTCAGCGACCGGATCACCTCGACCAGCTCCGGCACGTCCTCGGCGCTCACCCCGGCCATCGGCTCGTCGAGCAGCAGCACCCGGGGCTCGCCGGCCAGCAGCAGCGCGATCTCCAGCTTGCGCTTCTCGCCGTGCGCGAGCGTGCCGGCCAACGCGTCGCCGCGGTGCGCCAGGCCCACCCGGTCCAGCGCCGCGTCGGCGGCCGCCACCACCTCCCGGTCGGCGGCGGCCCGGCGCCACAGCCGCATCGATCCGCCCCGGTACGCCTGGACGGCGAGCCGCACGTTCTCCCGTACCGGAAGCGAGCCGAACACCGACGAGGCCTGGAAGGTGCGGCCCAGGCCGAGCCGGGCGCGACGGTACGGCGGCAGCGCGGCCACGTCCCGGTCGCCCAGCAGGATCCGCCCACCGGACGGCCGGCGTACCCCGGTGATCAGGTTGAACAGCGAGGTCTTGCCCGCGCCGTTCGGTCCGATCATGCCGAGGAACTCGCCGGCCGCCAGCTCGAAGGTGACCTCGTCCACGATGGCCACCTCGCCGATCCGCCAGCTCAGCGCGTGCGCCGCGAGCACCGGAGCGGACACCCGGTCAGCCCTTCATGCTTGCGACCGGGGGCGCGCACTCGTCCGGCGCCAGGGCCTTGACCAGCTGCGTGCTGTACGACGTACCGGATCCGGAGAGCTTGACCTGGAACATCGGCTGCAGCAGCGCGTGGTCCTCGGCCCGGACGGTCATCTTGCCCTTCACCCCGTCGAAGCTCCAGCCCTCGAGACCCTTGATCATCTTGTCGACGTCGTCGCCCTGCTCGATCGCGTGCACCACCATCTGGGCGGCCGCGAAACCGTCCGGGTGGAACAGGTCGAGCGTCCCGCCCGGCACGGCGGCCTTGGCGGCCTTGGCCGCGTCGTTGTCGCTGGCCCCGTCGAAGTAGTGCGCCAGGAAGGAGATCTTGCTGCCGGCCGCGCCGAAGGTCGGCCACGAGGCCCGGATGTCCAGGCCGGTCACCACGGTGGTGGAGCTGAGCACGCCCTGCTGGTCGAGGGTCTGCCACATGGCCGGCGCGGTGGTGCCGGCCCAGGCCACGAAGAGCAGGTCCGGCTTGGCGGACTTGAGCTGGGTGGCGAACGGGGTGAAATCGGTGGCGCTGGCGGGGGCCAGCACGCTGCTCACGGTCGCGCCGGCCGGGCCGATGACCGCCTTGACGGCCGCCTCGTTGGCCTTGCCGAACGCGCTGTCCTGGCCGAAGACCACGACCTTCTTGCCGGCCGCGTCCCCGATGAACGACTTCGCGGTCAGCACGTCCTGGTAGGACTGCCGGCCGGAGCGGAATGTGTACCGGTTGATCCCGGTGACCGCGTCGGTGGCGGCCGGCCCGGAGATGAACAGCACCTTGTTCTGGGCGGCGATCGGCGCGACCTGGAGCGCTACCCCGGAGGCGGTGGAGCCGCCCAGGATCTTGTAGCCCTTGCCGATCAGGTCCTTGGCCGCCGATACCGCCTTGGCCGGGTCACCCGCGTCGTCCACCTCGGTGACCTCGACGGACCGGTTCCCGACCTTGTTGCTGCCCTTGGTCGCGTAGGACAGGCCGGCCTTGAACCCTTCGATGTACTGCTTGCCGTAGCTGGCCAGGGCTCCCGACTGGGAGTAGACCAACCCGACCTTGACCGGCGCGTTGGCGTCGCCGTTGGCGGTGTCCTGCGGGCTGCCGCAGGCCGTCGCGACCAGCGCGGTGGCCAGCAGGCCGGCGGCGGTGACGAATGCCCGCCGCGTCGTACGGACCGTCATTGTCGCTCTCCGGGGGCTCGGGGGGATGCTCGTTGACGGCTCACGCTAGAAGTGACGTCACGCACGAGCTATGTGGTCGAAACCCACAAGTAACAGTGAACGGATGGCCGTGACATACAGCGGCGGCCGGGTCACGGAAAGGTCACGATGGTTGCCGTCGCGCGCCGGTCCGGCCGATGTGTCGGCCGCACCCACCGTCGGCCCGATGCCCCCGCCGCCCGATGCGCCCGCTGCCCGGCGGCGTCCCGATGGGCCCGCTGCCCGGCGGCGGCCCGATGGGCTCGCTGCCCGGCGGCGGCCCGATGGGCCGGTGTCGGCCCGATGGGCCGGCGTCGGTCCGTGCCGAGCGGGGACGAGCCGTGAAGCCCCATGGGGCCTGCGGGCACTAAGAACCGTGATTAACCAATGGAACCGCCCATGGCGATGATCCAACGGAGAGACGCGCCCACCGACCGGTTCACGGATCTCTTCGACGCACACTACGGCGAGATCTACCGGTATGTGGCCGGCCGGTTGAGCGCGTCCCACGCCGACGACCTCGCTGCCGAGACGTTCCTGGTGGCGTTCCGGGACCGGGCCAAGCTGAGGGATGCCGGACAGGTACGCGCCTGGCTCTACGGCATCGCCACCAACCTGGTCCGCCGGCACCAGCGGGACGAGGAGCGCCGCTACCGGGCCCTGGCCCGCGTCGGCGCCCCCGCCGAGCCGGCCGAGAACGACCACGAGCGGATCATCTCGCGGGTGGCGGCCGGCGGCATCCACCGTGAACTGGCCGCAGCCCTGCGGGATCTCAAACCGGCCGACCGGGACGTGCTCCTCCTCGTGGCCCTCGCCGACCTCAACTATCCGGAGGTGGCCGTCGCCCTGGGCATCCCGGAGGGCACCGTGGCCTCCCGCCTGAACCGCGCCCGCAAGACCGTACGCGCCGCGTTGGGCGGCGTGGACCCTACCCGTGACATCTCAGGAGTCCCCCGATGAACGAAGACCTCCAGCTCGTTCGCGAACTGCTCGACACGCCAGGACCAACCGCGCAGGCGACGTTCCAGGCCCGGAACAAGCTCACCACGGCCATCCAGGGGCGCCCGAGTCGCCGTACGCTCCGCCCTGCTCTCGCCGGAGCCGGCGCCATCGTCACCGCGACGGCCGCCGTGCTGGCGTTCTCGCTGGCGCAGCCGGACGCGGGAACCCGTGGTCCCGGCGGTGGCACCGCCACCCAGGCAAGGCAACTGGGCGCGCAGGACTTCCTGCTGGCCGCCGCCACCACGGCCGGTACGCAGAAGGCGGGCAGGTACTGGCACACCGAGGCCGTCGTGATGCACGGCCCGGTCCACGTCCAGGGCTACGACCTCGCCGAGCGGGCAATCGTCGGGTACTGGCTCGCCAAGGATCCGCAGGACGCCAGCTGGATCGGCCAGCGGGACCTCGGCTACCGCCCGTTCTCCCAGGAGGACGCGCGGAAGTGGGTGGCCGCCGGCAAGCCCACCAACTGGACGGTGACGTCGGACGACGCAGCCGGTCACCGCACCCTCCGCGCGGCCCCGGGCAAGGCCACGTTGAGCAAACTGCCCGCCTCGATGTTCCTGCAGAGCCTGGGCGGCTTCAACGCGGCCGAGGTGAACGCGCTGCCGACCGACCCGGCCCGGCTGGCGAAGCTGTTCCAGGACCGGATCGTCCAGCGCGCCTCGGCCGCGCTGCCGGGCACACCCGCCGGGGACGCGAACCTCTTCCAGGCGATGACCGATCTGCTCGTGCAGGTGCCCGCGCCGCCCGCCGTGCGCGCCACGGCGTTCAAGGTGATCGCCGGCCTGCCCGGCATCGCCAGCCAGGAACACGTCACCGATGGCGAAGGCCGCGATGGCGTCCGGATCACGTTGCTGCAGCGCGGCGCCGCCGTCGAGGAGGCCAACTCGATCATCCTTGATCCCGCGACCCACGAGATCTTCGCCCGCGGATACCGCGGCCAGGTCGCCGGCGCCGACGCCGGCAAGGCGGTCAAGTCCAACAGCGAGACGTTCCTGAAGACCGAATGGACCGACGCGAGGCCAACCGCGCCCACCCACTCCTGAGCTTCGGCTCACGCCGCGCCGGCCTGTGCCCGCAGGCCGGCGCCGCGTGCTGCCGCCGGACGCCCGGAAGCAGCGCAGTGCGGTGAACGCGACCGCCGTCCGCAGGGCCGGGGCGGGTACGTCCGGGTGGCGCTGCGGGCCAGCCCGTTAAGAAGGGGCCCCTCCTATACCGAAAACGATAAGAAGGGGCCCTTCCTTCCGCCTCAGCCCTTGACGGCGCCGGAGGTGAGACCGGAGACGATGTAGCGCTGGAGGAACTGGAAGACGCCGACCGTCGGGATCGCCGTGAGCAGGGTGGCCGCCGCGAACATGCCGAAGTTGTTGTTCCGTTCGCCGGCCACCATCCCGAACATGCCGACCGCCAGCGTCTTGGAGTTCGTGTTGGTGAGGAACACGTTGGCGATCAGGAACTCGTTGATGGTGCTGATGAACGCCAGCAGGCCGGCCACCGCGAGGATGGGCGCCAGCAGCGGCATCATGATCCGGAAGAACACCTGCACGTGCGACGCGCCGTCCATGGTGGCCGACTCGTCCAGCTCCCGGGGCAGCGTGTCGAAGAAGCCCTTGACGAGCCAGGTGTTCACCCCGAGCGCGCCGCCGAGATAGAGCAGGACCAGGCTCCACGGGGTGTTGAAGCCGACGGACGGCCACAACTCGGTGATCCGCTCGAACACGATGAAGATCGCCACGATGGCCAGGAACTGCGGGAACATCTGGATCAGCAGCAGCGACAGCAGCCCCACCCGCCGGCCGCGGAACCGCATCCGGGAGAACGCGTACGCGGCCAGCACCGAGAGGAACACCGAACAGACGGCCGCGAGCAGCGCGATCAGCACCGAGTTGCCGAACCAGTGCGCGAACGCGCCGCCCTGGTAGCGGAACAGGTTGCCGAAATTCTCCATCGAGAACCCCTGCGTCGGCACCAGCGACGTGGAGTTGAGCGTCCCCTGCGGGTTCACCGCGGCCGACACCACGAACAGGATGGGGAACAGCCCGAAGGCCAACGCCAGGAGGGCCACCAGATGCCGCCAACCGACCCGGACGAACCACCGACCGCTCACGCGTACACCTCCTCCTGCCGGCGGGTCCGCCGGAAGCTGACCGCGCTGATGACCGCCACCAGGGCGAAGATGAAGATCGACACCGCGGCGGCGTAGCCGTACTGCGCGCCCTGCGCCCCGAACGCCAGCCGATAGGTGTACGTGATCAGCAGGTCGGTCGCGCCCACCGTCGGATTGTCCGGCGGGAACGGGCCACCCTCGCTGGTCAGATAGATGGCGTTGAAGTTGTTGAAGTTGAAGGCGAACGACGAGATCAGCAGCGGCGAGAGCGCCACCAGCAGCAGCGGCAGGGTGACCCGCTTGAACGACTGCCACGGGGTGGCGCCATCCACGCTGGACGCCTCGGTCAGCTCCCGGGGGATGGCCTGCAGCGCGCCGGTCGCCACCAGAAACATGTACGGGTAGCCCAGCCACAGCTGCACCAGGATGACCGCGATCCGGGCGGTGAGGTTGCCACCGAACCAGTCGACGTCGATCCCGAACATGTTGTTGATCAGGCCGAAGTCGCGGTTGAACATGTCCCGCCAGACCAGCAGCATCGCGAACGACGGCATGGCGTACGGCAGGATCAGCAGCACCCGGTACAGGTTGCGGCCGCGGATCCGGGGCGAGTTGAGGGCGAGCGCGCAGATCATCCCGAGCACGAACGTGCCGCCGGTGGAGCCGAGGGCGAAGATGAGGTTCCAGACCAGCGCGCTGAGGAACGGGCCGGAGACTTCTCTGTCGGTCACCACCCGGGTGAAGTTGCTCAGCCCCACGCTGACCTTCCAGCCCTGGGCCAGCCGCTCACCGTCGCCGGCCACGAAGGAGCCGGTCCGCTGGTCGGCCACCCACGTCTTGCCGGTGGCCGCCTCCCGGATGCAGTCGCAGGCCACGTCGTACGCCCGGCTCGCCTTGCCCTCGTACGCCCGGGACAGGCCGGCCGACCGGATGGCGCCGCCGGCGGTCGGCACGGCGAGGCTGGTGATCTCCTTGCTGCGGGCGCTGGCCTGGCCGAAGTTCAGCACCGTGTAGCCCTTGGCCGCGGTGACCTTGCCGCCCGGTGTCACGGTGACGTCGCCGGCGTCGAGCGGGCGCAGCCCGCCGGCGTCGCCGGCCGAGACCTTGCCGCTGGCCGGGTCCCTGATCAGGAAGGCCAGCGGGCCGGTGGCCGGGTCTCCAGTGGTGGCGACCGAGAGGGCGTACTCGGTCGAGCCGGGCACCTGCACCACCGAGGCGGTCTGGATGGCGGTGATCGCGTCCTGCTGGCTGCCGCGGTGCCCGTCGCCGAAGTTGGTGAACGCGGTGCTCACGGTGAGCAGCACCGGCAGGATCTGGAAGGCCACCAGGAACAGGGTGCCCGGCACCAGGTACTTGGCCGGCAGGTGCCGCGGGGTGAGGTAGAGGTAGAACAGTCCGGCGGTGACGGCCACCAGGATGGCCAGGCCGATCCAGGCGTGCGCGTCGACCAGCGGGAAGGCCGCCCAGATCGCGATGCCGGCGCAGAGGCCGAGGAGCAGGATCTTGACGGCGAGGCCGGTGGCGGTCACCGGTGCCGAGGTACGTCGGTGCTGCCGCTTCTGCTCGGGCCGGCCGTCCGGGGCCGGCCCCCGGTGCGGGTCCCGCGTGGCGGGACCCGCACCGGAGAGCCCGGTGCTCATCGGGCGGACTACTTGATCTGCTTGGCGATCGTGTTGCCGGCGGCGGTGACCGTCCTGGCCGGATCCTGACCGGCGATCACCGCGGACTCGGCCTTGCCGAACGGGTCCCAGATGGCCGCCATCGCGGGGATGGCCGGCAGGACCTGGCCGTTCTTGCCGGCCTGGGCGAACTTCTCCAGGTCCGGGTCGCTGCCCTTGACCTGGTCGAACGCGGCGGTCAGCGCCGGCGGCCGGGGCTCGGCCTGATAGAGCGCGACGGCCAGGTCCGGCGTGGTGACGTAGTTGGTGACGAACTCCTGGGCCAGCGCCTTGTTCTTGCCCTTGGCCGCCACGTAGAAGGCCTGCACCCCGACGAACGGCTGCGCCTCCTTGCCACCGGCGAAGCCGGGGACCGGGGAGATGTCGTACTTGATGCCGGCCTTCTTGGCGTCCGAGATGGCCCACGGGCCGGAGACCAGGAAGGCGCACTTCTTGGCGGTGAAGGTGGAGATCGAGTTGGCGTCGCTGATGGACCGCTTCAGCGCACCGGCACCCTTCTCACCGAGGGTGGCGATCTTCTTGAACGCCGCGATCGACTCGGGCTTGCCGACGCCCAGGTCCTTGGGGTCGTAGTCGCCGTTGGCCGCGGTGCCGAACAGGTAGCCGCCGGCCGAGCTGTAGAACGGGTAGATGTGGTACGCGTCGCCGTTCTGCCCGACCTGCAGGCAGAGGATCTCGCTGGCCTTCTTCTCGCTCTGCAGCTTCTTGCCGGCGCTGACCAGGTCCTCGACCGTCTTCGGCGCCTCGGGCGCCAGGTCGGTGTTGCGGATCAGCGCGAGGTTCTCGGTGGCGTAGGGCACCCCGTACAGCTGGCCGTTGAACGTCACGGCCTTGACGGCGGTCGGGTTGAACCCGCTCTTCTGGTCGGCCGTCAGCTGCACCGGGTCGATGGCGCCGTTCTGCACCAGGTTGCCGATCCAGTCGTGCGCGCC
This sequence comes from Plantactinospora siamensis, assembly GCF_042434095.1. Classification (NCBI taxonomy): domain Bacteria; kingdom Bacillati; phylum Actinomycetota; class Actinomycetes; order Micromonosporales; family Micromonosporaceae; genus Plantactinospora; species Plantactinospora siamensis. Next base: position 26,346 of record NZ_JBHLUE010000010.1, read on the forward strand.
GACCACGACGTCCGGTCCGCCGCCCTGCTGCGCCGCGGTGACGAAGTTGGTCTGCAGGTCCTTCGAGACGGCCTGCACCTGAACGGTCACGCCGTTCTCCTGGCCGAACTTCTCGGCGAACGGCTTGAGGGCGGCGGTACGCTTGTCGTCCGCCCAGATCACCAGCTTGCCGGTGGCGGCCTTGGGGGAATTGGACGCGGCCGGCTTGTCGCTGCCACTGCCGCAGCCCGCGGCGGCCAGCGCCAGGGCAGCAACGGCGGCCACACCCGCGGTACGGATGCGCATCGGGACTCCTGTCGATCATGCCGGGCGCGCAAGACCGCACGACCCGGCGAGGGATGGCGCTCGGGGGTGCGCCGAAGGGTGGTCAGTGCTGCCGGGACGTTAGCAAGACTTTGCAGAAAGTGGAAGGTGTTGCAAGACTATCGGCAAGAAACGGCTCTTGAGTAAGGTGCGGCCATGCGCGCTCGACTGTCGGACATCGCTCAACAAGCCCGGGTGAGCGAGGCAACGGTCTCCCGCGTGCTCAACGACCGCCCAGGGGTGGCCCCCGAGACCCGCCAGGCCGTCCTCACCGCCCTCGACGTGCTCGGCTACGAGCGCCCGGCCCGACTGCGCCAGCGCAGCGCCGGGCTGGTCGGGCTGGTCGTGCCCGAGCTGGAGAACCCGATCTTCCCGGCCTTCGCCCAGATCATCGAGTCGGCGCTGTCCCAGTCCGGTTTCACGCCGGTGCTGTGCACCCAGTCCCCCGGCGGCGTCACCGAGGACGAGTACGTCGAGATGCTGCTGGACCGGCAGGTCTCCGGGATCGTCTTCGTCTCCGGCCTGCACGCCGACACCGCGGCGGACCACGACCGCTACCGGGCGCTGCTCGCCCGGCCGCTGCCGGTCGTGATGATCAACGGGTACGCCCCGGGCATCCCCGCCCCCTTCGTCTCCTGCGACGACCGGGAGGCCGCGGACATCGCCGTGGCCCACCTGGTGGCGCTGGGACACCGCCGGATCGGCCTGATCACCGGCCCGGACCGGTTCGTGCCGGTGCAGCGCAAGGTGGCCGGCTACCGGACCGCCATGAAGCGGCTGCTCGGGCTCGCCGAGCCCGAACTGGACGAGCTGGCCGAGCTGTCACTGTTCGGAGTGGAGGGTGGCGAGGCCGCCGCCGGACGGCTCATCGACCGCGGCGTCACCGGGCTGGTCTGCGGCTCCGACCTGATGGCCCTCGGCGCCGTACGGGCGGCCCGGCAGCGCGGGCTGCGGGTGCCGACCGACGTGTCGGTGGTCGGGTACGACGACTCGCCGCTGATGGCGTTCACCGATCCGCCGCTGACCACCATCCGGCAGCCGGTGATCTCGATGGCCGTGGCCGCCGTCCGGGCGTTGGTCGACGAGATCAACGGGCACGCGGCCCCGCACAGCGAATACGTCTTCCGGCCGGAGCTGGTGGTCCGCGGCTCGACCGCGATCGCGCCGATCCCGACCCGACCCGACCCGGCCGCGGAGCGGCACGGCGGCAACGCCGACCGGTCCGGCCACCTGTCGGCGCCGCAGGCCCCGCTGCCCGCCCCCGCCGGCTGACCCAGCCCCGCCGACCGACGCCGGCCCACCCCCGCCGTGTCGACATACCTCACAGGCATAGATATGACTGCGAGGTATGAGAGTTAGTGGATGTCGCCAGCGTCCGGCTTGCTCGACGTGACCGTGACCGCTGGGTCTTCGCTGCCGGCTCGTTGCGCAAGCCCTGCAGGACTCTTGCAGCGGGTCGCCGGGAACGAATCGAGGCAACTATCGACGCGCCGGAGGTTCGAAGCGGTAAGCGCGGGGTACTCCTGCGTCAGGCCCCCGATCGTCCGGCGTGCACCGGCGCCGCCGGGCGACCGGGCCAAAGACCCCTGTGGTGGGGGGCGATGGTGGCGCCGGTGTTCCGCGCAAGCGGAGCACCGGCGCTCGTCCGTTCCGGCCCGAGGACCGGCACCGCGTCGCGCAGCCCGAGCCGCACCGCACGGCCCGAGCAGCGCGGGCCGCTCAGTCTGGTCGCCGGCCGCCGCCGATCAGCAGCTCCGCGATCCGGGCGAAGCCGGCCCGGATCTCCCCCTCGCCGGGTGGCACGGCGGGTTCCCGGTACGCCGCCCGTTCGGTCCCGGGCGGCTCGGTGTCGGGATCCGCGTCCTCGTAGTCGCCGTACAGATCCGCGTCGTCCTGCTCCGCGACCTCGTCCTCGGCGGCGGCCCGCGCCGCGGCGATCTCCCCGCGGATCTCATCCGCGGAAACGGCGGTGACGAGCGGCTCGACCACGGCCATCAACTGCTCGTCCGCCACCACCGCCTCGGCCAGCGCGAGCGCGTGCGGCCGCTCGTACGGGCCGCAGACCACCGGCTCCCACTCCTCGGCGTCGGTCAGCGGGCCGAAGGTGATGATCCACGGCTGTTCCAGCATCGGCGAGCCGTCCGGTAGCTCCAATGTCACGAGTGCCCCCACGCGCCTCATCATCTCGATCCCACGCCCGTGACCGGAGGCATTTGACCGTATTGCCGTTATCGCCTTTTAGTGCACGGCGCTCAGTCGTCATCCTCGTCGTCGTCCTGGACCGGCCGGTCGGGCAGCCGTTCCGGCGGCATCGAGGCGGGCGGCCCGGTGGGCGGCGGCGCCACCACCTCCGGCGGGCGCCCCCCGGACAGGTCCACGATCCGGCCGTGGCCGCTGGTGGCCGCGATGGCCGCGCCGAACAGCAGCAGCTGGTTGAGCAGGTACAGATAGAGCAGCAACGCCACCGCGCCGGCCACCACCGTGTACGCCGGATTCCGCTCGGTCCGCCCGACCCAGTACCGCCCCACGGTGTTCAGCAGGGTGATCCCGACGGCCACGAACAGGATCGCCGGGCGCAGCCGGCGACGGCTGATCTTGACTCGGGGCACGGCCACCATCATGGCGGTGGCCAGCACCAGGTTGACCAGCACGCTCAGCACCCCGCTGAGGATGGCCAGCCCCACCGAGCCGGTGCTGCTCAGCAGCCAGCGCAGCAGCGACTCCAGCGCGTCGATGGCGGCCAGCGAGGCGCCCAGCATCACGAAGATCCCGAAGAGCACCGCGAGGTCGATGAACCAGCGGACGATGATGTTGCCGGGTTGCTGCTGGAGGCCGTAGATCAACCGCTGGGACGAGCGGATCGCCTCCACCCACCCGACCCCGGTGAAGACCAGGATGATGGCGCCGACCACGCTGGCCGAGCCGCTGCTGCTGAGGATCTGGTTGAGATCGACGAACGGCAGGTTGTCCGCGAGGAACGCGACCACCGCCACCCGCACCCCCGCGCTGTTCTTGATGACCACCCCGAAGATCGAGTACGCCAGCAGGCCCAGCGCGAAGATGGCGAAGAAGCCGTAGTACGCGATGGCGGCCGCCAACCGGCCACCGAGCACGTCCTGATAGCGCATGAGCGCCCGCCAGAAGTGGTCGAACCACAGCGACCGGCGGGACATGGCCTCGATCCGGCGGTCGAACGCGGCCTCGAGCCGGGACAGTAGATCCACGCCACTCATCCTCGCCGATCCACCGGTCAATTCGGCCTAGCTCAGGGCGCGTCCCGGCCGGCGAGCGGGAAGTCCCGCCGCGGCCGCCACCGGGTCTCGCCGCTGTGCGAGAAGAGGGTGAAGCCCTCCACCTCGAACAGCGCGGAGAAGTCCGCGAGCTCCTGATAGACCTTGTCCAGCGCCTCGGGGGCGACGTCCTGAGCCACGGTGACGTGCGGGTGGTAGGGAAACCGCGTCTCGCGGTGCAGCTCCGGCACCGTGCGGATGGCCGCCGAGAGCAGCTCACACTCGCTGATCCCCGCCGCCACCACCACGAAGACCACCTCGGTGATCGGCCGGAACGTTCCCGTTCCGCGCAGGTGCATGGTGAACGGCAGGTGCGCTTCGGCCACGGCCGCAAGGTGGTCCTCCACCCCCGGGAGGCTGACGGCCGGGATCTCCGTCGGACCGAGCAGCGTGACGTGCGCCGGGACGTCCGCGGCCTGCGGGTCACCCGCCTCGGCGCGGCACCGGGTGAGGATCTCGCCCCACGGCTGCGGAACGTCGATCGCGATGCCGATCTGGATCGTCCCGGTCTCGCCGCCGCGCGTACCGTCCGTCACCACCCGCTCCACCCCACCGGCGGCTCGCCGGTCTGCCGTCTGGCCACCGTCGGGCTGCCGCTACGCGGACCGGGCCGGGCCGAGGAAGCCCACCCGCTCGTACGTCGTGCGCAGCGTCGCCGCGGCGACCGCCCGGGCCTTCTCGGCGCCCAGCGCCAGCAACTTGTCCAGCTGCGCCGGGTCCTCCAGGTAGGCCCGGGTGCGCTCCTGGATCGGGCGTACGGCGTCGGCCACCACCGCGGACAGGTCCTTCTTGAGATCCCCGTAGCCCTTGCCCGCGTACGCGCCGACCAGGTCGTCGATGGACCGGCCGGCGAGCGCCGAGTAGATGGTCAGCAGGTTGGCGATGCCCGGCTTGGTCTCGGGATCGAAGATGATCTCCCGGCCGGTGTCGGTGACCGCCGAGCGGATCTTCTTGGCCGACCTCGCCGGGTCGTCCAGCAGGTCGATGATGCCGGCCGGGGAGGAGGCGGACTTCGACATCTTCGCCGTCGGATCCTGCAGGTCGGTGATCTTGGCGGTGTCCCGGATGATGTACGGCTCGGGCACCGTGAAGGTCGTGCCGAACAGCCCGTTGAACCGCTGGGCCAGGTCCCGGGTCAGCTCCAGGTGCTGACGCTGGTCCTCGCCCACCGGGACCGCGTCGGCCTGGTAGAGCAGGATGTCGGCGGCCTGCAGGATCGGGTACGTGAACAGGCCAACGCTGGCCCGCTCGGCCCCCTGCCGGGACGACTTGTCCTTGAACTGGGTCATCCGGCTCGCCTCGCCGAAGCCGGTGATGCAGCTCAGCACCCAGGCCAGCTGCGAGTGCTCGGGAACCTGCGACTGGACGAACAGCGTGCAGCGCTCCGGGTCGAGACCGGCCGCGAGCAGCTGCGCGGCGGCCAGCCGGGTGCGCTGGCGCAGCACCGCCGGGTCGTGACCGGCGGTGATGGCGTGCAGGTCCACCACGCAGTAGAACGCGTCGTGGGTGTCCTGCATGGTCACCCAGTTGCGGATGGCGCCCAGATAGTTGCCGAGGTGGAACGAGTCGGCGGTCGGCTGGATGCCGGATAGGACCCGGGGCCGGGCAACTGCGTCGGGCATGCCGGCATTCTGTCAGCAGAGCCGGCAGCCCGCGACGAGCCCCCCGCCGGAAAGGAAGGGCCCCTTGTTATCGCTTTTTGTATAGCAGGGGTCCCCGCTTAACAGGCGCCGCCTTGACCGGCGCGGGCGCCGGGGCGGACTTGGCCGGCTCGGGCGGCGAAGCGGACTTGGCCGCCGCGGGCGGGCCGGGCGGCGCCGGCGGGACGGGCGCGGCCGGCACGGGCGGCTCGGGGAGCGGGACGGGCGTGGCCGTCGCGGGCGGCTCGGGCAGCCGGGCGGGCGCGGCCGGCTCGGGCGGCTCGGGCGGCTCGGGCGGCTCGGGAAGCCGGGCGGGCTTGGCCGCCGCGGGCGGCGGGGCGGGCGGGCCGGGCGGGGCCGGCGCGGGCC
>NZ_JBHLUE010000011.1:0-44368 GCF_042434095.1 Plantactinospora siamensis
CACCACCATGGAAGCCCTCAGAGCGCTCAAACGCCGACTCGCCCGCATCGTCTTCAACCTACTTAAAGATCAACAACCAGCCCTGCCGGACTTGCTTCCGGCAGCGGCTTGACATAGGAGCAACGGATGGTCTCTTCGGGGTGGCAGTCGCGGATGGTCATCTGGACGATGGCCTCGGAGTCGTGGGCGACGAACTCGTGCTGGCCGATGTCGAGGCGGTCGAGCACGTCGAGGGCCGGGTGTTCCAGGCCAATGAGGCCACCGCCCAGAGGCGCGGACGCCGGCGCCGCCTCAAAGACGGTGACGTCGTCAAATCCGGCGTGCAGCAACAGCAGCGCGGTGAGCGGGCCGGTGATACTGCCGCCGACGACGGCGATGCGGGGCCTGCTGGTGGATGTCATGAGGGTTCCCTTCTGAAGGGGTGGGAACCCGGGCACGGCCGTGCCCGGGTCTGCGCGAGTGCGCGGGTGGCCGGGCATCGGCCAGGTCGTGCCAGTGAGAAAGCGCGTCAACGGCGGCGGCCGGGGACGCGCAGTTCAGCCGCCGTGGCGCGGCGGGCGGATGGACGTTTGCGAGGACACGGCGCCGGGCTGCGCCGGCTGGTACGCGAGGGCGACCGGGCGGCGGGGCAACGCGGAAGGTGCGGCCTTGGCGGGGTTACCGGCCGAGCGGGGTGAACGGCGGCGGCACGGGAAGGATCCGCCGCGCCCGCTGCAGCACCTCGTCGGCCACCGGGATCAACGGCGTCGCGTCCGGCGCGGTGCTCGGGGTGGTGCGGTGCCAGCCGTGACCGGGGCTGCTGGCGAGGATCGTCCAGGTGAACAGCGGGGTGAGAACCTCAGCGACCGCCGTGCTCTGCTTGGCGTAGCTGTCCCGGTAGACCCGCACCCGCAGGACGTACCCGTCGGTGTGGTGCACCCGGGTCAGCTCGTAGCTGCCGTGGTCGCCTTGGTGGAACACCTCGTCGACGATCACCGTGAACCGTCCTCACCGCTGGTGGTGGGAGCGGTCGCCGTGACGAGGGTCCAGGGCCACTGGTAGGCGCCGATGACGTAGCAGCGGTTGGCGTCCGGGACGACCCGGTCGTCCTCGAACCAGCGACTGTCCAGGCCGTCGTCCTCCTCCCACTCCACGACGGCCTCGTCACCGTCGAACCGCAGCCGGGGATGCTCGCCCGGCATATCACCGGGATAGAGGGCGTCGAGGTGAGCGGCCATGCGCTGAACCGAGAACAAGGGAAAACGGCACAACACCCCGGCGCGGGAGAGAGTGGTGTAGCCGGTGGCGACCATGGCGCGGTAGGCGCCGCCGCCGACCACGTCGCAGGTCACGCTCGCCGGGGTCCAGGTGGCAAGCGGCGGGCTGATGTCGCCGCGGTAGCGAGAGATGCGGTAGCGGCCGTTGGTGGCCTCGCTCGCCCGGTCCGGATGCAGACCGAACCAGTTCATCCCGTGGTGGCGGGCGTAGCGGAGCAGGTCGAGCAGGTCCCGCCGGCCGTCGAGGTGTTCCGTGTACAGGGGCAGGAATCCGTGCCCGTCGTCGGCGGGGACCGGGTTGCCGATGGCGCCGGTGGCGGTGTGGGTCCAGGTTTCGGCGGGGACGCGGTGGTCGGCGCCGTCGGCGTCGTACCAGCGGGGGATCCCGTTGGAGGACAACCAGTCACCGTCGGCGTCGTGGGACCAGATGAGCGCGGCATGGTCCGGGGCGCTGGCCCGGTACTGCTGCCCGGTCTTCAAATGCACGCGGGTGGCGGCGGCGTGTTCGGCGAGGGGCAGGGCGTCCTCGACGCGGAACCACAGTCGGTCGGACATGGCGAAGAAACCTCCTGGTAGGGGAAGAGGGAAAAGTCGGCCGTTCGCCGGCCGGGCTCGCGGGGCGCCCCAGCCCGGGGCGCCGGGCGGTGCCGCGAGGGGCCGGTAGTGGGTCCACGCCACGCTGCTTCGGCCCGTGGGTACGGCGGGATGGCCCGCAGGAGCGGGTCGGCGGTAGTCCCAGGCGGGCGTGGTTCAGGTTGGGGCCAACGTGGTGTGGGGGCCGTGGCCGCACTCGTCGCGGCGGGTGTGCGCGTCGCAGGGCCGCCGGGACGCTCAGGGACGCCGCTGCGGAACTCGCGTCTGCTGGTGGTGGCCGGCGCGGCGCGGGTGGAATGGGGTGGAGCCGGTCGGGCCGCCGTCGATCCCCAGGGAAGAAGGGGATGGGTGGCGGTGCCCGACCGGTTCCGGATCCGGTGGTGCTTTACAGGGAGACGGCGAGCAGCCGCTGATCGGCCTCGATGGTGTCGAGGTACCGCATGGCCTGCTCGAGGTAGGTCACCCGGTGGGTGAGGGCGTCGCTCGCGGGTGCGAGTTTGTGCCCGTCCGGGGTGAGCAGGGCGTCTCCGCACACGGCGGTGGTGGCGCTGTAGTGCTGGTAGGCGAGTCCGCCTGCCTGAAACATCTCCAGCTCACCAGGGCTGAGGTGGGCGGCGCCGTAGCTGGCCGCGTTGTGCATCCGCATCGCGTTGACGCGGGCCTGGTTGTGGAAGTCCGCCTCCGCCCGCTCGCGCGGGTAGCGGGCGGGGTCCGCCAGGTGGCGGGCCAGCAGGGTCGGCCACGGGGTGGCCGGCCGGGTGCCGTGCACGACCCGCTGCCACACCTCGTACCGGATGCCGGCGCCGACGCCGGCGGCGTGACGCATGGCGTCCAGGTCGAGCAGCTTGACCGGTCCGCCGGCGCAGTACACCGGACGTCCCTTGCGCGGTGCGAGCAGATCGCGCCGCTGCCACAGCCACATGTTCGGGATGGCCCAGAAACGGGGCTGCAGGGTGCCGGACACGCCGAAGTGCCGGTCGAGCTGAGTGGCGGTCAGGGCTTGCGACGGCAGGCCGTCGGGCAGGCAGACGATCATGGTGTTGATCGTCGCGGTCGGCGTGACCACCAGGCTGGTGGGCGCCGTGGTGCTGACGGTGGTGGCCGCGGGGGCGGGCTTGCGGCCCGGGCGGGGCGTCACCGTCGGCACGCGGGTGCCGTAGCGGCTCAGCGGAGTCGCGGCACCGTTGGTTGCGGTCATGAGGGGTTCCTCCTTCGGGGTTGGGGCGCGCTGTTGGGCGCGCGGAAGCGGTCGGCCCACCGGGTACATGGGTCGACGCACGCGACGAACAGGGATGGCTGCAGCAGAGGCTGCTGGTGGAGCGGGCTGGTGCTGGTGGTGCGGTGCGACCTGGGGGTCGCCGCGCGGCGCGGGCGCCGACCGGCCGTGAAGGCGGGTGGGCGGGGCGCACCGTGGGGTGCGGCGGTGGTTCCCGAGGTGGGACCGGACCGGGTGGAGCGATATCTGGGTGAAGGTGGTGCCGATGAAGGTAGCGGCCGGATCTGTCAGCTCCGGCCGCCGTCCAGATCGTCAGCAGTGCGGTTGACCTGCGCTGTCAGACGACCGCTCGATTCCGCGGGCGTAGGACGGCGAGGCTGTGAGGGCCGTTGGTCTCACAGCCGCCCATAACCGGTGGACAGCACGCCTCCCGTGTTCCGGCCGCGGATGTCAGGGCTCCGGGTCGGCGGGGCCGCTGGGGTCCGTGTCGGGGAAGCGTTGGGGGTTGGTGGCCGGGTTGTCCGGGCCGTGGTCGGAGGGCAGTTCATGCAGCCAGCGGCGCAGGCCCGGGTCGGTGGTGAGGGACCAGGCGGGTCCGGCGGGGTGCTCGCCGTGGATGCCGGTGGCGACCGGCATGGCGGTGGGCACTCCGGCGAGGGCGTCGAGAAGGTGCAGCTCTCGGCGGCGGCCCGGCACGCGCAGCAGCACCGGGTACCGCGGCCCGTAGCGGGCGAGATGCTCGTACGCGCGCAGCTTCCGCAGCACGGTGGCGAGGGGTTCGGTGCCGTTGTCGTGTTCGAGGAAGAACCCGACGGTGCGGCCGCCGGCGTGCCAGATGCCGTGCCCGTCAGGCTGGACACCGGTTCCGCTGCCGGCGGCATAGGAGGCGGCGGCGAACGCGGCAGTGGTGTGCTGTTCGGACCACCACCGCGCCAGCCGGGCGTTCCCGTCGGTGCGGGCGTAGCCGATGAGGTCGATGAACAGCTGGTTGGTGCCGAGCAGGTGAGCCAAGCGGCGGCTACCAATGATGCGTTCAGTCCGTTCGATGCTGGTCCGCGGCGCTCGGGCGTCAGCGTTGTTCGGGTCGTTGAACTGCGTGGGGTGGACCACGGCACCGAGCGGGCCGAGGGTGTAGAGGTGCTGGCCGCTGCCGGTGGTGACGTCCACGAACCGGCTGACCGCCTCCAACCGGTGCAACTGGGCGAGGCGGAGCCGGGCAGAGCGACGCGACGGGAACAGCGCCGCCGTGACCTGGTCGGTGGACAGCACGTAGTGCTCGGCGAGCCACCGCAGCAGTTGATGATCACGGGTGGTGAGCCGACGAAGCCGGTCCAGGCGATCAAGACGAGACGACGAGCGGGAGCCTGACGGCGAGCCGGAGGAGGAGGTGGTGGACGAGCGGGAGACGGAGTTGTCGGTGGGCACGGTGGATGCTCCAGGCGGAGGAGGCCCCTCCGAGGGGAGGGTGTCTGAGTTCGGTGGGGTCGCCACCGGAGGCTGGTGACCGCCGGTGAGCGGCACTGACAGACCCGGGAAGCCCGGATCTGTCCGTGCGGTGTGGTGATCGGTGGTGAAGGGCTGGTGAAGCCCTCACGGAAGGGGCGCCCGGGACGCGGCCCACCAGGCCGACCCAGTCTGTCAATCCCGCTTCAACCGCCCTGCGGCGTTCAGGCGTTCGCCTTCGGGCCGCTCTTGCCCCGGGGGCGGCGGTTGTCGTCGGGGCGGGCCGAGAACCGGTCGACGAGGTCGTCGATCGCGCTGGTGTCCTGCGCCGGCACCGCCTCCGCGGCGGCCTGCCGGATCACCGTCGCCTCGCCCACGACCGGCTTCGGTGGCCGGGTCTTGAGGGTGAACGCCGGTGTCTGCCGCCCGTCGACGACGAGGCGGCCGGCGGCGGTGTAGGCGTCCAGATGGGCCAGGTCGTGCTCGTCGAGCTCGGGCAGGGTGTGCCGAGCGAGGACGCGCGCGTCCTCCGGGGCGACGGAGAAGTACAGCTTGTTGCGGGCATTCGCCGACGCCGCCGCCAGGAGGTCCTTCGGGAACTGGGCCAGGTCCTGGTGGGCGAGAACCATCGACAGCCGGTACTTCCGCGCCTCCGCCAACATCGAGTCGAGGCTGTTGGCGAGGGTCAGGAAGTTCTGCGCCTCGTCGATGATCAACGTGGCGTCGAGGCGTCTGTCGGCCGGCACGGCGGCGCGGGCGGTCGCGGCCTGCCACACCTGTGCCAGGACCAGGGAGCCGAGCAGTTTGCTGGTGTCCTCGCCCAGCTGGCCCTTCGGAATTCTGACGAGGAGGGCGCCGCCGTCGAGGACCTTGCCCATGTCGAAACTCGACTTCGGGTAGCGCATGGTGCGCTTGACGAAGTCGCGCAGTAGGAACGCCCGCAGCCGTGCGAGGACGGGGCCGATGACCTGAGAGCGCAGGGCCGGGTTGAGATCGTCGTACCACTGCCAGAACCCGGACAGGCCGGCCGGGTCGTCGAGGCCGACGGTCATCGCCGACCGGAACTGCGCCGAGTTGAGCAAGGGTGGAATGTGTTGGAGGGTGACGTTGGCGTGCCGCAGCAGGGTCAGGCAGGCCACCCGCATGACGTCGTCCATCCGCGGCCCCCACGCCTTGGCGAAGATGTTCCCGAAGATGCTGACGAGGTTGTCGACGACCAGGTCCGGGTCGTCGCCGGACAGCGGGTTGAGGGTGGGCGGGTTGGGCTGGTCAGGGTCGAACAGCACCACCCGCCCGGCGACGCGGGCGGGGAGCCGGTCGAGGATGTCCAGGACCATGTCGCCGTGCGGGTCGATGACCACGGTGCCCCGCCCGGCGGTGATGTCCTCGACGGCCATGTTGACCAGCAGGGTCGTCTTCCCGGAGCCCGTCGATCCGACCACATGCAGGTGATACCTCGCGTCCGGCACGGACAGGGCCACCGCGTGCCCACCCACTTCGGCGTCACCGAGGACCTTCATCCCTCGGCCGCCGGTCGGCACCGCCACCGGGGCGGGCATGGACTTCGCCCGCGCTCGATCCAGCCCCGGTACGGCCAGATCCCGCGGCAGACCGGCGAGCACGGCCAGCTCGGGGGTGGAGGCCAGGAACCCCGCTCCGAGCCGCCGTGTCGCCAGCACGGCCACCGGCTGCGCCATCCGCGCCCGGTGGGCGAGCCGGTTGCGGCCGGCGTACACGGCGAATGACGAGGCCACCGCGTCCGCGACACCTCGCAACCTCGGGTAGGGGTCGCTGCCGGCGCGGCGTGTGTTCTTGGCGACCGAGTAGCGGAGGCCGATGGTCCACAGGGGATGGGCGGTCTTGTCGAGGATCGCCCGCACGTCGCGCTCCACGCCGGGGTCCCGGCGGCCGGCCGGCTGGCCACCGGTACGGGTGGTTGTGGTGCGGCTGGGCAGGAACCCGTCAAGGACCCACAGCAGTGGCGCGGCGGGGTTGATGGCCGGTACCGCGGTCTTACCGTCGCGCAGCCGGCCGGCGGCGCGGCGGGCCTTTGCCGCCCGGCGGGGGGTGGCCGGTCGGGCGAGGACCTGCACACAGGCGTACTCGTCCGGCTTGAGTTGCGACCCGGCCGCCATGAGTGCTCGCAGCGGGTCGTTGTCGTGGTCGGTTTCGAACGGCAGCCACTCCGCGGCCGTTGGCAGCAGGTGCCCGCCGACGGCGGCGGGCACGTCCAGCGGGATCGGCGGTGGGGCCTGGTCGTCGGTGGTGCAGGCGGCGCCGGGCCACGCGGCCCGCACGGCGGCCTCGACCGCCCCAGCCGGCACCGTGCCGGGCACCCAGAGCGAGATCAGTAGCTGTCGGCCGGTCCAGGTGTACTGCCACGCCACGTGCGGGCTGCCGTACAGCAGCCGGCGTCGCCGGGACGGGGTGAGGGTGCCGTGCAGGTTCGCCCACAGCGCGGTGGCGCTGTGCGGGTCGACCTCCGGCGGTGGGGCGACCGTGACGAGGCGGGCGCTGTCGGTGTGGCGGCGGTGCCGCCACCCGTCGATCAGGTTCCGCCCGGCGACGTAGGCCACCAGCAGGGCGGCGGCGACTGCCAGGAGCCACGGCCGGTCGGCCGCCCAGTGCGCGGCGTGCAGGACCCAGCGCGTGGGCGTGCCCGGCGGGGAGATGAGACCGGCGCCCGGCCCGGACGGGCTGGGCGCCGGCGTCGGCGAGAGGGCATGCAGGGGTGTCACAGCTCCTCCTCCCCATTGTCAGGGTCGAGGTCGGCGAGGTCGGACGGCTTCGTGGTCGCGAGAAGGTGTTCGGCCTGGGAGGAGATCGACTCGAACGCGGTCCGGTTGGTGCCGGCTATCAGCAGGCCGTGCCCGACCCGGGCGGACAGCAGCATCCGCCGTTCTCCGGCGGTGAGGCCGAACGCGTCGGCCACCTGGTCGATGGCCTGCGGGGCCTGCTTGAGCAACACCTGCGTGGCCGCGTTCGATACGACAGCGTGGCCGAGGTCGGTGCCGAGCACGTCGGCGACGTCCTGGGTGATGACCGAGAGGCCGGCGTTGCGTTTCCGGCCAGCCTTCGACATCTTGAACAGGAACCGGGCGCCCTCACCGTCGCGCATCAGCAGCCACGCCTCATCCACCACCACCAGCCGCCGGCCCTCCGGGCGGGATCCTTCGCGGGACGGCCGCCGGTATTGGGGTGGGAGGTCGATCTGCCGCCAGATCTCGTCCAGGGCGAGCAGGGTGCCGACGGTCCGCAGTTCGTCCGGCAGGTGCCGCAGGCTCCAGACGACGAGGTGCCCGTCCGGGCGGGTCGTGGTGGGGGAGTCGAACAGGTCGGAGAACGAGCCGGCCACCCACGGCGCCAGCCGGGCGGCCAACTCGTGGGCGGCCGGGTTGTCGTCCGCCCGAAGCGTCGCGGCCAGATCCTTCAGCAGCGGCGCCGGCCGGTGATGAGTGGCCGGATCGGCGGTGATCCCCGCCTCCCGGTACACGGCCAGGATCGCCCGGTCCAGCGCGGCGCGTTCGGCCGGCGGCGGCAGCTGTCCCAGCAGAACCGAGATGAGGGTGTGCAGGAACAGGCCGCGACGGGTGAGCACGTCCGGGCGGGTGTCTGCGGCCGGCAGGTCGAGGGGGTTGATCTTCACTCCGGGGGCGCCGAGTCGCACGATGGTGCCGCCGACCGCGTCCGCGAGGCGGAGGTATTCGTCCTCGGGGTCGACGACGGCGACCTGGACTCCCTGGTACAGGTTGCGGAGCACGTCGAGTTTGACGAAGTAGGACTTTCCGGCGCCGGAGCGAGCCAGGACCACGCTGTTGTGGTTCTCCTGCGCCCACCGGTCCCACCAGACGATGCCCTGCGAGTCCGGGTTGACCCCGTACAGCAACCCGCCGCTGGTGGCCGGGTCACCGGGCAGCGGCGCCGGCAGGTCCGCGCTGGCGAGCGGGAACGCGGCGGCCAGGGCCTGGGTGTCCATGGTGCGGCGCATCTGCAGGCTGTCGGTCGCGAGGGGGAGGGTGGTGGTCCAGCCGGGCAGCTGCCGCCATGTCGCGGGCTGCACCTCGATCAGGGTGGACGCGGCGGCGGCCTTCACCTGCGCGCACGCGTCGAGGAGTTCAGCCTCGGTGCGGGCGTGCACGGTCAGGTACAGGCCGACGCGGAACAGTTTCGCCGCCCCGCGGGCGAGGCGTTCGGCGAGGTTGGCGGCATCGTCGGCGGCGGCCTCCACGTACGGGTCGGACAGCTTGCCCTTCTGCTCGTCGGCCCGCCGGCTGGATTCGAACCGGGCCCGCTGGTTGCGCAGACGCGACGCCGCCACCGGCGCCGGGATCGGGTCGATGTGCAGGGCGAGGTCGAGGCGGCCAGGCCAGGACAGCAGCGGCTCCAGCCACGCCGGCCCGACCTCGGCCGGGTAGCCGGTGACCACCAGGGTGGCGGCGTAGCCGTCGCCGACCCGCAGCCACCGGGGCGTCACCTCCACCGAGGCCGGTGCCACCGTCGCCGCGACGCCTCCGGCGGGGGGCAGCGCCGCGGCGTCCGGGCGCGTGCGGGTTGTCGGGCGACGCAGGCGGATCGTCATGATGATGTCCTTCGGGGTGTCGGCCTCCTGACCGGAGGTCCGGTGATGGTGGTGTCGGGTGCGGCGAGGCCGCCGGGGCGGGGCGGCCGGTAGGGGTCGGCCGCGGCGGCCAGGGCCGCGGTCGTGGCGTGGCCGTCCAGGGCGCGGGTGGTGACGCCCAGCCCGGACAGCGACCGGACGGTCTGGTCGGCGCGGCGCCGGGCGGCGTGCTCCCCGCGTTCACCTGCGGTGGTGCGGGTGACGATGAGGACCTGCCGGCGTAGCGGGTCCCGCCGCTGCGCGAGGTCGTTGAGGAACCGGGCGTGGTCGGCCGCCGCGTCCGCGAGGGCCGGGTGCGGCATCACGTCCGCCGCCTGGGCGAGGGTGCGGGCGGCGGAATGCAGATCGACCGGCTGCGCCGACACCACGATCTGCGTCGGCGTCGACAGCGAGTTCAACCAGCGGCCGAAGGTATCGACCAGGGCGGCCTGCTCATCGGCGGTGCGCAGAGCAAGGTTGACGCTGGTCGCCGCGACCATCGCCGCCTTCACACCGCCGAGGCTGATCTCCCCGTGCTCGTCGATGGCGTCGGCGGGCAACTTCAACGGCGCCGGCAGCATCACCTTAGACGCCGGCGCCTGCACCCAGTCGGGTGTGTTCGCGGTGGTGTCGGTGGTGGACAGCGCGCGTGGCGCCCGGGAGTGGCGGACCGCGGAGGCCAGCCACATGTCCATGGGCAGTCCGTCGCGGCGACCGACCGCGAGACCGAACACCAGGCCGCCGAGAACGACGGCGGCGCCGAGCAGCACCGGCGCGGGAACGATCGCGTGCAGGGACTTCCAGGCGCCGTAGAAGACGGCGGCGGCGACGGCGAGGATCGCCAGTTGCCGGAACGTCAGCCCGTAGAGCACCTTGTCCGGGGCGTCCACGTCGGCGGGCATCCGGGCGGTGACCGGTTGTTCGTCGCGGTAATCGCGGCTCATCGGCGCACCGCCCGAAGGCCGGGGATGCGCAGGCCGCGGGTGAGTTGTTGCACCACGACGACCCGCACGATCGCGCCGAGCGGGTTGCCGCCCCGTCCGCCGCCGCTGGTGGCGAAGCGGCGCATCATGCCGGGTACCTTGACGGTGGTCCACAGCAGGACCATCACCACGAACAGGTTGATCGTGCCGCCCGGGTCGATGGGCAGGCCGAGGACCGGCAGCATGGTGCTGGTGTCCAGCAGCATCCACTGTCCGGCGAACAGGACGAACGCCTGTGCCACGGGGATGGCCAGCATGGCGATGTAGGAGCGCCACCACATGCGGGCCACGCCGTCGGTCTGCGGCAGGGCGTGGCAGGCCAGGGCGATCGGCGCGACCGCGGTGAGGATCAGCGCTGCCGCGAACCGGACGATCACACTGCAGAAGGCGGCGGCGAGCAGGAACACGATGATCGCCAGGCAGACGATGAACAGCAGACCGGCGGTTTGGCCCCGGGCGGCGATCAGGTGGGTCTTGGCGGCGTTCAACGTGCCGTCACCGTTGAAGTCCTGCGCGGTCAGGGCGGCGGTGAACGCGTTGGCGAACTCGATGAGCGTGCCGGCGATAAGTTGGGAGAAGTGGGCGGTGACGAACCCGACCACGCACCGCGGCAGGAGGTCCTTGGCGGTGTAGCGGGCGCGTTCGTCGCCGCCGGCGACCATGCTGAGGACACCGACGGCGACGAACGCCAGGACGAAAACGGTGTCGACGACCCAGATCGACCGCCCCGTCAGGGCCTGCACCTGCGGCAGGGCGGTGACATTCGGGGTGATCAGCAACGCGTGGGTGATCGCCGTGATGAGCCCGTTCAGGCAGTCCAGCAGCAGGCCGGCGAACCAGTCGAGGATCTGATCAAGCGCCCAGGTCATCGTCAGCCTCCGACGATTCCCCGGACGACCTGCAGCAGGACCGGCGCCAGCACGGCCAGCCCGTAGCCGATCAGGGCGTTCTTCAACGCGCCCTTGGCCTTGTCGACCTGTGCCGGGTCACCGCCGGCGGTGGCCCAGTACACCCCGGCCAGGACCAGGAACAGGGTGGCGACCGCGGCCAGGATGCCCATCACCCAGTTCTGCAGGTTCGCGATGACGGTGGGCAGGTCGTTGGCGGCCAGGACGACCGGGCCGCCGGGGTCGGCGTAGGCGGCGGCCGGTACGGCCAGCATCACCACGGATGCCGCGGCGGGCGCGGCGATGTGGGCGACGCGGCGAAGCGTGCGGGTCGTCATCGGTGCGTGGGACAGGGCGGTGGTCAGGACGCGGGAACGTGCCCTCAGCGGGCGGATCATGATGGCTGCACCTCCCGCCCCGGCTCGCGCCGGGGCGATTAGTCGAAACGGTGGGCGGAGAACCGCCGCCGGGCTCGGGGAGACACCCGTCGGACGGGACCGTGGTGAACCTCGGGAGGAGCTCGTCCTCCCGTTCGGGTTGGCGATGATCGATGAGGTGTCAGCGCATCAACGTGGCGCGGCACCCGAGGCACCCGGTCCCGTACCGACCAGGCCTCGGCGGCCCGGCGGCGAGCGGAATCAACCCCCGCGTGACGCCGTGGTGGCGCCGGAGGAGTTCCGCACCCTCAAACCGGCGTTTGTGAGCCGTGGCGAACACCTGCCGATCCCACAGCCCTCCGACACGACCTCACAAACCTCTGACAGCCCTGGTCATCGCCTTCTCGACGATCACGCCGCTGGTGGCGGACTTCGCCGTCGGCGCCGGCGCCGGAATCTCACAGCCGCCGGATCAACACCCCGTCAGCACCACTGTCAGATCCGTGAGAGATCCGTTAGGCCCGCTTGGCAGCGGCCACGGCGGTTCTCCCCTACCGGGGCGGGGCCGGTCACAGCGTTGGAACGTGGCGGGGGTTCGCCGGACGCGGGCGCGGGCCCGACCAGATGGTCGGGCCCGCGCCCGGAGAGCCTGCGGGGTGGTCGGCGGTCAGGCGGCGGCTGCCAGCGTCACCTGCGCCGCAGCCCGTCGGGCGGCGCCGCGGGCGGCGCGGATGTGCTGCCGTCGCTCGGCCGCGGCGGCGAGGTCTTCCCGCGCCCGGGGTGAGATCGCCTCGGTCAGCATCCCGGCGGCGAGCGCGTCAGCGATGCGGACGTCGATGCGCTCAACGCGCCGCCGCAGCGTGTCGACCTCCAAGCCGAGGCGGGCGGCGATGGGTTCGATGGCCCGCCGGCCCAGCCGCACGTCGATGTAGGGCTGCTCGTCGCACTCGTCGACGATGCCCAACTCGACCGCGCGGCGGACGAGGAGGTCCGGATGACCGTAGGGACGCTTCGGGGTGCGAGGGCCGGTGACGTGTTCGAGATCGTCCACCGGCACAGCCTCGGCGCCGTCACGCTGCCGCAGCTCGTGGCCGGCCCGCCACGCGGCCATGCACAGCGCCGCGTACGGCGCCGGCTTGGCCAGGTCAACCCTGTCACGCAGGGCGCCCAGGAAACCGGTGAGGATCTCGGCGTCCAGGTCGTGGGCGTCGCCGGCCCAGCCGGTGTGCAGCCGGCCGGCGTAGCGGCGCAGCGCCGGCATCGCCAGGGCGACCGCGGCGATGACCCAGGCGGGTCCGTCGAGGCGGGCGCGGCGGACCAGTTCCCGCCACACGACGTCACGGGTTGTGTAGGCGCGGGGATGCTCCAGCAGCCACTGCCGCAACGCCGGCAGCGCGATGACGCCACCGGGCAGACCGCTGTCATCGCCGAGTTGGTCGGCCAGCGGGTCAAGGTCCAGTGACAACGGATTGGGGTCGCAGGTCAGGCCAGCGAACGCGGTGTCCACGGCGTCCAAAGGCGAGTCGGGCCAGTCGGTGGCTGACGCGGTCATGTCACGAACTCCCATGTCAGAGGCGAATATCGATGACGGGCCGGAGGCGTACGGCCGGCGCGCCTGACCGCCATTGCGCCACCGGGGTCTCACCGGCCACTGACAGCGCAGGCTGGCAGGCGTGGACATCAGGTCGACGCCGTCAGCAGCCCCGGCCACCGCTCGTTGACGATCGACGTCGACGTGCGTCATCGTTCTGACAAAGCCACGTTGACCTGCGCGCTGACACGACCAGAGACGGCGGACACGATCCGCGGCGGCCGGCCGGTGAGGATGCGGCACCGCCGCGAGGGCCTGACAACGCGTGTCCCGGCCGGTCTCACAGCGCCTGACAGCGCCTCACGACGCAACGGTGTTCAGACCTCGACCGGCTGGACGCCCCCGCCGACTGTCGGTGTCAACCAGGCGCCGCCGCGTCGGCTGACAGCGTCCGCCCGGCAGGCCGAGACGATCTGACAAGCCGCTGTCCGATTGACAAACCCGGAGCCCGTGTCCTCGGTGACACCGCTGCCGTCCGAAAAGCCAGACAGCGGTCTGACAATGTCGGTCAGCATCCCCTGTCATAGGTGCATGCCGCAGTCAGGTCGAGGTAGTCGTGACCCTGGGTGTCTGACAGAACTCAGTTGATCGCGGGCACCTGAGCCTGCCAGGAGCCGGCCTGCCACAACTTCACTTCCAGCATTGCTCTCTACACGAGGTGCTGACGAAGTCGCTCAGCTCGTCAGCCCACAGGAACCACTCGCGGCCTATGCCGACGCGAAGGTGACGGAAGCGGTGCTGCAGGTCGGTTTCAGCGGCATGGCGCCGATTCCGGTCGGGCTCGTAAATGACGTGGGCCAAGTGCAGTCTGGCCGAGTTGCCAGTCTGGAGGTTAGCGAGTCTGAGACGAGGGTCATTGCCTTGACCGATCTTGACCCGGTCGGAGTTCCCGCCGTTGAGCCTGTCGCGATACTCAACGATGAAATAGACCCCAGGGATGTTATGGGGGTCGTGGGGCGGATAGTCAGGGTCGGTCAGGATCTCCTTGGGGGTACCGCGGTGATCGCGGAGCAGCTGCTCAATCCTCCTGCTTGCGGCCTTCCTGCTCATCACGGCTCTGCCCGCCAGGTGCGGGTGCCGACCGGAGCGACGTCGCAACGGGGTTTGAAGACCCGAGGAATCCCGAAGGCCTCAAGGCCGAGTACCGGTGCACTTGGCGGAGGGACTGCCATCGGAGCGGCATTGGTCATGACCAAGGTTCTACTCCACGCTCGCCACGTTAGACACCACCACGGCGGACGATTCCGCCTACGCCGCCACCAGAACGGCAGGCCATCGCCCTCATCGCGCTCGAGCCTGCTTGAGATGAGCAGTGCTCGGGACACCGAGTTGACAACCGAACGGCTGACATCAAGCGAAAGGTCTCAGGCGCCGAGCTGCCCCGACAACGGCAACTTGGATGCGACGGCCGCGACCTTCCCGCCTCATCCAAGTTGCTCGGGCCCAGCTCAGCGTCACTATCGTGGGACACCGTCGCTGAGACGGGACACAGGAGTTACTCCGACTTCCGGAACGAAGGGACGGGCCCGGCACGCTGCGACCGGGCCCCGAATGGTCACTCGTCAGCGGCGAAAGGGCCGTTGGCGTCATACCAGTCAATGAACTTACTAACCGACCCGCCGAAGTCGGCGCGGATGCGGTCATGGATCGCCCGCTGGTCGTGGCCCTGCACCCACTCGCCGCGGGCGACGGTCGAGCCACAACCGCAGCGGCAGGTGGCCATGTCAACCGGGTCGGCCAGATACAGCACCGGGAACCGGCTGGTGGACTCCGCCGGGTCCGGCTTGCCCACGAACTTGTCATGCACGGGGTCGCCGGACTGAAGGATGTCGCCAGCGAACGCGCGCCGGTCACCCTCCTGCCGCCACTCTGCGATCCGGATGGCCATCACGCTCTGCCCGCCGGCTACGACGACGGCGTAGCGCTCCTGTTCGGCGCGCTGATTGAGCCGCCACCAACCGCGGGCGGCGTCGTAGACCTCCTTCTCCGACATGGTCGGATCCCATCCAGCGTGCTGACGGGGCAGGAACGGGTGCGAGCCCTGCTCGTCCCCCACATAGGTGCGCTGACTCAGCTTGATTCGTAACAACTTAGACCTCCTAGGGGCCGACGCTTGCTTGGTACAAAGACCATAGAACCATATGCCGGTCTTTAAAGCAACGGCTTATTTGCCACCGGGGGATCGAGAAGTTGACCCGTAGTGGGCCGGCTGATTGACGAACCCAGCGGCTCGAGCCCAAACGGAGAACATGCAGGCCAATCGCGAAAGACAGTCTGCGAGGGCATCCCGGATGGCTACGACGAGCCACGCGGACACGCACCCGCTGTCAGACATTTGTGAGATCACCGTGAGAGCGGCAGGTGTTCGCCAGAGCTGACAAACACCGGTTTGAGGGTGTCAGCGCACCACTGCGCGGCGCGGAGCCGACACCACATGAGCGAGCACACGCCGCAGTACCACACCCCGCAGCACGATCCCACCGTCGACACCGGCCCCCTGGTCGGGGTCGACCCCACCCCGACCGACCTGGTTGTCGGCGACCCGCCGGTACCGCTCACCGTCTGGCGCACCGCCCGCACCCCGGGCGACGCCGGCCGCAGCATCGGCACCCGCCTCGCCGGCCGGCTCATCGCCGCCTACAGCCGCCCCGGTGAGGTCGTCGTCGACCTCACCCCCGACCACGCCCTCACCCCCGCTTGCGCGGCCGGGGCCCGCCGGCACCACCCGGCGTGGTTCACCGACGCGTCCAGCCTGATCATCGGCCCCGCCACTCCCGTCCCCCCCGCCGGCACCACCGGCGACGCGAACGAGGACGAGGACCTGCCGGACATGGGGGCCTGGTTCGGTGACGACCTCACCGACCCTGACCTCCACTCCCCGGCCGACCCGGTCGCCGACCTGCCACCCGGCGGCTCCCTGCAGCAGGCGACCAGTCTCGTGGCCGCCTGCTGGCCCCTCGACCCCCATGCCGCTACCAACCGGGTGCGGCTGGCGTGGCTGTTGACCGCCTGCGCCCAGCTGCTGCAGCCGGGCGGCTGCCTGATCCTCGTCGTCACCGTCCCGTCCGGCGCCACCGCCGGCCCGGAGGACTTCTCCAGCGTGGTGCAGGCCGCGGCCGGTGTGGGACTGGGCTACCTGCAGCACCTCGTCGCGGTCACCGCCGACACCGACGGGGACGCGTTCGTCTACCACGTCACTGACGAGGAACTGCTCACCCTCACCACCGCCATGGGCGATCGGTGGCGGGTGGCGCACCGACGGGTCCACGCGGACCTGATGGTGTTCAGCCAGACCCAGCGCCGGAACGGACGTGAGGGCGGTGGTCGCCGTGGCTAAGCACCGCGCACACACCCCCGAACCGCCCCGCGATCAGACCACGACGATGGCCGCCACGAGCACCGGCTCGGGAGGGCGTCATCGGGCTGCTCCCGGCCCGGAGGGCCTGTCGGTGTGGGCGACCGCGCAGTCAACCGGTCCGGTCCAGCGCCGCGGCCGGTATGTGCGCGAGTCGGTGCAGCACCCGGCGCGGATGCTGCCCGCGATCGCCGCGCACGCCGTCCACGCCTACACCAAGCCCGGGGACCTGGTGCTGGACCCGATGTGTGGGATCGGCACGACCCTGGTCGAGGCGATCCACGCCGGCCGCGACGCGATCGGGGTGGAGTACGAATCGCGCTGGTCCGACATCGCCGACGCCAACATCAAGCACGCCCACTCCCAGGGCGTGACCGGCCGGGCCGGGGTGATCCGCGGCGATGCCACCAGCATTCTGTCGCTCGTACCGGCCGCCTTGGCCGGGCAGGTCGCATTGGTGGTGACGTCGCCGCCGTACGGGCCGACCGTTCATGGCCTCGTGCGGCCCGGCGCCGACGGGGTCGCCAAGTTCGACAACGCCTACAATGACGGCACCGACCGCGGGAACCTCGCCTACCGGGACCTCACCGGCCTCGCCGACGGGTTCGCCCAGATCCTCGCCGGCTGCCACACGCTCCTGCGCCCCGGTGGGGTCGTCGTGGTGACCGCCCGACCATGGCGTAAACACGGCGAACTGGTCGACCTGCCCAGCGCGGTCATCGGCGCCGGCGTCCGCGCCGGTCTCACCCCCGTCGACCGGTGCGTGGCGCTGCTCGCCGCCGTCCGCGACGGCGGGCTCGTCGCGCGGCCGTCGTTCTTCCAACTCCAGGCAGTCCGTAAGGCCCGGGCCACCGGCACCCCCATGCACCTGATCGCACACGAGGACGTCCTCGTGTTCGTCAAGAGCGCAAGTCGAAGTGGTGAGGTGACCGCACCCACCCAGTCCTCATCGACAGCCGACCAGGGGGAGGTGGCGTGACCATTGCCCACCCTCCCGCCCCGCGGGTCGGATCGGTCTGTACTGGCTACGGCGGCCTCGACATGGCCGTCGAGCTGGTGCTCGGCGGCCAGCTCGCCTGGTACGCCGAAACCGACCGGCACGCCGCCACCGTCCTGGCCCACCACTGGCCCGACATCCCGAACATCGGCGACATCCGCACCGTCGACTGGAGCAGCGTCGCACCCGTCGACATCCTCACCGCCGGGTTCCCCTGCCAGGACATCTCCAACGCCGGCAAACGCGCCGGCATCACCGGCGCGCACTCCAGCCTCTGGAACCACGTCGCCGCAGCTGTTCGCGTCCTTCGACCGCGGCTGCTCGTCGTGGAAAACGTGGCCGCGCTCCTCCGCCGCGGGTTCGACGTCGTCCACGCCGACCTGGCCCAGATCGGGTACGACACGAGCTGGACATGCCTACGCGCATCCGACATCGGCGCACCCCACCGACGCGACCGGCTGTTTCTGCTGGCCACACCCGCCGACCAGATGGGAGGGGGCGCGGACGTTGCCGACACCATGCGCCCGTGACGGCAAGGGTCCCGGCCACCAGTACGGGCTGCCCGACCTCGTCGAGCCCACGGGCACCCGCCACGGCCTCCTACCCACCCCGACCGCCACGGCGTACGGGTCGAACAGGTCACCCTCAGCCGGGGCGACCCGCCGGCCCAGCCTGTCCGGTATCGCCGCGCGAGATTTGATCGCTCCGATCGGGCCGGGCGGCCGTACCAGCACCGCCTCGGAGATGCCCGCCGCCGGTCAGGGGCAGATCGGCGCGAGCCGGCTGCTACCTACACCCAGGGCCAGCGACACCGGTACCCCGGGGCGGCGGGCCGGGGCAGGGTTCCGGCCCCCGCTGTCGCAGGTGCTGCTGCCCACCCCGCGTGCCACCGACGGTACAAAGGGCTGCCCCGGCCAGCGCGGCACACGCGGCGACCTGACGCTGCCGTCGGCGGCCGTGCGGGTGCCGATCCTGCCCACCCCGCGCGCGTCCGACGCGCGCGGTCCCGGTCGGCACGGCGACGGCGGTGTGGATCTGCGCACCACCATCGCCGGGCTCGGCCGGCCCGACGCGGCTCGGTGGGGCGTCTACGCCACCGCTGTGGCCCGATGGGAGTTGCTGCTCGGCCGACCCGCGCCGCAACCCACCCAGCCGGGCCAGCACGGCAAACCCGTCCTGGCGCCACCGTTCGTGGAATGGCTCATGGGCCTCGACGAACACTGGGTCACCGACCCCACTCTCGGGCTGCCACGCACCGCCGCACTACGGATACTCGGCAACGGCGTCGTGCCCCAGCAGGCCGCCGCCGCCCTGCGGCTGCTGCTGTGCCCGTACACGTAGCGGAAACCCAGGTCCTCTGGCCGGTCGACGTACTCAGCAATGGCAGGCCAGCTAAGGCCAGGATGCCGAGTGAGTTCCCGCCAGCCGGTCCGAGGCGGCCCGCGTGCCGCGCCTCTCCCGTGGGCGGCGCCGTCAGCCCGACGGGACGGGCGGCGCCGCCTGCGGAATGTCATGGAATGCGGCACCCCACTGACCTTGCAATTGGAGCCGGAGAGCAGGAGCCAAGCCCTATGCGATCAGCACGACGAACCCGCAAGCCCGCACCCTCCACCAACCCGGGCAGCGACGACGCACCCTCTGTCTGGACCAGGCAGCGGATCCTGGCGCTTGGGCCGACCACGGACCTGGCCACCGCCGCCGCGATCCTCGGTATCTCCCGCTCGGCGGCCTACAAGCTGGCCGCCCGTGACAACTTCCCGGTGCCACTGTTCCGGGCCGGCGCGTACTACCGCGTGCCGACCGCCCCGATTCTGCGGAAGCTGCACCTCGGGCCCCCACCGGTATCGACGGCTGATGGCCCCGACAGGGCGGGTGCCGAGGACGCCGTGCCTTCGGGCGCGGACAGGGACACCAGAGGCTGCAGCCCTCCGCCGTGACCCGTCCGGACAGTGCAGCTGGGGCACCAGCACGGCGCTGTACGCCGTGCCGGTGCAGCCGCGCCGACTACTGCTCGATGACGCCGGAGAGGAGCCGGACCAGCGCGCGGCGCAACACCCGCTCGATGTCATCTACGACGGCTGACAGGTCATCTGTCGGCTGACCGGTCAACGTATGCAGTTCCCGCCTGCCTGGGTCGTCGCCGTGCATCTCGTCGTTCCGGAGCCGGTACCCCAGACGCAGGAGAGCCTCGAGCCGCTCGGGCGGCGCCTGCAAGACAGGGTCGTCCGCCAAGAGCGCAGTCGCTCCGTCAACGACCTTGTCCTGCTTGCGGCGATCCGCCGGCAGGCCCCGCAGTTTGATGAACAGCACTTCGGCGCAGACCATCAGGTCGATGAGCCGGTCGGTCGGCACCCGGTCGGCCCCCGCCAGGACCAGCCGGCGCAGCGCGGTCTGCAGACCCCGGTCCTCCCGGACCGCAGGACGCGCGAGGAGGCCGTACACCTCGCGCACCGCCTCCACCTGCTCTCGCCCAAGGATCGTCGGCCGGTCCTCGTCGAAGGTGGGCAGCGCCGACAAGGACGCCGTCGGCCCCAGACCCTGGGGAAAGTCGTCATCCGGTGGGCAGCGGATCGCCCGAGTCGCGGTGACGGACCCACCGCACACCAGCCGCA
This sequence comes from Plantactinospora siamensis, assembly GCF_042434095.1. Lineage (NCBI taxonomy): Bacteria > Bacillati > Actinomycetota > Actinomycetes > Micromonosporales > Micromonosporaceae > Plantactinospora > Plantactinospora siamensis. The sequence continues at coordinate 19,909 of NZ_JBHLUE010000011.1, forward strand.
GCGCCGTCACCAGACGGCTGGCTGGCTCGACCAGCGCGCCAGACTCCGGCGCCGTCGGTTGGGCGGGTACCTCCATGTCCGAGTACACCGGGTACGAGGTGCAGCGGGTCAGGGCCCACTGATGGAACCGCGACACGGTCACCGAGTTCGGACCGCCCGCGAAGGCGATCGGCACCGCGAGGTAACCGATCGCGGCGCTCACCTGCCGGTCACTCATCGCTTGCAGCACTAGGCCGTCCGGCAACGTGACCGCCTCGATGCCCGCGGTGGGGGTGAAGGCGTTGAGCGGGATCACCTCAACCAGCCGCGCCCGCGTGGCCAGCAGACCTTCATCCAACCTGCTGTACGCGGGGTCAAAGGCGTCCTGGTCGAACCGGTAACTCCGGACGGCGGCAACCATGGGTCCCAGGACGTGCTGCACCAGCGTCCACCCCAATCGCCGGAGCGTGAGGGCGAACTCTACCCCGACAAGGCAATCCACCCGCTCGCGCAGCACCTCATCGGCGGCCACGACGGCGCGCACCGCCGCCATCTCGGCGAAGGCGTCCAGGAACCGGTAGTCCGCGACCCGGCCCGGCATCTGCCAGACGCCGCAGCGGATCGCCACGAACGATTCCTGCCCATGGCGGTGCCACTCGCCGAAGTCAGGAACGGTCGCGAACACCGGGGCCCCATCGCCAGCGGCGAGGTCGCCGAGTACAGCCGCCATCAACTGTGCCACCGCCGCCCGCAGTTGTGGGCGCTGCACCCGGCATCCCACCAGCTCATCCGCCACCATCGCTCATCCTTCACACCCCGGTCTCAAGCGAACAGGCCAGGATCGCAGCACCGTCAGCGGCGCGCCCCCCAATTTCACCGTCACAGGATCCCGACGCGTGCGGATCTGCCTCCCCGGCCTGGACCGCCGCGACTTGACCGAGCCCCCCGATCACGCGTGCATGTCGATCGACAAAACCGATGCACCCCTTCACGAACGGGAGCACCACCAGCCATGCCAGACGGAAGCATCTTCAAACGCTGCGGCTGTCGCCACCCCGACACCGGTAAGCCGCTCGGCAACGCCTGCCCGAAACTGCGCCGCCCCAACCGGGCGTGGAGTTTCGAACACGGCCACTGGGCCTACCAACTCGAACTCCCCGCCACCGGCGACGGCCGCCGCCGTCAACTGCGCCGCACCGGAATGAACAGCCGACGCGACGCCGCCGCCGAACTCGACCACGCCCGCGCGCTCCTCGCGCTGGCCCGGCACGACCGGCGCCGCCGTGGCGAGATCGCCGACCTGCTCCAATCCACGGTCCGTGCAGGTGGCGTCCTTCCTGACGTCGACGGCGTGCGTCAGCGGCTGCGCGGCGACGGCCCACTCGGACAGATACCGACCGTGGCCGAGTACCTCACCCAGTGGCTCAACGACCTCACCATCGACGCCAACACCATCCGCGGGTACGAGTCGATCGTGCGGGTACACCTCATCCCGCACCTCGGCCAGATCCCGGTGGACAAGTTGCGCACCGGTCACGTCCGCGCCATGTTCACCGCGATCGAGCGCCGCAACCAGGAGATCCGGGCCGCGAAGGCCAGCGCCAATCCCCTCGTCCGCGCCACCGTCGCTGGCGTCCGCCCGACCGGACCCTCAACCCGCCAACGCATCCGCGCCTGCCTCCGCAAGGCCATCAACGACGCCCTCGCCGACGAACTCATCGTCGGCTCCAACCCCGCGGCCCTGGTCAAGACTCCCGCCGACCGGCCGCTGCCCATCGTGTGGGAGGACGAACGGGTACAGCGGTGGAAGGCCACCGGCACGGTCCCCGGCCCCGTCATGGTGTGGACCGACACCCAGATCGTGCAGTTCCTCGACTACGCGGCCGAACACGCCCCCGACCTGTATCCGATGTGGCACTACATGGCCTACCGCGGACCCCGCCGCGGCGAGGCGTGTGGGCTACGCGACAGCGAGGTCCGCCTCCACCGCCGCGAGACGACGATCAACAACCAGATTGCCACCCACGGCTACACCGCGGTGCAGAAGCCACCCAAGAGCAGAGCCGGCAACCGCGACCTGGTACTCGACGCCGAAACCGTCAAGGTCCTCACCGCCTACAAGGCCCGCCGCGCCCGCTGGCAGCTCGCGGCCGGTAGCAGCTGGCCCGACACGGGGCTGTTCTTCGTCCGCCCCGACGGGCAGCCCTGGCACCCGAACGCCGTCACTCAACGCTTCCGCAGACTCATCCGCCAAGCCGGGCTGCCCCCGATCCGGCTGCACGACCTACGCCACAGCGCCGCCACCGTAGCCCTTGACGCCGGCGTCGACATCAAAGTCCTCGCCGAACAACTCGGTCACTCCACCACCACCCTCACCCGAGACACCTACCAGAGCGTCACCAAAGATCACCATCGCAGCGCCGCCGACGCCGTGGCCAACACCATCAACCGGCGCCGCCCGAAGACTGCGTGAGGGAAGTCCCGCGTGGTCGCGGCCATGCTGGACGTGAGTACTGCGGTGTTGGACGTTACCGGATCTCAGTTTATAGATCAGATCCGGCACGCGGCTCACGCCGAGATCCGCTCACTACCTCCGTCTCAGGGAGATCAGAAGAGAGAACCGTCTGGCTCTTCCTCGAAAACGTCGAAGTCGCCGCGCTCAGGTCCATCATGGCGTTCCACCTGTGTCAGCGCATTGACACGTCGCCGGGTTATCTCCTCAAGTCTTAGTGCCTGCGTCGCCAGCGTCCTGCGCAGCCCGAGTGAGACTTTGCGCTCACTGATGAACTTGGCAAGCTGTGACATAGTCTGCACACGCCGCGCGATGCGGACGTCCGGATGATTGCGATCCGGAAAGACTTCGTCCGGAACGATCACCCCGACAAGAGGATCAGGAAGATCGACAATCATTGACGGCGGAACGGTTCGCTCATTCAGAAGGGCGTGGAACGCGCTTCTATTTACGAGTCGCTCAAAGACGGTGTACTCATATGGATCCAATGCCGCTCTTCGCTCCCTAAATGGCATATCGCCAATGTGAGGTAGCGACCAAAGTGCTACTTCGCGGATCTCGAATGGATCCAGAATATACCTCGCCACGGCATCTGATCGGCCGGACATGAGGTGTCGCCCTAGGCGAATCGCGAACCCCTCGGCCGTCTGGCCAACATAAACCGGTTCCTTATCGTAATCAAAGAATGCGTAGATGCCAGCCTTCGATTGGCCGATAGCCTGCCCAGGCCGTTGCGGATCCGGGCTCCGCATTAGCGCGGAGATTGCCTCGCGGATTAATTGTGCGTCCGGGGGCAGCAATGTGCTCGCCATCGCCGCATCGGCCGGAAGTGACACGATCGACTCCCTGTCAGAGTGCCGATTGTGTCGAGATTGCCCCAGAGGAAATTCAGGCATGACGCCATTCTGACTAGGCACGACCCACTCCGTTCATTGCCGAGGATACTGACCTCATGTACTCCTCGTAGGAGGCTGCCTTCCATATTTTCTCGAACGCGGACCTGCCAGCAACGCCCATGTCCGCAATCCTGAAGAGCAGGAGGTACAAAAGCGGCGTCGTGACGGTCACGGCAGGGCTTTCTCCTCGATGGCGTGATAGCAAGTAACGCTCTTCCATAAGTCTGTAGAGAGCTTCAAAGTGACTCACGAGAAGATGTTCTAGATCGGCCACCGAACGGACGCCCAATAGATTTAGGTTCACCACAAGGCGGCTCAGGGCTGCCGGTTCGAACGGGCCGAGTTCAACTGCGTGAATGCGCGCAAAGCGCTCATTAAATCGAAGCAATGTCGAGCGTTCGATATAGGCTGCTAGTGATACCGAAGAGATTGGCTCATCCATAAGCGCTACCTCGTCTGCTGGTGCACTGGGTGGTCGAGCAACCCCCAGCTCGTTTCGCAACGCACAAAACTGCTCGTCCACCAGTTCCAAGGTGCCTGCTAGCCTTGAAAACTGGCGTCTGTGTACAGTGGGCACGTCCCCGACAGACTTATAGCCTAGGTCGTGTTCCACTTCAGCCCAGGCATGCTGCAACACCGACCTAATCTGCACTTCGAATGAGACGTCAGCGTGCTGACGGTACTCGGGCATCGTCGCGCGCGTAGGACTAAGACCGAGAACATAGTGCAATGACATGTATCCGAAGCGGTCCGCCGCAAGCGACTTCCGTTTGTCAATTGAGTTCGATTGGTCAACGACGAATTCCCGACTTAAGGCCATCGCGATGTGGTCGACCTCATCGCTAAAATATGTGATAACACGGACTCCGAGAAGGTCAGTTAAGCTCGACAATCCGTACGCGGGATTCGTTTCGCGTTTCTTGGCAATCTTTCTGGCTGCACTGCGCCTGTCTTTGACCCTGTGCGTTATCGAATGAGGAGTCACGTCAACCTCGCTTGATAACGTCGAGATGATCTGCTCCACGCGCAGCCCAAGATCCTCTAGGCCGCGGGAACATTCCGCCCACTCCTCGTCGCTGAACATGATCATTCGGACTCCGTGCACCGGCGAAGACAACCACGACTGTTCGGATTATCCAACACGCACCTTCTAGGCAAGCCGGCAGGGGCCCCATACTGCGGCGCGGTGTTGACCAGCGATGACATAGCATGCTGAGCCGGGACGATGGCGCAGTGAGGTGATCTCGGCAAGGGGTCCGGGTCAGATCTGATCGGACAAGGGCATGGTGACGATGATCCAGATGCGAAGCGACGTTCCCCGCCCTCGCTCACGACCGACTCCCGTGTCGAAAGTGCCTGGTGCCCCCTAGGGAAGTCGGTCGAACCCGACGACCTGCCCTGGACGTAATCCATCCGGGCTCAGTACGCGGTGCATCGTCGACCTCGACCACTTGTCGGCATAGTTGGATCGCCGCGTCGGCGTGGCCGAAACTGTCCAAGGGCCATGTCGGAATCCCTTGTTGAGGGTGTTCGATGCCATCCCCTCATAGCGTGGAGGCCAGAGCTTGAGGGTTAGAGGTTCATGGCTGAGACAAGACGCCAGTTCGATCCGGAGTTCCGGGCGGGCGCGGTGCGCATCGTGCGCGAGACTGGGAAGTCGATCGCCCAGGTGAGCGACCCGGGGATCAACGACGGGACCCTGGCCAACTGGGTGAAGAAGGACCGCGAGACTCGCGGTGAGGCCGCTGCCGGGCAGTTGGCCGAGGACGAGCGGGCCTAGCTGGCCCGGCTACGGCGGGTGAACGCCGAGCTGGCGATGGCGTGTGATGGCCTCGAGCGATCCGTGGTCCTGTGGGTCAAGGAAGCGACGGGCCGGTGAGCGTGCGCCTGACGACGCTCCCGCTCTGCCTGCGCCAACCTGGCCCACCGGGGACGCACCTCACTCATCGCCCCATCGTCACTCTGCAACCACACCGGTCAAGAACCTGGCCGCGCCGCGCGCCTCCATGGGTCACTTCAGGTCCGTGGGTAGGGAGAAGGCGGTCGGACGTAGAGTCGGCCACGTATAGGTGTTCACGCCGGCCCCGGGAGCCCAGCCTGCCAGTGGCCGCGCCGTCCCGGCGCCCGGTTGGCGAGCCCGCCGTCGTCGGCCCGCTGGGAGTTGTTCGAGGAGGATGCGTGAGGCTGGGCGGCAGGATCGCTGAAGTGTCAGTGGACGACGCTGTCCGCGCCTCGGTGAGCTACGACCAGCTGCGTACCGGTGGTGGCAGCCTGTACTGGCTGGAGAGTCGCCCCGACGCTGGCGGGGGCACGACGGTGAGGCGGTGGCGGCTGGGCGACGGCAAGCGTGATGTCAGTCCGAAGGGCTTCGATGTCGCAAGTGGCGTTCATGCGTACGGGGGCGGGTCGTTCGCTGTCGCGGAGGGGACGCTGTGGTGCGTCGGCGGAGACGGCCTCTTCCGGTGCCGTCGGGGCGACGATCAACTCGAATTGATCACTCATGGATCCTTCGGCGACCTGACGGTTGGTGATGGCGAGCTGCTGGCTGTGCGGGAGTCGGAGCAGGGTGACGCGATCGTCACGGTATCGTTCACCAGGGCCTCGCAGATGCGAACTCTCGTCTCATCTCGGGGGTTCCTCGGCGCGCCGCGGCCGGGCCCGGGTTGGTTGGCCTGGACGGCCTGGAGCGACCGCGACATGCCCTGGGATGCGTGCGAGGTGTGGGCGGCCACCTACGCGGGTGGTGTAACCGAGAATCCCGTGAAACTAGCCGGCGGTCCGGAGGAATCCGCGGTGGAGCCGCAATGGGGACCCGACGGGGCGTTGTACTTCGTGTCGGACCGCAGCGGCTGGTGGAACCTCTACCGATGGGACGGCCGCAAGGTGGAGGCGGTGGCACCGATCCCGGGTGAGTGTGCTGCGGAGCCGTGGGAGTTGGGCTACAGCTCGTATGGCTTCCTCGACGGCGGCCGGATCGTCGCGGTGGTGCAGGAGGGGCCTCGACACCGCCTTGTCGTCATCGAATCCGACGGCACCGTCCGCCCGGTCGACCTGCCGTACACGTCGATCAAGCCGTACCTCGCTCTCCGAGGGACGACGGTGGCGTTGATCGGTTCGTCGCCGACCGCAGCCCCGCAGGTTGCGCTCGTAGACCTGGCTGACGCTGGCCCACGGGTGGAGGTGCTTGCCAGGCCCGAGGACGCCGGGCTCGACCGCGCGCGAGTATCGCCGCCGACGGAGCTGCGCGTTCCAGTGGCCAGCGGCCGGGAGGTGCTCGCCCTGGTGTATCCGCCGACGGGAGCGGCGGCGGACTGGCGGGCGCCGGTGATCGTTCGGGTGCATCCCGGGCCTACCGCTTCCTGCCTGCTGCGCTTGGACTGGCAGGCGCAGTTCTTCACCAGCCGCGGGTTCGCCGTCGTTGATGTCGACTACCTGGGTAGTACGGGGTACGGCCGCGTGTTCCGGGAATCGCTTTACGGTCGGTGGGGTCTGGACGATGTCGAGGACTGCGCTGCGGTAGCGGTTCACCTGCTGTCGACGGGACGGGCGTTGCCGGGGCAGGTGTTCATCCGTGGCGCCAGCGCGGGGGGCTACACCGCGTTGCACGCCGTGGCGCAGGACGGCCCGTTCGCCGCTGCCACCGCCGTGTCAGCGATCGTGGATCCCGACCGGTGGGCGGAGACGGTGCCCCGGTTCCAGCGCGCGCATGCGATGCGGCTGCGCGGGGGCGCCGGTCCGGTCCGTGCCGCCCAAATCCAACGGCCGGTGCTGCTCGTTCACGGCACCGCCGACGAGGTGGCCATGGTCGAGGATGTGCGGGAACTCGCCGAGGAGTTGACGTCTCTCGGTACGGTGCCCAAGGTGTTGCTTCTTCCTGATGTCGGCCACTATGTTGCGTCGTCCCGTCGAGCGGGCGCAGCGCTGGAGGCTGAGCTGGCTCACTACCGCTCGGTCATGGCGGAGGCTGCCAACGATCAACGGAGGTTACACGGCGGCCAGCGGTAGCTGATGACGCACATACTCGCCGAACTCGCGGACCTGCGGCTCGCACCGGTAGGGCTCAAGGTCGGCCTGTACCTCGACGACGCGCTGCAGGCAGCGGTGTGAGGTGGTTCGTGCGGCGTAGTCGACCGCCGCACGGGCTGTGGCGCAGGCTTCGTCGATGCGCCCAGCGGCGGCCAGCGACGAGGCCAGGAGCGCGGTGTCAATCGCGAGTCGTCGGACGTGAGTGGGACTCAGAGTGGTGAGAGCGTCGCCCAGGTGCCGTTGGGTTTGCTGCGGTCGGCCCAGGTCGTGGAAGCAGTGGGCGATCTCGTCGGCGAGGTAGGCCGCGTCGAAGTAGCGGATCCACGCCGGCTCGTCCCCGGGCCTGCTGCGGGCCAGTTGCTTCTCCGCGATGTCGAGGTGGGTCAGACAGTCGTCTTCGCGTCCAAGGCGGGCGTGCGTGCGCGCCACCACCGCGTGCAGTGCGGCCGCCACAGCGGCTGTCGCCCGGGTCTCGCTTCCTTGCACCGCCATGAGCGCCATCCTGTGCGCTGGCTCGGGATGCCCGCAGTGCAGCGCGAGGTGCCCGATGTTCACGGCGAGCAGGTAGCTGCCGTACAGGCGGTCGTTGGCGGCTTCTGTCAGTCGGAGGGCGCGAAGGTAGCGGCGTTGGGCGAGTCCGTGGGCGCCGGTGTCGACCGCCTGATATCCGCAGAGTTCGAAGAAGCCCGCTGCGAGCGTGTAGAGATGGCGGCCGACAGCCGCGGAGGTGGGAGTATTCCCCAGCAGGCGGTTCAGTTCGCCTTCGATGTAGCGCTGCACCTGGGCGTGCACGCGCCCGGCGCCGTGGGTGTGGTCCAGCTGCCGGAAGATCGCCAAGGCGGTCTCTGCCGAGTGCAGATCCTCCTCGTCAACCCGTCCGGGCGAGCCGGGCCGTCCGGCCAGGGACAGGCGGGGTCCGGTTGGCGCGTTGAGCCAGTCCAACGCGGCGCGGTCAAGAACACCTGGCTGGAACGGAACATGAACGACCATGTCTGCCCACCCGGGTGTCTCCGCCGGTCGGGTGGGCAGCAACGGTGCGGCGTTGGTCAGACCGCTCGGAAAAGCTGCCGGCTTGCCCTCGGCGGCACGACGTATCTCCAGAAGGGGCAGCAAACGGGTCAGGGCACCTCCGGCCGCCAACGCCCTGTCGCAGGCCTCGGCGAACTCCCGGGATGGGAAACGGTCCGCTGTCTCGACCCGCCGCACCAGGTCCGCGCTGAAGCGGATCATCTCGCCGAGTCGCGCCTGTGAGAGGTTTGCCCGTTCCCGTAGCCGACGCAGCTCGGCGCCGAAGAAGTGGCGCTCCGACAAGGAAGGCTGGAGCGTCCGCGGGGTCTGGCCCATAGCACCGCCTCCTTAACCTGTTCACGCCACCAAGGCGATGAGCAGCACGGATTTCGCCCCATAGATTCACTCAGAGTTCAGTACCAGCGCAAGCGCGAACGCCGGGATGCGTCGATGTGAGCGATTGTCATCGGCGGCGCGGATGCGGACAACCATGTCGTCCGCATGCGTGGCGTTCCCTTCCTCGACTCGGCGGATCAGTGTGGAGAGGGCAGATGACTCATCGGATCCGCTGCCAGCTTGCATGAGAGGGGGCGCTCCATTGCAGCAGGCCGTTCGGCCGCCTGGATCCTGAAACGCTCCGGCTGCACCCACGGCCGCACCGACGTACGCACGCCCATGGGCATGCGTACGTCCACCCCCGCGCCGATGACCCACCAGCAAGACGCTGCCTTCGGGACCGGAGCCTCATCGACTTGAGGCTTCCCCGTCATTTGGCGAGTCGAACGGCTTGACGCTCTGTTGAGCCCAGAAGAGCAGAACCCCGGGCCATCCGATCGGAGGGCCCTGACGGAGAGGGAGACCACCCGAATGAGTGTCGACACGGCGAGCGGTGAAGACCTCCACGCCGCAATGGTCGATCAGCTCGTCGCCGACCACGCGGACAAAGGGCTGGCCATGCGGCCCGAGGTCGAGGCGGCGCTGCGGTCCGTGCCACGCCACCTCTTCACACCGGATGCCGCCCTGACGGACGCGTACCGCGCCGACCAAGCCGTGGTGACCAAGCGGATCGGCGACGAGGCCGTCAGTTCGGTATCGGCGCCGTCGCTCATCGCGGAGATGCTCGGTCAGGCCGCAGACGCCATCGACGGCGGCTTGGCCGGCCGGCACGTCCTCGAGATCGGTTCCGGCGGATACAACGCCGCGCTGCTGCGCGAGCTGGTCGGCCCATCGGGCTCAGTCTCGACCGTGGACATCGATCGAGAAGTGACCGACCGGGCCACTGCCTGCCTGACCGCGGCGGGGTACGACGACGTGGTCGTGGTGTGCGCGGACGCCGAGCAACCGGTCAACCCGGGCCGCCGATACGACCTGATCATTGTCACGGTCGGCGCTTGGGACATTCCTCCGGCCTGGACCGCGCAGCTCGCCGAGGGCGGGACGCTGGTCGTACCACTGCGGACTTTCGGCATGACCCGCTCATGGGCGTTGCGACGGGCCGACGATCGACTGATCAGCCACAGCCAGCGGTTGTGCGGGTTCGTGTCGATGCAAGGCGCCGGGGCACATGAAGTCCGGTACGCCGACATCGCTGACGGCGTCCACCTGCGGCTGGACGAGGACCAGCAGGTCAACCGCCAAGCGATAGGCGAGCTGTTGGCACAGCCAAAGACGCAGGCGTGGGCCGGGGTGAGCCTGCCCCCTCGTACCGTCCTAGCAGATCTCGACCTGTGGCTGGCGACCCGCATCACCGATGCGGGACAGCAGTTCGTTGTTCTCACTGCCCAGCAGGAGGCCGTCGATGCAGGCGTCGTCGCCCCGGCGTGGCGCTTCGGCACACCGGCCGCCCTGGACAACGGCACGTTCTGCTACCGCTCGACTCTGCGCTGGAACGACGACGACAGGTTCGACCTTGGCGCATGCGCACATGGGCCCGACGCCGCGTCGGCGACCGGTCGAATGGTCGGACAGATGCGCACGTGGCTGGACGCGGGCAGCCCTCCGCCGGTGCTGCACGTCCTGCCTGCTGGTACTCCCGACGGCGACCTGCCGGCCGGGACGGTGCTGGACAAGCGGCACAGCCGCTTCGTCCTCACCTTCACCCCCGCATAGAAGGGAACGCACGTGAACGACACCGACACCTCGGAGTTCGCCCTGGACGTAAGCCTCGTCGACGCAGGACCCACCGCGGGCGGCTACGCCACCGCCACCGACGACGGGTGCGGCTCCGGCAACACCGGCTCCAACGCCTGCACCACCAAGTGCGACGGCAACTGACCCATCCGTTCCTCTCACAAGCGGGCCCGGCGTCGAGTGCGCCGGGCCCGTCGATTCGGTGGTGCCTCATCGTTCCCGCAGCCGGTGCGGCGCTGATCAGAATCGCCGCCTACCCCAAGGGCCTCGTTCTGCCTCCCTGGCCCGACATGGCTCGTGGCCATCCGGACCAGTGGCGCGAGTGGCTGAACGAGACGTGGACGCTGCCCGGGTTCGCGGCAGCCGTTACCGGCGCGGCGCCGCAGCTGGCCGACCAGATCCAACGCACGCTCAGCGGTGAACCGGTAGATCAGCACCGGCTGCGGCGCCTGGTGCAGTCAGCGGTCCGGTACCTGCTGCGCTGGACCACTCGTGCGACCCCGTTCGGCACGTTCGCCGGCGTCGCCCCGGTCCGGTTCGGCGATCGCGCGGCGGTCCACCTGGGCGAGGCTCATCGCGCGGTCTCCCGCCCCGACGGCCAGTTCATCGCCGAGCAAACCGCGCGGGCCGAACAGGACCTGGCCACCCTGCGCACCGTCGCGGTAGTGACGAACTCGGTGGGATACAGGCGCGGTGACAGGTGGGTTCTGCCATGCGCCCACGCTGGCGCCGATCGGCGGTGGGACCTCGAGGTCCGCCTGACCGGCCCGATCAGGGCGGCGATCCAGGCGGCGTGGACCCCGGTCAGGTTCGCCGACCTCGCCGCGACGGTCGCCGCACCCACCAGGGTCGCCGACGCCGAGCGGCTGCTGGCTGACCTGGTCCACACAGGGGTGCTGCTGTCGGCCCTGCGCCCGCCCATGACGGCTACCGATCCGGCCGCCTACGTCGCCCGGCACTACGTCATTCCGGAGCCGGGCCGTCGGACCGCCGTCGATCTCCGCGCCGACATCGCCGTGACCCTGCCCCCGCCGGTACTGCACGAGGCGGAGCGGGCCGCGTCCACGCTCGTGGCGGTAGCGCCACCACCTACGCCCGGATGGACCGAGTACCACAACGCGTTCATCGAGCGATGGGGCCCAGGAGCGGCCGTTCCCATCCGCGATGTCCTGAACGTGCTCGGTTTTCCGGCCGGCTACCGGGGATCCACTCGTCGCGCCCCAGCGCTGTTCACCGCCCGCGACCGGCTGCTCGGACAGGTCTCGCAGCAGGCCGCCCTCGACGGCTGCGCCGAACTGGTGCTCGACGACGCGCTGATCGGCCAGCTGCGCGGGAATGACGACCGGCCACCGATCCCGCACACCGAACTGCGGTTCACCCTCGCCGCCGAAACGACGCGCGACCTGGACCGCGGCGCGTTCACCCTGACGGTGCTCAGCGGGTCCCGCCACGCCGGGGTCGCCGCCGCCCGGTTCCTGCATCTGCTCAGCCCCGCGGAACTCGGCGGCTTCCAACAGATCTACCAGCATCTGCCCACGGTCCTGCCCGGCGCGGCCCCACTGCAGCTGTCCGGACCCCCGCTGGACGCCCGGCTCACCGCGGTGACCCGGACGCCCGAGCTACTGCCCGTCCTCCCTCTCGGCGACTTCCACCCGGCACCGCCATACACGATCGAGGACCTGGCGGTGACCGGCGACGGACACCGGCTGTGGCTGGTATCGGCGGCCGCCGGTCAGCCTGTCGAACCGCTGCTGTTCAACAGCGTGCTGCTTCCTACGCTGCAGCAGCCGATGATGCGGTTCCTGACCGAGATCTGGACCGCCTGGACGGCACCGTGCAGCCGGTTCGACTGGGGACACGCCAGCAGCCAGCCGTTCCTACCCCGCCTACGGCGCGGACGCACCATCGTGCACCCCGCCCGCTGGACCATCGACCACACCACTCTTCCCGGAGCGGGCACCGCCTGGCCGCAGTGGCGCGACGCCTGGCAGCGACACCGCCACCAGCGGCACATCCCGCAGCAGGTCCTAGTCGGCGACGACGACATACGCCTACGCCTTGACCTGGACAACCACACCCACCTGGCGGTCCTTCGCGACCACCTCGACCGGCATCCCCGCACCGTGATCAGCGAGGCTCCAGGGAGTGCGGGCTGGATCGGCGAGCGCCCCGCCGAACTCCTGCTCACCCTCACCCACCCCGCGCTAGCCGCGCGACCAGCCCGATCAGCCCGAACCGCTACCAATGTTCAGCACTGGCCAGGGCGGTCACGGTGGCTGGAGGCACATCTCCACGGTCGGCTCGATGACATCCTGACCGACCTCGCCGCCCGCCCCGCCGACCACTTACCGGCCGGCTGGTGGTTCCTGCGGTATCCCCACCCCGAGCCGCACCTGCGGCTGCGCATCCCGCTTCCGGACTCCGACTGGTTCGCCGACATCGCCCGTCATCTCACCGGCTGGGTGCAGCACCTGCACGATGACGCCCTCGTACACGACTACAGCCTGCACCCGTACCGCCCCGAGACCCGCCACGGTGCCGCAGCAACCCTCGCCGCCGCCGAGCGGGTGTTCGCCGCCGACTCCCGCGCCGCCCTGCACCGGCTCACCGGCGACCGACAAGCCGCCACCACCGCCGGGATGATCGCCATCGCTGACAGCTTCACCGGCGACGGTATGCGCTGGCTCATCACCCACGTCCCTCACCGGACCGGTCCCCGCCTCGACCCCGCCCAGCTCGGACATGCCCGCCGCCCAGTGCATGACGACCGACTCGCGGCAGCGCTGGCCGCCTACCGGCCGATGGTCGTCGAAGACGGGCTCGACCCCGACGAGGTGCTGGGTGACCTGCTGCACCTGCACCACGCCCGCATGATCGGCGTCGACCCCGCCTCCGAACAGCACTGCCTGCGGCTGGCCCGAACCATCGCCCGCACCACCCTCGCCCGGCGTAAGCCGTGACTGGGGGACAATCCCTCGCCGACGGCGCGGCCGGCATCGCCCTGCGGCACCTGGAAACCGGCAACCGGCCCGCAGCGTACGAGGCACTGCGCGACGCCACTGCCGGTGGCGTGAGCATTGCCGAGGGGGCCAGCCTCTTCTACGGCGCTCCCGCGCTCGCGTTCGTCCTCGCCACCACCGACCACCCGGGGCTCGCCCGGGCACGAGCGGCCACCGCCCACGGCACCGCCACAGTGACCCGCCGACGCCTCGACGCCGCCCACCGCCGCATCGACCGACACGAGCAGCCGCACAGCGCCGAGTACGACCTCATCCGCGGACTGGCCGGGCTTGGCGTCGTTCTACGCCGGCTCGGCGATCGCGACCTGCTCCGCCAGGTCCTGGACTACCTCGTCCGACTCACCGAACCGCGAGGCGAGCTACCCGGCTGGTGGTGCTGGAACGGGCCCGAACGCCGCCAGCCACCGCCCTACGGCGGTCACGCGAACTTCGGCATGGCCCACGGCATCACCGGCCCACTGGCACTGCTCGCGCTCACCCTCCGCGACGGCATCACCGTCGCCGGACACACCACCGCGATCAGCCGCCTCAGCCGATGGCTGGACACCTGGCAGCAGCACACCAACGGCACCATCTGGTGGCCGCAGACCATCACCCTCATTGACCTGCGTCGCGGGACACCGGCCCAGCAAACCCCGCTGAGGCCGTCGTGGTGCTACGGCACCCCCGGCATCGCCCGCGCCCAGCAACTCACCGCACAAGCCCTGCACGACACGACCCGCCAGCACCTCGCCGAGACCGCATTCACCACCTGCGTCACTGACCCCGGACAACTCCGACGGCTCACCGACCGAAGCCTGTGCCATGGCACAGCCGGACTGCTGGCCACCGCCCGCCGCATCGCCTCCGACGCCCTCACCCCCATCCCCCTCGATCTCGTCAACGACCTTCACCGGCAGGCCACCCCCACGACCAACGAGCCCGAAGGACTGCTCGAGGGGAAGGCAGGAGTCGACCTCGTCACCGCCACCACCGCTTGGGACGCCTGTCTCCTCCTCACCTGACGAAAGAGCCACGCCGTGGACCACGCCCCCTGGCAACAGATCAACATCAGCTACCCCGGCCATACCGCCCAGGAACGCGAGCAACAGGCCGTCGCTCACCTCAGCCGAGTGCTTCCCGCCGCCAAGACCGCCGGCCTCATCACCTGCTGGTGGTTCATCCGCAAAGGCGCCTGGCGCATCCGCTACCTCCCCACAAACAGCCCAGACAGCCAAGACCAGGCACACCGACTACTCACCGAAGGAGTCCCCTGGACCCGCGACATCTACGAACCAGAAACCCATGCCTTCGGCGGCCACGACGCCATGACCACCGCCCACATGCTGTTCCACCATGACAGCCGCCACCTCCTCACCTACCTTTACCGGCACCCCATCACCCGGCGCGAACACTCCCTGATCTTGTGCACTGCCCTGATGCGCGCAGCAGGGCTCGATCTCAACGAGCAGGGCGACGTCTGGGCACAAGTCGTCGAGCACCGAGACGCATACCTCCAGGCATCCCCAACCGATGTCGCCGGATGGGAGAGGTTCACGGGAGAGGTTCGAAGCCTGCTGCTCGGCGCACCTCGCACCACCGGCGACTGGTACACCGCATTCGAGAACGCCGGCGCAGCCCTACACCGCCAACGGGAAAGGGGCACTCTCACCCGTGGCCTGCGGGCAGTAATCGCCTTGCACGTGATCTTCCACTGGAACAGGCTCGGCCTACCCGCCACCACCCAAGCCACCCTCGCCCGAGCGGCCCAGAAAGCCATTTTCGGTCTGCCCGATCCGCCCCTGCCAGAAGCCGGGTAGAGGCACCAGGGGGAACGAGTGGGGGAAGGTGCCATGCCCGAGAAGGTGATTACCAGCAAGGTTGGCCTCGACGACCTGCTCGACGGGTGTGGCGGGCAACTCGACCAGGGCCAGCCTGGAGATTCCCGGCAACGACTCGCCCGCCACCGCCCAACCGAACGCTGGCCCGGCGTCCGCGTCGTGACCTAAACCAGCGCTCGAAGCCCGCGCAGGGTTGCCGCCGAGGTCTACGATCTTGGGTCTTGAGCCGTTCGGTTATTGGGAAGTTCCGATATTGCAACTTGGGAGTTCCATCACCAGCCCTGCTGGCCTGCTGACCAAGAACACGCTAGATGTCGGTTCCCGGCAGCTCAGAGGCAGGACGCACCCATGCGCGATTCGTGGCGATCACGATGTCCTCCGCGAACGGCCTGAGGCGGATGCACTCCGGTTGGGGCCTTGGCCCGTTCCGTGTGCCAAGGCGAACATCGGTTCGCAGGTGACCCGCCTTGACCGCTCGCATAAGCCAATCGAAGACGCTGCGGACTGTCAGCAGCGGCGGCAGGGTGGGGTCGCCGAGCGCAAAGAGTCGTGCGAGAATGCCAGTCAAGGATCCCTCGCCCGCCAGCGCAAACTGCGTAGCGCCGGCGGCAGCAAGCACCAACGCGAGCCCAGTGCCTGCGGGATCCCGTATCAGATCGCCCGTGACCCCGCCGGCGTAGCACGAGTCAAGGATCACTACGACAGGCTTGTTCCTCAGGAGCGGACGGATCAGATCCTCCGCAGGAACGACGCTTCGCCTTTGGTCGTCGCCCAGAACTAGCGTGAGCCGATCTTGTTCGTCGAGAACAGCATGTGTGGCG
The DNA here is from genome assembly GCF_042434095.1 of Plantactinospora siamensis. NCBI lineage: Bacteria > Bacillati > Actinomycetota > Actinomycetes > Micromonosporales > Micromonosporaceae > Plantactinospora > Plantactinospora siamensis. The sequence goes on from NZ_JBHLUE010000011.1 coordinate 36,121, forward strand.
AGATGGAGGAACGTAACGTCCCGCGCCTGGCTGGCCGACCGCCGGACCGCCTCACGGGCTTGCTCCATCGTCACGTTGTGCTCGACCGTAACAGTGCACCATGGCGCGGCCGAAGCGAGGGCATCAGCCAACTGGTGCGTCTGACGGGCCAGCTCGGGTAGCCCGGGCAGCGAGCCGAAGTCACTCCAGCTAAGGATGAGATATTCGCTTCCAGGTGCGGGCAGCCAGACATGCTCCTCGCCGGCGCGGCTCTTCTCGCGACGTCCGATGTCGGGCGAGGCGATGGCATCAACGTCTAGCGGAGGCTCCAGCGGCCCGTCGGGAAGGGCTTGCCATCGCAACTGCCAGCCCGTCAGGTCTGTGCGGGGCGACGGGATATCCAGTCCGAGTTCCTTGGCGTGTTCCCGGCAAGCGACGATGAAGGCAATCACAGATCGGACCGGCGGCCGGCTCGTCGACTTGAGGAGATCGCCAGCCGTGCTGTGAGGCAATCGCTTCGTGTGCTGGCGGCTGAGCCGTGCGATATCACGTAGGGACGGGCAGCCACTCTCAGTTCGCAGGCGCCGTAGATCTTCGATGAACTCGGCAATGGTCTCCGCAGCCATCTTTAGGAAAGCACCCCCGCCCGAGCCAAGCCGATCACGCAGACCGCCACGACGAGCAGACAAACACAGAGACGAAGTGCCGCTCCCCAGCTGCGCATCGCCTCTCGTAGGGTCTTGCCGATCTCCTGCCACATCACCGATGAACTGAGCTTCATGCCGTCCAGTCCGCCATGCACATCGAGGACAGGCCCATGACGGCGGACGACCTCGGTCGGAACTCCTCGCCTGCGGACGGCGTCGGACACCTTCGGACACTGCAACCCGGGAGAACTCATGTCGGCTTCCGAGGAATCAGTCCAGTAAGGTGGCCGGTCCAGCCACCGCGCTGGCCGCCGAGGTCAGCTCGTCCCACCATCGAAGAAGCGCGCCTCGCGTGATGTACTCGAAGGTGGAAAGCAGCATAGGGGTTTCCGATGCCTTCCAAACACCACCGAGACCGCCGGAGTTCAGCCCCCATGGAATTTCCTGAAAGGTGCCAGAGTTATCCCGCCTCGGCTCACTCAGCATTGGCATGGGAAATGGCTTTCCCGTGTGGAGAGCCTTTGACCGATGCCCATATATAACAGAGATGTGCCGACGCATCTTACTCCAGTCTAGTTGCCCGTATTCCATTCGTTCATCGGGCGGCTCGGGTGCGCATTCTGTCAAGAAGTCGATGAACTTTCGGGTAGCCTTAGTCTGTTCTGCTAGAACGCTAGCAATCCGCGTTCTAGCCCTTTCGCTCCCGTGTTGGAGTTCGTTCCACAGTTCCGGCCAATGCTCACGCAACAAATCAATGGGTTCGGCAGTTAAGCGCTGTCGACATGTGGCCGCTGTTTCCACCGCCGTAACGAACTGTAGCCAAGCTTGGTTTGGGTCCTCATTCGCCCACCAAAGTGCTGCCGCATAGGAACGAGCGGCGCGCACAAGTTCCACCTGCGCAATCTCATTGATCTCCGCAAACATGGACAGTCGTCGTAATGCGGCAACGTCAGCTCTCCGCGCCACAGCTGCGGGAATCTGTTCGCGGCCCGGTCGGCCGGGGCGGGTAAGGCGAGGGACCTCAAACAATATGGGCGCCCTCGCTGAGTCGCGTTCATCATGGATCCCAGACAAGCGTGTGGTGCCGGCTAGGCGAAGGCGGACGCCCAACTCAAGAGAGACAAGTGCAGCAATTTCGTCCGTCATGCTGCCGCCGTGGTAGGCGCTTGAGTCGGATTCCGCAAGCTTCCCCTCCACGACGACCTCGGGTATGAGGTTGGTGTGTATGCCGGCATGAAGAGCGATGGCTGGGCCGACCGTGTCGGAGTCTCGGATGACGGTTGATAGCGTGTAAGGACCGAAGCTGGCGGGCCCTCCGACGAACGGGACATCCGACTGGAGTTCGTCATCAAAATTCTCCAGTTCGGCTTGTCCGGCCTGAAAGGCCCGCCAGTTCCGCCACGCGTCCGTTCCCATGGATCAATCATCCCACAAAGGCGTTCAGTCGAAAGTGGCCGATCGATCAACGTTTTGCGTCGATGGTGGAGGCGACGTCTCATGACATGAGCGCGCACTCAACTCGGCATGTGCCGGCGCTTGGGGGACCGTCATGGTCGGAATCGCGGCGGGTCCGAGCGACCCCGGGGCGAGCGCTCCGTGGTTCTCCGGTGGCGGCGCCTACGGGTAGGTATGCGGACGGTGCGTCGTTGATCTTCGATGATGTGCGCGGTGTGTGCTCGCCAGCGGATGCCAACCCCGGTGAACCGGTGCCAACGCGGGTCACTGCGGCCGACCGCCGGTCGCAACCGGGATTCGTGTGCTCCGGCTGTGCTCCTGAGCTGGGCGAACGGCGGTCCGGGGATCGTGGGTGAACGTGGGTCACTCCCGGCCACCCCAGGTGAACGCCCTGGTGGCTAGACTGGGCCCTCGCGCCCTCGTAGCTCAGGGGATAGAGCAACGGTTTCCTAAACCGTGTGTCGCAGGTTCGAATCCTGCCGGGGGCACCCATCCAGGCGCGTGAACCTCGGCCGCGCGGTCCCCGGCCCGTCGCCCGCCCGGCTCCGTCGCGCCGCCCGTCGGGACATCCCGGGCCGAAGACGTCATCCCGGCATCAACGTCGGTGAAGAGGTTGGACGCCCGTCCGGCGGTGGCCCGGGCCCACCGTCCGGTGCCGGCTGACCCGGGGCGGGTCAGCCGAGGGTGGCGAACATCTGGCTGGCCATCCGGAGCGAGCCCTCGATGGTGTCGAAGCCGCGCGGCAGCATGACCCGCTCGTACGCGCCGACCGCGTCGCGGAGCGGCGTCCCGGCGCGTACGGCGGACAGCAACTCGCCGGCCAGCGTGGCGGCGTCCCGCAGCGCCGCGTTGGCGCCGACGCCGCCGGTCGGCGGCATGGTGTGTACGGCGTCGCCGAGCAGCGTGACCGGGCCGGACTCCCAGGGTTCGACGGGCTCGCTGGCCCGGATGGCGATCGGGAAGAACGTGTCCCCGTCGGCGTGCGCGAACAGCTCCCGCACCGCGGGGTGCCAGCCGGCCGTGGCCGTCACGGCGATCTTCCACAGCTCCCGCGGCGCAAGCCGGAACAGCCGTTCGTCGGGCAGGCCCAGGCGCTCCGGCGAGGCCACCAGGGTGGTCATCAGGTAGTCGGTCGCGCCGTCCGGGCGGGACCGGAACCGCACCGGCGCGAAGCCGGCGCCGAAGCCCTGCTCGCCGGCGACCCAGCAGAAGCCGCGGTTGAAGTCCGCCGGGATGAGCGGGTCGGTGGTCTCGTCGATCGGCATCCGGCCATAGACGCAGCGCAGGCCGACGTCCCGGGTGACGGCGTCCGGGAGCAGCTGCCGGCGTACGGCCGAATTGGCCCCGTCCGCCCCGACCAGCAGGTCGCCCTCGGCGCTGTCGCCCCCGGCGAAGGCGACCCGGACCCGGCCCGCGGCCGTGACCCGGTATCCGGTCACCGCGTGCCCGAAGTGGACGGCGCCGGTCAGGCCGGTGAGCAGGCCGCGCCGGAATGTTTCCCGGTCCACGTTGGTGATCTCGTCGTCGGTGCCGCCCGGGAAGGTCTGGGCCATCACCTGCTCCAGCCGCTGGGTGTAGGCGGCCACCAGGTCGCCGTTGATCCCGCTGGTCCGGCGCACCCGGTCGAGCACCGACGCCGGCAGGCAGGCCCGCAGCGCCGCGTTGCCGTCCTGGTCAATGTGGATGCGGTAGCCCTGGTTGCGGGTCTGTGGCGTGGGGTCACGCTCGTAGACGGCGACGTCGAGGCCGCCCTGCCGCAGTGCCTGGGCGAGCGCCAGCCCGCCGATGCCGCCACCCGCGATGAGTATCCGTGCCCGATCCGACATGCCGGTGTCCCTTCCCGGTGGGGGCGGCGACCGCCGGTCGGGCGCCGCTCCCACCGAGGTTCAGGCATGTGAATGAGTTTGTCAACCAGACGTATGACTAACTCTGTCAGGCTTGCGTATACTCCCGTCGTGGCGCCATCGAAACCCCGTAGGTCACCCGAGCCGCAGGAGCGGCAGCGGGACCCGGAGCGCACCCGCGGCCGGATCCTGGACGCCGCGGCGGCCGAGTTCGGCGCGCACGGGTACGCCGGCGCCCGAATCCGGTCCATCGCCGCGCGGGCGGGGGTCAACCAGCAGTTGGTCTCGTACTACTTCGACGGCAAGGAGGGGCTCTACCGGGCGATGGCTCAGCAGTGGCAGGAGCGGCAGCGGGAGCTGGCCCCGCCGGGCACCCCGCTGCCGGAGCAGCTGCGCCGCTACGCGCTGGAGGCGTTGCGTAGCCCGGCGGGCGTCCGGGTGTTCGCCTGGAGTGGACTGCAGTACACCGGCCCGGACGACGACCCGGACCGGGACTCCCGGGCGCGGAACCTGGCCCACGGCGTCGACGAGCTCCGGGCGTTGCAGGCGGCCGGGCGGCTGCCGGCCGAGGTGGATCCGGCCTGCCTGCTGGTCATCATGATGGCCGCAGCCATGGCCACCACCACGTTGCCGCACGTCATCGAGAGCGTCTGCCATGCCGATCCGCGGTCCCCGGAGGTCGTCGAGCACTTCGCCGACCAGGTGGCGGTGCTGGCCCGACTCCTCGGGCTGGGCGACGACTGACCGGGCCTCCGGTGGTCAGCTCAGCTCGACGGCCACCTTCTCCAGGTGGTCCATCGAGTCCTGCATGCCGGACTCCATGCCGGACTCCACCACCGCGTCGCGGTCGGCCCGGTCGCGGTATTCGCAGAGCATGTCCAGGTACGTCCGGCCGTCCCGTTCGGTCAGCGTGACGGTGACCAGGCTGGCGTGCTGGTCGGGGTCCGGAATGCCCTCGAAGATCTCGGTGTTGACGAGCCGCTCCGGCGCCTCGATCTCCCGGTAGTCGCCGCGGAACGCCACCTCGTGACCGCCCTCGGCCGCCATGACGTACCGCCACCGGCCGCCGACCCGCAGGTCGATCTCGGCGCTGGTCACCGTGCCCTTGTCGCCGGCCCACCAGCGCTTGACCAGCTCGGGCGTGGTGTACGCGCGCCAGACCAGGCGCCTGGGCGCGTTGAACTCGCGGGTGATCCGGATCTGGTTGTCGGCCGGCAGCGTCACCTTGGCCGTGCCGCTAGTCGTGGTCGGCATTGTCGTTCTCCTGTTCCGTGAGCTCTTCGAGGACTTCGTCCAGGCGGTCGAACCGCTCGTTCCAGTGCTGCTCGTACGCGCTCAGCCAGTCGTGGAGGGCCCGCAGCGGCGCGGCGTTGAGCCGGTACATCCGCTGCCGGCCGTCCCCGCGGACCCGCACGAGGTCCACCTCGCGCAGCACCCGCAGGTGCTTGGACACCTGCGGCTGGGCCAGCCCGAGCAGGTCGACGAGGTCGTTGACCGGGCGTTCCCCGGTGGCCAGGAGATCCAGGATCTGCCGGCGTCGGGGCTCCGCCACGGCGTTGAACGCGTCGGTCGTGGTTGCCGCTCGTGCCATGGGGTCATCGTATACCTATAACGGAATACGTCAACCACGCGCCTCGATCGGCTAACGTGGCGCCGGTGCGGGTGGTGGTGGCGGAAGATCTGATCCTGCTGCGCGACGGCCTGATCCGGCTGCTGGCGGCGCACGGCTTCGAGGTGGTCGCGGCGGTCGACAGCGGGCCCGAGCTGCTGCGGGCGCTGCTCGACCACCGTCCGGACGTGGCGGTGGTCGACGTGCGGCTGCCGCCCACCCACACCGACGAGGGCCTGCGAGCCGCGCTCGCGGCCCGCGCCGAGGCGCCGGGCCTGCCGGTGCTGGTGCTGTCCCAGTACGTCGAGCGGCTGTACGCGCGCGAGCTGCTGGCCGACGGCCGGGGCGGGATCGGCTACCTGCTCAAGGACCGGGTCTCCGACATCGGCGAGTTCATCGACGCCGTCCGCCGGGTGGCCGCCGGCGGCACCGCGCTCGACCCCACCGTGGTGGCGAAGCTGCTCGACAACCGCGGCCGGGTGCTGCCGCTGGACCGGCTGACCGCCCGGGAGCGGGAGGTGCTCTCGCACATGGCACAGGGCCGGTCCAACGCCGCGATCGGCGCCACCCTGTTCATCACCGAGAAGGCGGTCGCGAAGCACACCAACAACATCTTCGCGAAGCTCGGCCTGCGGGCGTCCCAGGACGACAACCGGCGGGTGCTGGCGGTCCTCGCCTTCCTGGACACCTGAGACAGGGGTACTGGTACCACCCCGGGAGGCGCTCCAGCCTCCTCGAACCGGGCCCCGCGCTCGGCGAGGCTCGATCCATGACCGCAACGATGACGGCGCATCCCGCGCCTGCCGCGCCTCCCGCGCCTGCCGTGCCGGGGCCCGTGGCCCGCGCCGAGCGCGCCCTCGCCCCCGACCTCGCCCGCGGCGCCATGCTGCTGTTCATCGCGCTGGCCAACGCCGCCAACTGCGCCTTCGCCGGCCAACCCGGCATGGACGGTACGCCGCACGGTGCGCAGCGGGTGGTGAACTTCCTGCTGGCCACCCTCGTGGACAGCCGCGCGTACCCGGTCTTCGCCGTGATGTTCGGCTACGGCCTCGTGCAGATCGCCCGGCGGCAGGGCCCCGCCGCCCGGCGGATCCTGCTGCGCCGCAACGCGGCCCTGATCGGCTTCGGGCTGGTGCACGCCACGCTGCTGTACTTCGGCGACTTCCTCGGCGCGTACGGGATCGTGGGCATCCTCGCCACCGTGCTGCTGCTGCGCCGCGGCGACCGGTTCCACCGGCTGGTGCTCTGGCTCTGGGGCCTGCAGACCCTGTACGCCGCGTTCCTCACCGTCACCGCGCTCACCGGGGCGCACGGCGGGGACGCCGTGCTCGGCAACAGCCCGAACCCGTCGCTCGCCGCAGCGTCGTACGGCCGGTCCATGCTGGACCGGCTCGCCGAGTGGCCGGTGCACACCGCCTCGGTGATCCCGTTCATCGTGATCGTCTGGCTGGGCATCTGGGCGGCCCGGCAGCGCATCCTGGAGAACCCGGCCGCGCACCGCACCCTGCTGCGTCGGGTGGCCGCCGGCAGCCTGGGCATCTCCGTCCTCGGCGCCCTGCCGTACGCGCTGGTGGCCGCCGGCGTGCTGCATCTGGATCCGGCCGGCGTCGAGGCGATGGCCCGGGTGCACGCGGTGACCGGTGAGTACGGGGGCCCCGGGTACGTGGCGTTGTTCGGCCTGCTGGCGCTCCGGCTCAGCGCTGCCGGCACTCCTGGCGGTGCCGGGGAGACCGGCGGCGCCGGGGCCATCGGCGGTGCTGGCACGCCCGGCGGCGCCGGGGCGCCCGGGGGTCGGGGTCGGAGGCTGCTGGCCCCGGTGATCGCGTTGGGCCAGCGATCGCTCAGCGGCTACCTGCTGCAGTCGGTGGCCTGGCTGCTGCTGTTCGCGCCGTGGGCGCTGCACCTGGGCGGCACCTGGGCCGCACTGGCGTCCGGGGTGGCGGTCTGGCTCGTGTCGCTGGCCGGAGCGCAGGCGCTGAGCGCCATCGGCCACCGCGGGCCCGCCGAGACGCTGCTGCGGCGGATCACCTACCGTACGGGCCGATGACGGCCGCCACCCGTACCGTCCTGGCCGCGGCGCTCTGCGTCGTGGTCACGGTGGTCTGGCTGGCCACCGGTGGCGGGGACTTCTGGCCCCGCTGGGTGTACTTCGCGGCCGGCGTGCTGCTGCTCGGCGGGTTCCTGCTGGAGCGGGCGCTGCGGGTGGCGTCCGTCCGGCACCGCTGGCTCGCCCTCGACGCCGCGGCCGGCGGCCTGCTGCTGGCCGCCGACCTGGCGGTCTGGGCGCTCAGCGGCGGCGGCTACTTCTGGCCGATGTGGACGACCCTGGGCGTCTCCCTGATCGTCGGGCTGCACGCCTGGGTGGTCAGCCGACCACCGGGGGCGCGGGAGCGGGAACTCGGCGAGCGGGTGGCCGCGCTCACCCGGTCCCGTCGCGGGGCGGTGGACCGGCAGGCCGCCGAGCTGAAGCGGGTGGAACGGGACCTGCACGACGGCGCGCAGGCCCGGCTGGTCTCGCTGGCCCTGACCCTCGCGATGGCCGGCGACCTGTTGCAGCGCGACGCGGCGCGCCGGAAGGCCGCCGCGGTGGCGGACGGCGGGGTGGTGGACGGCGGGGTGGTGGACGGCGGGGTGGTGGACGGCGGGGTGGTGGACGGCGGGGTGGCGGACGGCGGGGTGGCGGACGGCGGGGTGGTGGACAGCGCGGCGGCGGA